>CAZNTN010000021.1:0-56956 GCA_964575995.1 uncultured Melioribacter sp. | reverse complement strand
AAAATCTTGAATCCGGAATGTTTGCTCTTTGCTGCGGCACAGAAGATTTCAAAGAGGGAACGAGTGCGTTTCTTGAAAAGAGAAAACCGAATTTTACGAATCAATAATTTTGCAGGAAGTATGTGGCGAATAGGAAAAAAAAGATAATATCATATTTATTGTTTGTTGCTTTAGCTCTGTTGCTAATTAATATTGTTGTCGATTTGTTTAAACCAAAATCCTCTAAGCCGGTCGCAAAAGAATTATCGAGAGCTGAAATAGAGAATACGTTCTGGAAAGTTCTTGATGACTACGGAATTAATGCGTCTTGGGTTAAAAAGAAAAATTTCCGTGAAGAATATGAAGATTCTATCAAGATACAATTTTTTGTTACACTTCCGGCAGAAGTACCAATCCCGTTGATTATCAAAGATATTAACAATGTTATAGAAAAAGATATTACCGGATTCGTTTCCAAAGAGTTGCAAATCTTTGGCACTACCGAAATTAGAATCTATACCAATGAGATGCTTAAACTAAAAGCTACTCTAACACCCGATCCAAAATTAGAAAGAAACAGAAATGAATTCTCTTTCATTATCTCGGATGCTTTTAAACACAGCGATAAACAGTTTAATTATTTTTTGAACCTTACATACCCGGTTGCCGCCGCAGTAATTCCTGAGCCCGATGAAATACTAAAAGCGGATTCGCTTCAGCGCTTTTCAAAAGAATATGTTTTGCTTATTAATGATGATATTGACGATTCCAAAATGAAACTTATTCAAGAATATCAAAAAGAACTTCTACGCGGTTCGATAAGAAATATTCTTTCTGCTTTTCCCCGGGCAAAATATATAGCAGTAGAAGAACGGGGAACTCTATTCAACTCCCCTATTTACAATTTTGTCCGGGATGAGTTTAAGAAAAGAAGATTTACCGTTTTTCCTTTGCGCGAGTTTATAAGATTAGAAACAGAAGATGAACAAGAGCTTGTTTCCAAGTTTAAGTTTTATTCGGAGGATACTACTGCTTCCCGCCAGAAAGTATTTTACTTAACTCTTGATAACTTCAGCAAAATTACGCCGCTTATTGCCGGATACAAAAAACAGGGGAGCAAAATTGTTCCGGTTTCTAAATCTTATTTGAGTGTAAAGCCAAAGAGTTAGAAGTAATTAATCAGCAAATATTTTTTATCCTCAGGTTTTTACCTTGCTTTTGCATATAACCTATTTTAATTTGCCGATGAGTTAATAGCAAACATATTACCGGGTGGACTCATCTACTAACTTCACGGGGTCCAATTTGAAAACACACTTACACATTCTTTAGCAATTTTTTCTAAATAGATAAATTAGTTTCTTTAGCCGTCTTGCTGCTGCCATAACAAAACAGCATGCTTGCAGCTAATGGCAAGATTGTACAAGTAACAAGTGATGATAACTATTACAAAATGAGCTTTAGTGTGGAAGACTTTTTAATGGGCACAATGAGCTCAAATAAAATTGAAGTTGTTTCTAGATTTAAGAATGGCTTCCGGTTAGAAGCTGAACCATATTTGGAAGAGGGTAGAGAATACATACTATTTTTAAACAATACTATAGGTGAGTGGGCAATTACCAGTCGAATTGCCGGAGTTTATAGGAGTGATGCTGTACAAGATGTTAAAAAAGTTATAAATGCTTTTGTGGTGCAAAAAAATATTTTTGAAAAAGAGAACTGTAAAAAATTAATTGATTTGTATGATAACTTAGATAATGAACCTATTAAAAATATTTTGTTGTTAGATATTGAAGAAAACATAACAGCAAAAGAAATAGGCTTTATAAAAAAGATGTTTGCCAAAAGCGACAGCAAATCAAAAATCTTTGGTATTAGAAATTCTGGAAAGCTAAAGATTAAAGAAATGCATGAACCCATAAAAGCCGCATTAATAGCAGAATCAAATACTGAAAATAATTTTGAGTATTTATTTGCACTTGAAAACTATGCAGACAAAAACGATGCAAAGATTGCAGCTAAATACCTTAATGACAAAGCGCAAGGAATAAGAAGTGCAGCTATAAATGTTCTGAGAAAAATTGGTACAGAAGAAATAATTGAGCCTCTGATTAATAATTACAAAGTAGAGCCTAATTGGAGTAATAGGATAGAGATACTAGACGCACTTAAAAAATTCAAAAATGATGATAGGGTAATAAAAGCAGTTGATGATTTTCTTGCTTGGGAAAATAATGAGGTTGTGAAAAACTATTTGCTAACTATAGCAAAAAACGAATGAGGTGTTTATGAAAACAAAAAAAATATTATGTATTCAATTACTATTTATTTGTATTGTGACAATAAGTTGCAAAAAGGAAAATCCCTTTGAACCACCAATTGATAAAACTGAACATTACTATTTGCAAACTATTGACGGGTTTACATTAGAAAAACATAAACTGGTAGTCAGAGCACCGGACTATCCTCTTGAATTCAAATTTACAAGAAAAGACAGCATTTTCAGAGGATATCTAATATTTGAAAAAATGGGAGAAAGGAGAATAGATTCATCATGCACTACAGGAAAATGTTTTAGTATTAATATTAATTACAAAGTAGTTGATGCAATTGATGTATCATTCTTTGAAATTACGTTCTCGAAAGACACACTAAAATGCCGTGCTTTTTACTCGCACCCAAATAGAGACTATAGAACTAATAATATAATTGCTCTAAAAAGATAATTGAAATTACAGTATGAGGAAAAACTAAAATGAGACCAATTAAAAAATATATTGCGTTATTTTTAATATTCTTTTCAATTACATATGCACAAAATGTTTCAATAAAAATTGATTTTACATCAAACTTTTATTCGCAATTTCAACCAGGTGTAATGCTTCAGATGGAAATGGTATTTACTAGATAAAAAATTTTTGACACTACCATGTATTCTTAAAGGGAAAAAATATGAAAGGATCAAAACATACACTCACACTTGCATTCCTAATTGCAATTATTTTTGTTATTACTTTTTGTAGTTTTGGTTGTGGTGGTACTGAGCCCCAAGAAAAGAATATTGACCCCCTTATTAAAAAGTGGACAATTTATAATCAATCAAATTCAGGATTACCTAGTAATGAAATAAGTACTATTGCTGTTGATAATCTCGGACGGGTATGGGTTGGTACCTATAATGAAGGGCTAGCAAAACTAGAGGGAGGCAGTTGTATAATATACAACACTAATAATTCTGGTCTATCAAACAATTCTATAAATTGTATAGCAGTAGGTACTGATAATAATATTTGGATTGGTACTTCTAATGGACTCACAAAATATGATGGCAAAAATTGGATAGTATACAACACAGAAAACTCTCCGTTGCCTTATAGAATTATTAGAGTTTTAACATTTGACAAAAATAATCTTCTATGGGTCGGATGTGGTCATTTTACTGCTGGTGGCATACTATCCCTTAATGGAAGCAGCTGGAAGTTATATACTAAAGATAATTCTTTATTGCCCAGCAGTATTATTGATGTTATACATGTAGATAAAAATAATAACAAATGGGTAGGTACTGCGGGTGGATTAGTAAAGATCGATGATTTAAATACCTGGAACGTTTTTACTCCAAGTAATTCTGGATTGCTAAAATTCGGTATCAATGCAATCACAACTGATAATAACAATGATGTTTGGATTGGAGCTAGAGAATGGGAACGTTTAGATTATGAACATTATTATGGATTGCTTCAGAAATTCGACGGGAAAAACTGGGTTGATTTTAGACCTCATCCAAACGGAATTTATAATTTAAAAGCTATAACATCCAATAGAGTTGCCCATATTATTTGCGATAGATTTGATTATTTGTTAATTGCAACAGAAACCGAATGGAGATATCCACATAACTTATCATTTTTCAAAAATGGAATATGGAAAAACTTATCGGACATTGCTAACGGACTTTCTATTAATTTATTTATACGTGACATGAAGCTTGATAAAAATGGTACTCTTTGGCTTGCAACTCAATATGGTGTTATTTCAATTGAATACGCATATAACTAATAAAATGATATTAATAAAACAGTAGAGGTAAATATGAAAAAGTTATTTCTAATAATAATTCTGAACGGATTTCTCTCTTTTTTCTTTTTCTCAAGTAAAGTGGGATTATCCAATTAAACCTGGTAGTGAAAAATGGAAAAGTTTTACAACACACCAACAAATGGCAGAAGCATGTAAAATTCCAGAGTCAGTCTTAGAAAAAATGACAACCTCAGAATTACTTGAAGCTTGGGAAAATTTTCCATTGAAATTTGATATTATTGCTTTTGATACACCACAAGAAGGATTCGAGATGCAAAAAAATATTTCAAGTTCTTTGAAATTGTTATTAAAACGAAAAGATGTTGGTAAAATAGTATTAGAACGTTATAAAGTAGCTAAAGCTGTTGAGCAAAAAATATTAGCGATGCAATATCCTAAAATATCTATTAATGATTATTATATGTTAAAAATACTACTTTCACAAAAAGAAATTTTATCAACTCTTGAGAAGGAAGAAGATAAAAAATTCATCGAAAACGAAGTCAAGCAAACTAAAAAATTGTATAAAAGCCAGGCAAGTTTGAATATTTATACACCTCGAGGTACCTACGTAACAAATACCGTTCGAAGTGATGGTACAAATGATCCATGGGAACCTGGAACGTTTGATGTCAGTGGAACGGATACATATTTTAGAAACACTTATCCGCAAGCAACACTATTAAGCTCATCAACTAGGACTTATAATTGTCATTCTTATGCATGGGCTAATGGTTATACAAACCGAACGTGGATAAACTCCCCAAATGATGATCTCTATTTTCAAGAACCAAACGGTGATGGCAGTTATGATTTTGTATCTGAATTTGTTGTTACACATGTTTCATATTCTGGGGATCATTCCGCTTTAAGAACTGAGACGCCAAATGTGTATATATCAAAGTGGGGTTCAGGGCCATTAATGCAACATGACAAAAACTATTGCCCATTTATTTATCAATCACCAAGTATATTTCATCGCAGATCCGTAGATGTTCCTCAAGATCAGCCAACAATATCATCAGCATTATCAGCGGCAGTAACAGGACAAACTATAAATGTTTCCAACTCGCAAACACTTCAAAGTGATATTACAGTTCCAGGTGGTATTACTCTGAGTTTTGTTTCGGGTGCAAACATTAACCTTAACGGTTACTCTATTTTAACAACAAGTGGAAATATTAATGTTAGTGGTGGTTCCTTTAGTGGTTTGTCCGCTATTCGTAAAGTCGGTGGTGCAATCGAAGGCATTTATTCATCTTACCAAACAGCTTGGTCATCGCTTAATAATAACGAATCATTAGAGCTAGCGCCGGGTACATTTAATGTCTCGCCAAGTTTCAGCAGCCGTTCAAATATTGCTTTTAGTGGTCAAGGTTCAAGTTCAACAATTATTAACGGAAGTATTTCATCAACAAATTCTTACAATATTCAAATAGCTAATATGAAAATTGCAAATGGAGTTAATACAAACAATAGTCAATTAGTGAACGTTTCATCATGTGATTTTCCAGGTTCAACTTTACTTTGCGATTACGGCAGTACCAATACTAATATAAGTAATTCTACTGCCCAAGTGGGTTCGGCATCTTTTGCTGTAAGTTTATATGGCGGAACGGGAAATGTATTTTACAATACAATCAAAAATTTTGATTGTGGAGTATTCTTATCAAATAACGCTTCATACAATGTTGGAGACCAAAATATTTTCTGCAATAATGGCGCTGACATATATGCGCAAAATGGGGCATACGCTTACGCAATAAGCAATACTTACAGCCTACCTGTTCCTCAAAGCATTTATGGTAATGTCTTTGTTACAGGCGTAAACAATGTTTGCAGCTTATTAAAAGTAAGCCCATCTGCAACAAAGGAGGTTAATTCTTCAGATTCCAAACTGCTTAAAGAAGCAGATGATAAATACCTGGCGCTGCTCAGAAAAATTGATGACAATTCTAAAAAAGAGAAGTATGATAAGAGTAAATATGCAACTGATTATAATAAGTTGATAGATGATTATAAGAGCGTTGTAGCTGCTGAAAAAGACAAGCAAATTGTTAAAGCAGCGTTAACAAAACTGAACTATTTATACAAGGCAAAAGAAGAGGAGAATGCCTTTAATAGTTACTTAAATGATTTGGCAAGCAAGAAAAACTACCAGCAATACTTGCCATATATTCAACGTTTTTCAATTTGGGATAATGTTAAAAAGAGTAATTACGAAAACTCAATAAGTGTGGCTGATGATGTAATAAAAGGTGCAAATAGCGATGTGGATTTAATCTGCGAAATGCTTTATGAAAAGGGATTGATTTACAAGTACTACATTAAAAATCAAGCCAAAGCCGAAGAGATGTTTGGAGTTTTAATTGCAAATCATCCCAAGCATATACTTGCTAAATTTGCATCACAAGAAAGCGGTATAGAACTAAAAGAGCAATTTGGAATCAAGACCACAGAAAGCGAAGAAGCGGTAAGCTACAGTTTAGCTAACTATCCCAATCCATTTAACCCTACAACAACAATCAGCTACAGTATGCCTCAAGCCGGTCATGTTATTCTAAAAGTATATGATGTTCTTGGAAGGGAAGTTGCAGAGTTGGCAAACGGATTTAAAGAAAAAGGAAAACATATTGTAACATTTAACGCAAGCAGTCTGGCAAGCGGTTTTTATGTTTATACAATAAAAGTAAATGATTTCTTTGCATCTAAGAAGATGCTGTTAACTAAATAACGATCAGAATTTGCAAGGAAGAGTAAATCAAGCTCTTTCTTGCTTGTTACATTTGGGTTCCTTCGTGTGTTAATTCAACAGCATCAACACCAAGCTCATCTTTTAATTGTTTATTAACACTTTCTTTTTCACCGCAGATGACAACAAAAGATTCTTCCGGGAAAATATTATCAACCGCGGCGTTATGTATTTCTTCGTTAGTAACAGAGAAAAGTTTGTCTTCGTAAACTTTTAGTTCATCAAGAGGAATGGAATGAACAACTAATGATTCGATGTTCTTTGCAATTTGAGAAAACGTTTCGAAGCGGGAAGGATATTGTTTTATTAAAGTTGATTTTGCAAACTCAATTTCCTTTTCGGTAATTCCGTTTTTAATACCGGTCAGTTCGTTAAAAATTTCTTTAACAGCCGCGCCGGTATTTTGAATATTAACCGCAGTGTGTACTTCAAACAGACCGGCATTTTGATAATAACTGAAATTAGAACCGGCACCGTAGGTAAAACCTTTGTTCTCTCTTAGGTTAAGATTAATTCTGCTGGAAAACTGTCCGCCAAGAATTGTATTCATAATCTTTGTAGCGTAAAAATCTTCTGTGTTTCTTCTTTTAGAAATATGCCCAACACGAATCTCGCTTTGAGCGGAATCTTTTTTATCTACAACAAAATACTTGGTTATCTGTCTGGAAAGTTTTGCAAAATTTGTACTCGAATTCGTTTGAGTTTTCCAGAAACCAAATTGCTTGTTCAGCAATTCTGCTGCGTTTTGAGTTTCAAGATTGCCAACAATAAAAAACTTAACATCGTTTGTGCCAAGCCGGTTTTGATAAAAGTTTTTTATATCGTCGTTGGAAATATTTCCAACAGTTTCGCTGTAGCCTATTTCCGGAAATTCATAAAAACTATTCTTGAAAATCATTCTTTCGAATACTGAAGAAGCAATATAGCCGGCTTCATCTTTAAGCTGAAGAATTCTATCCAGAACTTTTTTCTTTTCTCTTTCAAAATCGGGCTGCTCAAAGCGGGGATTTGTAAGAACTTTACAAAAAAGGTTAAGAGAATCTGTAAAGTTTTCCGATAGAGAGAGCATTGAAAAGCCAATAGTATCCGGATTGACAGATACATTAAAGTTTGTACCAATCTTTTCAAATTCATCGTTTAACTGAAGAGCGTTAAACTCGCCGGCTCCTTCATCAATTAAAAGAGAAGTTAAATATGCGGTGCCAAGTTTATCGGTGCTGTCGTATCTGCTTCCGCCAGAAGCAAAAGCAGTTAAATAAACAATTGGCAAATTTCTTTTTTGTACAAAGTAAACTTCAATTCCATTTGCAAGTGTAAAGTTTTCAATCTCTGGAATTTGAAACGGAATTTTTTCTGCCTCTATTGGCGCTTGGGTTCTATCAAACATTTTTATTCTTCATTTGGGATTATGTGAAGTTCTACAAATGGATTAAGCAAATATTTTTTTGCAGCGTTAGCAACAGCGTCTGCCGTAACATTTTCGTAACGGGCTAAATCTTTAGAAAAAGAATTTGGCTCGCCAAGGTAAAAATTGTAATGATTCATTTGATCTACAATTGCTTCAAGTTTCTGAAGTGAAAAAACAAAAGAAGAAATTATTCCATTTTTAGCTCTCATTAGTTCATCTTCACTTACTCCGTTATCTATCAACTCATTGATGCGTGCAAAAATTTCTTTTTTGATTTCTTCTAATTCAATAAACGGTTTTGCTGTTGAAGCAACAATAAAAGAACCGGCATATTTAGCAGAGTACTGAAACGAAGAAACATCTTGTGCTGTTTGTTTATCGAACACTAACGCTTTAAACAAGCGAGAGCTTTTTCCAGAAGATAAAACTTCGGAAAGAATATCAAGTGCGGCATCATCAGCGCCAAATGCCTTATCAGTATGCCAAGCCAAATAAATCCTCGAAAGCTGAATGTTATCCTTATGAATTATTTTCTTCGATTCATTTAACTTTTGCTCAGCAAAAATTACTTCAGGAACCGGTTTGCCTGCTGAAATTCCACCAAAATATTTTTCTATAAGTTCTTTTGCTGATGGAATATGAAAGTTGCCGCCTAAAATTAGTGTTGCATTATTAGGCGCATAGTATGTTTTGAAGAAGAGGCAAACATCTTCAAGCTCAAACTTTTCTATGTCTTTCATCCAACCGATTGTTGGCCAAGAGTATGGATGTCCTTCCGAAAAAAGATTTGAGAATAGTATTTCCCACGAAAGACCGTAAGGCAGATTTTCGTACCGCTGACGGCGTTCATTCATAACAACATCTTTTTGATTATCAAGCTTTTCTTTAGTTAAACCGGGAAGCATAAATCCCATTCTGTCAGATTCTAACCAGAGCGCTAACTCTAAATAATTAGAAGGAAGGGTTTCGTAATAATTTGTTCTATCAACACTGGTAGAACCATTTAAGTTTCCTCCAGCTTCTTGAATGTAACGGAAATGACCCTCTTTGGGAATATTCTCCGAGCCTTGAAACATCATGTGCTCGAACAGATGTGCAAAACCTGTTTTGCCGGGAACTTCGTTGGCCGAACCAACACCGTACCAAATATTTACTGCAGCCGATGGAAGGGAATTATCCTGATATAGAATAACTTCCAACCCATTGTTGAGTTTATATTTTTCATATTTAAGATCAAGAATAGATTTTGTTGTCATAGACTCACTTTAAAATAAATTCAATTCGTTCAAGTTTGCCATCTATATTAGAGCGTGGCATAATTCCAAAAATTTTACAGAGTAATGGATAAACATCAACATTCCACAACGTGCCGGTTTTATAACCTTTCTTAAAACTTGGTCCGGCTGCTAAAAATATTCCGTGCATATCAAGATGATGATTATCGAATCCATGATTCCCTTTTGTATAACTGCCGTTTAGTCTATTGATACCTTTATTAGTAAGTACATTCCATCCATTATCTGGTATAACAACAATAGATGGAATCAACGGATTATTTTTGAAATGAAAATACTCGGGCACTTCATCGCGTAAGTAAACTTTGTAATGGTTTTCGTTTTTCTTTAGGATGTTATAAACTTCCTTTAGTTTGTCTTTTGGCGGCTCAATAGTCATTAAAGTACTTTCATCCAAAAACTTGCAATTATAACCCTCAAGAATTTTTTCAACATTAATCACACGTTCGGGAGAAACATCTGTCATTCCATGATCTGATAAGAAAATAACATTAACGCTGTCTTTCATTTTAATGTCATCAAGCTTCTGCATCAGTTTACCGGCAAGTTCATCAAGAAGTTTTACGGCTTCATTACACTCGTTAGAGTTTGGACCAAACTTATGTCCCTTGTCATCGGTTTCGTGAAAATAAAGAGTAATAAAATGAGGTCTTTTTTCAAGTGGGAGTTTTAGCCAATTAATAACTCCTTCAATTCTTTCTTCGTAAGGTTTTTGATGATCATACTTTTTAAAGTAGGTTGGTCTTCTGTAATCGAGCTTAACTTCGCTGCCGGGCCAAAAGTAACTGGCTGTTGTTATGCCTTGTCTTTCTGCGGTTTCCCAAAAAGCTTCGCCTAAGTACCATCTTGGGTTTGTAACAGCCGCTGTATCTCCAAGCCGGTACATTTCTTTAAAGAAAGGATCCGAAAAGTAATTAGAGTAAATACCATGATGAGCCGGATACATACCTGTTATTATGGACTGATGATTAGGAAAAGTTTTAGATGGAAATGATGGTCTTAAAGATAGTGCAGATGTGCCATTGTTACGAATTTTATCCAAATTCGGAGTAATATCTCGGTTTAGATAATCCCAGCGGAAGCCATCGAACGAGACTAAGAGAACATAAGGTTTAGACTGTGCTAAAATAGAAACATAAACTAAGATAAAAAGAATTGTTAAAAGCAGTTTTTTCATTGCAGATGCACTTTTCTTATTCTAAAATGGTGCAGAAGATATACCATAAAGAGGGAATTGACAACTATTTTTGAAAAGTTTTTTTGCATTAAATAATTGTTAATTGCTTTCGGGATAAGCCCCATTTTCATATCTTCCAAGTGCAAAAAATAATCTCCTTTCAAAAACAAAAAGGTATCGTGAGTTTATTTAGCGGTTATACACTTCAAAAAAAGAATGCAGCTTGTTTCATCGAGAGGCATCATACTACAAAAAAAAACCAAAATTGTTCACTAATCAATTTATTAATTAACCCATTATTAGGAGTAATGTATGAGTAAAGTTAAACTTGTTTTCTCTCTGTTCATGCTAATGTTATTATTTAGCTTTCAGAGCGTTTACTCTCAGGTTACTACTGCATCGATTAACGGTACAGTAACAGACCAAAAAGGAGAAGTGCTTCCAGGAGCTACTGTGATAGCAGTGCATGTTCCTTCCGGAACAAAATATGGCGGAATTACCAGAAACGATGGCAGATTCTACATTCCGGCTATGAGAGTTGGCGGTCCTTACAAAGTAACCGCCTCTTATGTTGGATATGACTCTCAGGTTAAAGATAATCTCTATTTAACACTTGGTGTTACAACAGATTTAGAATTTGAAATGCAAGAAGGTAGAATTGAAGTTGGTGAAGTTACAGTAAGAGCACAACGGGATGCTGTATTCAGTTCCGATAGAACCGGTGCATCAACTTCGATTAATGTTGAAGCTCTACAAGCTCTGCCAACTATTACAAGAAGATTGGAAGATTTCTACCGCTTAACCCCTCAGGCAAAGGGCAACTCTTTTGCCGGTGTGGATGCACGTATGAACAACATTATGATTGACGGTTCTTACTTCAACAACTCTTTCGGTTTAGGAAGCAGCCCTGGTGAAAGAACTGGAGTTTCTCCTATTTCTGTTGACGCAGTTGAACAAGTGCAGGTTAACATTGCTCCTTACGATGTAAGACAAGGAAGCTTTGTTGGCGCGGCTGTTAATACAGTTACTAAGAGCGGTACCAACGAGTTTTCTGGTACTGCTTACTACAACTTTAGACAAAAAAGCATGGTCGGCGATCAAGCTAAAGAAAGAGCATTTGATCCGGGCAACTTCAAATTCCGCAATATGGGATTCCAATTAGGCGGACCAATTATTCAAGATAAATTATTCTTCTTTGTTAACTACGAAGATGATAATTTAACTCAGCCAGGCACTACATTTTTGGCTAACCCGGGCACAGCTGCTGTTGGTGGAAACATGACCCGTGTATTAGCAGGTGATCTTACTGCTTTGAGTTCATATTTGAAAAACAGATTCAATTATGAAACAGGTCCATACACAGGCTATGATAACGAAACACCTTCTACAAGGTTTTTAGCTAAGTTAGATTTCAACTTAGATGACAACAATAAAATAAGTTTGCGCTATACACACTTAGATTCATTCGCAGACATATTGTTATCTAACTCATCATCACTTGGTGCTGGTAATAGAAGAACAAATAACAATGCTCTAAACTTCCAAAATTCAAACTATCAAATTATGGAGAACATCCGTTCTACAGTGTTGGAATGGAACTCAAACATCGGAACAAATATGTCCAATAACCTTATCCTTGGTTATACATTTAACGATGAAAGCCGTGCTTCAAGAGGTACAATGTTTCCGCTTGTTGATATTTTGAAAGACGGAACTACTTACACTTCTTTTGGTTTTGAACCGTTTACCCCAAATAACGAATTACGTTACAGCAGTTATCAATTGCAGAACAACTTCACAATTTTTGGCGAAGACCATACTTTAACGTTTGGTATAAGCGCAGAAAAGTATAGATCTGAAAACGTATTCTTTCAAGGCGCGCAAGGTGTTTTTGTTTATAACTCTTTAGCTGATTTCTATAGAGATGCAGATGATTATTTAGCTAATCCAGCTAGAACAAAATCTCCTATTAGATTAAATAGATACCAATTAGGTTATATGAACATTCCAGGTATGGATAAACCAATTCAGCCTTTGGATGTTTATTTCTATGGAGTTTACGGACAAGACGAATGGCGTGTAACCGATGATATTAAATTAACAGTAGGTTTACGTTTAGACCTGCCTGTATTTAATGATGAAAACGCTTACACAAATGCAGAAGCTAACGCTATGACTTTCTTAGATAAAGATGGAAATTCTGTTAAATATACAACTCAAAAATTACCAGATACTAAGATATTATGGTCGCCTCGTGTTGGTTTTAACTGGGATGTCTTTGGAGATAAAACAACTCAAGTACGTGGCGGTTCCGGTATCTTTACAGGTAAACCAGCTTATGTTTGGATTTCTAACCAGATTGGCAACAATGGTATTTTGTTAGGCGCTATTTCTGCTACAAATACTTTAGATTATCCATTCCATCCAAATACAAACAAATACAAACCAGCCACCGTAACAGGTGCTCCAGCTGCAAGTTATGTACTTAACTTTACAGACCCAGATTTCAAATTTCCGCAGCTCTGGAGAAACAACATTGCTATAGACCAAAGACTGCCATTTGATTTAGTAGCTACCGCAGAATTTCTCTACAGCCGCGATATAAACGGAATGTACTACACAAACGCTAATTTAGCTAAATCAACAGGTAACTTTGCCGGTGTTGATAAGCGTCCTTTCTATACATCTACTGCAAATAGAGTAAACAGTAAAGTAACTGGTGCTTTCGTTCTTTCTAACCAAGACGAAGGTTACTCTTATAACATAACTGCTGCTTTAGAAAAACCTTATAGCGATAATTGGTTTGCAAAAGCTGCTTATAATTATGGTGTGTCAAAGAATATGTTCGATCCAGGTTCTATTGCACAAGGTTCTTGGACCGGCAACTTTATGTCTGGAAATCCAAATAATCCAGGTCTAGGCTATTCTTCAGCTCGTCCAGGACATAGAGTAATTGCTGCTGCTTCATACAGCCTTGAGTATTTTGATTTTGGAAAAACTACAATTTCATGTTTCTTAGAAGGATTTAATACAGGTACAGTCAGCTTTACATTCAGCGGCGATCTTAACGGTGATGGCGCTAACAACGACTTGATTTACATTCCTAAAGACAAATCTGAAATGAACTTTGAACAATATACATCTGGCACAAACGTATTTACAATTGCTCAGCAGCAAGATGCTTTTGAATCATTTATTAACAGCAATGATTACCTCAAAAACAACAGAGGTAAATATGCTGAGCGTAATGGGTTCTTATTACCAATGGTTTGGAGATTAGATATCGGTATCGCTCAGGATGTTTTCACAAACCTATTTGATAAACGCAATACATTACAGTTTAGACTTGACATTGTAAACTTTACAAACTTGTTGAATAAAGATTGGGGCGTTGCTCAAACTATAACCACATTTAACCCGCTTATTTCACGGCCAAGAGCTGCTGATAACAAAGTGTTGTACCGTATGAATAATGCTGGTGGTGTGTTGTTTAACAATTCTATTCAACAAACCGTATCGCTAGCAGATGTTTACAAGATTCAGTTATCTTTCAGATACATTTTCAATTAATTCATAATCTGCAAGCAAAAAAAAGTCCCGCTTTTTGCGGGACTTTTTTGTTTTAAATATCATAGTAACTATTTAAGATTTGTAAACTGTGTAGGAAAATCTAGGTCGGCTTCTTTAATTAACTTCATTATTGCTTGTAGGTCATCAATCTTTGGTCCTGTTACTCTAACTTGCTCATCTTGTATTTGTGCATTTACTTTTAACTTGCTCTCTTTAATCATTTTAGTAACAAGTTTGGCATTCTCTTTAGAGATACCACTCTGTAAATCAATAATCTGTTTTAATCTTCCGGCAGATGCTGGTTCCGGCTCTTTGTATTTAAGCGCTTTAATAGAAATGCCCCGCTTTATAAATTTTGTTTGAAGTATGTCTATAGACTGCTTACGGGAATAATCATCCTTTGTGTTAATAGAAATCTGCTTATCCTTTTTATTAAGCTGTAATTCAGTATTTGAATCTTTGAGATCATAACGCTGATGAATTTCCTTAATTGCCTGGTTCATAGCATTATCAACTTCTTGAAAATCAATTTCGGAAACAATATCAAACGAATGGTTGGTTGCCATAAATCTCCTCTTTTTTTTATTTTCCTAAAACTGCCTGTTAAATACAACTTTGCATTTAATCACACTAACCAATGAAATTTATAAATAATATTTGAACTAATAAATTGAATTTATATATTCAATTGTAATTTAAGAAAGTTCCACAAATGAACACCAACCTTTGCCGAGGGAAGCCAATCTAATTTATGTATAAATTATCACTTTTTGTGAAGGCGAGAACTTATGTAAAATTTGGAATTTTTGTTCTTTTCTTTTTTGGATTTTTTAATAATCACTTCGCAACAGAAAAAAATGTAATAATCTCTAAACTTATTGAGCATGGTTTTGAAAATATTAGAATTAAACTTGCTGATAGTAGAATTCTTATAGCTTACGAAAACCGAGTTTACAGATTTGAAGTTGAAGCGTTAAATGAAATTCTAAAAATTGTTGTTCCTTTAATTAATGATCGAGAGGAATTAGTACTAATCCCTCTAAACAGAAAAATTCCAATTGTAAAATTTAGCTCTGCCTTAAAGAATTGCAGAGATTTTTTGGATAAAAAAATTGATGCAAAAAAATTTATTGAAAATTCTGACATTAGATTAAATACTGATAAGGACTATAAATTATTGCTTGACGAACGGGAAAACAATTCTTCTAATTTCAAATTTGATTTGGTTCTTAAGCCACAGTTTAAGTTTGAATTTGGTCCTTATTCCAAACCAATTATTGCGCAAATTAATTTAGCTCCGGATATTAGAACCGATTTTTGGAAAGGGATGAAGCTTAGTTATGAGCAGATTATTCCATTATATAACGAGTTTGGAACACGAGGAGATTCTATAAGAACTGGTATGGTTACTTTAAATCAAACTTTTCGCCTGCAAAATGCGTTATACATATCAACTACGGCTGGCATATTCTCAAACAACAGATATGGATTTGATTTTGAAACACGAAAGTATTTTGTAGATGGAAATTTTAGTTTGAGCGGAAATATTGGCGTTACAAGTTTTGTTGATTTTTCTGGACTTACAAGAGTTCTTTATTCCGATCAATTTTTAGTTACAGGCTCTCTTGGCGCCGAGTATAGAATTCAAAAATACGATTTAACTATAGGTGTAAGTGCGGGTCATTATTTACAGAAAGATAACAGTCTAAGGTTTGATATTAATCGTGAATTTGGTGAAATTGAAATCGGGTTTTTTGCCATACGGTCTTTGGGACGTGTTACTAACGGAGGGTTCACATTAACTATCCCTCTATTCCCATCAAAATACTGGCGCCCAAGTTTTGTTCGTTTAAAAACTGCTGAAAATTATTCTTGGAGTTACGTAGTTAAAAGTAATACTAATGATTTAATAGGCATGCGGTACAACACAGGCAATAGAATAAACGCTTTTATAGAAAAACTAAATTCTAGCTTTATAAGAAATAGATTTAACAAAATAACAAACTAATTATCCTTGAGGTGAAAGATGAATAAAAAGAAAAACTTCTTAGTAGTTTTTTCGTTTTTAGTTGTATTGGCAGGCGCAATGGTGTTCTCCGGATGCGAGACCTCCAGAGTAGCTCCTGAAGTACCAAGACCAAACCCGCCGGCACCAGAACCGCAGCCAGTTGTTTTAAGCAGCTATGTACTTGATGGCGGTACAGGCGGCGGCATACCTAGTGCTACCGTTAGTTTAACCAAACTTGATGGTACAGTTATTTCTACTGCCGTAACAAATGCAAGCGGTTTGTATTCTTTTAACTTAATTGCATTGAATGTAGCTGATGCTGCACTAAATGTTTCTACAAACGTAACTGGTTACGGTTACGGTTTTAGAGTTGCAACCTTTGATAAGGCACTTGGTTCTGCAGCTGTTGCTCCCATTGTTTTAACAAAAATTACAAGTACTACAACTGTTACAATTGGCGCAACAGGCGGTGCAGCATCTACTCCTCCTACAAATGAAGCAAAAGCAACTACTCCTGTAAGTGTTACTGTTCCTCCTAATGCAGTGCCTGCTAACACTCCAGTTACACTTGCTGCTGTTCCTGTTGCAAGTACTCCTCCGCCATCAACGCCGCCTACACAAAATCTTTTAACTTCCAATACTTTGGCAGCACCTGGTGTTTCAACATTTGGTGCGCCGGTTACAATGACATTTAACTTACCATTTCCTTTAACCGCTGGTACAACAATTCCAGTTTTACTGCTAAATCCAACTACAAATAAATGGGAAAGCTCTGGGTTGAATGCAACCGTTTCTGCTAATGGCTTAACAGCAGCAGTGCAAGTTACAAGACCAGGCTCTTATGCTTTACTAGGCAATGTTTCTGTTGCACAAACTGTAGTTGGCAAGTTTTTACAAAATGACGAATCTATAAATATAACACGTGTACAAAAAGTATTAGACACAAAAGCTATTATCATTGAGATGAGCCCCACAAATAAAACTGCCCGATATACTGCTCCTCTGAGCACACCGCCTGTTATTAGAATTATTGCAGGTGCTGCAGCTTTACATCCAAATAATAGTTTTGTTCTAGCTTTAATTAATGTAAGATTTGGTAGATCATATACTGCTTTAAGTAATTTAGTTCAATCATTTACATATAATTTACCAGCAACATTGGGAGGCTCTCCTACAGTGGTAAATGGAATTGTAGTAGGTCCAAGTGGCTTCCAAAATACATCAGGTGATTGGATAAATAGAATAACAATTTCTGAAAGAACTGTTAAGGATATTTTTAGAACAGCACAGACAGGCGTATTTGAAAACGAAACTGAGTTTAGCGAAATTAAAGCAACTGTTAAATCAGAATGGTATTGGAGAGTTCACAATCAAGGTGGTATTGGTATAGGACCATTTTAAGTTTTGGTATTTTCGTCGGGGTGGGGAGATTCGAACTCCCGACCTCTTCGTCCCGAACGAAGCGCGCTAACCGGGCTGCGCTACACCCCGAAAATGACCCGGACAAAAATAGAAACTTTTTGTAGATGAAAAAATTAATTGAAAAATATTCCTCACTTAAGGAGGTTTTATGAAAAAACTTTTAACATTAGTAACAATTTTACTTTTAGTTGGTCTTGCTGAAGTATCTAAAGCTCAGCTTGCCAAAGACAGTTGGTCGCTCGGGTTTGGTTTTAAGTATCCAAGATTTTTGAGCGTTAACACATCAGCCTTAAACGGCAATTATGGAGGCTATCTTTCTCTACAGAGAAATTTTTCTGAACATATCGGCGTTAGATTAAAAGCTGGATATGGTCACTTGGAAAGCTCTTATCTATCCGGTGTAGGAGAATTAACTCAATCAACCAACATAATAACTGGCGATTTCGATTTTCTCTACTACTTAGCTCCTTGTGAACCGGTTTCTCCATATATATTTGGTGGAGTTGGAGGTAACTATAGGATGTTATCTAATTATTTAACTACCACTTTAGACGAAAATGCATTCCTTATGCAATTTAGCACTGGCGCCGGCATTGAATGGTGCTTAGATGAAGACTGGAAATTAGTTACAGAATTTGCATTTCATCAGGCAAGTAATTCGAGTTTAGATGGAGCCGTGATGTCAACTGAAGCCAGTGGAAATGATTCATACATTGGCTTGAGCCTTGGTCTGCAATATCTTATCGAAAAAGGCGCTCCTTCAAAATACTGCCAGCTCTACACTGGAATTACTCAGGAGCAAAAAGACTTAACAGATTATGGCAGAATTGAAGAAATGATTAAAGCCCACATACCTAAAGAAGTAACTAAAGAGATTGTAGTTGAAAAGCCTGCTAAGGCTGCTCCAGTAGAAAAATGGGTTTTGGTTGGTGTTAACTTTGACAGCAACAGCTCTAAGCTAACTGCTGAATCATATCCGATTCTATTTGATGCGGTAAAAACATTGTTGAAAAATCCGGATATGAAAGTTGAAATAGAAGGACATACAGACAATATTGGTTCTGAATCATATAATCAGAAACTTTCTGAGAGAAGAGCCGATGTAGTTAAAAAGTATTTGCTAAGTAAAGGTATTGCTGAAAGCAGATTAACAGCTTCCGGCAAAGGTGAAAGCAATCCGGTTGCAGATAATGGCACTGCAGATGGCAGAGCAATGAACAGAAGAATAGAGTTCAAAATAAAATAATATTGTGTCATGCTTCGATACGCCCAAAGAACGGGCTACTCAGCATGACGATTGAGATTGTTGTGTCACGCTGAGGCTCTCGAAGCGTGACTGTAGAAAAAAGATTAACAAGACAAAGCCGCTGAAATAAGCGGCTTTTTTTTATACAATTAGTATCGCCACAATAAAGTCATGGTTCGACTGGCTCACCATGACTGTTGTCGCCATGCTTCGATACGCCCAAAGAACGGGCTACTCAGCATGACGATTGAGATTGTTGTGTCACGCTGAGGCTCACGAAGCGTGACTGTAGAAAAAGGATTAACAAGACAAAGCCGCTGAAATAAGAGGCTTTGTTTTACTCGTAAAAAAGTTTTTATTTTTGTGCAGTTCATTTTCGGGGTGTAGCGCAGCCCGGTTAGCGCGTGGCGCCTTTGGCGCCAAGGTCTGGAGTTCGAATCTCCCCACCCCGACAAAATGAAAAAAGATTTGGTGAATTGAAATTAATCTGATAGATTTGCTCAACAAAAATTTGTCCTTTAACATTTATCCCGTGAGATAAACAAGGATTGAATATGAATAATTACATATCAGCAAAAAAGAGAAACCTCGAGGGCGTTGCCTATCGGGGATTTTTTTTATCAAAAAGGCAAAAAAAATGGATATTAAAGCTAAACTAATTGATGAGGAGGGATTCAACAGAACGTTGACACGTCTTGCACACGAGATTTTGGAGAGAAACAAAGGTTCAAAAAACCTTGTGCTTGTTGGAATGAGAACACGTGGAGAGTTTATCGGTTCAAGAATTTTTGAGAAGATAAAGGAAATTGATAACTCTACACCTGATTTTGGCGTTCTAGATGTTACACTTTACAGAGATGATTTCCGCACACGCCTTAAGCAGCCGCAAATTGGAGTTACAAATATTACCTTTGATATCAATGAGAAAAACGTAATTCTTATTGATGATGTTCTTTACACAGGCAGAACAGTACGCGCTGCATTAGATGCACTGATGGATTTAGGAAGACCTAATACTATTCAACTTTGTGTAATGGTTGATAGAGGTCATCGTGAGCTTCCAATAAAAGCAGATTTTGTTGGCAAAAACTTTCCTACATCAATTAATGAAGAAGTAAGGGTAAGAATTAAAGAAACAGACGGGGAAGACGCTATTTATTTAGTAAACGCTCCAAGCAAAAATTAGAGAGAAAATATATGCCGCTATCAACAAAACATTTATTAGGCTTAAACGGAGTTCCGAAGGAAGACCTCCAGCTTATTCTTGATACTGCAAGAACTTTTCGTGAAGTATTGGAAAGACCTATCAAGAAGGTTCCTACTTTACAGGGAAAAACAATAGTTAATTTATTTTACGAAGATTCAACAAGAACAAGAATTTCGTTTGAGCTGGCACAAAAAAGACTTTCTGCAGATACAATAAATTTTTCTACTTCAACGAGCAGCGTTAAAAAAGGAGAAACATTTAAAGATACTGTAAGAAATATAGAAGCAATGAAGGTTGATATGATTGTAGTGCGCCATAAATCTGCCGGCGTGCCGCAGTACCTCACAAAAATAAGCAGAGCAAACATTATTAATGCCGGAGACGGTGTGCACGAGCATCCAACACAAGGTTTGTTAGATATGTATTCTATTAACGAACGGCTTGGAAAATTAGAAGGATTAAGGGTTTGTATTGCAGGAGATGTTGCTCACAGCCGTGTAGCGCTTTCCAATATACACGGATTGAAAACGATGGGAGCTAAAGTTTCTGTTTGCGGACCTTCAACTATGATTCCTATTGGGATAGAATCTCTCGGTGTAAAAGTTTATCATAAAATTGAAGATGCGCTCAGAGAAAATGATGTTCTAAATGTTCTGAGAATTCAACTTGAACGTGATGCGGGAAAGAGAATTCCATCTGTTCGCGAATACCATAACTATTTTGGAGTTACAACAGAACGCATCGAAAAGTATAATAAAGATATACTAATTCTTCATCCAGGACCTATTAACCGCGGCGTTGAATTATCTTCAGAAGCTGCAGATGGACCTTACCAAGTAATTTTAGATCAAGTAACAAATGGCGTGGCAGTTAGAATGGCTGTTCTCTATCTGCTTGGCACAATGCATTAATAGGAAGGTGAGAAATGAAAATTATTTTGAAAGAAATCATTCTGTTGAATCCCGAACAAAAATTAAATGAAAAAAATGACTTGCTTATTGAAGATGGTATTATTAAAAAGATAGGCGGAATAACAGAGGCTGAATTAAAAGAGTATAAAGTTTTTGAGCTGAGCGGAAAGTATTGTTCGCCTGGATTTTTTGATATGCACGTTCACCTTCGCGAGCCGGGAAGAGAAGATGAAGAAACAGTTGAAACAGGCTGCAACGCCGCTGCTGCCGGCGGTTTTACAGGCATTGCATGCATGCCTAATACAAATCCCGATATTGATTCTGCAGAAGTAGTCCGGTTTATCAAAGAGAAAGCGGCTAAACATTTGGTAGATGTCTATCCGGTTGCAGCTGCAACTTTAGCAAGAAAAGGAGAAGCAATTTCTCCGATGCTTGAGTTATATGAAGCTGGAGCCGTAGGTTTTAGCGATGACGGTGTAGCAATTAAAAATGCCGGCATTCTAAGAAACGTTTTGGAATATTCTAAAATGATTGATGCGCCCATTATAGAGCATTGTGAAGATGACTCTTTAGCTGGCGGAGCTATGAATGAAAGTTTTACATCTACGCTTCTTGGTTTGCCCGGAGTGCCAAATGTTGCAGAAGATTTGATTGTTATGCGCGATATTATGATGGCTGAGTTTACCGGCGGAAGAGTTCACATAGCACACATTAGTTCTAAAAATGCTGTTGATTTAGTTAGGCAAGCAAAGAAGAAGAGAATTAAAGTTACCGCCGAAGTCGCTCCGCATCACTTTGCTTTAACAGATGATATGCTTAAATCTTTTGATACAAATTTTAAAATGAATCCGCCGCTAAGAACACGCGATGATGTTGGCGCAATGATTGAAGGATTGAAAGATGGAACTATTGACTGCATAGCAAGTGATCATGCGCCCCATTCAATTGAAGAAAAGGAAATGGAATTTATCTATGCGCCAAACGGAATTTTAGGTTTGGAAACTCAAATTGGATTAGCAATTTCTGAACTCGTTAAAAAGAAACACTTAACACTAGAACAATTGGTAGAAAAATTTGCTGTAAATCCAAGAAGGATTTTGAACCTGCCTGTTCCTAGAATACAAGTTGGTGAACAAGCGAATTTTACAATCTTCGATCCGGAGTTGATTTGGACTGTTGAAGCAGCCAAGTTCAAATCTAAATCTAAAAACACACCTTATGATAAACGTCTGCTAACCGGAAAAGCTGTTGCTGTTATCAATAAAAAGAAAATGTTTATTGATGACAAAATGATAGAAATCTAATCTTGTATTACAAAGCTGTATAATTAAGCATACAGCTTTGTACATATTTGCTCAAACTCTGCAGCTCAACCTTATAAAGGCATACATTTCGAGCTGTTTTTCGTCTTATTCTACATTTACCAGTTGGCATATAGATTGAAAACACAGTTCCAGAATCTCTTAGGAGTTAGACATGAAATACTTAAGAAAAATTTACTTTGCTGTATTTATTGCTGCTGCTTTTATACTAAGCGCTTGCGATGAATTTGATCACCACCGCGATAATACACCTCCATCGCCGCCTAAAAATATACGAACAATTACAGGTGATAACCGTGTTGATATTTATTGGGACCCAAACCGAGAACGTGATGTATCAGGATATAATGTTTACTATTCTTTTACTTACGATGGAAAGTACAAGCTAATAGGCAGCACAGAATCTACCTATTTTATAGATTATGGCGCCAAGAATGGAGAAACATATTATTATGCAGTTACTGCTTATGATTTTGATGGAAACGAAAGTGAATTAAGCGATGATGTGGTTTACGATACGCCAAGACCGGAAGGATTTAATCAAGCAGTTTTTGATTTTAACCGTTCACCGAATAACTCCGGTTACGATTTTAGCAAGTATTTGGTTATGCCATATAATGACAAAGCTGCAGATTTCTTTTATGAAAAACACAATGGAGTTAATTATATCAACGTTTGGGAAGACTCGGATGTTCAAGATATGGGAGCTACAAAGGATATTTGGGACGTTAGTTTTGCTCCACAAAGCGGTTGGGTTCAATTAAAGCAAGGCGAAAACATTAAGTACGTTGAAGCAATTCCGGGGCATACATACGTCATCTGGACATGGGACAACCATTACGCAAAAGTAAGAGTTAAAAACATAAGTGGAGACAGATTAGTATTTGATTGGGCTTATCAGTTGGTAGAAGGTAACCGTCAGCTTAAAAGAAATGTGCCGGAAAAAAGAAAAACTTTGCCTGCAAATGCTGTAAGAATTAATTAACTATAACTGCATAGAACTCCTCAAAGAAGCATACCCTTAGCGGTATGCTTTTTTGTTTCTTTTAACTATTTTGGTTTATGTTAAAAAGTAATAACGAGAAATGAAAACAATCTTTAAGAAGAATATAGCGCTTGGAGTAATAATGCTTTTCTTTGCTTCGTGCGTAATTGCGCAAGAGACAAATCCTAAAGAAGCCGTTAAGTTATTCATCAAGATTGAAGATGGAATTGGAAGCGGCTCTGTAGATAAATTCTCGAACTATTTTTCTCAAAGAAATTATCTAAGTTTTACAAATGGCGCTGCAGGCTATTACAGTGCAAATCAATCCTATTATGTGATAAAAGATTTTTTAAGTGTTTATCAGCCGATCTCCTTCAAGATTACTAATATGGTTACAGAGACTTCCACTCCATTTGCAGCCGGAACGTTAAAATATATTTCTAAGGGAATTAGAACTTCTGCTACGGTATTTATTTCACTCCATATGATTGATACTCAATGGAGAATTTCTCAGATCACTATAAATTAGAATGCAGAATACCATAAATAAAATTAGAATAATCGCACTGACCATATTGGTTATTCTTTTTATTGCATCGGCTTTAATAGAACCTTTGTTAGTAAATAAGGCAAAAGAAAATTGGGGAAATACATCAAAAGAAATTGCGTTTGAGCAGTCACAAATAATACAAGATGCAATTGATTCTAAATCTTCTCAGCTTGTTTCAGTTACCCAAAAACTCATAACTAGTTTAGCGCAATTAGATGAAGCAAAGAATCTTACTCCAAATAAATTATTTGAGCTGATAACGAGTAAGGAATTCTCTTCTTTTTCAGTGCAAATTTATAACGAACGATTAGATTTAGCAGCTTGGAATAATGAACCATCGGCAAAAAACGAAGAATTAAAATCAATAACTCCTTATGAAGGTGAAACGTTATTTATCACAAATAAACTAAAGGATTATCTTTCTTTATTAAGTACTTACAAAAATGAAAAGCAAACTTTGTGGATTCTTACTGCTTTGCCAATAAAAGAGTTGTCTATTCCAACAATAAAGAATATTGAAAGACTATCTTTTATAGATTCATTGCGGCTTGAACTTAACACAGATATAAACTTTACTTACGGTTTTGATTCTAATGCTAAACAAGACGGCAGGTTTTACTCTTTACCAATATTGAATAACTACAAGAACAAGATTGCTATAGCGTCCTTTCCAAACCCATCATTAAACCAGTATTTAGATTACCAGAAGAATATTATTCAAACAATTCAGAGCATTTTGTTTTTATGTTTTGCTCTGATTATTTCAATTGGGCTGATTAGTAAAGCAAGAAAAATAAATTCCAATCTTATAAAGTTTGTTATTCTTACCGCAATAATAGTGTGTACTCGTGTATTACTGTTTTTATTAGATATTCCTTCGGGATGGATTAGTAATAGTTTAACAGATTCATCAAATTTTTCTTCCAGATTTGCAGGTGGAATGGTACGCTCTCCGTTGGAATTTTTTATATCTGTAGTTACAGTTTTGGCTGTTGCGATAATTGGTTATAGGCGAGTAATAACAGTTTACGAAGACAAACAAAGTGTAAGTAGAAAGCATGGATTATTAGAAGCTGGTTTAGTGTTGGTTTCGGTATTTCTTTATTTGATGCTGTGGCGCGGCTTTGGAGCAGTAATAAGAAGTGTGATTTTTGATTCCACAATTCGATACTTCAAAGAGTTTGCGCTTATTCCTTCTGATGCAGTTTTTTTGATGTGTCTAAACATTTTAATACTCGGCTTTACAATATTCTTAAGCTCGCTGTCGCTGCTTGTTTTTGCAAAAGAGAAATTATCCAATCTCTTTACAATGAACAGCAAAACGCTTCTTATTATTTTTTTTGTCTTAGTGCAAATTTCCGGGTTCGCTTTCGATAGTATTCAATCTGAGCCGCAAGGCACAGACTTAATAAGAGTTGTATTTTTCACATTTTCTTTTGTTATTCTTTACTATCTAACTGTTCGTAAAAAAGAAATAGTTTATAGGTATTTTCTTTACGCACTTGCTTCTTCAATAATTTCGGTTTCTCTTTTAACATACTATAATTCTCAGTTGGAAAAAGAATCGCTTAAGAATTCGGCTTACGATTTGGTTCGGGTAAACGAGGAGCAAATTCAGTTTATTCTTTATCAAACTTTACTCGAAGCAAAAGATAATTCTGAACTGATTAACGTTTTGAAGAGCAATAGAGAAAGTTCAACTACAGCATTTACGATTTGGATGAAGAGTTTAATTTACCGTGAAGGTATAAATGCCGCAGTTTCAATATTCAGTCCGGAAAGAAATCGGCTTGGAAGTTTTTCTTCATCAAGCGAGGAAAGGCTAGAATTAGATGAATCTTTACTGAATGCCAACAATGATATTAAATTAATTCCAAGGCAAAATGTATTTGGTGAAGTAAAGCAGATAGATGGATTTGTAACAATTAAAGATAATGGCAAAGTGCTCGGCTATTTAACAGTTTCTGCTTTGGTGAATCCCAGCAGGTTTAGTCATGAATCTTTAATTAATATTTTAGTGCCTGAAAGAGTTGGTATTCTTTCGGCGGTTGATTATGAAAATCTTAACGTATATGAATTCTTTAACAAAGAACTTGTTCGCTCAACCCGCGGCGATAAGCTAAGTGAAGTTAACAGCGAGAAAATTTTTTCTGCTACTTCCGATTCCTTAAATGAAGCTTGGCTCGAAATGGAAATTGCTGGAGAAAAAAATCTACTGTTTCTTACTAAGATGAAATCAAGTTTGGGAGAAAGGATTTTAGCCATAGCGCGCGAGAACAAAAATTTTACATGGAATCTTTCAGATTTCTTCAAAATATTTTTCATACATGCCGTATTAATATCTTTAATATCTCTTTTCTTTTTGTTCGGCAAGCTGAAAAAAGAAAGGCTTGGCTTCGTTTCATTTAGAAGTAAACTTATTGCTGCTTTTCTGTTTATATCTATCATTCCACTTTTTTTAATTGCAGCTTATATCAGAAACCTTACCGAAGAAAGAAATAAAGCGGCGCTAACTAAAATTATGTCCGATAACATAAATCAATTAAATAATTATTTAGCGCCATACTTGCTGGAAAGCGAAATAGATAGAAAAATAATATTTGAAAAAGCTGCTAAAGAATTGAATAAGAATTTTTCGGTTTATGAATCGAACGAAGTAATCTACAGCAGTAATCCATCATTGTACCAGGCAGGTTTGTTTGGCGGTAAGCTTAATCCGGAAGCATACTATAACTTAGAACTTAACAAGAACAGTTTTTATATTGGAATGGGAGAAGTTCAAGGCGCAAAAGTAAACTCTGCATTTGGAATGTTAGAAACATCAAGCGGAGTTCTGATTATCGAAGTGAATGACTTACTTAACAAAACGCTTCTTCCCCTTTCGGGATTTGAGTTAGATGTATTTTTATTTGGAGTATTTTCATTTGCAATGATTGTAATAATTATAATAAGCACAGTACTTTCTGGGCAAATTTCTTTACCAATAAAAAAACTAACTAATGCAACAAGAGCGGTTTCTAACGGGGACTTAAGTGTTGAAGTAACAGTTGCTTCTAAAGGCGAGCTTGGAGAATTAGCAAACGGTTTTAATAAGATGGTTCAAAAAATAAAGCAGAATCAAATTGAAATTGCTCAGTTTGAAAGAGAAGAAGCATGGCGCGAAATGGCTAAACAAGTTGCGCACGAAATTAAAAACCCGCTTACACCAATGAAACTTTCTGTGCAGCAATTAGTTGCAGCTTATAGCGATAAATCTCCAAAGTTTAATTCAATATTCGAAAAAGTAACTTCAACAATAATATCTCAGATAGAAACATTAAAAAACATAGCCTTAGAGTTTTCTAACTTTGCCAGGATGCCGCGCGCAAATTTAGGGAAGCTGAATGCAGCGGAAGTGGTTTCTGAAATAATTAATCTTTACACAGAACAGAAATGCTGTTTAAGCTCCAATTTTGAATCGAAAGAAATTTATGTAGTTGCAGATGCAGACCACTTAAAAAGAACTTTGGTAAACGTAATTAGAAATGCTTTTCAAGCTAATGCGGATAAAATTAACGTTGAAGTAACAAAAGAAAATAAATTTTGTGTAATAAGGATTTCTGATAATGGAATGGGAATTTCTCAAGACATACTGCCGAATATTTTTGAAGATAACTTCACTACAAAAATTACGGGAATGGGACTTGGCTTAAGCATGGCAAAAAAATATATTGAAAGCATAAACGGTAAAATTATAGTTGAGAAAACAGATTCTACAGGTTCAACATTTGTAATTTCAATTCCTTTGGCTCAGTGAAAGTGCAGCTTACTACATATCAAAGAGCTGCATTAGATTACAAGAAACACATATCGCTTGTAGCAAATGCAGGTTCTGGAAAAACTTTTGTGCTTTCAAAGAGGTTTGTTGAGATTTTCAAAAAAGTGCAAGTTGAGCTCGATACAATTGTTGCAATAACCTTTACCGATAAAGCAGCAGGCGAGCTGTACAGAAAAATTGCCGATGAAATTGAAGAGCAGCTCGAGAATGAAGAGAACCTAAGAGAAAAGAAAAGACTTGAAAAACTTCGGCGAGAACTTGTTTTAGCTAATATCTCTACAATACACTCGTTTTGTATTACTATTCTCAAGGAATTTGCTCCTGAAGCAGGCATTGATGCAAATTTTTCTCCGATTGACAAGCAGCTGTCTGAAGAATTGATTGATCTTTCGATTGAAGAAACCTTTCAAGCTGCAATTCGTGATGAATCTATTGCCACAGATTTTATGTATTTAGTCCGAATCCTGGCTTCCAAGTCGTTTTTAAAATTAGCTCTTCAAGATGCAATTCATCAAAGAAAGAATGTTTCTTCACTCGATGCTAATCTTTATTCAAAAACTAAAGAAGAAATAGCAGAAGAATTTAAGAAGCGTTTTGAAAAAGATACCTCTGCTGTTTTGAAAAATGTAATTGAGCTTGGAATAAAATCAATAGCCCGTATTAACAGCTCGGTACTTAAAAGTGATGCTTCCAGCAAATACGCTGTTCCAATTGCAAATTGTCTTTCGGAAATTACTTCTCAACCAATATCAGTTCAGATACTAGGGTTGTTCCTAATCAAAAAAGAATTAATTACTTCTACAGAAAATTCTGTGAGAAAAATTGGCTACTTAAACAAAAATAGAAGCGAATACTCTGCCGAAATTGAGAACATAGAAAAATTGTATGAACAAATTTCTTCCTTTGCCGAAATAGACATCAGCGGAAAATCTGAATTAGAAATGGCGCAGTTTGGAAAAGTTTTTGTAAAGCTGTTCAAAAAAGCATTAGAAAGTTATGAGAATAAAAAGAAGCTAAGAAGCTATTTAGATTTTGAAGATATTTTGCTTTTTACAAACGAAATAATTAAGAAGCCCGCTGTTCAGTTGTTTCTTCGAGATAAGTTTAAGTACATAATGATTGATGAATACCAGGATACAAATGAAATTCAATACGAAATATTTATGCCGATACTCGATCATCTACGCGCTGGAAATCTTTTTGTAGTTGGTGATGAAAAACAAAGCATCTATATGTTTAGAGATGCAGACCTGGAAGTGTTTGATAAAACAAAACGAGAAATTGTAAAAAGTGCAGAACCTGGAAGCAGTTTGAATTTGCCTCACAGTTTTAGAATGTTTCCTCAACTTGTGCTTTTTACCAATAAACTCTTTGGTAATTTATTTGCAAATCCCCAGAAAGAATTTAATGAGGTCGCGCCAAGCGATTTGATCTGTACTAAAAGTGATATTGAAATTGGCAGCGTAGGCATTTTGCTTGCCGATACAAATTCCGGTGTTGATGAGAGCGGGCTTGTTGCAAAGAAAATTCTTAATCTTCTTAAGAGTGATAAAACAATTACGCTGGGCGATATTGCCATACTTTGCCGCAAAAGAAAATCTTTTTCTGAAATAGAAACTTCTTTAGTTAAGCATAATTTACCTTACTTGATTTTAGGCGGCAAAGGTTTCTATCAAAGACAAGCTATTTACGATATTTATAATTATCTGACTTTTCTTATCAATCCCGATGATGATCTTGCTCTTGTTGGAGCTTTGCGTTCACCATTTTTTAATTTCTCAGATGCAAAGCTCTTTAGAATATCTATGCTGAATGGAAAGACCATTTTTGATAAACTGAAAAAGTATTGTCAAGCTGAAGTAAATACAAAATTCATCTTGGATGTAATTAATGATAATCTAAAAGCTGCTGCAAGTTTTGAACCGTATCTGTTAATTAGAAAGCTTCTGAATGAATCCGGTTATTGGTCTGTTCTTTCCTCAAAGAAAAATTCGGATCAAGAAACAGCAAACGTTGAAAAGCTGCTTGCGGTTTCAAGAGAGTTTTCGAATAAAGGATTTAAGAATCTTTATGATTTTACTGTTTCACTGAAAGAGTTTATTAAAGGTTACGAAGACGAAGGACAAGCACAAGTTGCTGAAAATAAAAACGCAATTAAGCTGATGACAATTCATCAATCCAAAGGACTTGAGTTTAAGGCAGTATTTATTTATGGAACTAACTCGAAAGGTCGAGAGGATAATGTTAAAGCAAAAGACTTAAGTATTAGTAAAGAATATGGGCTTCTTACAAAAGTACCGGTTGACAAGAAATATTTTTCAAAGTATTCTGTTGCGCCTATTGCCGCATTTTATGATTACAAAATCAAACGAAAGAATTATGCTGAACTGAAAAGACTATTTTATGTTGCAGTAACAAGAGCTGTAAAGTACTTGTACATTTCGGCAAGCCATAAAGACTATAAACCTGTAAATGGTTCCTTCTACAATCTGCTTTGTGATGGACTAAAAAATTCTTTAGAAGGAGAAAAAATTTATCTTGCTGCCGATACCGATTTTATGAGTTTAGAAAACGATGTTTTTGTAAATAAGTTAAATAAAGTTGAATTAGAAATTGCAATTGAGAAGGAAGCATCTGCCGAATTACCAATTGAACCTGTAATTGAAACTGCAGTTTTTCAAAAGAAATTAAGGAACGGGTTAATCAAATCATTCCCTAAGCATGAGATTATTTCTGCTACAAAAATATCTATGTATTCTCAATGCCCGGTGAAATACGAATTGACGTATGACATCGGGTATTTTCCACTTCTTAATCTTATAAAAAAGGAAGAACGGGAGTTTGAATTTCAGTTAGATGAGGAGGAGATTAGTGTAAAACAGCAGGCTCAGCTTCGGGGAAAAATAATTCATAAATGTTTAAGTGAAAATGTTGAATTAGATAATCTAAAAGATACTGTCGAAAATCTGTTGGCGGCGGAAGTAGTTTCTGAATTGTCAAAATTAACTTCTTCTATAGTAAACGATATTACACGCTATTATAATTCGAAAACATATTTCGAACTTAACAGCTTTGAAAATTACCGTAACGAATATGAAGTTTATTGCAAAGAAGGGGAGTTTTTTTTGTATGGAATTATAGATAAGTTGATTATAGAAAACGATAAACTCGTAATAGTTGATTATAAAACAGATTCTGTAGATAAAGAAAAACTGCTGACGCGTGTTGAAAATTATATTACTCAACTAAAGTTTTATTCTTACGTTTTAAGCAAATTGTTTACAGAGGTTAATAACTTTGAACTTCGACTTGTCTTTCTTGAACAGCCGGATGAATTAATTGAACTGTTTCTATCAAAAAGCCAAGTTGCTCAATACGGTAGTCTAATTTGTGAAGCAATAAAAAATATTCACACATTTAATTTCTTACCAAACTTAGAGCATTGCAAGTACTGTCAGTATGCTCTGGATGGAGACATATGTATAAAGCCAAACTAGTTATGAAATTTTTTGCAGCTTTACTTTTATTACTTCAAGCAGGTTGTTCCTCTTCAAGTACTTTTCATTTATTCGAGTATCCTTTGGATTGGAAAGACACAGAAGTTTGTACCAAAACAATTTCCGATTTCTCGCATTATCTATCCGGCAAAAAAATATTTCTTGATCCAGGGCATGGTGGAGAAGATAGAAGGAATACAAGCAGAAGCGGAATTGTTGTTGAAGCAGATGTAAACTTGCGTGTCTCTTTAGCTCTAAAAAAATATCTTGAGCAAGCAGGCTCCCTAGTTTTTATTTCGCGCGATAAAGATGAAACCGTTGAGTTAGGATACAGATCCGTTTTGGCAAACAACAGCGGTGCAGATTTTTTTATAAGTGTTCATCATAATGCGCCCGGTAAAACAGAAGATGATTACACTAACTACACTTCGGTTTATTATCACGCTAAAGATGTTGATTATGAATATGAACCTTGCAACCAGGATATGGCTCGGTACATTCAGCGAGACCTTTCTTATGTGATGGGAAATCCCGGCGGACTTGGTTCTTTCGATGGCACTTACTCTGATTATAATATTTATCCGGGCGATGGATTTTCTGTTCTTCGGAAAACAAAAATCCCCGCCGTGTTAATTGAAGGAGCTTTTCATACAAGCCGAATGGAAGAGCTGAGATTGAACAACGAAGATTTTAATCAAATACAAGCTTGGGGAATTTTTAGAGGACTTAGTAAATATTTTAGAGCAGGAATTCCTACAATTGCATTAATGGCAGATAGTACAAAATTCGAGTCTCAGAAATTATCGCTTTCATTTCAGCTTAACGATAAAGACGGGATTAATCATAAAACGATTGTGGTTTATTTTAACAAAGAAGAAATTGAACACAGTTTCGATAAAACAATTAATGTGCTTTCAATAAAACTTGAAGATGCAGCTGATGGTGAATACCAGCTTAGAGTTGTTTGCGCAAGCAAGAATGGCAACCATTCACTGCCTTATCACAAATGTATAGTTATTGCTAAAAATGCCAGCGTAGAAATTCTTGATTAGTTGCAGCGTTTATTCTATCTGTTACATCTTATAATGAATTGAGATTTTAGCAGACAGATAGCAATTAAATCTTTTATTATAAGGAATCAGCTCAAAAATTGTGATTATTAAAACAGAATCTTCCAGCAAATAATCTATCAGTAATTTTTCTTGATAAATAGTTAATAGAGTTTGAAGCAGAACTTTTGTTCAGCTAATTTCCAAACCGAAAAAATCATTTATAGGGAATACAATGAAAATTTATTCTAAAAGTGAACTAAACAATTATTCACTTTCACTTACATACGACGATTTAAGCCTCATACCAACAGAAATATCTCGTGTTAAAAGCAGAACAGAAGTAAATATAAAATCATTTTTTCTTGAGCAAGAATTAGCCGTTCCTGTCTTGGCAAGTCCAATGGATTCTGTCTGCGGAATTGAAATGGCTGGCGAATTAAAATCCCTTGGCTGCATCGGCATAGTAAACAGATTCGATTCCTCTTTGAAGGAATTGTTCAAGGATGAAACATCAAGCGAAAGAATACAAGCGGTTTCCGTGAGCCTAATTGCCGAAGATGAATTGATGGAAAAAGTTGCAGAAAAGAATATGCTTGTATGTATTGATACCGCTAACGCAAACAACGCTCATGTACTTCGTAAATGCGAAGAAATTAAAAAGAAGTACAATGTTAAAGTTATACTTGGCAATGTAGCTGGAGGAGCAACACTAAAAAACCTTGTTGATGCCGGCGCTGATGCTGTAAGAATTGGAATTGGCGGCGGAAGTATGTGTACAACTTCTATTCAAACAGGAATTGGAATTGGACAGGTTTCTTCTTTGTTAGATGTTTATCATTCACGTGAAGAACTAAAATTAAACATTGCTTTAATTGCAGATGGCGGTATTAAATCTCCCGGCGATGTTGCAAAGGCAATTGCCGCCGGCGCAGATGTTGTTATGCTTGGCAGAATGTTAGCAGGTACTAAAGAAACTCCCGGCGAAGTAATCAAATACAACGATCAACTCTGGAAAAAATACAGAGGCTCTGCTTCTTTTGGGGTTAAGATGAAAAGTGAATTCATTGAAGGGGAAGAAACAATGGTCCCTTACAAAGGTCCGGTTAGGAATGTTATCAATGCAATTTCTGATGGACTAAAGAGTTCTATGAGCTATATGAATTGCGAATCAATTAATGAACTTCGTAATAAAGATTGTTTCGCGCTGCTAAGTACAAGCAGTTATTTAGAAAGACTGCCTAAAAAGTAATTTGCAATCAAGAGAGCAGCTATGCTTCTCTCTTAACTCTTTCTAATGTAAAAGCTGGAATGCAAAGAGAAACATACTCGCAAGGCTCATCAAATGGATTTGAGTATTTAACACTGCTTCCTTTTCTTACATAAAGTGATTGTCCTTTTGTTAGAATTATTTCTTCTCTTTCGGCTTCAATTTTTTTCTTGCCGCTAAATATAAAAGTAACTTCATCAAACTCAGGTACTTGAACCGGTTCGCTCCATCCTGCAGGTGCTATCATATGCGCAAAGCTGTAATCGCCTATGTTTATGCTTGCAAAACCAAAATGTTCTTCAATTAGTTTGCCATCGGATGTAGGTACAACAAAAGGTTTTGTTTGAATTATTATTTTGCTCATATATCACCGTTAAATTTTTGCACGCTTTAACCTAAGCGAGTTGGTAACAACTGAAACAGAACTTAACGACATAGCTAAAGCCGCTATCATTGGATTTAACAAGCCGGCTGCTGCCAAGGGAATTAAAATTACATTGTAAATAAAAGCCCAAAACAAATTTTGCTTAATTGCAGAAAGAGTTTTTTTAGACAAATTAACTGCCTTTGCCACAGTGCGAAGATCACCTTTTACTAAAGTGATTTGAGCAGTTTCTATTGCAACATCTGTTCCGGTTCCAATTGCAATTCCTACATTTGCTTGTGCAAGTGCAGGAGCATCGTTTATCCCATCGCCTACCATTGCTACAAATTCTGATTGTGTTTGTAATTTTTTAATAATCTCTGCTTTCTCGTAAGGAAGAACTTCTGCGTAAAAATTACTTAACCCGGTTTTCTCTGCTATTGCCCCAGCTGTAAACTTATTATCGCCCGTTAACATTATAGTCTTAATGCTCATCTGCTCTAATATTTCTACAGCTTCTTTTGATGTTTGCTTTAGCTTATCTTCGACACAAAGAAGTCCTTTCAATATTCCATCTATAGCTATGTAAATTACGGTTGTTTCTAAAACTGAAGATACAAGTTCAGAAATAGATTCATCATTAATGTTTATTTCGTATTCCTCCATAAGTTTTCTGTTGCCTGCAAGAACCGTCTTGCCACTAATAACACCTCGTATTCCAAAACCGGTAATACTCTTAAAACTCTCCGGTTCAACAAGAGTAATGTTCTTATCTCTTGCATACTCAACAATTGCATCAGCTAACGGATGTTCTGATTTTTTCTCAAGAGATGCCGCAGCTTGAACTAAATTATTCTCTAGAATATCTAAGCAAACAACTTTAGTTAATGTCGGTTTTCCCTCAGTTAGAGTTCCGGTCTTATCAAAAACAATGGCAGAGATTTTTTCTGCCGATTCTAAACTTTCACCATCGCGTATCAAAATTCCATTTGCAGCGCATAAGCCAGTACCAACAATAATTGCAGTTGGAGTAGCTAACCCAAGAGCGCATGGACATGCAACAATTAAAACTGCTACAAAATTAACAAGCGCAGATATAAAATTGTTTTGAGTTCCTAAAAAAAGCCAGCCAAAAAAAGTAAGTAATGCAATAACAATTACAGACGGAACAAAAACAGCCGAAACTTTATCAACCAATTTTTGTATTGGCGGCTTGGATGCTTGCGCCTGTTCTACTAAACGAATAATTTGTGCGAGGATACTTTTATCTCCGGCTTCCATAACCCTAAAATTAAAAGAGCCAGTTTTGTTTATTGTTCCGCCAATTACTTTTGAACCGATTTGCTTTTCAACTGGTAAACTCTCTCCGGTAATCATCGATTCATCAACAGAAGAAGCACCCGAAACCAAAATGCCATCTGCCGGAATTTTCTCTCCGGGACGTATTACAACTATAAGATCTTTTGCTAATTGTTCTAAAAGTATTTCCTTTTCAATTCCGTTACTCAAAATACGCGCTGTTTTAGCCTGAAGTTCTATCAGCTTTTTTACAGCATCGTTAGTTTTTCTTTTAGCGCGGTGCTCTAGCATTTTTCCCATCAAAATTAGAGTAACTATTACTCCTGCAGTTTCAAAATACACATGGGGGATTTTTCCATCTAAAGAAAATTCAAAAGGAAATAAAGCTGCCAGAACGCTGTATCCATAAGCTGAGGCAGTTCCTATAGCAACAAGCGAGTTCATCTCAAAAGTAAAGTAACGAACATTTTTTATAAACACTGTAAAAAATCGTTTCCCCGAAATAAATATAACCGGTGTAGTTAGTATTAGAAGAATTTTGTTCGTGTAATCGTAAGTAAAAGGCCATGCAGAATGAAAGAACTCGTACTCCATAAACATACTTATTAGAAAAACAGGAAGAGTAAGTATGAGGGCAAGGTAAAAATCCTTCTTGAGTGCCTCGTAAAATTCATCTTTTTCTATTTTATGGGGCAGGTATTTAGCAGAACTACTTTTTTCTACATCTTCGAGTATCAGTTTGTAGCCGTATTCTTCAATAGCAGCAGCTATTGCATTTAGTTCAGCTTCATTTTCGCTTTCAAAGCTTACGCTTTCTTTGGCAAAGTTTACCGCAACGTTTTTTATACCCTCTTGCTTGCTAATAATTTTTTCTACGCGGGTTACACAACTTGCACACGTCATTCCCTCAACCGGAATATTATAAGATTTCATTTTACTACTACAAACCCTGCTTCTGTTACTGCAGCTTCAATTTGCAATTCTGTTACATTTATTTCATCAAAGACTACTTTTGCGCTGCCAACAACTACTTCAGCAGATTCAAGAGGCAGTTTTGTTAATTCTTTCCTTACAGCCATAACACAATGGCTGCAGCTCATTCCTTTTATCTCTATTAATCTTTCTGTCATAGTAATTCCTCTCGTAAAAATTTGGTCAGATTTAGAAAACTAAGAAGTGATACAAAAAATCAGTTGTCTTTTTTATTCGTTTTTAGAGTGAACAAACTTTGGTCTTCGCTGTCAGAATACTTGGCAAGAATATCATCACCAAGCGAATTCACAGCATTATCATTTTTCCCTTTGGGTACAGTGCTCTTTACAGCTTCATTATTTTGATCAGAAATATTTCTCATTACTTCTATTCGTTTTAGTTTGGGCAGCTCTCTGCTTTGTTCCTGTTTCTTATCATTCACCTGCCGAAGGCGTTTGGAAGTTACTCTCTCTTTGTTAATTACCTGTTCCTGCTTTACTTTGTTTATTTGCACAGTAGGTGTTAATGGAATAATCTCTTTTGTTATTCTAGTAATTCTCCGTATGCTCCTGCCAATGAAACTAGGCTCCATATGTTCCAGTTGATTCTTTTCATACACTTGGTCAGGTCTCTTTTTTTGCCTCACCTTAAAAGAGATATATGAAAGAAGCAACGTAACTATTGCCAGTATTGCTACAATTGTAAGAATATGTTGTATGATTGGTACAAGTTCCATAGCAGTAAAATAACTAAATGAAACTATTGGGACAAATAGAAAAGAAGGGTGGTAAACCCTTCGCCAGTTAAGCGCTGAGTGTAATAAACTCAGTTCCTTTTTTATCAGAATAATAGTTAAGTATGTTTAGGTCCGGAAGCCTATGAGAAGCTATTCTTTGCTGAGGTTGATTCTGTTGAGAGTAGTTTATAGGTGCATTCACAATCGATAATCTTTCATCTCTAGTTAATCTCAATTTTTTTTGATTAGAATTTCTTGATGAATACAACGGTTCTGTATTATTTGCAACCCGCTTTTCTTGTTGAACTCTTGAAGAAGAAGCCTGTTCTTTGTAGTTGTAATTGGTATACTGAATTTGCGATGTTCTCTGTCGCACTACTTGAGCTTCTCTGCCGCCAACAACCGGTTTAGAAGGCACAGGTTTAATCTGTACATTAATTGGTCTAACTTGGCTTTTTAACTCAATAGATTTTTTAGTTTTACCCTTTGCTTTAAAAGATATGTATGATACAATAACTACAAAGAGCAAAATAGCAGAAAAAATCAGTAAACTGGTATATATTATTGGTACTAAAGTCATAATGTTCTTCCTTTCCTTTACGAAAGAAATAAGACAAAATATGTACCAAACGAAAATCAGCCTTTTGGGCTCGATACAGCAGATTTGAACTAAAGAGAATATTCGTTCTGTTTTATTTTGAAACACAATTCTCTAATTGATAATTCTGTTTGCAGATATCTAATAATATCAAAATTTCTATACTCTATCCGTTTTCTTTGTCAACCCTCCGTTGAGTTTTTATTAAAACAAATTTTTAGAACTCCCTAACTATTTTCAATAAAAAGATTTAATCCAAATTTGTAGTTAAGAATTCAGTTAGGTTGTGAAGACAGGTTTTTGAAACCACAAATTTAATTTTCTAAGCCTGTTTCTTACTTGTTAATTTTTCTGTTTCCATTAGCCAAATAAAATTTATCTTATTGTTATAAAACAACTTAACTCGGCTTTTTCCTAAAGGCAGTTATTAGAAACTATTCCTAATGACAAATCTGGGTTTAATTAAGTTTGTTTTGTTCCTACTTTTTGATAACTTTTGACCCGTTTTTGCTGTAACTTCGTTAATAATTTGAGGTTAGGGATGACTAAAGCTGACATAATTGACAGAATTGCCAACGGTACAGGTCTTACAAAAATTGATACCGAAGCAGTTGTTGATGGTTTTTTCAAAACAATAATAGATTCTCTCGCTTCCGGCAATGGAATAGAGATACGCGGATTTGGTAGTTTTCGTGTGAAAAAGAAAAACCCGAGAAATGCTCGCAACCCGCGTACTGGAGAAAAAGTTTTTGTTGGAGAGCATTTCGTTCCTGCTTTCAAATTTTCTAAAGATTTTAAATCTGCTGTAGATTTTGGTATGAAAACTCAAAAGAAAGAAGAGTAGTAAATGGCAAATATTTTCCGGTGTAGAATCTGTGGTGAAAAATTTGAAACCGAAGTTGAATTTTGTCCTGGCTGCGGCGCAGATAAAACTAACTTTGTAGAAGAAAATACTACAGAAATATTTTCGCAGGTAGAAGAAAAAGAAATAGAATCTCAGAATGTTCGCGCTGAAAAGAAAGTAAAACAGCCAAAGAAAAATGAGGCTGCCGACCAACCTAAAACAGTTACTGCTACAAAAGTAGTTTACTTTGTTGTTGGGCTGCTCTTTGCTGGTTCAATCATCTTAGTTTCTTCGGGCATTTTTGATAAGCCGGCTTATGTACAATCTGCTGCAACCATAAATACCGATCCAAATAATCCTCACGCTGGGCACAATCTTAATCAACTTGAAGAGATTAACACATTACAAAAAACTGTTGATGCAAACCCTGATGATATGACTTCGCTTTTGAACCTTGCTCATTTGCTTAATGACTCCGGGTTCAAAGAGAAAGCTATTGAACGTTACCAACAGTATTTGAAAACTAACCCAAGAGCAGCAGATGTTTGGGTAGATATGGGTGTTTGTTTTTATGAATTAAATAGAAATGAAGAAGCTATTTCTAATATGGAAAAGGCTCTAACAATTGAACCAAAGCATCAAATAGCTCACTTAAATATTGGAATAGTAAATTTATCATCTGGCAATAAAGAAATAGCTCGAACCTGGTGGAAGAAAGCATTGGAAATAAACCCTGCTTCGGAAATAGGCAGGCGGGCACAAGAATTAATTAATCAACATTAAACGGAGGTTCCGTAATGCCTTGCGGAAGAAAAAGAAAACGCCATAAAATGGCTACTCACAAGCGCAAAAAACGCTTGAGAAAAAATCGTCATAAAAAGAAATTGAGATAATTCTCATCACTTTAATACTTTAAGAAGCCACCTTAGCTCAGCTGGTAGAGCAGCTCATTCGTAATGAGCGGGTCGTAGGTTCGAGTCCTATAGGTGGCTCGGTAAGTATTGAACAAAGCTCTCAAATAATCTAACCCATTTTATTTATCCGCATTTTTCACTTGCTGCCAATGAGATGTGCTTAAACGCATTTTCTCTTCACCCTTTTAGTAAATCCACCTTTTCGCAAATTTTATGTAAAAAAAATCTTGACTATCCCAAATAAAATACCTTATTTTGCAAATAGTGGTTAATAATGTAAGATAGTGGGTAATAATGTTTATAGGAAGTTTTAAATATTCGGTAGATGCCAAAGGAAGAATTAGTATTCCGGCAAAGTTCAAAAAGGTTTTGAAACCGGAAGCTAACGATACTTTTGTGATGACACGAAGCACTGTTCAGTGTATTGATGTTTATCCTTTTAATTATTGGGAAGAAAAAATTAAACCCCGAATTGATGCTTTAGACGATTTCGATTTTGAAGAAGCTGCTTTCAAAAGATCTTTGTTTGAATTGGCTTCAGATCAAGAGTTGGATAAACAATCAAGATTATTTTTGCCTAAAAACTTGTTGGATTTTGCGAGTATTGAGAAGGAAGTATTGATTCTCGGGCAGAACAATAAAATCGAGTTTTGGAATCCAGAAATTTTTGAAAAGCAAAAAAGAGAATTTCCAAAGCCATTTGCGGAATTAGCAAAGCAAGTAATGAACAGCCAAAAATGATACATAAGCCGGTGATGTTGAAGGAATGTGTTGATCTGCTTTTGACAAGGGTTGATGGCACATACTTCGATGCAACGGCGGGTTTTGGCGGGCACGCTTCAGAAATATTAAACAGAATTAGTTCTAAAGGGCAGCTAATTGCAACAGATAAAGACCAATATGCTTTTGAGTATTGTAGAAATATGTTTGTTGATGACAAACGATATTCTATTTACAACACGTCCTTTAAGAACATTGGCTCTATTTCCAAAATTGAGTTCATTGAAAACTATGACGGCATCTTTGCAGACTTGGGAGTGTCCTCGTTTCAATTAGATAATGTTGAAGCGGGATTCACATTCCGGGAGGATTCCTCCCTTGATCTGAGGATGAATAAACAAGAAGGTTTTTCCGCTTCTGATTTCTTAAACGATGCAGCACAAGAAAATATTGCAAAAGTATTGTTCGAATTTGGGGAAGAAAAAAATTCCCGCGCAATTGCTAAAAAAATTGTTGAGCTGAGACAAAAAGAAAATATAACTAGAACATTTCAGCTTAAAAAAATAATTGAAAATATTACACCGGAAAGATTTGTTACGAAAAGTTTAGCCAGAGTTTTTCAAGCCCTCAGAATTTATGTAAACGATGAATTAGGCGAGCTTAAAGAATTTTTAGATAAATCGGTTGAGCTGCTTAATAACAATGGCAGAATTGCAGTTCTAACATTCCACTCACTAGAAGATAGAATAGTAAAAGAAAAATTTAAGTACGAAAGTTTGAGTTGCATATGCCCTCCCGGAACGCCGATATGTATTTGCGGTAAACAGAAAAAATTAAAATTGATTACTTCCAAACCGGTTGTTCCAACAGAAAGCGAAATTAAAAATAATAGAAGAGCGCGCAGCGCAAAATTAAGAGCTGCAGAAAGAGTTTAGAATGAAAGGCTCCACACTTACAAGGTTTATAATAGTGGTTATTTCTGCCGCATTAATTTTACTTTCTTACGTAATGCTTCTAACGGAAATTAAGAGTATGAATAAAGACAAGATTACTAAACAAGAATCTTTGAATGAAAGAATTAACCGCATAGAAATGAAAATGGTTGAAGTGCAAAAATTAATGTCTGAAGACAAAATTGTTCGTTTTGCTCAAGATTCGCTTGGGTTAATTCGCCCAACAGATAATCTTGAAACAATTACAGTTTCAAAAGAGCAGGTAAATCAAATATTAAAAGCAATTAGCGAGAAGTATGATTAATTCGCGAGCATTAGTAATTACCGGAATACTTTTAGTTGTGCTGATCATTTTGGCGCTCAAGCTCTTTACTATTCAAATTGCTAAACATGAATACTATACTAGAATTGCCGAAACACAACAGTACAAGCCGCAAATTGTTAAGGCAGAACGCGGATTGATTAAAGATGTAAACGGAGAAGTTCTAAGCTATACTTTCAGCAATGTTTCTTTTTTTGTTGATAGAAGAATGGTTAATGACAAAAAGATTGATGCTATAGCAAAAGTGTTTGCAAAAGAAATGGGGAAAACAAAAAGCTACTACTTTAACAAGATTAAATCTGGCAGCAAGATAATCTGCATCGAAAGCAAAGTGCCTATGGACCAAGCCATTCGTTTAAAGAAATTTGTAATTGATGGACTGACTCATCAAGAAGATTTTTCCCGCGTATATCCTTACGGTAATTCAGCCTCGCACATTTTAGGTTATGTTGATAAAAGAATTGGAACTGGGGTAGAAGGAATCGAAAAGAAATATAACAAAGAGCTAATAGGCACAAATGGATATTTTGTTTACGAAAGAGATGTTTTTGGAAGGATATTATCAATTGATGAAAACACTTCAAAAGTACCCCAAAGCGGCAGTACAATATATCTTACTGTAAATAAGAATTATCAAAAAATACTTGAAGAAGAATTAGCAAAAGGAGTAGAAAAATTTGGAGGCAAATCTGCTGTTGGAATTATTATGAATCCAAACACCGGAGAAATTTTAGCTTTGGCAAACTTGCCAGATTTTGACCCTGCTAACTATAATATGGCAGAAGCAGAAAGCAGAAAAAATAGAGCAATAGTTGATACTTACGAGCCAGGCTCTACTATGAAGCCTATTACTATGGCGATTTTGTTTGATAAAAAGTTAGTTGAAGAAAATGAAACTGTAGATACAGAAAATGGCAGCTTCAAGTACAAAGGCGTTACTATTTACGATTCTCACAAAAACAAAATTCTAACTCTAAACGGTGTGTTAGAGCAGTCCAGCAACATTGGTATGGCAAAATTAGTAGAACGTTTAGACACAGATATTTTTTATAAATATTTACGTGATTTCGGGTTTAGCAACAAATCTTCGGTAGACCTTCCGAGTGAAGCTGAGGGAACGCTAAAACTACCAAAATACTTTACAGGTATTTCAAAAGCATTTATGTCTTATGGATATGAACTCTCTGTAACGCCGCTTCAAATGACAGCAGCATTTAGTGCTTTAATAAATGGCGGAGTTCTTTATCAGCCACTCATCACAAAATATATTACTGATCAAAAAGGAAATATACTGAAAGAGAATAAGCCGGAAAAAATTAGAACAGTTATTAGCGAAGAAACATCTCAGAAGATTAGAGACTTAATGATAGGTGTTGTAGAACGCGGTTCTGGTACGGCAGCAATGCTTCCAAACGTTTTAGTTGGGGGTAAAACCGGAACTACACAAAGACTTGTTAATAACAGTTATTCCAGTTCGAGCCATAATTCTTCTTTCATTGGCTTTTTCCCCGCAGAAAAACCTTCTATAGTTATTTATGTTCTTGTTAACTCACCAACAAAAGGCAAATATGGCGGTTTGGTTGCTGCTCCAATTTTCAACGAAACGGCTAAGAGATTGATTGAATCGGATGCTGACTTAGTTAAAGATAAAAAGCCTATTAAGCGCGATAACAAATTAATGGAGCAGTTAATTGCAGATTTGAAAAATGGTACAGGTAAACCGAAACGTTCTTACTTAAATGTAGCAGAAAACAAAACTCTTAAGACAGGCAGAAAATTTATTAGCGGCGATACTATGCCAAATCTCACAAACAAATCTGTTAGAGATGCAATTGCTCAGTTAAATTCTATGAAAATTCGTTTCAAGGTTAATGGTATTGGAAAAGTTGTTTGGCAAAGCATAGAGCCGGGCGTGGCGTTAAAGCCCGGGATAGTATGCACGCTAAAATGCGAACCGGTTAACAAAAAAATAAAACAGGATAAAGCTGAATGAAGTTAAGTGAACTATTAAACAAGGTAAAAGTTGTTCAGGTAATAGGGAGTGCAGAACTAAAAGAAATTTTAAACATTACAATTGATTCGCGAACTGCAGGCAGAAATTCCATCTTCTTTGCAATTGAAGGCTTCAAAACTGATGGGCACAATTTTGTTCAGGATGCAGTTAATCAAGGCGCAGATGCGGTTGTTGTTCATAACGCCACTGTTGTTCCAGATCAAATATTTTCTCATGCAGGCTGTATAAAAATTGTTGTTGAAGATACAAGAAAAGCTTTAGCAGAGTTCTCAAATATTTTTTACGATGAACCCTCTAAAAAGCTAAAACTTATTGGTATAACCGGAACAAAAGGGAAATCTACAACTGCTTTCTTTGTCAAGAATATTTTTGAGAATGCCGGTTACAAGTGCGGCTTAATTGGCACAATTGCAAATTACATAGGCGATAAAGAAATAAAAACCTCGCTTACTACGCCTCAGGCAAACGAGCTAAATGCTTTGTTGAGTGAAATGGTTAAAGACGGCTGCACACATTGTGTTATGGAAGTATCTTCTCATGCGCTGCGTTTGAATCGAGTTGATTACATAAGTTTTGCATATGCAATTTTTACTAACATTACATCAGACCACATGGATTTTCATAAGACTTTTGAACATTACTTTGCATCTAAAAAAATTCTGTTCGATATGGTTGGCGAAAGAGGAACTATTTCGTATAACTATGATGATGAAAACGGCAGTGCTATTGTTAAGGATTCTTCAGCAAGAAAAATTTCTTACGGTACAAACAAAGAAGCAAATGTAAAGATTGAAAAAATTGAGTTTGATTTAGGAGGAACTAAGTTTGATTTGAATTGGCAGGGAACAAATTATAAAGCGGAAACAAGTTTAGTGGGTCATTTTAATGCACTAAATGCCGCCTCGGCTTTTGTAATTGGAGTTGCAGATGGAATTGCTCCTGGTATAGTGCTTGAAGGAATTAAAACAACGCCGCAAGTGCCCGGAAGGTTTGAAGTGGTTGGTAAGAAAAACAAAAAAGTTATAGTGGATTACTCACATACATCAGATTCGTTAAAGCAAGTCTTGATAGCAATTCATCACATAGTAAAGAACGAAAGAAAAATCTACACAGTATTTGGCTGCGGAGGTGATCGTGATAGAACTAAGCGCCCTGTAATGGGAGAAATTGCCTCTTCGATGAGCCAATGGGTTTATGTAACATCGGATAACCCTAGAACCGAAGACCCATTTTTTATTATTGATGAAATCTTAAAAGGTATTAAAGCTAACAACTACCGCGTTCATGAAAACAGAGATGAAGCAATTCGTGCAGCAGTTTTTGAAAGCGAAGATGATGCCGTAATTCTTATTGCCGGCAAAGGGCACGAGAATTATCAAGAAATTAATGGAGTTCGTAAACACTTTTCTGATAAAGAAACAGCGGAAAAATATATAAGCCAATGGGAAAACTAAAAATTACACTAGAAGATTTATTTAATATGCCTACGGCAGTTATTTACAACCCAGATGTATTTAAGCCGGTATCTAAAGTTGAGATTGATTCGCGCAATGTGCAAAAAGGTTCTCTATTCTTTGCAATAAAAGGTGAAAAATTTGATGGACATGATTTCGTATCAGCTGCTGTTAAGAATGGTGCAAATGCAATTGTTGTAAATAAAAAGAAATTCAAACTGTTCACTGAGCTAGAACTTGCTGTTATTGCTGTTGATGATACTACAAAAGCATACGGTAATTTAGCAAATGTTTGGAGAAAGAAACTTAATGCTAAAGTCGTTGCAGTTACCGGAAGCAATGGAAAAACTTCTACTAAAGAAATGATTGCCTCACTGCTTTCGGAAAAGTTTAATGTTGTTAAAACGCTGGCTAACAATAACAACCACATTGGCGTTCCTCTTACAATTTTCAGCGCCGATGAAAAATGCGATGTCTTAGTTCTAGAACAGGGAACTAATCATTTCGGCGAAATTCCTTACTCGGCAAAAATATCTCAACCGGATTATTCCTTAATAACAAACATTGGCGATTCTCACATAGAATTTTTAATAAACAGAGAAGGTATTTACAAAGAAAAATCTGCTTTATTTGATGAAGCAGAAAAAATTGGTGGAACTGTTTTACTTAATACCGATGATGTAATTATACGAGCCAAAGCTAAGGGATATTCAAAAACAATTACTTATGGCTTTAACGGCAAACCGAATGTTAAAGGAAAAGTTTTAGGATTTACAGTAGATGGAAAAACTAAAGTTCAAATTACTGCTAACAAAGATACTTTTGATGCAGCTCTTCCTGTTTATGGTGAAGCTAATGCAAAAAATTTCCTTGCAGCAGCTGCTGCCGCATTAAGTCTTGGGTTATCAAAAAGGCAAATTGTAAACGGAGCTAAAAAGCTTTCCGCAGTACACGGCAGATTAGAAGTAAAAAAATATAAGAACGCAGTTGTAATTGATGACTCGTATAACGCCAGTCCGGTTTCTGTAATTGAAGCCGTTAACACGATGAATAAAATCAAAACTTTCAAAAACAAGATAGTTGTACTCGGAGATATTTTTGAGTTAGGCAGCCATTCTGTAAAAATGCACAAAGAACTGGAAAAGATTTTTAAGCCTTCACAGAATTTAGTTGTGTTAACAGTTGGAAGCTTAATGCAGCATTTAGTTAAAGAGTTGAGAAAGAAAAAAATTAGATCAATCCATTTCTTTCTGCGCGAAGCACTATCACTATACTTGCAGTATGAGGAGATAGAAAACTCTGTAATTCTTGTAAAAGGATCGCGCGGAATGAAGATGGAGGAATTTGTAAACATTTTAGATAATAGGTTTGCATAATGTTTTACTATCTTTTTGAATATATAAACAGAGAATTTAACCCTCCGGGATTTGACATCTTTAGATTTTTAACTTTCCGCTCAGCCCTTGCGGCTATTACTGCTTTATTATTTTCATTTATACTAGGGCCTAAAATAATTGCTTTGCTAAAGAGAGGGCAGGTTGATCAACCAATACGTGAGGAAGGACCAAAGACACATAAAAAGAAAGCAGGCACACCAACTATGGGCGGGCTTATAATTCTTTTTTCGGTAATTGTACCGGTTCTTTTGTGGGCAGATATAAAAAGTAGTTTCATACTGCTCGTTTTGTTTGCTACGATAGTTCTTGGCATAGTTGGCTTTCTTGATGATTACTTAAAAGTAGTCAAGAAACTTCCAACCGGTTTAATTGCTCGTTACAAATTACTTGGTCAAATTTTTGTTGGTTTAGTTGTTGGGGCTGCTGTTTATTTCCTTCCTGAGTTTGCACAATATAATACTCAAACAACGTTGCCTTTTTTCAAAAACTTGAATTGGGATTTTGGAATTCTCTTTATCCCCTGGGTTGTTTTCATCATTACTGCTACTTCTAACGCCGTTAATCTTACAGATGGTTTAGATGGATTAGCAATAGGAACTGTATTAATAGTAATGCTTGCACTTGCAGTAATTTCTTATGTAACCGGCAACGTTATTTACTCCGATTATCTAAATATTATTTACATGCCTGGCAGTGGTGAACTAACTGTATTTATAGCTGCGTTAATTGGAGCCGGACTTGGTTTCCTATGGTTCAATTTTTATCCCGCGCAAGTTTTTATGGGAGATACCGGCTCGCTTGCACTTGGCGGCGCATTTGGCGTAATGATGATTGTTATTAAAAAAGATTTACTTATTCCTATTCTCGGCGGTATTTTTTTCATTGAAACTCTTTCGGTAATTGCTCAGCGTTTGTACTTCAAGTACACAAAGAAAAAATATGGTGAAGGAAAAAGAATTTTTAAGATGGCTCCTATTCATCATCATTTTGAACAGCTCGGCTGGGATGAACCGAAAATTGTAATAAGATTTTACATAGTTACAATAATTCTTACAATAATAAGCTTAGCTTCATTCAAGATACGCTAATGGATATAAACGGGAAGAAAATATCGATAATAGGCGCAGTTAAAAGTGGAATTGCCTCTGCTCAATTAGCAAAAAAACTTGGCGCTGTTCCTTTTGTAAGCGATAGCAGTTCAAAAGACAAACTCCTGAAGGCGACGGATATTTTTGAAAAAGAAAACATCATGTATGAGTTTGGCGTGCATTCTACAAAAATTTTCGATTGCGATTTTATTGTTACTAGTCCAGGCGTGCCTGCTAATTCTCCGGTGCTTTCTCAAGCAGTTGAAAAAGGAATAAAGATTTACAGCGAAATTGAATTTGCATCTTGGTTTTGCAAAGGTTCAATAATTGCAATTACCGGAACAAATGGAAAAACAACAACAACAGCTTTGATGAACCATACTTTGAATGAATGCGGATTTAAATGCTATGCAGCCGGAAATATTGGTAATCCCTTTTCTGAAATTACCTTAGAAGTAAACGAGGGCGAATTTGTTGCTCTTGAAACATCAAGTTTTCAGTTAGATTTTACAACGCAGTTTAAGCCACACTTTTCAATGATTCTGAACATTACGCCTGATCATTTAGATAGATACGAAAACAGTTTTGAAAAATATGCTGCATCGAAAATCGGAATTACAGCTAATCAAACCGAAGAAGATTTTTTTATTTACAACTCCGATGATGCTAACACTTTCGATACTATGAAAAACTCAAGAGTTCAAAGACTTGCTTTTTCCTTAACGAAAGAAATTCCTGTTGGGGCTTACCATAAAAACGGCGGTATGCACTTTGCCTGGTTTGGTAAAGTATCAAAAATATGTTCTTCGAGCGCTTTGTTTATCAAAGGCGGGCACAACATTGCAAACGCACTTGCAGTAATGGCTGTTGCAAAACTACTGAACATTCCAAATCAAAAAATTAGAGATGCGTTTGCATCATTCAGAGGCGTAGAGCATAGAATAGAATTTGTACGTGAGCTTGATGGCGTTGAATATTACAATGATTCTAAAGCTACTAATGTAGAGTCTGTAATTGTTGCTCTGAAAACTTTTACTAAGCCAATCTATTTGATCTTAGGCGGAAAAGACAAAGGCAACAACTACGATGATATGAGAGAGCTTGTAAAAGAGCATGTAAAGAAAATTTATGCCATTGGAATTTCTGCACAGAAAGTTGAAGATTATTTCGGCTCATTAGTTCCAACAGAAAAAAAAGAAAGCCTGCATGCTTGTGTTGCTGCTGCCCATAAAGAAGCCGCACCCGGCTCTATTCTTCTTCTCTCGCCGGCTTGTGCAAGTTTCGATATGTTTGATGATTTTGTACACAGAGGAAATATTTTTAAACAAGCTGTTGAAGGCTTAAAGTAATGAATACTTGGGTTAAAATATTAATTGTACTTGTTGTTGCAATGATTTCTCTTGGCGCCGTAATGGTTTTAACTGCTAGCGGCACTTACAGTATGCTGAAATGGGATTCCAACTTTCATTTATTCCAAACTCACTTTATAAAAATTGTTATAGCAGTTGCAGGTATGTATGCTTTCTCAAAAATTAAGTATGAGCATTACCGTAAATACACTAAGATTGCTCTCTTTGCAATAGTTGCAGTTTTGATTCTTACATATTTCTTTGCACCAAAAATTAAAGGCGCTCAACGCTGGATTGATCTTGGATTTATTCAGTTTCAGCCTTCGGAAGCGGCTAAAGTAGTTTTGATTATGCATCTTTCTCTAATGCTTGAAAAAATGGGGGATAAAATTAAAGACTTTAAAAACGGTTTCTTATTCCCTTTAACCTGGATTATTGTAGTAGGCGTTTTAATATTGATGCAGCCAAACGTAAGCACTGCGGTTATAATTGTTGTAATCTCGTTTGTATTAATGTTTGTTGCTGGAGCTAGATTAAAACATGTATTGGGAATAATAGGCGCTGCCGGTTTTGCTCTTTGTTCAGTTGCTATGCTTTTAAAACACTCGCAAGAAAGAATTCTTACATATATAGACAGCTTATTAAAAGGTGGAGATATTAATATTCAGGTAAAGCAAGCAAAAATTGCTCTTGGCAGCGGCGGCTGGGTTGGAATTGGCGCTGGGCACAGCCGGCAGAGCGATTTGTTTTTACCCGAATCATACGGCGATTTTATTTTCTCTATCCTCGGTGAAGAATGGGGATTCCTTGGAGCAACAACAATTCTGATTCTCTACTTCGCTCTTTTTCTTGTCTGTATGGTTATTGCTAAAAAATCTCAAGATAAATTTGGTCAGTTGATGGTTTTAGGTTTAGGATTCAACATTATTGTAAGTGCATTTATAAATGCAGCGGTAGTAACAGGATTGCTGCCAACAACCGGAATTACTCTTCCGTTTATAAGTTTTGGCGGAACGTCAATAATTCTTTTTGCTATTTCAGTAGGCATAATTATAAACGTAGGAAGGCAGACAGTTAGAACCAGCGAGTTAAAAATTCAACAAGTATGAGTAAAAAGAAAACTCTATATCGTTTCATATTTGCCGGCGGCGGAACAGGCGGGCACCTTTATCCAGCACTTGCAGTTGCACAGCAAATTCGCAAAATGAAACCTGAAGCAGAAATTTTGTTTGTAGGTGCAAAAGAAAAAATTGAAGCCCGTGTTGTTCCCGAACATGATTTTAATTTCAAGGCGATTTGGATTAGCGGCTTTGCACGCAAGTTTAATATGAATAATATTTTATTCCCGTTTAAGATTCTGGTCTCTCTAATTCAATCGCTCGTAATAATATTTGGCTTTAAGCCTAGAGTTGCAGTTGGAAGCGGAGCTTATGTTTCCGGTCCGGTAATTTGGGCTGCTTCTTTAATTGGTTCTAAAGTTATTCTGCTCGAACAAAACTGCTACCCCGGCGTTGCTAACCGCCTGTTAGAAAAGAAAGCAAAAGAAATACATATCACTTTTGAAGAATCAAAAAAATATTTCAGAGAGCAAAGCAAACTTAAACTTACTGGCAACCCTATAAGAATTAATCTAAGGATTCAAGATCGAATTGAAGCTTTGAGCTCATTTGGATTGCACCCAGATAAGAATACTCTTTTGGTTATTGGCGGAAGCGGCGGAGCTAAATCTCTTAATTACGCCGTAGCAAAAAACATTCAAAAGTTTGAAGAGCTTGGAATACAAATTTTATGGCAAACCGGAAAAGTTTATTACCAAGAATTCAGGCGATACAACAAAAAAGATGTTAAAGTGATGGAGTATATCAGCGATATGAGTGCGGCTTACTCAGTTTCGGATTTAGTTCTTGCACGTGCAGGCGCTACTACTATTTCAGAAGTATCTATGCTTGGTTTGCCCGTTGTATTTGTACCATCTGCAAATGTAGCGGCTAATCATCAGTACAAAAACGCTAAAGCTCTAGTTGATGCAAATGCGGCTGAATTGGTTGAAGATAAAAATGTTGAAGCTGTGTTGTATGATGTTATTTCTAAACTAATGTTTGACGAAGTGCAAAAGAATAAACTCAAAAAAAATATAACTGCTTTTGCAAAACCAAATGCAGCATACGAAATAGCAAATAGTGCAATTAACCTGGCAGAAGAACTATGATAAAAGCTGTCTCCCAAAATAATGTGCCGGCGGTTTTGCTAATGGCAAATGTTGTTAATTTCTGCAGGTTTGAACTTAATTCAAATCTGGTAATAAATTTTTATTTGTATCTGTTTTGTGCAGATGCTGAGGCTTCAATCTTTCAATTAGAAAATGTTGGATGATTTATGATGATGAAAACAGTTAAGAATGTTCACTTTGTTGGTATTGGCGGAATTGGAATGAGCGGTATAGCAGAAATTCTATTGAATCAGGGATTTAGCGTTACCGGTTCCGATCTTGCAAAAACAGATGTTACCGAAAGGCTGGAAAGCTTAGGAATAAAAGTTTACGAAGGACACTCTTCCGATAATTTAGTTGAAGCTGATGTAGTTGTTTTCTCATCTGCCGTTAACATTGATAACCCTGAAGTGAAAGCAGCAATCGAAAGGAAAATTCCTGTGATTAAACGTGCAGAAATGCTTGCTGAATGTATGCGTATGAAATATGGAATTGGAATTGCAGGCACACACGGTAAGACAACTACAACTTCAATGGTTGGATTGGTTTTAACAGAAGCAAACATTGACCCAACAATTATTGTTGGAGGCAAGCTCAGCAGTCTTGGCGGAACCAATGCCCGCCTTGGCAACGGAGAATTTATAGTTGTAGAAGCTGATGAATTTGATAGAACATTTTTGAAGCTGACCCCAACAATTGCAGCATTAACAACTTTGGAAAAGGAACACCTCGATACTTACAAAGATTTGGATGATATTAAAGTAGCTTTTATTGAGTTTGCAAATAAAGTTCCTTTCTTCGGGTTTGTTGTTCTTTGCTTAGATGAACCAGCCTTACAAGACATTATTCCGAACATAACGAGAAAGATTTTTACATATGGAGTTTCGCCGCAAGCAGATGTTAGAGCCGCAAATATTACTCACGAAGAAAATCACTCTGAATTTACTGTTGTTTATAAAGGCGAAGAATTAGGGAAAATTAGATTAAACATACCCGGCTTGCACAACATAAAAAACTCTCTTGTTGCAGTTACTATTGCTAAAGAAATGGGAGTTGAATTTGAGCAGATTAAAAATGCACTCGGAAAATTTACCGGAGTACACAGACGCTTCGAAACTAAGTATGATAAAGAAGTAATGGTTATAGATGACTATGGTCATCATCCAACTGAAATAAATGTAACTTTAGATGGAATTCGACGAGGATGGAACAGAAGGCTTGTGGCTGTTTTCCAGCCCCATTTATTCAGCCGTACAAGAGATTTTTATCAAGAGTTTGGGAGATCTTTTCTCAACTCAGATATTTTTATTTGTACAGATGTTTATCCTGCAAGAGAAAAACCTATTGATGGAATTACCGGCAAGTTGATTACTGATACTGCTAAAAAATTTGGTCATAAGAATGTTTACTACGAACCCGATAAAACGAAAGTACCCGAATTGCTGAAATCAATATATCAGAAAGGTGATATTATAATTACACTTGGCGCAGGCGATATCTGGAAATTTGGAAATCAGTTTGTAGAATTCTTGAAGGCAGATAAGCAGTAATGAAACTTCCTAAGAACATATTTGCTGTTTTTGTGTTGGTGTTTGCTGTTGCTGCAATTGCATATTTGGCTTTTAGCGTTAAGCACAGCATAAATTATAAAATTAAATTCATCGAAATTTCTGGTGATGTTCTCTTATCGCGCTTAGGATATCTCGAATTTGCTAAGCTAAACAATAAAAGCAATTATGAATCTATAAATGTGCAGATAATAAAGGATAGGATCGAAAAGCATCCTTACGTTTCGTTTGCCGTTGTTCGTTACGATGGAAATGGAAAGGTATCTGTAAAGATTACAGAAAAGAATATTGAATCACTAATGTTTGTAGAAGATGAGCAATATTTTATTACAGACAAACTTCAAGTGCTGCCCGTTTTGGAAAGCACGTTAAAAATTGATTACCCTGTTATTGCTAATGTTAAATTAGATAAAGCAGTAAAAATGATGTCGTCAATCAAAAAAAATTATGATGTTATGACTGCAGCCAAAATTATTGGCACAGTAAAACTTGCTAATCCGGAAATGCATGATGCTCTTTCTTCTATAGATATGCAGAACGGCGGTGAGATAAATATTTATTTCTCCACTTTTGATTACCCGGTGAAGCTTGGAAGAGGTAACGAACTGCATAAAGTTATTTACTTTAGCAGTTTTTGGCACTACATAAAAGGAAATGAACTGAACAACTATATGGATTATGTTGATTTACGTTACGGCGGACACATTTTCCTTGGACTTTTAGATAACATAGAACAAAACCAAGAAGAGATGGATAATAGATCATGAAGAAAAATGTAATAGCTGGATTAGACTTAGGAACAACAAAAGTATGTGCGGTTATAGCAGAGCATACAGATTCGAATATCAACATACTAGGCTTTGGCGTTGCCCCATCGGAAGGTTTAACAAGAGGTTTAGTTGCTAACATTGCTAAAACTGCAGAAGCAATTACTGAAGCTATGGATATTGCAAGTAACAGAGCCGGATTTACAATCAAAGAATTAAATGTTGGTGTAGCCGGCGAACACATTACAAGCCTCCGCCACAGAAACTATGTTACTATTAATAACCCTGATCATGAAATTTCTACTTCGGATTTAGACAGATTGAAAACTGATGTTCATACAATTCGGATACCGGCAGATAGAGAAATACTGCACATAATTCCAGAAGAATATTTTGTTGATCATACAGGCGGAATCAGTGACCCGATTGGAATGTGCGGTTCTAGATTAGAAGCAGTTAATCATGTTGTACTTGCTTCAATTCCTGCGCTTCAAAACATAAAAAAATCTGTTGAGCGTGCCGGTTTTATTCCAAAAGAATTAGTTCTTCAACCAATTGCATCAAGCATTTCTGTACTGGAAGAAAACGAGAAAGACCTTGGTGTTGTGTTGATTGATATTGGCGGCGGTACAACGGACTTAGCTGTATTTCATAGAAAGGCAATTAAGCATACAAAAGTTATTGGTGTTGCCGGTAATCAGGTTACAAACGATATCCGCGAAACTCTTGGTATTGTAACTGCAGAAGCAGAAAAACTAAAACGCGATCATGGCTTTGCAACCGAGCATGCTATTATTAGAGACGAAGATATCTTTATCAAACGTGCAGGAGGAAGAGGTGATGTAAAAATTCCGGTTTCTCTTCTTACACAAATTATCAGCGTTAGAATGAAAGAACTTTTCACTCTTATTGATAATGATCTCCGCAACTCCGGCTTAAAGAACAAAATTAAAGCTGGAGTAGTACTAACTGGCGGCGGTTCTTTACTTAAGGGCTGCGATGAACTCGCTTCCGAAATATTTGGGCTGCACGCACGAATTGGCGTTCCACTTGATCTTGGTTCTGGCTTGTCTAAAGAAGTTGAAAGCCCTGAGTTTGCAACTGTAGCCGGCTTAATAAGAGGAATCCCCGGCAAAAATGTACAAGAAAGTTTTGCACGTGCTAAAAAAGATGGAAAATTTAAAGTAAACAATGTTTTCAAGAAGCTTACAGATTTCTTCGAGAACTTGTAATGAAAAAGAGTATGCAAGAAAATATTTTTCATATAAACCACAACAAGGAGGAGTAATGCCCGACACTTACGAAAAACTAGAAAGAAGACCTCGTTTCTTTCAACTCGAGACAGCGAAACCACTTTCGGCGCAGATTAAAGTAGTTGGCGTTGGCGGCGGCGGATGCAATGCAATTGACAGCATGATTAACCGAGGATTATGCGGCGTTGAGTTCATTGCAATCAATACAGATGCGCAGGTATTGGAAGACAGCAAGGCATCTCAAAAAATTCAGATAGGCACAAATGTAACGCGCGGGTTGGGTGCCGGTGCAGACCCTAACGTTGGCAGAAAGGCTGCAGAAGAAGACCGCGATAAAATTACACGCGCACTCGATGGTGCAGATATGGTTTTTGTTACTGCCGGAATGGGAGGCGGAACTGGAACCGGCGCTGCCCCAATTGTTGCTTCAATTGCTAAGAGCATTGGGGCGTTAGTAATTGGTATTGCAACTAAACCTTTCGCTTGGGAAGGCAAAATTAGAATGAAGAATGCCGAAGAAGGTATTAGCGAGCTTAAACAATATGTGGATAGTTTAATTGTTGTTCCTAACAGCAGAATACTTGCCATTATTGAAGCTGCTACTGTTGCTAAAGCTGCCTTCGATAAACCAAACGAAATTCTTTACGAAGCTACACGCGGAATTTCGGATATAATTACTATTAAAGGGATTATTAACGTGGATTTTGCAGACGTGCGTACTGTTATGAAGGAAAGCGGACAGGCATTGATGGGCTGCGGAATTGCCAGCGGAGATAACCGTGCAGTTGAAGCAGCACAAAAAGCTATTTCATCCCCTCTGTTAGAAGGCGTTTCAATTAAAGGTGCTAAGAATATCCTGCTTAATGTTAGCGGACCTGCCTCTATCACAATGCAAGAAATTGAAGAGGGCAACAATGTAATTTTTGATGCTGCCGGCGAAGAAGCTAATGTAATCTTTGGCGCCGTTATTAAAGAAGAAATGAATGATTATGTTTCTTACACTGTAATTGCTACTGGTTTCGATACTCGCTCTATAAGTAAGCCAATTGCTGAGTTGAAAAAAGAAAAACAAGAAGCTGCTAAACCTAAAGATAGAGAATGGGAGCGTGAAAGAATGGCTGTTAATGCCGCCGGCTTTAATACTAAAAGAGGATTTGAACTTAGCGATACTGTCAATACAGATATTCCAACTATCAAAAGATTGAAAAAGAATTCCGATTACACCAATAATCTTTTCGATTTTGAAAGCGGTTTTAAATCTACAGAACCAAAGCCGGATAAAAACGATTATTACAATGACACCGAAGAAGATAGTTCTTCTTTCTTAAGAAAGATTATGGATTAATATTTCTGTATGCTCTATTATAATAAAGGGCACAAGTTTCCCCCCAATATAGCTGCCCTTAAAAGGCTGCACGGTTTTCACCTTGTTGTGGTGATACGGTAAAAGAAAGCCGATGCAGCTTTTTACACTTCTTTAAACGATTCAAGTTTTCTAATTCAACTCCTATTTACTATTTTTTGCCCAACAAAATCCAAACCAAACCATTATGAAAAAATTAGTATTGCTGTTATTGTTATTGACTGGTACAAAATCATTTGCTCAAGAAGGTGAAGATGTTGGCTGGGTTTCACGTTTTGGCGCTGCAGGCGGTGTTTCGCCATCTTATGTCTTTCCTAACCTTGAGGCTCTTAACCTCAAAGTAAAAAATATTGGAATTCCCGAATTATCAAATGGAATGTTCTTGTTTGGCGGCGGCGGTTACGCTTACATTATGATTATAGATAACGTTAGAATTGGAGGTATTGGTTTGAGCGGAACTCAATCTACGAATGGACGTGTAAGTTATCCAGAATTTTTTTCGGCTGATCGTGAGGTGAAGTTTAATTATGGATTTGGGGGACTGACTGTTGAATACACACTCCCTTTCGTAAAGAATGTTGCACTGTCAATTGGAGGAATTATCGGCGGCGGCTCGCAAAGCATAGAAATATTTGAAAACAAAAATAGATATGCTTGGGATTTAACTTGGCCGGTAACACCAGCAATGTTCAGTACTTTTGAGCCAGGAGTTAGCACTGAAATTAAAAATAGCTTTTTTACTTTCACTCCCACACTAAATCTTGATGTACCTATTAATCGTTTTATTGCTCTTAGAATTGGAACAGGTTACGTAATGAACTTCTCGGATGATTGGAAAATTAATAACGATCAAAAAATTTTAGGCGTACCAAAAGATTTGTCTTCAAATAATTTCTTTGTTCAGACCGGAATTTATTTTGGATTTTTTGCTTTCTAACAATGATAAATTGTAAATGATAAATGATAAATTTGGTTGTTGATGCTGGATACTGGTTTGGGAAAACGGTTATTTGATTTTGCAGTTAATGTCATCAAGTTTTGTAGAAAGTTGCCAAGTGGTAAAGAGTATTAAATAATTTCGAATCAACTTATAAAATCATCTACATCTAGCGGTGCTAATTATGAAGAAGCACAAGGTGCAATCTCAAAGCCGGTTTTTTTCAACAAAATAAATATGACTTCTCTCTAAAAAGCCCACTTATTAGTAAGTGAGCACAAAATGGCTGG
>CAZNTN010000020.1:0-62531 GCA_964575995.1 uncultured Melioribacter sp. | reverse complement strand
ACAAGCAAGTGGTTTTAGTAAGTCCATCAAGCTGCTGCTAACCAAGTAGGCGCAATGGATAAGGAGAAAGTTGCCCGGCACAAAATGCTGGGCTTTCTTTTATATTCAGCAATCTTTATTTGTCATCTACAAAACATTCTGTTACAATTCACTTTGTGGAACTAGGCGCATTCTCCGTGCAATTGCTTTTATTCTTCTACAAAGCCATACTGTTATTAAAAAAGAATAGATGTTGTGTTCATTTAAGCGTATCATAAAGACTTGAGGCTACAAAAAAAGATAAAAGATTTGCACCTAGAAAATCACACATCAAGAGAGCAGCCCGTTGATTGAATCTAAAACAGGTACGCCTAATTTTTCCAAACGTTTTCTATCGTAATGCCCGTTCGAAAGTAGAATGCAATCAGCGCCAATTTCGGCAGCAACTTCGTAATCGTGCTCGGTATCGCCAATCATCAGCGTTTCCCCTTTTCCATTGCCAAGTTTTTTTATTAATTGCTGCCCGAGATGAAGTTTGCCCGCAGCGTAAACATTATCCAGACCAACTATATGAGAGAAATAATTTGTCAAACCAAAATGCTTAGTCATTTCATCTAAAGTATGCTGGTTGTAAGCCGAAAGAATTGATTGACCAATTCCCATACTGCTAATTCTTCCCATCAACTCAATTACACCTTGATAAGTTTTGCATTCAAACTTTCTTAGTTCATATTCATCTATCCACTTCTTACCAACTATTTCAAAAGATTCTTTTTCAAAATCGAAACCAAGTGCAGCGTAATAGTTCTTAACCGGTATAGTAAAAATGTTTTTGTACTCATCTTTAGTTATTGTTTTTATACACCGCTCTTGAAGAAGTCCGTTGATTAGTTCTACACACAAATCTACATCATCTAATATTGTGCCGTTCCAATCCCAAATAATATGCTTATAATTTTCAATCATGGCTGGCAAATTTATCTGAAATAAATTTATCAGCCAATTTTGCAGCGCTTCAAAAGTGATAATTACTACGTTTCTGCAATGTGTACAAAATCAGAACTACGAGCGGGTAATTTATCTATCCGTTACGTTACTCAAGAAACCCGTTTTAATGATTCTCACAGCAAAAAGTAATGCTCGCTATCAGTCGTTCCCGCACGTGCCTCCTTTTGGATTCCGCTAAGTGCGTGATTATAAAAGCGGAACAAAAACGCACATTAAGGCACTTTGCTTAACATGATTCTATCAATACTTTCATCATACAAACACACTTGATAATTCCAAAACCGCCTGTTAGTTTGCATATGCAATATTTCCCTTTCCTCCTTTACCAAATTAACTTAGGAGGTGTAAAATGAAAAACATAACCGCTTACGAAAGAGCCCGCTTTTACATCGAAAAAAATTCTGAAGAAGATTTTCGTACTCAAAAACGAAAACAAAATCCCGGGCCGGTAATTACAATTTCGCGGGAAACAGGAATTGGTGCAGGTATAATATGCAAAAAACTTACAGAATATTTTAACAGCCGCGCACTTGAGCAATATGATGATTGGACTTACTTCGACAAAAATTTAATTGAGCGGGTGATGCAAGACCACAATTTGCCGGACCACTTTAAGAAAACCTTGAGTGAGGAAAAGCCGGCAAAAATGGATGCATGGTTTAGCGAGATGCTTGGAATTTCTCCATCTAGGCTTTCTTTGCTTCACAAAACTTCTAATACAATTAAAAAATTATCCGATTTTGGCAATGTGATATTTGTAGGGCGCGGCGCTAATATTATTACAGCTAAATACGAAAATGCTTTTCATATCCGACTTGTAGCCCCAGTCAGCTATCGAATCGAAACCTCGATGGAGTTATATCAGCTCGATAAAAAAACCGCTGCAGAGTTTATCAAACGAGAAGATGAAGCAAGAAAGGTGTATATCTTAAAATATTTCCACAAGAATATTGAAGACCCGCTTCTTTACCATGTAATCATCAACACATATTTACTCTCGTTTGACGAAATTGCGGCAATGATAGGACAATGTGTTGTTAAGCGCTTCCCCAGATATTTTAACTCTCGATTTGCGACTGTTGCCGAGAGCTGATTTTTCACCATCACGGTTTGAAATAAAAGAGCAGGAAATAATATCTTGCTCTCAACTTTTTTCATTTCTTTAAGAAATCGGAATTAATATGAGAACTAAAATCCATTTAATAACTGCGTTAGTTTTTTTATTTGCAAATCTCACATTGGCTCAGCAGGAAAAACTTCAAATGATTGATAAGTACATTCAATCTGCTATGAAGGATTGGCAAATGCCAGGCTTTGCAGTTGCAATTGTAAAAAACGATTCCGTGGTTTTTTCTAAAGGATATGGTGTAAAAAATATAAGAACCAAGGAGCCGGTTGATGAAAACACTTTATTTATGATTGCTTCATGTTCCAAGGCATTCACTACGGCTGCGTTAGCTACTTTGGTAGATAGAGGAAAAATTAAGTGGGATGATCAAGTTATCAACTATCTTCCTTCGTTTCAGATGTACGATACTTGGGTTACACAAGAAATAACTATACGTGATTTAGTTACACACAGAAGCGGATTAGAAACATTCAGCGGAGATATTCTATGGCTTGGTTCTACATACGATTCAAAAGAAATTATTAGAAGAGCCCGCTATTTAAAGCCAGCTTCAAGCTTCCGAAGTAAATATGGTTATCAAAATATTTTGTACAGCGCAGCCGGTTCAATTATTCCCGCAGTTACAGATACAAGCTGGAGCGATTATCTAAAAGCTCATTTCTTTACTCCGTTAGGGATGAATAGAAGTGTAACTTCGATAAACGAAATGAAGAATAATGGCAACTATGCTTTCCCTCATAAAATTATAAATGGAAATGTTACAACGTACAATGATTTCTGGACAATCGAAACAGTTGCGCCTGCAGGTGCAATAAATTCTTCAGCAGCAGATGTAACTAAATGGATTCGTCTTCAGCTAATGAAAGGAAAATTTGGCAGCAAACAAATTTTCAGCGAAAGACAAGCAAATGAAATGTGGTTTAACCAGACTGCAATGCAAACAGCAAACTACGGACTCGGTTGGTTTATACGTTATTTTAACGGAAAAAAACTTATTTATCACGGCGGCGGAATGCCCGGAATGATAAGCGATGTCTCAATTATACCGGAAGATAATTTTGGCTTGGTAATTTTAAGCAATGCAGAAACCGGAATGGTAACTGCAATAAGAAATTATGTTATAGAAGTTTTCATAAACAAAGAGCCAAAAGACTGGAACAAAACTATGCTGGAAAATTGGCAGAAGCGGGAAGAAGGTTTTGCCATAGAAAACAAACGCCGCGAAGATGTTAGAGTTAAAGACACAAAGCCATCTTTGCCTCTTGAAAAATATTGCGGCACTTATGAAGATAAAATGTATGGCAGAGCGGAAGTAAGTTTGAAAGATGGAAAACTCTTTATGCAGTTTGTTCCAACTCCACTTTTTAGAGGTATATTACATCACTATCATTTTGATACTTTTTATATTGATTGGGAAGATGATTTCTTAACACGCGGCTGGATTAAGTTTGATATGAATTTCAACGCGGATATTAAACGCTTTACAATAGAAGTTCCTAATTCACCAGATTTTGTATTTACAGAACTATTGTTCGAAAAAATGAAATAACAATGAAAAGAGCCATTCCATTTTTTTTCTTACTCGCATTTACCGTTAATGCGCAATCTTACTTTGACAGCTATACTTACAAAAGCACATCACTCGATGTTACAACTAACCCGGCAAGTATTGTAATGGGCGAATCTTTTGTTGCTAACCGAAACAGTTTTGCCTCATTCATAGAGAATCCGGCTAACTTAAATCCGAAAAGTAAAACCGGATTGTTCTATAACATTCGTTACCAAAACTGGAATGAACAGTCAAAGAAATATCAATTTTCTACAGTGGGCGCAGTATTAAATTCATCTTTTGCTGCAATAGGAATTGCGTACAGTCAATTTACAAGCGGCTTAACTTCATTTAATGCTTTTTCGCCAAGTGAAACTATAGAAGATGCAAATCAAACTTTGTCTTTGTCTGTTTCAAAAATGATTCTGGGCAATTTAACATTAGGCGTTAGCGCAAAGTTATTCGGGCATTCGAGAACAAGTGCTCTTGGTTCTGTAAATGGATTAGATTCCAAAAGCGCCCTTCTTTTTGATATTGGAGCTTTGTATTCAATCAGTTTAATTGAGAATGATGCAAAGAATAATTTCAATCTCTACGTTGGCGCTGCACTTCAAAACTTTGGCACAGATTACAAGGAGAAGGATAATATTTTTACAAGCGAGTATAGATACGTCCGCTTGCCAAAATATCTTAAGCTCGGTTTTGCATTTGAAACTCAGCTGCGCAGCGCTTCCGGCTCGAACAATGTTGAAGCAGTTGTAAGCGGACAGTACAAATGGCTTACAAATCCGTTAAAGCGAGAAAGAACAGATGTTGATTACTGGGGCTTAGGCGCCGAGTTTACAATTAAAGAAATCTTTGCTGCTCGTGCAGGCTTTTTTCAAACACCGGAATATTGGATAATTTATGATAGAGCCAAACCAATGTTCCGTTATGGCTTTGGAGTTAAAATTCCACTGCAAAAAATTGGAATTCATCTCCCATTCATTTTGGCAGCAGATTATTCACTCATCCCCATTAATGATATTTCTATTTCTACTTTTAACGGAACAGTCAAAACGAATAAAATATTAAGAGCAATCGGCATTACGCTGCAATATGGAAGTTCTTTGTTTTAATGGCAAGTTTTCACATTAGACATTTTACACAAATGTGCATCTGTAAGTTTGGTGCAATTGAGGATTAAGAATTGAGAACTTGCCCGCTGTTTACTTGCATGCTGTACTGTTGCGGGCGGCTGGTTTTTCCCGCCTTACTCATTCTTAGCTTATCGTAACAAAGATTAATCACAATTTTGTACATCCATTTTGTGAACTTTGCTTTCTCATTGTAGCGGGCAAGTTTCTTCCACACCCTGAAGAAACATTCTTGGTCAATGTCTTTAGCGTCACCATTATTTGTAAGAACCATAATTAGAAACTTTTGAAAAATTATAGATGAAGAAAGCGAAGTCATAAAGAAGTTAGAGTTTACCAAAACCAGCGTTCATGATTAGGTAATGTTTGATTAGTTGGCAGATTGCAGCGAAGAATCTGTTCCTGCCGATAAAGGATATGCCAACAAAGAAAGATGAGAAAAACTTGAGAGCAAAGAAATCTTCGACGGCATACTTGAAAAAGGATATAGAAATAAAACGCTTGGCAAACCGAGCTGAAACTAAATCGAATATTATCCCAAATTATTCAATAGAATAATTTGCGCTCCGCGCCGCAAACTGTAACTATATGTGTTTACTTGCCTTAGCAATGATTCTAAATTTTCGTTGCTTGTAATAAAAAAATATCCCGATTTTCGGGACGCCCTACGGCAATCCCGCTTATATTTAGCGGGACATTTCTAATGAATTTTTTGGGATTATCTACAAAATCACCTCTCATTAATACAACATCCAAAAAATCGAAATCGAAATGGCAGCAGTTCCTAAAACGAAGAGACGTGTATTTATCTATAAAATTTCGGGTTAGTTTTTACGCAGCGTTAGTTTAAGATGCTATTACGAGGATAGTTAACAACTTTTAACCTAGCTTCTTTGCCTTGTTCGAGACGCTGTTCGAAGCGGGGCCTAGCGACTCAGCGAGAAAAAAGAGGTTTCTCGCTAAGACGCAAAATTATTGAAGTTACGTTCCGTAGTAACTTGTTTTTAGGCGTTAAGTCTTTCTTGCGTAAGATGAATTACTAATTTTTTATGCGGCTTCTTTTACCTTATCATCTGTTATACGTAGAATGAGCTTTTTCTCCCGCCTCTCCAAATTAGTGAGGCAGTAGTTTATGTTTACCATTGTTATTTCAAACACTTCTGAAATTGGCGCTGATTGCATTCTGCTTTCGAACGGGCATTACGATAGAAAACTTTTGGAAACGTTAGGCGTACCTGTTTTAGATTCAATCAACGAATTGCTCTAATTTGATATTTAACAAACCCGCCGGGTCTATTCTCTTATTATACCACTGAACTCCTAAATGAAGATGCGGTCCGGTTGATCTTCCCGTTGAACCAATTTCTCCAATAAGTTCTCCTTTTTTAACATGCTGATTGTTCTTAACATGCAATTTGCTAAGATGAAGATAAACACTGCTTAAACCCTGCCCGTGATCTAAGAGTACAAATGTTCCATTGAAGTAAAAATTTTCTGCTGCTAAACGTACTATTCCATCTGTTATGGCATAAACGGGTGTTCCATTTTTCCCGCCGAAGTCAATTCCGTTGTGTTCTTTTTTCTTTATGCCATTCAAAATTCTCTGTCCGCCAAACACGGCAGTAATTCTAACGCTATCAACCGGAATAACAAAGCCCTCTCTGAAATAAGCGGTATTAACTTCACTCATCTTTGCGCGGGCGTTTTTCATTTCTGCAGTTTCTTGCTTAATTTTTTTCAAGTAGCGTTTTGGCGGAGAAATATATTTGCTTGGTAGAGTTAAACTTTGCTTTTCGTATTCCTTTTGTTCTAAAACAAAAGTGTAAACTTTTTCTTTTTGATTATTCTGATTTACTCTTAGAGTAAAAACTCCTTTTGCGTCTCTATCAAAACCGAAAACAAATGTTCCATCGTAATCAACCAAAAGTTTTTGATTGTTCAAAAAAGCGGAATTAATGTTTTCTCCCTTGGCAACTATAATTGAAGCGGGTTTTGCTTCTCCAGAAAAGCTAACCTCTTGTGAGAGAGCTTCTGCAAACAAAACAAAGAATAAAAGAAAAATCTTTTTCAAGAAATCTCCGGTAAATTTTTATAAGCGGGAGTTATTGGCATCTCTGATAATTGTCATTCCCAACCCGAAAAAGTCGGGATCGGAATCGCAGCTTAGTCTATTCGAAAGAAAACGCTCCGCTCCTCAGAATGACGAACATTTTTCAGTTTTTGAGATGCACTTGTTATTAAAATACTGTCCAGTAAGCAGAAAGCTGCCCTGAAAAGTACCTGTAGCTTGAGTTATCGCGCGAAGTGCTTCCAATACCAACTCTGCAAGCAATCATTAAGTTTTGAATTGGTTTATACATACCGTCAAAATGTCCTTCAAGAATTATTAAAGCTCCTTGTGGAATAATGCCAAGTTTACCGCCAATTGTAACGCGCAAGTTATCTTTTCTATCTAATTCGTTATCCATCCAAATACTATGCGATTCAAAATTTCTTGGCGAATAGTAGTAAGGGGATTTCCACTTGAAATTATCGTAAGAGTATTCATAACCGATAACTAAATCTTTGTAAAAGTATCTGCCAAGTTTTAAGTAAAAATCATTTCCTTCGTTTCCATCATCGGCAGAAATATACTGGAAGCTGCCTTCTATTTTCATTCCGTTTTTGTGCCTGTAATATCCTTGTATTTTATACAGCCTTGCCATGTGTCTAATGCTTATAAGATAAGGCGAATAAAGAATTAAAGAGGCATCGGAGTTTTGATATTGTAAAGTTACAGAGGCGGTATCCGGCCGCTCATATTTAAAGAAAGCATCTTGTTCATCTCTTGTAAAGAAGCCTTCGCCGCTGCTTTTACCAATACCAACGCCCATATTAAATTGATCTGAAAATCTTAAAAACAAGTGCCCCTTAAAAGTTGTAAACCGTTGGCTTGCATAGAAATTTGGAATGGTATCGATAACATTTTGATTTAGACTTGCCTCATTAGCTCTTAATTGAAGCCTTGTAAAAGAAGTGCCTAATGATAAATACCTTGTTAATCCCAAATCTAACCTTCCGCCGGTAGAAAGGATTCGGAAGCTTAAATTATCTGCATAATACATTATAGAAGGCGCCAAACCAACATAGTTTGGGAATGTTTCTATAATAGCCGCAATGCCTGTAATTGGCAGCCAGCCTTTTCTTAACTCTACCATATGAGTTTGAGTTGAATCAAGCTGCCATTTTTCTAAAAGCATATTATAAACGGCGCGGGCAGAATCCGGCTGATCAATCTTAGCGTAAGAATCGCCAAGATATATGCGGGCTTCAAAATCGGCAGAATCTTTTTTAGCTAATTCTTTGAACTCGCTGACAGCGCTTAAAGAATCGCCCATCGAGTAGAAGAGTTTAGCGCGCTGCATCTGTGCTTCGTAATTATCTCCCTGAGCTAATACCTGGTTATAAACATCTAATGCGCGGTTATATTCTTTAGCAGAAAAGAGAACATCACCAAACTCTTTCTTTATTAAATCATTCGGTTCTGCTTTGCTCATATACTCTTCGTAATATTGAATTGCGCCAGCCGGGTCGCCATCTACAACGCGCTGCCTTCCCAATTCGAGTATTGCGTAAAGTTTTTCTTCTTCGGCACGCATTTTCTGCCAATCTATATTCGATTGTAGTTTAATTACATCGTCATCGTTTGGGTCTATGTCTTTTGCTTTATCGGCTAACTGCTGAGCTTGTTCAAAATCCTGCTTTATTAATATTAATGAGGCTTTAGAAATAATAGCTTGTAAGTTATTGGGACGAGCTTTAAGAACATTATCGAGATATTTTTCGGCTAGGTCTAAATCCCGGTTAGTCCAAACAGAAACTTGGGCACGAAAAAGTTGATAATCTAAATTATTTGGATAAGCAGCCAAAAGAGCATCGGTTATATTGATTGCTTTTTCAAAATCGCGGCTCCAAGCAGAAATTTTTGCGTAGCGGAAGCGAAGTTCTTGATCCGGTTCATCGGGATATTTTTCAAAATATTTGTCTAACATAACCATTGCGCTGTCGTAATCTTGAAGATAATCATAATAATTAGCTACATCTTTTAATGCAGCTTTATCGTACTCGTCTTTTAACAAAGCAGCTTTTGCATTTTCGATTCTAATTCTGTAAACACTGTCGCGGTAAGCTGTAATGTAATCCCATTTTACTTTGTAACGTTCATCTTCACTGTTAGATACGCTAACTATTTTAAGCTGCTCATATGCTTCTTCAATTCTGTTTGCAATAATTAATTCGTCTATTAGTTTAAATCTTGTTTCTACGTCTGTAGATCTTCTTTTTAGAAGTCTATAGTAGCGGTCAATAGGAAATTCCTTTTCGGAAGCACGTGTATCGTCTTGAACTAAATAAGCTTGTTTGTTAACAAAGTCTAATCCGTCTTCTGCTTCTTTAAAGAAAGGTTTATAGGCAAGCGCAGTTTCAAATGCTTTTCGCGCAATTTGATATTTACCAAGCCACATTGTAAAATATCCGTAACGACTCCACAACCGCCAATCTTGCGGATAGCGGTCGGTGTATTTCTTAAGAATTTTTTCTCCTTTAACTATGCTTCCAGTTTTGGCAAGAATAATTGAGTACCTAATTATTTCATCAGGCGATGCATTATCATCACGCATTAAATATTCATCGTACCATTGTTCTGCTTTATCCCAAATCTCCATCCACATATAAGATTTTCCAATTTCCAAATAGTTGAACGGCTTATTTGGATCTATAGCAATTTCTCTTCTGTGTCCTTCTATTTTCTTGTTAAGAAGTGCATACCAGTAGTTTAACATTTTCTGCAAGTCTTGCTCATACTTTGCTCTTTGAGCAGCATCTTTTTGAAGTGAAATTGCGCGGCGGTATTGCAAACGGGCATTTTCGTACGATTGTCTTTTTTCCAAACATTGAGCCTGCAAGTAATAACCAACCGGGTCTTGAGGTAAAGCAGCAATGTATTTGTTCAGCTGGTCAATTGCCTCGCCATACCTTCCGGCGCTCATGTGCGAAAGCGCTGTTTTCATCAATGCATCAACAACATTATTTTTTTGTTGAGCGACGATTAACTGCGTTATCATCAACAAGAAAATAACTAAATAGCTTTTTTTAGATTTCATAATCATAGTCTTGTTAAAAAGTGTAGCCGAGCAAAAATCAAGCCGCAGAGAAAATCCTCTTTATATAGCTTTCTTAACTTATAATTTATATAAATTTTGAGAAAGATGAATCATAATGACTCAGTTTAGGAGTGAACCAAGAGGCATTTACAAGGATGCCCCTTGAGCTAACTTAAAACTGGAAGTATATAAACGGTGTTATGTCTGCAGATTTAAATTGTGCGGCTATCCATATTACAATAACCAACACCAACGCTTGTGCAAACCATGGTAATGATGTAAATATTTTTTTGATTCCGTTTTCAAGTTTTACCGGCATAAAGTGTAAAGCATAACCCAATATCATTAAGCCTAAAATAATTGGCAGCTTTTCCGCGAACTGAAAGAAAACTTCTGCATGGAAGAATTCAAAAATTTGTGAAAACATATCTTTGAATATCTGAATATCATTTGTGCGGAAAATAATAAACGAAACCGCAATCAAATGGAAAGTAATAACAGTTTGAATGAAGCGTAAAAACTTTGTGTCGTTAATACGTAAAAGTTTGTAAAACGATTGTTTTGGTTTTTGGAGCAGCAAGCTAATAGACATCATTAAACCGTGCAGCGAGCCCCAAATGATAAAATTCCATGCGCCGCCATGCCATAGGCCGCATATTACAAAAGTGATAAAGAGAGCAATAACATTAGCCCAAATTCTAAGCGTGCGCATACTAAATTGCATTGGTTTGAATAGATAATCAAGCAGCCATTTACTTAAAGAAATATGCCATCGCCGCCAGAAATCTGCAATGCTTGCAGCCTTGAATGGAGAATTAAAATTATCCATCAATTTAAAACCTAAAAACAGTGCGACACCAATTGCCATATCTGTGTAGCCGGAAAAATCGCAGTAGATTTGCAGCGCGTAACCATAAATAGCAAGTAAGTTTTCTACGCCTGTGTAGCGAAGCGGGTAATCAAAAATTCTATCCACAAAGTTTAAGCCGATGTAATCTGCTATTACTACTTTCTTAAATAACCCGGCGATGATTAGTAAAGCTGCTTTGCCCAAATCTTCTTTTGAGAGATATATTTCTTTCCGCACCTGAGGAAGAAAATCTGCGGCACGGTCAATTGGTCCCATCAACAAGTTTGGGAAGAAGAAAACATAGACACAGAAATCGCGGAAGCTGTTTGTTGGCTCCATGTTATCAAGATATACATCGAAAACATAGTTAAGAGATTTGAAAGTATAGAAAGAAATTCCTATTGGCAGAAAAATCGAAAGAGGCTCGAACTGGCTGTTGTTCATTTCTGCAAAAATCTGCATAATAAAATTTGTGTATTTGAAATAGCCGAGTATTCCGATGTTGAGAATTACTGCAAGCGCGAGATGTATTCTTTTCCACGTAAAATTTTCTGTTGATGCGATAAACTTTGCAAACATAAAGTTTACAATAGCAGATGCCACAAGTATTCCAGCGTAGTATCCAGCAGATTTATAATAGAAGTAAAGAGAGAAAACAATCAGCAGACCAAGCCGAACCATTTTGTTTCTGCCAAACAAATTGTAGAACATCAAAAAGAAAACAAACACGAAAAGGAAAAGGCTTGTGCTAAATATAAGCGGGTCATTAGGATTGTATTTTAGCAAATCCCATAAATGCTGCAGATTAATATTGAACATAGAATGGTTTTGATTTTGCGTCTTTGCGCCAGCTTAGCGGTCAATGCGTGAAATCTTTACTCTCTTCCACGCAATGAACTCAAAGGAAACGCAAGGAACGCTGTTGGAAAAATCATTTACCTAATTTTAAATCAACAAGTTTTTGTAAATCGCCAACACACTTAAGCTGAAGTAATTCGCGGCTCTTAAACTTGATGCCGAATTTTTGCTCAACTGCCAAAATGATATTGATGTGATTGAGAGAATCCCATCCTGGAACTTGCGGCGCTATTGTTTCATCTTGAAAATCGAAGTCATCAAGATTAAGCTGTTTTAGAATTACTGCTTTTAATTCTGGCGAAATCATTACTTACTCCAAACATGTGGATCGTTTCCACTGATTAATCTTTCTTTATTTGCTTTACGGCTCGGTTTGCCGGCAGAACTTTTTATCAGCCAGCGCGAAGGAACTAAATATACTTTGTGAATATTTACATCAATGCTCATTCCAGCGCGCAAAATTGCCATGCGAAGGTTTTTCTTTTCTTCCTCTGTTTCTCCCTTTGTTTCCGCAACAACTGCTACTTGCTCTGTTCCCATCGCTTCATCATCTTCGCCAAAAGCAATTACGCGTCCAGGCACAACACCTTCAACATGGTTTACAGCATTTTCAATGTCTTCGGGATAAATATTTTTTCCGGCAACAATTATTATATCTTTCTTTCTTCCTATGATGAAAAACTCATCGTTGTGCTTAAAGCCGTAATCTCCGGTGTAAAACCAGCCATCTATAAAAACTTCTGCGGTTTTTTCTGGGTAATTTCGGTAACCATCAAACATAGAAATTGAGTGAACAGCAACTTCACCTACAAGACCATCCTCTAATTCGTTTCGGTTCTCATCAACTATTTTAGCGCTGCATTCATCAATCAATTTGCCAGATGAAACACATACACGAACTACTGCTTCTCCTTCGGCAAACTTAAATTTTCCGTTTGATAGCTCATTCCTATCGGCTGAAACTTCATAAATTGGCGTATCAATCTCTGTTTGTGTTACTGCTAATGTTGTTTCTGCCATTCCATACATTCCTGTTAATGCAAGCGGATTAAACCCATACTTCACAAATCGATCAGCAAATTTCTGGTGGCTATCGTGCCGAATAGGCTCGCTTGCATTAATAACTCTTCTTACGCTCGAAAGATCGACACCTTCTAATTCTTCTGCATCAATTTTTTCTGCATAAATATTGTAAGCAAAGTTAGGAAGCCAAAGCATAGTTCCTTTTTCTTTAGTAATGGCTTCGAGCTGAATTACAGGAGCCAAGACCCACTGAAACGGATCTAATTGAACCGATGGAATTCCATAAGCAAGCGGAAGATGATATGCGCCAATCAAACCCATATCGTGATAAAGAGGAAGCCAGCTTACTACTTTATCAGTATTATTAAAGCCAACAGCCTTTCCATAATTTTGAACATGTTTTAAAACAGCTTTATGCGAAAGTACAACCGGCTTTTGCAGACCAGTTGTTCCGCTGGAATGCTGAAGTAAAAAAGGATCGGTGCCTTTTACACTATTAGCAATCTCTTCAATCTCTTCATCAGCTTTAGGATCAACGGCGCTTTGCGTATCCCACTCAAGCGGAAATAGAATTGCTTTAATTGTGCTGCCAGGTTTTTCAATCAAAGGACGAATAAGCGGTTCAAGCTCGCGCTCTGTTAAAATAAAATCTAAGCCGGAACGCTGAGACATGCCTTCAATTCCCTGCCGAAATTTATCTGGATGTAATCTTGGATTTGGATAAGCAAGACAAGCCGGAAGCGCGCCTGTTCTGCTAATCCCAAGATAAATTGGATAAAAGTTTGGATTGTGCCTCATTACAATTGCACACACATTGCCCGCTTCTATACCCGCTTCTTTAATATGAGCAGAAAACCTTTTTGAAGAATCTAATAAAGTGCCGAAAGTCCAACGGTGTGGTTCGCCATCTGCAATCCAATGTATAATTGCTTCACGGTCTGGATATTTTTTAGCGTTAAGAGACCATCTCTTCCAAAGTGTGTCAGTTTCTTCTATGTTGAAATTAAATTCACTCATTTATTTGCTCTTGCTGAGTTGATCAAATAATGCTTCTGTAAAAAGCTGTGCAACTTTTTTTGCTCCTTGATCATTAAAGTGAATATAATCTTTAAATGCCAAAGGAGGATTTGCATTTACCCATGAAGGCATAGAATTTTGTCCGCCCATTGCATCAAATAAACTCCACATAGCAACATCGGTAGTCTTTGCTAAATTTTTCTGTGCGTTTACTAAACGTATAATAGCGGGGTCAGTAACAAACTCGCTTCCTTTTTTCATAGATTTATCATGCACAGAAATTAGAACTATAGCTGCTTTAGGAAAAGCAGCTTTGAAATTGTTAATCACTTTTGTCATTTCACGTTCGTACCAAGTGTAATCGGTTTTGTTGCCAGCAATGTTCAAACCAAATTCTAGTATAATGAGTTTGTAATCTTTGTACTTAGCAAATTCTTTTAGTGTAGCCGTGCTTATCTGCTGAAGATCAACGCCGCTGTTGCCGCGAAGCGGGAAGTTATCTACATAAACACCTGGGTCGTTTTCTAAAGAAGCGCCAAAAACAACGGCTTGTTCTGCAACAGGAAAATCAATTCTAATTTTCTTTGCTTTGCCCGCCGCTTTAAGAACTAATTCTTGAACACCAGAGCCTGGTTTAAGCGCCATTGTTTGCTTAGCACCGCCATCAAAAGTGTAATTTATTGATGAAGCCTTTGCGTTTGTGTAATAAAGTTTTACTGTGTTAAAATCGCGCAGGTATCTTCTCATAGGCGTGGTTTCGTACTGAACCCACGCATTTCCTTTTGGAACTGCCGCCTCGGCGCTAATCCCAAGTGGATGCCCTTTGGGATTGTTAGTATAAGCCGAAGCTGCATCCCAATTACCTTGCGAAAAAGAATGCTTAGTGGTTAATCTAAAAGTAATATCTTGAGATACTATTCCTAACCAGCCAACTCCGTTTCCACCAAATCTATTTTGCAAAGTTTCTCTTATATCGGCTGTAATTAAATCTCCTTCTATTGCAGAATCTCCAAAGTGAGCTACACGTACGCTTTTGGATTTTGCAATTTTAACTGCTTCAAAAAAATTACGCAGTTGAGCAGTGTTTCCTGTAATTGGAGTTTTTACTCCTTGTGCCGGTGATGGTTCTCTTAATAATTCCTCGGCTGTGTTTACAGCATCTTTAATTAATGGAAAATTGAACGATGCTTTATTTACAACCGGTGTTTTTCCAAGAAAATTAATTGCCGGTTCTTCAACTGTAGCATCTTTTATGTCGGCAAGTATATCAACCGTTCTAATTGTAAAATTTACTTTTTCTATTGAGTATTCAACCTTTACAAACGATAAAGCCACGAGCAAAATAACCGTGAGACCTAAAATGTAAAGAGGCTGTTTGATTTTGTTTTCCATTTAACATTTCCTTTTTGTAAAATTTTTGTATGCAATTCTTGTTTATCGGGAGCAGCCGTTATTGCTAAGCACTGTTTGTTTTAATGCCTAAGAGCTAAGCTGCTCACCTAAAAACATAAACGAAAGACATTTTTCGCACTCTTGTAATACGGTTTGAACTGCCGTAAAGTTTCTATGGTTTATTCAATAAGAACTTAGACAGCGTACTTCTCAATTTTCTTAAAAAGCATTTTAGAATAACAACATCAAACAATTAGCTAAAGTTTATATTTCGCTAAAACTTTTTCAACTTCACGAGCCCAAACTTTGTAAGCTTCGGCGTTAAAATGTACGCCATCCCAAGTAACTTCTTCTTTTAAGTAGCCGCCGCGTGAAAGCAGAGATGTTATGTCTATGTAATCTATTTTATGCTTTATTGCATAATCGGAAAGCAGCTTATTAAGTTTATCTGCTTCTCTATTTCTTCCGGCGTTGCTTTCTGGCGTGCCTCCCCAATCTTTAGCATAATTTCTTGTCGTGTAAGAAGTTGATTGAATAACCGGTATTATTTTATTTGCCTTTAACTGCTCTATAATTTTGATATAGATAGGAAAAATATCTTCAACTGGGGTCCAGTTGTATATATCGTTAATTCCACCCATTACGAAAACAATTTTTGGTTTGTAGCGAATCACATAGCTTAATCTGTTTAAATAGCCGCGTAGTAAATCGCTGGTTATTCCCATTCCTGCAACATTATTTCTGCCCAGCAAATCGCTCCAAGAAGCGCCCTGTGTTAACGAATTACCAAACATTACAATATCAACTTGGCGTGGTTTGTAAATTTTGTACAAATCAATGTTTCTATCGTACAGTGGGTTTTTCTTATAACGAAGTGTATCAACCGGCTGAGGCTTCTGCTGTGCAAAGCAGACAAAAATATTTGACAAGATTATTATAACCGCAAATGCTTTTATAGTAAACATTATCTCGCTGTAGTAGTTTTGGAATTTTTGTAAGCTAATATTTTTTAACTAAGAAGTAACTGGCGTTTAGCTGCTGCTGTTAGGTTTCTTATCGTAGTCTTCAATTTTGAAATGGAGATTTTTCTCCATAGCAATCAACTCGCTAATTTTAGCAGAGTATTCTTCTTTTTGCATTTCTACTTTAGCAGTATCGTTTTTAAGGTCGCGCAGCTTCGTACGCATATCAGCTGTTTGGATAATCAATTCTTCAAGTTCTTTTGTGTGAGAATTAATCTCATCAATTAAAGATGCTTTATTTTCAGTTAGAGCAGAAAATTCCTCGTTTGTTTGAGTAAAGAGTAGTTTAATTTCCTTCTGGAACAGATCGCGTTTTGCTTCGTAGGCAGTGTTTTCACTTTTTAATTGCTGCAAAATCAGCTTTTGCTTGCTGATGCTTTCTTTGAGCAGAAGCAGTTCCTCGCTTAATTGATGATGCTCTTCCTTTAGATGAATAACAAACTGCTCGGTGTTTGTACGCTCTTTCTGAAGAACTTTGGCAAGTCCGCTATACTCGGCTATCTGCGAAGTCTTTTCTAAAAGAATTTTTTCTTTGCTTACTAATTCTTTTTCTTTTTCAATAATTTCATGGCGGATAGAGTTGAGTTTACTTTTATATGCGCTTGTTTCTTCATTGAAACGAGAAAAAATTTGAGATAGACTGCTGTCAATTTTTATCTGGCTCTCTTCTAGATTGATTTTTCTTTTATCAAGTTCTTCAATCGTTTTTTGTTTCTCTTTTATTTGCTCTGATAGGAAAACTTCTTCGCTTTTAAGTTTAAGCACTTTTTCTTGTATCTCTGATTTAACTTCTTCGAACCTATTTAGTTCTTCGATGAAATTACTTTTGCGTTCTGTAAGCGCTTTTAATTCATCTTCAATCTTTTGAATATTTTCTTTTGCAAAGCTGTATTTGTTTTCAAACTCATCGTAGTCCTTTTGTTTAATGCGTAATTCCTCTAAAAGCGAATCTCTCTTCTCAGAAAACTCGTTGAACATTTTTTCTTTCTCAGAAAGCTGCCCAATAATACCGGAAAGCGAATTTTCCAGGTTGGATTTTATTTCTTCGCTAAGATTAATCTTTTCTTCGAGCTGTTTAATTATTTGATTGCGTTTTAGTTCTTCATTTTTAAGCTGGATAAGTTTTTCCGATAGTTCAGCTTCTGTTTCTTTTATTTTATTTACAGAAGTTTCAACATCGATGCCGTAGTTAGCAAGTAAATTTTTTATACGCTCTTCTTCATCCTTAAGCAGCTCTATTCTGCTTTCATACTCTTTAAGCTCAAGTTCTTTGGCGGCGTGCGCCTGATGTAATTCTTCAGCAATTTGCGAATTGGTTTCGAGCGAGAGTACAATGCTTTCAAGCGATGATTTCTTCACTTCGAGCTGCGAAATTGAAACTCCTAACGCATTTATTTCTTCTGTTCTAGAGTTTTTCTCTTCGTTAAAAGAGTGCAATTCGTTTTTCTGCTCATCTGCCTGAGCAGCTATTTCTGCCAGCTCTTTTTTAGCCTCGGCAATCTTTTTCTCTATTTCGGTTAAACTCTGGTTCTTTTGCAGAATAGAATGAAGTGTGTTTTTCAACTCGTCGTTTTCTTCAACAAGTTTTTCTATTTCTACTTTTGTCTTGGATGAAAATAAACCCATCTAAAACAACTCCTTAGGCGGCTTTTTAATTTAGTTTGAGGCAAAGATAATAAACTTTGTCTAATGAATCCGCATTTTGTGAAAATGCCAATTAACAGATACCTCAGAAAAGTTGAATTGTAAATAACCGCTCCATTCTTTGATAGAACGCGGATGACGCTGATTCAGCGGATTATCGCTGATTTAATCTGCGTAAATCCGTTTAATCTGCGTTCTATTTCTTTACTAAATTTTTACTCACTCACATGACTGCATTAAATGATAAGATATTATCGAACGCGGATGACGCTGATTCAGCAGATTATCGCTGATTTAATCTGCGTAAATCCGTTTAATCTGCGTCATCAGCGTTCTATTTTTCCTTTATCGGTGGTAACTAATGCTCTGTCGCCCTAATAACTATACATTTGAATAAGTTTTTCTTCTTCCATTGAATTAAAACATACCGACTAATCAAAAACTTTATTTTGTCATTTTTTACCTTGTAACAAACCTAACCGCAAATTAATTAACCTTATTACCTTATTTGACAAAATAGCATTATGATTTACATCCTTCGGCAGAATTATGAGCAAAAGTATGTACAGAAGTGTTAGTAACAAAACACTAATAGTTCATCGTTTTTTAGCAGCCACACCATTTTTTATTGTGTTGAGCGAAATAATGTAGCCTGCAACTCCAAAAGCTACCGAAAGCAGCATTACAATACTAAACGGCTCTCTTGCAGTAAAGTAAATGGAGATGGTAATGGTTACAAATAACATAATTACCGAAACGAATTTAGCTCGAAGCGGCATTCCACGTTTTTCTATGTAATTACGTACATGTATTCCTATGTATGGATCGTTGAGCAGTCTTAGGTAAAATTTTTCTGAGCTGCGGGCAAAAAACCAAGCAGCTAAAATGAAAAAAACTGTACTTGGCATAAGAGGAAGTATGGCTCCTATTATTCCAAGTACTATGCAAAGCCAGCCGGCAATTAGAAAAATTGGTTTATATACTTTATCCATCTGTTGGCTATTCTTCCGCGGAAATTCTTTCCAAATATTCTTTGTATAATGATTTTGGGATGGAACTAATAACTTGTAGAAACTGAGCTTTATCTATAAAGCCTTTGGCATAAGCAATTTCTTCTATGCACGCAACTTTTAATCCTTGTCTATCTTCAATTACTCCAAAGAACTGAGCTGCTTTTAGAAGAGCTTCTGGAGTTCCCGTATCGAGCCAAGCTACACCGCGCCCAACTTTTTTAACATTAAGTTCGCCAAGCTCAAGATATTTTTTATTTACATCGGTTATCTCTAACTCGCCGCGGGCAGATGGCTTTAGATTTTTTGAAATCTCTACTACTTTATTATCATAAACGTATAAACCTGGAACGGCATAGTTCGATTTTGGAGTTTTTGGCTTTTCTTCAATGCTTATTGCTTTACCGGCTTGATCAAACTCCACAATTCCGTAACGTTCCGGATCGGTTACTTGATATGCGAAGATTGTAGCACCGGCATTATTTGTTTCAACTGCTTGGTAAAAGAAATCTAATTTACCGTAAAATATATTATCTCCTAAAATTAGAGATACAGAATCATCGCCTATAAATTTATCACCCAGAATGAATGATTGAGCAATTCCGTTTGGTGCCGGCTGTACAACATATTGTATGTCTAAACCAATATTATGCCCATCTCCAAACAGCTTTTTGTAGAGAGGAATTGTTTCGTCGTTGGATATAATTAAAATCTCTTTTATGCCTGCCAACAGCAGAATTGAAAGTGGATAATAAATCAACGGCTTATCGTAAATAGTTACAAGCTGTTTGCTGTACACTTTCGTCATTGGATACATTCTTGTACCCGAACCACCGGCTAGAACAATTCCCTTCATCATTCACCTAAATTGTTTTTTAAAATATAAGGTTTTTGAAATTATTACTTAGTAACTCACCTTACGCAAGAGAGCTAACGCCTTAAAACAGGTTTCTACGGACCTTAACTTCAATAGTTTTAGCGGCTCTGCTAGGAAAAAAGAGGTCTCTGCCAAGACGCAAGTTAATGTTCTTAACTTTTCGTTTCATAATTAAATGTTGGAACTACATTTGTAGTTACTTTGCCTAAATTTTATTTTGACTTAGAAGAAAAAAGAGATTATGAAGTGATGCTCGGTGAGAATAATGGTCTCTTTTCCAAATGACGTTACTTTGCCGCCGCTTCTGGCGGTTTGAGCATCTAAAGAAATTGTATGGATAATTAAACAAGGTGTTAAATGGGCAGCCATTATAAAAGAAATTACCTTCTGTTGTTAGCAATTACAATTGCTGTGCTGACAGTTTCGGGGTATCTCTATATTAAATATGAAGCCGATAGAATTCGTAAAGACAAATATGAGTTTTTATCTTCCATTGCTAAACTTAAGGTGGAAGAATTATCCAGCCGTATTCAAAACGAATTTGAGGACGCATTACAAATCTCTAAAGATCTTTTTCTTCTGAGTAAAGTTGAAAACCTCTTGCTAAAACGTGAAGACACCAAGAATCAACTGCTAAAGTATTTAAATAGAATAAAGGCAGAGCAAGGTTACCAGGATATACTTGTTTTTTCTAACAACGGTGAACTTATTTCTTCTATTATCAAACCCCGGGATTCTAAAGTAAGTTCTGTATTGCTTAAATGTGTTAATCAAGCAGCATCTGCAAAGAAGGTAGTTTTTTCAGACTTGTACTGGTCTGAAGATCATAAAGTTACCCGGCTTGATTTTGTTGCACCAATAATAAATGAGAACGGAGTAGTTGCAGCCTCAATAGCTTTTAGAGTAAATCCATATACAACTGTGTTCCCTTTAATACAAAGATGGCCCACAAAAAGCCGCTCTGCAGAAAACCTGCTTGTGCGAAGAGATGGAGACAGCGTCCTTTTTCTGAATGATATAAAATTCTATAAAGATGCCTCGCTTAAACTGCGTATCCCAAATAGCAAAACAGAAGTACCCGCTGTAAAAGCAGTGCTTGGCTATTTGGGCTTTTACGATGGTGTTGATTACAGAGGCGTAAAAGTTTTAGCATATATAAGTCCCGTTCCAAATACAAATTGGTTCATGGTAACTAAAGTTGATAAAGATGAAGTATTTAATGAGCTGAATTATAGAACCGCCCTCAACGTAACCATTATTCTGCTGCTAATCTTTTTTACCGTATTAGGCTTTGCAGTATTACATTATTATAGGTCTAGAAAACACTTAAAGGATCTTTTAGTTAAAGAACAAGCCGTTACTTCTGCACAAGAAGTGTTTAGAACTACTTTGTACAGCATTGGAGATGGCGTTATAACCACAGACAGATTTGCAAACGTAAAACAGATGAACGCAGTTGCAGAAAATCTTACCGGCTGGAAAGAGGAAGATGCTTTAGGCAAACCAATTCAAAAAGTATTTAACATTATTAACGAGGATACAAGAAAAAAAGTTGAGAACCCGGTTGAACGGGTTTTAAGCGAAGGAGTAATTGTTGGTCTTGCTAATCATACTTTGCTAATATCTAAAGATGGTAAAGAAATTCCTATTGCAGACAGCGGAGCGCCCATTAAGTATCAAGATGGAAATATTGAAGGTGTTGTACTGGTATTCAGAGACCAAAGCGAAGAAAGAAATGTGCAGAGAAAGCTAACCAAAAGTGAAAGAAAATATAGAAGCATTTTTGAAAATGATAATATGATAATGCTTCTGATTAACCCTAAAACAGGGGTGATTGTTGATGCTAATGAGGGCGCAGAACTTTTTTATGGCTGGAGCAGAGAGCAGCTTATGCAAATGAACATCAATCAAATTAATACTCTTTCACAAGAAGAAATTATTAGAAGAATGAGAGATGTTCAACACACTCAAGTGAAAAGATTTGAGTTTAAGCACAGAAAAGCCGATTCTACAATTGCCGATGTAGAAGTAATTAGAGGCGACATACAAATTGGCGATGAAGAATTATTTTATGTTATTGTACATGATATTACCGAGAAGAAAAAAATTGAAACCGAAAAATTTAGAATGGCAAGCCTTGTAGAAAACAGTTTAAACGAAATTTACATCTTTGGTTCCAACACCTTAAAATTTGAATATGCTAACCCGGCTGCTTTATCTAACATGGGCTACTCCTTAGAAGAAATTAAAAACTTTACTCCGTCTGATATTAAACCGTTAATTAACGAAGAAGAGCTTAGAAATTTAATACAACCACTAAAAACCGGCGAAATTCAAAAGTTAGTTTTTGAAACTACACACAGACGTAAAAACGGTACAGATTATTTTGTAGAAGTGCATTTACAGATTTACCACGATACGGATAGAAATGTATTCTTTTCGCTTATTAATGATATAACGGAAAGAAAGTTTAATGAACAAGCTTTAAGAGAAAGTGAAGAGCAGTTTAGAAATATTTTTGAAGTAGCTTCTATAGGAATTGCACACATTCTTACTCAAGAAGGAAGAATTATTGCATGCAACGATAAGTATTGTGAACTGACCGGCTATACAAGAGAGGAACTCAAAAGCATTCCTTACCGGCAGTTGACTTTTGAAGGGGATAGAGATACTGACATGCAGAAATTTTTGGCTGCATTCAGAGGAGAAACAAAACACTACTTGAACGAAAAAAGATATGTAAGAAAAGATGGTTCTTTAATTTGGGTGAGAGTAAATATGGCTTTTATCAGAGACGAATCTGGCGCTCCCGTTAGAACCGTAAAAGTAGTTGAAGATATAAGCCAGGCTAAAGAATTGGAAAAAGAGCTTTACAAACGGGAACAGAACCTTGCAGTTACGCTTCAATCTATTGGCGATGGCGTTATAACCACAGATACAAATGGATTAGTTACAAATATGAACTATGTAGCAGAAAAATTAACCGGCTGCACTCTGTTAGAATCAAAAGGTAAACAATTAACGCAGGTATTTAATATTGTAAATGCTCGGGATAGAGAGAAGGTAGAAAACCCGGTTGAAAAAGTTATTGCCGAAGGTGAAATTGTCGGCTTAGCAAACCATACAATTCTCATCTCTAAAGATGGAACGGAATATCAAATAGCAGACAGTGCCGCAACAATAAAAGATAACACAGGAAATATTATAGGTGTTGTGTTAGTCTTTAGAGACCAAACCGAAGAATACATAGCTCAGCAAAAACTCGAACAAAACGAGAAAAAGTTCAGACTGATTTTTGAAACCAGTCCAGATTCTATTACTATATCGAGAGTTGAAGATGGGTTGTTGTTAGACTTTAATTTAGGTTTCTGCCAATTATCCGGTTACGATAGAGAAGAAGCAATTGGTAAAACTTCCACTGAATTAGATATTTGGTACAACGAAAATCAAAGAGATGAAATATTAAACCGCATCAAAAGCAATAAACCAATAGATAACTACGAAGTGAATTTCAGAAAAAAGAATGGCGAAATAATTATTTGTTACGTAAGCTCAAGAGTTCTAAATATTTTTGGTGAGATATGTGTTCTTACATTAACAAGAGATGTTACAGAAAAAATAATACACTCTAAAGAAATAGAAAGATACAAAAACCAGCTTGAGGAAATGATTGAAGAGCGCACCAGTGAATTAAACTTGGCTAACAAAAATCTTACTGAAGAAATTCTTAAAGGAAAAGAAGTTGAGGCAAAACTTGAAGAGAGTTATTTGCGTGAAAAAGAACTTAACATTCTCAAATCGCGCTTTATTTCAACAACATCTCACGAGTTTAGAACACCCTTAACCACCGTTCTTTCTTCTGCCGAGTTGATACAACGGGGCTTAGGCAAAATTACTGATGAAAAAATACTCAGCTATACATCAAGGATCAAAAATTCGGTATCCTATTTAACACATCTGCTGGATGACATATTAACTTTGAACCGGGCAGATGCCGGAAAACTAAAATATGAGCCTAAGAAGATTGACCTAAAAGTGCTATGCGAAGAATCTTTAGAAACAGCGTTATTTTATTCTAACGATATGCATAAAGTTCATTTCGATTTTCATCCGCATAATACACACTTTTATTTAGATGAAAAGCTGACTCACTTTGTTGTTTCTAACGTTTTGGTAAATGCGTTTAAATATTCGCCAGATGGAGGGCTTGTAAGCTTTGTAGTAAAAGAAAACAATAACGATATTGTTATTAGTATTGCAGATGAAGGCATTGGGATCTCAGATGAAGATAAAGTTCTTATGTTCGAGCCGTTTCATAGAAGCAGCAACTCTGTTCATATTCCGGGCAGCGGACTGGGGCTTTCAATAGTACAGAAATCAGTGGAATTACTTAACGGTAAAATTACCTTTGAAAGCGAAATTAATAGAGGAACAACCTTTACAATTACAATACCAAAGAATTAACAGAAGACCTTTGTATGAAAGCAAAAATTCTTGTTATTGAAGATGATTATGATGTTAGAACAAATATTGTAACATTGCTCGAAGAAGAAGGCTATCAAGTATATGGCAGCCGCAATGGTGCAGAAGGTATTAGAGATGCCAAAGAAAATACTCCCGATATAATAGTGTGCGATATTTTGATGAATGGACTAGACGGCTATGGTGTTTTGAAAGAACTTTCCAAGTCTAAAAAAACTAAATCAATTCCGTTTATTTATTTAACGGCAAAAGTTGAGCGCGATGATATACGCAAAGGAATGGAGCTTGGCGCCGATGATTATTTATTTAAGCCTTTCAAAGCAGAAGAATTAATTAACTCAATTCATGCAAGACTTACAAAGAGGGATATTCTAAAAGCAGAATCAATTGATAATGCAGACAGGAAAAAAAGAAACCCTAAAGCTAAGTATGGTATAGATGATAAAGTGTTTTTAAGTATTAGCGGCAAACCACACATAATAGCAATTAAAGAAATAGTTTACATAGCAGCAGAAAACCAATATACTTCTATTATGATGAATAATAACAAGTCGGTTCTTGTTCGTAAATCCGTTTCTGCTTGGGAAGCCGTTTTGCCTGAAAAATTATTTTTAAGAATACATCGGTCTACCATAATAAACACAGACTACATTGTTAAAATGGAAAAATGGTATAACTCTTCGTTTCTTGTATATCTAAAAGATGTAAAAGAACCATTTATTATAAGCAAGCGTTACTCTAGTATGCTAAGGAAAAGTCATATTTAAAGATTTCTTCCTTAACAGAACATGCTCGTCATAACAAATCAGCGTGCCGCTCTTACGGAGATAAAACAAAAAACTATTTGTTTTATCAATTTCCTAATATTTTTACATAAGTAACCCTTAATTGGTTATTAGTGCTATGTTATCCTAATAACTATACATTATGTTGTAAGGTATCTGATAAATTTAATCACTAATGGTTAAATTACTCGCTGCTTGCGGCGGAGAGCTTCATTGTCATTCTCATAAGGTAATAAGGCTGATTCATAACTGTTTATTATAGTTACTAAGGTTTTTCAAATGAATAAGGTTTTCTTCCTTCTGTTGAATCAAAATATACCGGCTAATCAAAAACTTTATTTTGTCTTTTTTACCTTAGCAGCATACCTAACCACATGTTAATTAACCTTACCTTATTTGGCAAAATAGCATTATGATTTTCTTCCTTCGGCAGAATTGTGAGCTAAAAGTATGTACAGAAGTGTTAGTAACAAAACATTAGATATTACGGTTTCTTCACAACAAATTTTCCCTTGCTAATCAGAATACAAGCCGATAAGTTTAAGACACTAATATTCTATTTAATCAATTTTTATAGGTTCTTTATGAGCTTAAGTCTTATCGCAAAATCAATTAAGGCTTCCCCAACCTTAGCACTAAACGAAAAAGCAGCAATACTAAGAGAGAAAGGTGATCCGGTAATTCACCTTGGCGGAGGCGAACCAAAAAGCAGAGCGCCAATGGATGCTCTTCTTTCAGCAGTAAATATGATTAACAGCGGCGAAGTTCGCTATGCGCCCGCCGATGGAATTTCTGAATTAAAAAAATCTATCATTCGCTACACAGAAGAATACTACCACAGAAAAGTGAATGTAGAAAATGTTATTGCATGCAGCGGCGCTAAACAAGCTATTATGGTTGCTCTCCAAGCAATTCTTAATCCGCAAGAAGAGGTTTTATTTCCAGCACCTTACTGGGTTAGTTATCCGGATATGGCAAAGTTAGTTGGCGCAATTCCGGTTCCGGTTCTGCCGGAAGATGGCTCATTCTATCCGCGCTTAAAGGATATCGAGATGCGTGTTGGTTCTTACACAAAAGCTGTTATCATCAACAGTCCTAACAATCCAACCGGCGCAATGTACCCCGAAGAATTTATTGCCGATATTGTAGATTTCTGCGAGCGGAAAGGTATTTATTTAATTATGGATGACATTTATCATCGTTTGGTTTTTGATGGGCGAAAACCTATAAGCGCTTACAATTACACAAAGAAATCTGTAGAAGAATCTAAGCTGTTAATTGTTAACGGAGTTTCTAAACAATATGCAATGACAGGATTTAGAATTGGCTGGGCGGTTGGCAGCAAAAAACTAATTGAAGCTATGTCTAACATTCAAGGGCATCAAACATCTGGTCCATCGGTTCTGCTTCAAAAAGCTGCTGTTGGCGCACTGAACGGTATTCAATCTGGAGTAGAAAGCCTGCGCGTTACTCTTGAAAACAACCGCAATGTATTGGTAAGCCAGCTCCGCTCATTCAATGGTGTTAAAGTTTATGTGCCGGATGGAACTTTCTATCTCCTTGCAGATTTTTCAGCTTACGAAAAGGATTCGCAAAAACTTTCTCAATTCTTAATTGATAAAGTAATGGTGCTTACCGTTCCCGGCAAAGAATTTGGTTTAGACGGGCATTTACGTATAAGTTACTGCGGAGCAATAAAAGAAATTACAGAAGGAATTGAAAGAATGAAATGGGCGCTTGATCCAAACTCGCCAAACGAGCTTTACATTGGCGACCGCAAATTAGTGAGGGATTGGTCATGAGTAAATATTTAGACTTTCAAACACCTGCAAGCAAGCAGGCAATGGAACTTGCTTCAGATTTTAGGTTAAAGAATCAGGGAATTACAAACTTAGACCGCGTTTACTGGAATCTTCCACACGAAGCTTTGTACGAAGAAGTAATTTTTAGAAACGAGGGTAAACTATCTAAGAACGGGGCGCTTATTGTAAACACCGGCAGGCACACAGCGCGTGCTGCTTCCGATAAATTTATTGTGCAAGAAGAAACTACCAAGAAAGATATTTGGTGGGGAAACTACAACCGTCCTTACGCTCACGAAAAGTGGTCTCAGCTTGTAGGAAGATTTCACGCATGGGCTCAAGGCGAAGAATTGTTTGTGCAGGATTGTTACGCCGGCGCTGACCCCGAATACAAATTACCGGTTCGTATTATTACAGAAAAAGCATGGCACAGTATGTTTGCTCGTAATATGTTTATAACTACTCCAAACAAAGATGAATTAAAAAACTTTGTTCCGGAGTTTACTGTTATTTCTGTTCCGGGCTTTAAGTTAGACCCGATAGCAGATGGAACAAGAAGCGACACAGGAATAATTCTAAATTTCGAGCAAAGAACAGCAATAATTGCAAATACGCTTTATGCCGGCGAAATAAAAAAATCTGTTTTCACGGTTTTGAATTTTCTGCTTACTTACCAGGATGTTCTTCCAATGCATTGCTCTGCAAATGTAGGTAATGGCGGCAATGTTGCATTGTTTTTTGGTTTGAGCGGAACTGGAAAGACTACTTTATCTGCAGACCCAAAACGTAAACTTATTGGCGATGATGAACATGGCTGGAGCTCGCAAGGTGTATTTAATTTTGAAGCCGGCTGCTACGCAAAAGTTATCCGTCTTTCTGCCGAACATGAACCCCAGATTTACGAAACAACAAAACGTTTCGGCACAATTTTGGAAAATGTTGTTTTTGATCCGGTTACAAGAAGCATAGAGCTAGATGATGATACGATAACGGAAAACACGCGCGCTTCTTATCCAATCGGGTTTATACCGAATGTTATTAAAGATGGTTACGTGCGCACTCATCCGAAGAATGTAATCTTTCTAACTTGCGATGCATCCGGTACAATGCCGCCAATTGCACGTTTAACACCGGAACAAGCACAGTATCATTTTATCAGCGGATATACTTCAAAAATTGCCGGTACAGAAATTGGTTTAGGTATTGAACCGCAAATAACTTTTTCTGCATGTTTCGGCGGTCCATTTATGGTTCGTCATCCGTTCGAGTATTCTGAAATGCTGAAGCAAAGAATCTTGAAGCATAAGGCAAATGTTTGGTTAGTTAACACGGGATGGGTAGGCGGAAGATTTGGCGTTGGTAAAAGAATTAGCATCCGCCACACACGCAGCCTGCTTAACGCTGCTTTAGAAGGAAAACTTGATGATGTTAAGTACAGAAAAGACAAATTGTTTGGCTGCGAAGTTCCGTTGAGCTGCCCGGATGTTCCGGAAGATGTTTTGTATCCCGAAGCTTCATGGGGTAACAAAGATGAATATTGGAAAAAGTATGATGCCCTTGCAGCGCGCTTCAACGAGAACTTCAAACTCTTTGAGAAAGGCTGTTCGCAAGATGTTATTAATGCCGGACCTAAACGTCTTTCTTCAATTAAGTAATTAGTATGCGGGATAGGTTTTCTATCCCGCTTTATTTGGAGTAAATATGAAAAGAATATGTGTGTACATCGGCTTTATTGTTTTTGCCTCTTTAGTTTTTAGCTCGTGCAAAAGCGATGATGGTAATTTGCTGATTACAGATAATACAATCCCGCCTGTAATTACATCATACTCTACTACTAATACATTTAAGTACACTATTGTTGCTGTTAATTACACAAAGCAAGAAGTATATGAGTTAAAAGTTGCTGCCGATTCAATTAGATATTCTTTGGCGGCAGTATCTATAAAAAGCGGGCAAATGGAAGTAATTGTAGAACTGAAGGATGGTTCTAAAATAATTTCGCGCACAATTTCGGGCGTAGTTACGGCAGCAGATAATCGAAAAATTAACAGCCCGCTTTCTAAGATTACTTTTAATTACGCTAATTTCACCGGCGAGTTTTCTTTTAGTGTAAATAATGCCTTTTAACAGAACAGCGGGCAGAACCTCGCCATTCCGCCCGTTAACTAACGGAGCCAACGGACGGCTGATAAACACAGATTTATTAAGCGGGTTATGATTTATCTTAATAGATCATAATAATCGTAATTAACCTGCCGGCCCAAATGCCTTAGCTTTACAGTTTGAAAAGCCTAAATTAATTTACACCTCTTGCATTGAGAAAAGAGGTATACAATTTGTCACTTCCAGAAATGTGGTTAGAAAGCCAGTCTTTTAAAAAGTCCATTACATCTAATGTTAGAACTACCTTGCCACTCTCGAAATCTGCTTTTATTTGCAAAACCTTGTCTACTAATTTTTTATGTTCTAATACATGCGCTTCAGTATTTGGATAGTTATACTTGTAAAAAAGTTCTTCTTCTGTCTTAAAGTGATTTGCTGTGTAAAGAGTAAGGTCGTTTAATATTTTCGTCAAGGAGTCTTTTCCTTTGCCCTCTTTCATTTTATCGTGCAGCTCGTTAATTAAATCAACAATCTTAATATGCTGGTTATCAATTTTGCTGATGTTTACAGAAAAATTCTGCTTCCATTGAATAAGCGGCATAACTCTGCTCCTTTCTTGTGTGTGGTTATTTTATAGTTTTAAACGGCAGCCAAATTGTAAAAACCGACCCCGCGTTTGGGGTGCTTTCAACAGTTATTCTGCCGTTCATTAATTGAATTGTCTTTTGTGCTATTGTTAAACCAAGTCCAAATCCCTCATAGTTTCTGTTATAACCTTCCGAAGCTTGTCTAAATGCATCAAAAATCATTTGCTGGTCTTCTTCTGCAATTCCAATTCCGCTGTCATGCACGCTGATTAGAATATAGTTTATATTGTCCTCTATCTTATAATCAAGAGTTATTTTTACACCGCCTTTATTAGTGTATTTTATCGCATTATCTACCATTGGTCTTCATCGTAATTTACTGTTACCGACTGTATTCCCCATATTTTGAATAACCGAATGTGGTTTTCTGCCAAGGTAGTGCCTGCCGAAAGCAGCATTTGCCCTTGCAAGTTTTTTACCGGCTCTGCTAGTTCCAAGCCTAAAGTAATTTCGGAAACATCAATTGTTCTAATTTCTATAACCGCCACCTTTTACAGTATATTATCTATTGTTTTTTTGAAATGTTTAGATTGCAAGAATTCAAAGTTTAGCTTTATAGCAGAATCGTTTATCCGAATAGCACTTTTATATTAGATTGCTCTTATACTATATTCGCACGCGTTAAGAGACAACAGAAGATTAAGGAGATAACTTGGTGATTTCAAAAAAAGTAAGAGCGGTTAGTTTATCGCCAACTATAAAGATTTCTGCACTTGTAAAAGAGATGCAAATGAAAGGTGAAGATATAATTGATTTAACCGTCGGTGAGCCGGATTTTCCTACACCACAAAACATTAAGGATGCAGCAATTCTTGCAATTAATAATAATTTCACTAAATACACCAGCAATACCGGCACTTTCGAGTTAAGAAAAGCCATTGCAAAAAAACTTGAGCTTGACAACGGGCTAAAATACTCGCCCGAAGAAGTAATTGTGTCTGCCGGTGCAAAGCAAAGTATCTACAACGCAATTCAAACGCTCGTTTGCTCCGGAGATGAAGTTATAGTTTCTTCCCCTTACTATGTTTCTTACCCGGAAATGGTTACTCTGGCACAAGGGAAAACAATTGTAATTCCTACAACAGAATTAAACGGATTCAAAATTGCGCCGCTGCAGTTAGCAAACACAATTACAGAAAAAACTAAACTGCTTATACTTTGTAATCCGTGCAACCCAACCGGAACCGCTTATACAAAGGATGAACTTCAAGAATTAATTGCAGTTGTAGAGAACACAAATATTTATATTCTATCAGATGAGATTTACGAAAAAGTTGTTTACGATGATTTCAAATTTTACAGCGCCGCCGCTTTAAACGAAAAAATCAAATGTCGAACCGTAACAATAAACGGACATTCAAAATCCTATTCAATGACAGGCTGGAGATTAGGTTATGCAGCCGGTCCAGAGCATATTATCTCGGCTATGGGCAAATACCAAAGCCACTGTACTGGAAACTCTTCTTCAATTTCGCAAGCTGCGGCTTTAGAGGCATTAACGGGACAGCAGGAGTCTGTTGAAATTGCAAGAAAAGAGTTTGAAGGCAGAAGAAATTATTTGCATTCTGCTTTAACTTCAATTAAAGGATTAACCTGCTATAAACCGGAAGGCGCATTTTATCTTTTTCCTAATATCTCGGCTTTTTTTTATAGTTATGCAGATAATAAACCGATAAATGACAGTTACAATTTTGCAATGTATTTACTGAATACCGCTAAAGTTGCAACTGTGCCTGGTATTGCCTTTGGAGCTGAAGGATACGTAAGAATTTCTTATTCAACTTCAATGGATAATCTTATTAAAGGAGTTGAGAGAATTAAAACAGCAGTAGAAAAGCTGATTATTTAGGCGGTTGAAATATGTAACCCGGATTTTCTTAAGGTAAAAATTGTACATTAAAAAAACACCTTGAAAAGTGACTACTATTATCAACTCACATTACGCAGAAACCTGTTTCGATGACATTAAACCTTACTTAAGTAACATAAGTAAATAAGTTCCTGATCTTTTTAAAATATCCACCAGAATTTGCATACTAAAAATCGCAAATCGAAATGGCAGCAGTTCCTAAAACGAAGAGATGGGTATTTATCTATAAAATTTCGGATTAATTATTACGCAGCGTTAATTAAAGATGCTGTAACGAGGATAGTAAACAACCTTAACCTGCGGCTTTGCGTCTTGGCAGAAACCTCTTTTTTCTCGCAGAGCCGCTAAGACGCAAAGATTATGGAAGTTACGTTTTGCGGAAACCTGTTTAAATCGTTAAGTCTTTCTTGCGTAAGGTGAAATGGTAAGTTAAAAGTTTAAATAGAGCGGAATTTCTTTGGAGATATTTGCAAACGATGGCATTGCGTAAGGCTTTTTAGCTGATTAGATATGACTCAATTGCCTTGTAAACTTTGTCTGTTGGCATGTTCTGACCAGTCCATAGCTCATAAGATTTTGCACCCTGCTCTACAAACATCTTTAATCCGGTTACTATAGCTGCGCCTTGAGACTCAGCAAGGAGCAGTAATTTAGTTTTTACAGGATTATAAACTACATCGAAAACAATTTGTCCTTTCATAAAAGATTCTTTAATCGTAGTAGCGGAATCATCAATATTCGGGTACATTCCCATAGATGTTGTATTAACAATCAGTTTAGAATCGCGGAGAGTATCAACTAAATCGGGCGGAACAAGAGGCAAAGATTTCATTTCGGTAAAGAGCATTTTTGCAGAAAAATACTCTTTTAAGGATTCACCAATCTGCTCAGTACGGTTTACAATTGTTATGCAGCCAACTTTAAATGTTCTAATCAAAGCATAGATAACACTTCTTGCAGCTCCTCCTGCACCAATTACAGTAACTCTGGCGCCTGCAATTTCTTCTTTGAATGGAAGAAGAGATTCAACAACACCATAGACATCGGTATTGTAACCACGCAGCGTTCCTTCATCATTAACAATTGTATTAACAGCGCCAATTATACTTGCTTCTTCGGAAATATCTTTTAGTAAAGGAAGCACTTTTTCTTTTAAAGGAATTGTTACGTTAAATCCTTTAATACCAAGTGCATTCATTCCTTTTAACGCATCCTTTAGAGCCGAAGGAGGAACATCGAAAGGAAGGTACAAATAATTGAGTCCGGATAATTCGAACGAAATATTGTGCATTAATGGAGAAAAAGACTGTTTAATTGGATGACCGAGTACGCCAATTATTTTAGTATTCTGATTAAATTTATTTTGAACTTGCATAAACAATTAAGATTTATTCTCATCAATAAGTTTAATAAACAGCTTTGAAGTTTTCACTTCGGGATACTCGTGAGTAAACTTGCTTCGCGTTGCGGGGTCTATAGCAAACGCTTTTTTCAGGCATTCTATTGCTTCTTGAGTTTGACATAAAATAAAATTTATTTTTGCCTTGCCGTAATAAGGGTTTGCATCTTCTTCTCTAAGAGAAATACATTTATCAAATGCTTCAATTGCTTCGAGCCACTGCCCAACTTCAAGATATGTTTCGGCAAGTTTATACCAAACATCATAATTTTTTTCGTTCAGTTCAATAGTCTTTCTATAGCTTACTATAGATTCATGAAGATTACCAATGGAATATTCCAACTCTGCTTTAGCAATCCATGCATCTTCCGGGTTTGTTGTTAACGAAATAGCTGTATTGAAATCTTTAAGAGCAAGCTGATACTTGCCAATTACATCGTAACAGAAGCCGCGGGCAAGAAAAGCTTCGTAGTATCCAGAATCTAGTTTTACTGCATCTGTATAACATTTTATAGCTGGAATAAATTCAAGAATTTCCTCGTGTATCTGACCCATATTATACAAAACAGTTTCATCTGTTGGGTCTAGCTCGTTAGCTTTTTTGTAGGCGTTAAGAGCCTCTTTAGTTTTGTTCAAGTGTGATAAAGCATAGCCTAAGTTAAACCATGCACTTGAAAAATCATCTCTTAATGCGATAGATAGTTCAAAACAGTTAATTGATTGTTCATACTTTTCGGCACGTACAAGAACAATTCCTTTATTGTACCAAGCAGTAAAGCTGTTTGGATCAAGATCCAGATATTTATCATACGTTTGCAGTGCTTCTTCAAGTCTATCCGAGTTTTCATAGCAGAATCCGATTTCGTACAAGGCTTCCATGTAATCCGGATCAATCTCTAAAGCATTTAAGAAATATTGAATAGCTTCATCAAACATTTCCTTCTTTTCATATAGAACACCAAGGCTGAAAAGAATTTCTTCGTTAGCTGGTTCTATTTCTAATGCTCTTTGTAAAGAATTGAGTGCTTCTTCAAACATACCGAGATTATCTTCGGCAATAGATTTATTAATATAAATTTCAACATCGTTCGGGTTTAGCGAAAGGGCTTTTTCAAAGCACTGATAAGAATCTTCAAAAATGAAAAAATTATTCAACAGTATCCCCTTGAAATGCCACGCTTCGGAATTGTATGGTGCAATATCTAAAACAGCGCTAACAAGAAGTAAACCATCGTCAACATAATCGTAATCAACGCACATTTCTATTGTTTCTTCAAAAAAATCTAATGCAGAAATTGTAGTACCGTTTTCGAGATGTCCTTTGCAGATATTTATTTTTTCTTTCAACACAGCTTCATCATAGACCGATTCTCCATCGTTTTGCAGAAAATCCTCAGAAAAACTCATTAACACTCCCTATTATTTTCGTGGGAAAATGTATAGCTAACATTAGTTAAAATCAAGTTGGATTTGTACTGAGAAATCTCTATGAAGACTAATTAGACAAATATGCCATTTCTTTGGAAAAAACTTTCTTAACACCACGAGTTATTTTTAAGATGTGGAATTTTAATTGGCTTTTGTATCTGCCTTGATAAATACTGCCTATCTCGTTGATAAAATTCTCGGTGAAGTTTTCTTCAACAATATTAAAAACACTTTTAATAGGAGAGCAGCTAATCATTTTAGAACCAACAACACCTGGCAGCTTAACGGCTTCTTCAACTATAAAATCGGAGTTCTCGCAGCTAATTTCGTAATCTTTAGATAAACCCCAGTGAGACTCTGTAATTAATACGCCAAAGTCTTCGAGCATACCTTTTCTAACAAACTTAACGGCGCTTTCTGCTCTCTTTCTTTCGTTAACATTGTAAAGAACCCTGTTAAAAATTCTTTTAGGCAGCATGTGAATGTGTCTTAACAAAAAATCCAATTCAACATCTCGTAGATTTTTTATTCCCCATATATATAATCTTAATCCTTTTACACCAATTTCACATTCTTCAACCCGCTCGTTGCATCGCTCTTGTGGAGAAACTAACCATTCTTCAGTATCGCAAATAATTATGTTCAAAGGTTTATCAAAAAAACTAATATGCTGGCTTAATTTAGTCCTTAAATCAAAATTATAAACTTTTGCTTCTTTAGCTTCGGCAGCAGTGTAATGGTGTGCTTGATTAGAAATTTTGCCTAGTATAGGATATTCATTTTTTTTAATTAAGTCTATGAGAGAAGAATCATCAACATTAAGAGCAAATACTTTTTTTATGTTGTTTAGGAAAGCAACTTGCATACCCGCAAAGGAACCTAAACCCAAACAATCCGGTGCGTTAGAAGATACTACGCAGTCAAAACCGAGTTTTATATAGTTTAGATCATATAACAGTGTTGTAAGCCGGCGCAGCAGATTAAATTCACTGCAATCAATTTGTTCGAGAGTGCCGAACGATGCACTTAAAAATTTATCAGACTGTGCAGAAGCAAAATTAACGGTACGGTCTTTTCTCTTTTTAAGTGCTATAACCCAAACTCGGTTAACGGCAGCCGAAAGTAAAATACCTTCGTTATAGTGAGTATGGTCGCCAAGTAAAATTAAACTTGCCGGTGCTGCCATAACAGAAATATGCTCGGAACTGCCATAAGTGCTTTCAAACTTTCTAATAGCTTTAACAATTATCTCGCTATCACCATTTAATCGGCTCATAAAACTCCCTATACCGAAAGAGTAAAGAATGTTTTTATCTTATTAAAATTAAGAATTTTGCTTTTATTCGCATAATATATATCGAAGATTTAATTTTTTAAGAAGTTATTAGCTCTTGTTTCGTTTTTGAGGCGTTTGCGAATAGGTTCTACAAGATTGCGGGCTTGCATTTCGCTGAAAAGTAAAAATTCTTCTTTGCGTAATACTTTGCTTAAAGCTCTAACAGTAGTAGTAATTATTGAGACTAAATTAGTTTGAGATTTGATTATTTCCATTGGCAATAGAAATACAGTATCAACTATAGAAGATTCTACAAGTTTAAGAGTTTCGTTATAAGATAAGTCTTCAAGACGTACTCCACTTTTAATCATTCCGGATTTCTGTCTTATCCTAAGCTCAAACTTCATTCGTTCCAAAAGAAGCTGTAATGTGTTATCTAAACTTATTTTAATTTCTATCATAATAATTGTTTTTTTTTATTAAACATACGGGGTGAAAATAAAGTTTCAAGAAGCCCGTAATTAAGAGGTTGTGTGGTAACCGTTGAAACAAAGAAAGACATTTGATTTTTTATTCCAAATACTTGAAAAGAAATAGCTGGTTAACAATTTCCACACATTCTCTTAAACCGGGTACAATTATACAGCAGCAAGAACAGATGTAACTTTTTGTGCGGCATCTTGCAGCGAATCTGCAACAGCAAAGTTTAAGCCGGAGTTCTCTAACATTTCTTTAGCTTCAACGGCATTTGTTCCTTCTAAGCGAACAACAATAGGAACAGAAACAGATACTTCATTTACGGCATCAATAACACCTTGAGCAACACGGTCGCAGCGAACTATCCCGCCAAAAATATTAATTAGCAGCGCTTTTACATTTGGATCGGAAAGAATAATCTTGAATCCATTAGCAACAGTTTCTTTGTTAGCGCCGCCGCCAACATCTAAAAAGTTAGCTGGTTGTCCTCCTGCAAGTTTTATAATATCCATTGTAGCCATTGCCAAACCGGCGCCATTTACCATGCAGCCAACGTTTCCATCAAGTTTTATGTAATTTAAATTGTATTTGGAGGCTTCTATTTCTAAATAGTCTTCTTCGTTCAAATCTCTGTAAGCAATAATTTCAGGGTGGCGGTAAAGTGCGTTTTCATCAAAATTCATTTTTGCATCAAGGGCTAAAATTTTATCGTCATTGGTTATAACTAACGGATTAATTTCGAGCATAGAGGCATCGGTTTCTTCGTAAGCTTTGTAGAGTTTCATAATAAAGTTTGTAAAGTGTTTGAAAGCAGCTCCTTCCAAACCTAAGCCAAATGCTAATTTTCTTGCTTGAAATTGCTGCATTCCTGTGGATGGTTCAATCCATTCTTTAATAATTCTTTCTGGAGTTTCTTCAGCAACTTTTTCAATTTCAACGCCGCCCTCTGTTGATGCCATTATTACATTCTTAGAAACGGCTCTATCCAATAGAATTCCGAGATAAAGTTCTTTCTTGTAATCGAGCCCTTCGGTTATAAATAGAGTTTGTACAATTTTTCCTTCTGTGCCGGTTTGATGTGTAACGAGCAGGCTGCCCAACATTTTTGAAGCGTAATCTTTCGCCTTTTCTATATCTGTTGTAAACTTAACTCCACCCTCTAAAACTAATTCTTCTCTGTTTGCAGGATTGTAAAGTTTCCCTTTGCCTCTTCCGCCGGCGTGTATTTGAGATTTAACGACAAACTGGTTAATTCCACGCGATTGAAGCTCGCCAATTGCAGAATCGAACTGTGATAATTCTTTTATAGCAATTCCATCTTGCACCGGAACGCCATATTTCTTTAAAACTTCTTTTGCTTGATATTCATGGATTTTCATTATTGATCCGCTGTATTAATAAAAAATGATTAATTGCGTTTGAATGGCTGAAAAATTAAGTGATTCGTTTCTTATAATCAATTTGGATGAGAGTTTCTGGCTAATGGGTTTTGTAGTTATTGAACCTTTAACTACATGTTTATTGTTATAACATTAATTAAAATTAACGCATTGGAGTGCCAATGAATAAAAAGCAAAAGTTAGTTTTGGCAATTACTGCAACAGTTATTTCTTTTTCTGTTATAATTTGGCTTGCGTACGGCGGTGAAATTTTTACTAAAAACCAAATCTTAGTTGAGCATAAAGATGAATTGTTCGGCTGGTCCGAAAAAAAATGGATTGATAAATTTATTTGGGGCTTAGATTTAAGCGCCGCTATAAGTGGAATCAGCATACTAATTGGTACAATTTTGTTTTTGATATTCAGGACAAGAAACATCGGAAAGGAAGTAAAATGATTAAAAGGATTGCTGTTGCGGCTTTATGGCTTGTATCATTCTCAATGCAGGCACAAGGTTTTAAAGTAAACGCTAAGGGTAACCAGATATTTAATTTTGAAGATAAAGCAGGAAGAAATCAAATTACATTTTTCAGCACAACACCTCTCGAAGACATTAACGGAACAGTAAATGGAATTTCGGGCTATCTTTCTTTTGATGTTTCCAGCTTTGCTAAAACGGCTAAAGGAAAAATTCTTGTTAAAGTAGCTTCAATGAATACTGGAATTGAGTTAAGAAACTCTCACTTGAAAGGCGCCAACTGGCTCAACGAAAAAAAGTTTCCAGAAATTACTTTTGAATTGAAAAGTGTGGAGGCTGTAAAACAATCAGCAGATAACAAATTGGATTTCAGAGTCAAAGGAAATTTTTCTCTTCACGGTGTTACAACAGAAATTACGGCAGATGCAGAAGTTGTTTATCTTGATGAGAACGAGCAGACGCAAAAACGTGCGCCGGGCGATTTGCTTGGTGTAAAAACCAAATTCAAAATAAAACTTTCTGATTACGATATTGATAATGCTGTAATAGGCAGCAAAGTTTCTGAGGACATAGAAGTTACTGTAAATATTGTTGGATCAAATAAATAAAACAATAAGCGGGCTGAGTAACTCAGCTCGCTTTTTATTCTTCTATTCAAATAACTTATCTGGAATTCCTTTATTAACTATGTAGTTTGTATAAGTGAGTATTACTGTGCCTTTAATCCTGGTTGGTCTTCTTTGCTGCTCATTATCTTTTTTAGAACTCATCGGATTGACCGGCAAATTTGCATCGCCAAGATTAAAAAATAGTTTCATTACGGCTGGAAGCGGAACAGAAGAAGGCGTGTAAGTAAACTCTGTCTTAACAGTACCACTTCGTTTTGTTGTTGTTTCAATTTTTGCAATAACATAATTAACTGCATCTATCCATAGTGTGGAAATAATAAAGCTGGAGGTATCGTTATTAGGAACCAGTTTAACAACATCGAGCGCTTTGCCTTCTGCATTTTCAGTTCTAACAAACACTGCGGTATAATCTCCTTTAAGAAGCTGCATTGGAGAAAAATTAGTGCTTTGTTTTGGAAGCATTGCAAAGCCATCGGAATCTAACTTGAATTTATCTGGCTGCTTAAAATATACTTTTGCTTTAGTAGGAGGAGCTTTGATAAACTCCATATCTAACTTTACTTCAACATCAGCTTGATAATCTCTAACTTTTTCAAATTTTGTTTTTAGCGCATCTAACAATTTATTGGGGTCTTTTGCTTGTGCAGCAGTAATAGAAACCAGAAGGAATAAAACAAATATCTTTTTCATTAGTTCACCTCATTTAAGGATATCTATAAAAACTCAATAATAATCTGTGAAAATCTGTTTAATCTGCATTTATCAGTGTGCTATTTTTAAAATGAGTAATTTTTAGAGGTACCATTAACTCAAAATGTCTTTTCTTATGAATGAAAATGCTGTTAAAATATACAACACAACTATGTGCCCAATTAAAACGGAAGCAGATTTAGCAAGCTCTTTATAATCAACCGGATCTGCAAAAAACTCATCCCATTGTATTAAATGACTAGTAAAGAAATAAGGACGCAAGTTCTGCAAAAATTCTATTGGTATTGTAGAAAGAATTAGGAAAACGATAATTACCGCCATTGTAGTTACGATTGGTCCAATTGCGTTACTAACAAGCGAAGAAAAGAAAATCGAAAAAGCCATTACAGTCATCATACTCAAAGTAGCGTAAGCGTAAGCAGAAACCATTCGCCACATAACATCATCAGGCGGGTAAACAAATATCTTGCTCTTAACAACAATCAATTCACCAGAGCCAAAGAAGAGCAGACTTACACCGAGGCTGATTACAAGCAGAAAAAGAATAAACAAAAAAGTGTAAGTAAATCCCGCCAAATATTTTGAGGTAACGAGAGAAAATCTAGAAATCGGGCGCGTTAAAATCATTCTATAAGTACCGGCGGTAGCTTCGCCGGCAAACAAATCTCCGCCAACAAGTACAATTAAGAAAGGAATATGTATGAACATTGCATTGAGAATGATATAAGCAACTGCAAAACCATTGAAAAAATTTCCTTGTAAAACAAATTGGTCGCTCATACTTCTTGTAACACCCCTAACAAAATCATCTTGTGTGAAGTAGAGAGCAAGCTGTACAATTAAAGTCATTGCAAACAAAGCCATAAAGCCAATGTAAGTTCTCCACTTTCTAAAAATTTTTTGGAGTTCTATGTAAACCAGTGTCATCATTTTTGAGCTCCTTCGGTAATTTTCAAGAAGAAATCTTCGAGCGAGCGAACTGGAACAACCGAGCCGACCATAAAACCTTTATCGTTTAAAAATCTGTTTAACCCGGCAACATCGCTATTAAACATTTCGAACTGCATTTCGTTTTTAACAAAAGATTTATATGATTCTGCCCATCTCGAGTTTTGAATTTCGCTAACCGCATCTTCAATTCTATCAACTTCAACCGAGACAGACATTTTATCGGCGTTAAGCAATTCATCAACAGTTCCTTCAACTTGAGTTGTACCTTTGCTTATGATAATCATTCGCGTTGCAATAATTTCTACTTCGCGAAGAATGTGAGAGCTTAGAAAGATTGTTTTATTCTTTATCCTGCTTAGATAAAGAATAAGATCGCGTATTTCTTTCATGCCCTGCGGGTCGAGTCCGGTTGTCGGTTCATCAAGAATTATTAATTCCGGATCGTGAAGCAATGCCTGCGCAATTCCAAGGCGCTGCTTCATTCCATGAGAAAAAGTTTTTACTTTGCTCTTGTAACGCTTATCCAAACCAACAAGCTCAAGCATTTCCATAATTCTCTTTTGGGAAATATCTGCGCCTGAAAGCCTGCCGAGTATTTCTAAATTTTTATATGCCGAGAGGTACATATAAAAATCCGGATTCTCTACAATAGCTCCAACTTTGCGAAGAATATCGTTTCTGTTTTTTTCAAGAGCCAGCCCAAAAATTTTAATACTTCCGGTGTTGGGTTTAATTAAAGAAAGCAGCATTCTAATTGTGGTGCTTTTTCCAGCGCCGTTAGGACCGAGAAAGCCAAAAACATCTCCTCGGTAAACATTGAGATCGAGATTGTTAACGGCAGTAAGATTTTTAAATCGTTTTGTTACTCCACGAACTTCAATTATATGTTCGGAATTCATGTTCCTCCGAAGAATTTGGAAATAAGACGGATACGCCTGCCTTTAGTTTTAATTTAGTCATATCCAGTAAATTAGTTTTCGGTGAGTTTCATTTTACCAAACTGATATTCTAACGGAATGTATCTTGCTAAAATGAATCCGGGTAAGGCTGAAACAAAAACCCAGATGAAGAATAATTTGTAGCCAATAGCTTCTTGAATAATGCCGCTTAACATTCCAGGAATCATCATGCCGAGTGCCATAAAACCGGCAGCTAAAGCATAGTGAGATGTTCTGTATTCCCCATCAGAAATATTTATCATGTACATCAGATAAAAAGTTAAACCTAAGCCAAAGCCAAAAGATTCAACGGCGGCGCAAGCGTAAGTAATCCAAACTAATTCCGGCTGAAACCAAGCAAGGTAAATGTAAGCGAGATTCGGAATATTCATAGCGAGAAACATTGGCATCAGCAGGCTCTTTAATCCTTTTCTGTAAACGAAAAGACCGCCGAGTATTCCACCCAACATAATTGCAGAAGCAGCTAAAACGCCATTAGCTAACCCAGCTTCGGTTGTAGTTAAACCCAGTCCGCCAAGCTCACGAGTATCAAGCATAAATAAAGAAGATATTTTTAATAGCTGCGCTTCGCCAAAATTAAACATGAGTAGAAATAAAATGATGAGTATAATTTTCTTCTTTTCAAAAAATCTTGCAAAACTTCTAAAAAATTCTTTTACTGGGGAAGAAACTCTTCTGCTGCCTGCATGAACATCTTCATCTGGATCCGGCAGAACTTTTCTGTGATAGAAGAACAATAGTATAAAAGCGGCGGCTAAAACAAAAAAGGCAATAGACCAAACGAACGGAAGACCGCCAGAGCGTGCAGTAAAAACAGAGACAGTTTGTTTTGCAATAGTGGAATCCAACTGAAAGAGAGTAAATGCGGGTTTATTCCAATTCTTATCTGTAAAGCGTAATTCTTTTCCCTCAATTACTTTTATTCCAGAATTTCCTTCTAGAAAATCTACATTAACAAAATATTCGCTTCCTTCGCTGGGCTTTTTAGAAAGAACAAATTTCACAATACCAACATTACCGGCAAGATCATTCAAGCTGGCAGTATCTGGCAGCTCCAAGTACTCTTTAGTAAAACCGTTCATTATGTTAAAACTCTTTGCAAAGTTTTTGTAGAAAACAACCTGTTCTTTTGTTTTTGGGCGTGTGCTTATTTCTACATAAGAGGGTTTTGCAATTAACCTCAGCTTTCCAGATAGTTCTTTAGCTTTTGTGGAATCGACCTTAATTGTTTCTTCAAAAAATTTTTTGGGATTTGCAGCAACTTTAAACTCTACCGGAGACACTGAAAGAGCGGTTTCTAACTGTCCCGCCAATAAAACAACTAATCCCTGCCCTGCAATAACCGCTAAACTATAAAAAGCCGAGCGAAATCCGATAAAAAAAGATTTCCTGCTCTCTGTTAATGCTAACAAATAAAAACCATCTGCAGCAGTCTGATGAGTAGAAGAAACAAAAGCGAGCAGCCAGAAAAAAATTATTGAAAACTGAAAATACTCCGGCAATGGAATTGTTAAACCAACCCCAGCAAAGCCCACAGCAATAATAAATTGTAAAACTAAGATCCAATAACGTTTAGTGCGTAATACATCAACTAAAGGCGCCCAAAATGGTTTTAACACCCAAGGCAAATATAGCCAGCTTGTGTAAAGAGCAATATCAGCATTAGACATTCCAATTCGCTTGTACATTATTACAGAAAGGAAAACAACTACTGAATAAGCCAATCCCTCTGCAAAGTAAAGAGTAGGAACCCATTTCCAAGGACTTTCTCTTTTCTTTGTTAGTTCTAAATTATCGTAATTACTGCTCATATATTATTATGGATCGATATCATTTTATTAAAACGTTTTGTTACCAATTAAGCCGCACGAAAATAGATAAATGAGCTGAATCTAAAAAGGTACAATTGTTGAAAAAATATTTCTCATTTAACTAAATCCGATTCTAAACTAACTAAAAATCATTTTTGAGCCGGCTTATAAATTGAAAGGTACTTAAAAGATTGTTTCGGATGTTGATTCAGTACAAAAATAGATTTACATTGAAATCAGATATCAACCAATTTTAATTAAAAGTCCATCCCGCCAATCTTTGCTAAACGAAGGGCTGTTAAACTTGGTCGAGCTATTTTAGCTTCAATTTTAGCACTAAGAACAAAACCTTGGAGTAATGTTCGAGGGTTTTTTCGATTAATGTAGAAGGGCAGTAAAATGAAAACTACTTCACTTAAAATAATTGCTATTACTGTTGTTTTGTTTTTTGGATTAAGCGCTTGCAGCAAGGATGATAGTAATCCAGCCGAAAGCAATTCAACATTTGTTGGCACTTGGAAATTAACAAAACTAAGTGCACTAATAGGAGGTGCGCCGCTCGAAATGACACCGGAATTAGCCGGAACGCAAATGACTATTACAGCTAAAGCTGATAATACATTTTCGATGACAACTACCGATGGCGCTGGAACAAGAACAAGTACCGGAACGTGGAGTATTTCGGGCTCGCAGCTTACACTCAAGTTTTCTGATGGAACGAGCGCCTCTTACGAGTATTCTCTTTCCGGCTCGCTTCTTAAGATTAAGAATTATCCTTATACTCATCCAACTTTTGGAAGTTTATCCATCACTTTAGATTTTACTAAGCAGTAGAATGGAAAAAATCCGTTAGCTGCATGTAACTTTTTTTGTAAACGTTCTCAAAGAGAATCTGCTATGTGTTTCTTGTGCCTCTTTTTTTGCTTTTGGTGAGATAATTTTTCCAAAAATTGAAAGAGAGCGTTCAACTTTTCTTGGGCTAAACCGATAATTGATTTGGAGATGTTTGTTCAATTTTAATAGAGAATTTTATGGCAGTTGAATTCGTTTATAATCTTTTAAGCCAGGCAATGGTTAATCAGAACCATAGTAACTCGAATCGTTTCCAAGAAGAAGTGAATAGAAAAGCTGGAGATACTAAGTTTAACCAGGAGCAATTACTCAAAGCATCCGAAAAAATTAACAGCGAACCGGGCAGCACTTCTTCTTATAGATTTCAAGAAAGCTTACCTGTAACAAACACTCTTAAGACAATTAGAATCTTTAATGAAACAAAAAAACCAAGTTTCGTTACTTTAGATTCCTTACAAAAACTAAAAGAGCTGCCTGAAGCAAAAATAGAAGAACTTGATGAAAGCAAAACCGTTTTAATTGGAAAAGGATTTTATGTTGTTAGTGGAAATATATCTTTTCCGAAATGGAAATTATTACCGTCAGTAGATGAAGATGCAATTAGAAACAAACTAAGCGAAGTCTATAATCAAACGAGCAAAAAGAAAAATGGAAACTTGGTCAATCTTACCTTTTAATTTGATACAAATCTTTTTTGATGAATAGCTTAGCGCCTTTTAGCCGCTCGTTACCAATCTGGTTTTCTAAATAATGCTTTTCCGGTTTTCCGTTTACTTCGAGAACTTCGTAACCAATAACTCCATTTTTAATTAACTCAGCAAGCATCTTCAGAAATTCTTTTTTCTCTTCACTATTCAATTCGGAAAGCTCCAGCCTGCCGCCCGCTCCAAGATTCATAAACTTATCCAGCTTATCATAAACTCTTGCAGTGTTAGATATTTCTAAAGAATCTTTTTTTGATTCCGGTAAAGCTGTTAATTTATCCCGAATATTTTTATCCCAAACGAACGATGCAAATGAGCCGATTTGTTTTATTGAAGACATTTTAAAATCTGTTTTGTGTTATTATCGAAATGCTTCCGAAATATTTTACTTCCTATAACAAAGTAAATAATGTTTAGCATATCCTTTTTTAATAAGATTGTCCAAAGTGGTTCAAGTCTATCTGCATTCTTCTGCACGAGTGTTTCCTACATTTCAAATTCCGTTAAGTGTGGAATTATAAAACGGTACCGAAAAACGGGACTGTTGAGCATAGCAATCTTATTTTCTAAGGCGGTTAATTCGTTTGCTTACCCCAAGCAGCTAAACAAAAAGTGTGTTCTTAAGCCCGGATAGTAAATTAAAAAAATTTGGCTGCCAGCATTGGTAAGAATTACTAGCCAACATTTTTTGTAACCTCAATTCCAAGCTGTTCCATTCTATATCTAAGTTTAGATCTGGAAAGTCCCAATACTTTAGCAGCTTTAACTTGATTTCCGTTAGTAATTTTAAGCGTTTTAAGAATAAGTGCTTTAAGAACTACATCAATCTTAACGCCTTTAGGCGGCACTTGAAGAATAAATTTATCCTCATCGGCTTCTACTGCACCTTTGCTGTCCATCAAAAATGCGAAATGTGCATCAGTTAATTCTTCTTCATCTGCAAGGAGCATAACACGTTCCATTACATTTCTCAGCTCTCGTATGTTTCCTTTCCAATTGTAGGTTCTCAATATCTCTAAACCAGAAGCATCAATGCCTTGCAAATGCTTGCCAAATTTTTGAGCAAACTCATTTAAGAATGAATAAGCAATAAAAGCAATATCTTCTTTTCTATCTCTGAGCGGAGGAATAATAATTTTTGCTACATTAAGCCTGTAGTAAAGGTCTTCGCGGAATGCGCCGCGCGAAACTTCTTCTTCCAAATTTCTATTTGTAGCGGCAAGAACGCGAACGTTAACCGAAATTTCTTTTTCTCCGCCAAGACGGTAGAACTTTCTTTCTTGAAGTACACGCAATAGTTTTACCTGCAAATCGAGACTAAGCTCACCAATTTCATCTAGTAAAATTGTGCCCCCATCTGCTAACTCAAATTTGCCGAGTTTGGTTTTAGCCGAGGCGCCGGTAAAAGCACCTTTTTCATGCCCGAACAATTCGCTTTCTGCTAAGTCTTTTGGTATTGTAGCACAGTTTATTGTTATAAAAGTTGCGTTTGCTCTGGGGCTTTGCTGATGAATGTACTTAGCAAAAACTTCTTTACCGGTTCCACTTTCACCTTCGAGCAGGATGGTAGTATCGCCGCTGTTAGCAAGTTTTTCTACCGAAGAAACTATGCGTTGAATTTTAGTACTCTTTCCAAAAAAATCTTTGGCTAGTTCATTTTCTTCTAATAAAGAATGCAGCTTAGTTACTTCAGATTTCAACTTCAAATTTTCTACGGCTTTATCTAGAACAAATTTTAATTGCTCAAGGTCTATTGGTTTTAGCAAAAAATCGAAAGCGCCAGATTTAATAGCGGTAACAGCAATCTTAACATCGGCGTAGCCAGTAATCATAATAACAGGAATAGAAGCAAATTTTTTCTTTAAACTTTTTAGAACATCAATCCCATTGTGTGTAGTCAGATAAATATCAAGAAGTACAATATCGGGTTGAAACTCCGCAACAATTTTTTCTGCCTCGCCGGCTTGCAGGCATGTTTCAACATTGTAATTAAGCTTAGATAATACCTTTTTAAGAGACGCTGCTACTAAATCGTCATCATCAATAATTAAAATATTTGGAATCATTCATACCTTAATACGTAGTTATACTGAAAACTTTAACTTAAAAGTTGAACCTTCACCGTAAATAGAATCGAAGCTAAATTCGGAATTCATTTCATCGGTTAGCATTTTGCATACGCCAAGACCAATGCCGTTGCCTTTAGATTTTGTAGTAAAGTAGTTACCAATAATTTTCTTTTTATCTTCTTCTTTAATTCCACATCCAAAATCTTGAACCTGCCAAACTACTTTGTGAAGAAGTTTTTCATTTTCTTCAAAAGCACTTACAATTATTTTTCCTTTGTCGTGAGAAGCTTCTATAGCGTTGTTAATCAAATTAAGAAAAACCTGCATCATCTTGTTCTTATTAACATTTAACTTAGGAAGCTCTAAAGGAATATTTTTTTCGATAACTATACCCTTTGTTTTAGCGCTAACCGAAATAATTTTTAAGCATCGGCTAGTAACCTGCTCTAAATCAACTTCATGAATCTTAGCAGAAGGTTTGCGTGTGAAATCGAGTACATCTTCGATCAAAAAACTTACTTGATCAAACGCATCGAGCGATTCGCCAACTATTTCTTGAATATCGTTTGGAAGATCATCTTTTGCCATATTCATATAATCTAAATTCAGCTTGATAGCAGAAAGCGGATTTCGGATTTCGTGCACTAAGCTGGCGGTTAGCTTACCTAACAGAATTAATTTGTTTGCCTGAACAAAATCTTCCATATTGTGTTTACTATCAGCCATATTCTTTTGAATAAAGCTAATGATTTGTATTTGAATTGGCAATAACTATTAGGGCTGAATTGTAAAAACAAACCGCTGAAGCCGCCTGCAAAAAAGTTTAGTAATACACCTTCCACAGAAAATCCTTTATATTATTTCTCCCGACATAGGAATGTAAAGAGTTGATGTGTGAGTAGGACAGATATCAATCAGTAGTTTTTTCTGCCAAAAACAATTAATGAATTATTCTTTTTAGTATGCCTCTCTGGCTTCTCTCAGAAATTTTTCAACAAGAAAAACATCATCTTCGCTGCCAATAAAAATTGGCGATCTTTCATGCAGCGATTCCGGTTTCTTTTCCAAAATTCTTTCTTTGCCATCTGTAGCTCTTCCGCCCGCAGCTTCAATAATGAAAGACATTGGATTGCATTCATAACACAAGCGGAGTTTGCCTTTTGCGTTTCTTCTATCGCCGGGATAAATAAAAATACCACCGTAAAGTAAAGTGCGGTGTATATCTGCAACCATAGAACCAACATACCTCGCTTGATAAGGCTTCCCTTCAAACAGATTAGCTTGAAGATATTTTATATAATCTTTCAAACCTTTATGCCAAGAAAAATAATTACCTTCGTTCAAGCTGTAAATTCTTCCCTGTTTAGGTATTTTGATTTTATCATGAGAAAGCAAGAACTCGCCAAACGCAGGGTCCAGAGTAAAGCCGTAAACACCGTGAGCACTGCCCGCGGTGTAAACAAACACAGTGCTGGAGCCGTAAAGAATATAACCTGCAACTTCTTGTTTGTATCCTTGCTGCAAACAATCTTCTATTGTACCAGGTCCGCTTCCTATACTTACACGTTTATAGATAGAAAAAATAGTACCTATACTTATGTTAGCGTCTATGTTAGAAGAGCCATCAAGCGGATCGAACAAAAGTACATATTTGCCGGTTTTATGATGAGGCGGAAGATGAATAATATCTTCTTCTTCTTCGCTTGCCATTACACAAAAATGCCCGCCATGATCCATAGCCTTGATAAGCATTTCGTGAGCGAACATATCGAGCTTTTTTACTTTTTCGCCATGAACGTTTTCATCACCAGTAAAACCGAGTATGTTTGCAAGACCCGCTTTGTTTACTTCGAGCGAAATAACTTTAGCTGCAAGACCAAGTTGAAGCAGAATTGCAGAAAGCTCGCCGGTAGCTTCGGGATGTAATTTTTCACCTTCGTAAATGTGGCGCGGCAGAGTCATAAATCTGGTTGTTGCCATTTTCAACTCCTTAAGCTGATTTGAGTTCTTGATCTTTATACTGCAGCTGATACAATTTATAATAAATACCTTTGTTGGCAAGCAGTTCTTGATGTGTGCCTGTTTCTTTCAACTCTCCTTTGTGCATTACTAAAATCTTATCTGCATTTTGAATTGTAGAAAGCCTGTGCGCAATAACAATTGATGTTCTCCCAACAAGCAGTTTCTCAATTGCATTCTGAATCAATATTTCTGTTTCAGTATCAACGCTTGAAGTAGCTTCATCCAAAATTAATATTTGCGGATTATAAGCCAAAGCCCTCGCAAAAGAAATTAACTGCTTCTGCCCAACACTTAACGTTGCACCTTTTTCTTTTACAATTTCATCGTAACCGTTTGGCAGTTGAGAAATAAATTTATCTGCGCCTACAAACTTTGCTGCTTCAATAATTATTTCTTCGGTTATTTCTTTATTGCCAAGACTAATGTTGGATTTTATTGTTCCGCTGAAAAGAAACACATCTTGCAAAACCATCGAAATGTATTTTCTTAATTCGCTGATGTTCAAATTACGGATATCAATTCCATCTAACACTATGCTTCCTTTTTGAATATCATAAAAGCGTGTAAGTATGTTAATGATACTTGTTTTTCCGGCTCCGGTTGCGCCAACTATTGCAATTCTTTCACCCGGATTAATTTTAAACGATACATTCTTTAAAACATATTCATCTGCATTGTAAGAAAACCATACATTTTTAAACTCGACTTCACCTTTTACAGCCTTAATTGTATTAGCTGCTTCAGGTTCTTTAACTATGGTATCTTCATCAAGAAGTTTAAAGATTCTTTCGGATGAAGCCATTGCCGTTTGAAGGATGTTATACTTATCTGATAAATCGCGAACCGGGCGCCAAAACATTTCGGAGTATTGAAAAAATGCCAACAGCACGCCAACAGTTAATTGTTTTTGAATAACTTCGCCGCCGCCGTACCAAATTATTAATGCAAGAGATATTGCACTCAGCATTTCTACTACCGGAAAGAATACAGCGTGATAAAAAACAGATTGTATGTTTACATCTTTATTGTCTTTATTGATTGTAGAAAATCTATTCAGTTCATCTTTTTCTTTCGCAAAAATCTGAACAACATTCATTCCGGTTATTCGTTCTTGCATGTAAGAGTTTAAGCGGGCAAGGTGTTTTCTTACATCGCGGTAGTTTTCTCTTACTTTTTTTCTGAACAAGAATGTTGCGTAAATCAATGCCGGTAAAACGGCAAGAGTTACCAGCGATAAATCCCAAGACATTGCAAACATAAAAATGAAAATCCAAACGATGCTGAAAACATCGCTGAAAATTGAAACTATTCCAGAAGAAAACATATCGTTAAGTGAATCTACATCATTAGTAACTCTTGTAACAGTTCTTCCTACTGGTGTTTTATCAAAATACTTTAACGCAAGATTTTGAATGTGAGAAAATATCTGAACGCGTAGATCGTAAACAATTTTCTGTCCGGTTAACTCTGTATAATAAGTTAAAAAATATTGAATTACTGCTTGTAGCGTTAAAGAGCCAAGCAGCACGGCACAAATAACAAGAAGTCCATCAAAATCTTGATTTGCAATGTTTTCATCAAAAGCAATTTTAGTAAGGTAAGGACGCAGCGGACCAAGTGCCGAGACCAAAATATTTAAGATGATTGCAATAATTATATATTTTTTGTAGGGCTTTACATATGCAAGCAGTCTTTTCATCAGCTGAGAGTCGTAGGCTTTACCTAATATGTCATCATCTTTCTGTTCGGTCATAATTCTACCGGTTAATTCATTTCCGAAAGCTCTTTTTCAAGCAATTGTTTTGTATTAAGTTGTGCGTAAATTCCATCACGAGCAGTTAATTCTTCGTGCGTTCCTTCTTCTGCAATCATGCCGTCTTCTATAACAAAAATTTTATCGGAATCTTTAACGGTAGATATTCTGTGGCTTATAATAATGCTGGTTCTGTTTTTCATAAACATTTTAAGCTGGTGCAAAATTTCTTCTTCGGTGTTTGTATCTACAGCGGAAAAAGAGTCGTCCAAAATTAAAATTTTAGGATCGATTGCGAGTGCTCTTGCCAAAGCAGAGCGCTGCTTCTGCCCGCCGGAAAGTGTAATTCCTCTTTCACCCAAAATTGTTTCGTATGCAAGAGGAAATGAATCAACATCTTTTGATAGTCTCGCAATTTTAGAAACATTATGAATTAACTCTTCGCTTCCTCTTTCCAAACCATACATTAAATTGTTTGCAAGCGTATCTGAGAAAAGAAAATTTTCTTGCGGAACTAAACCAATTCCTGTTCTTAGTGTTTTGAGAGGAATGATGCGGACATCAACACCATCAATTAAAACTGAGCCTTCGGTTACATCGTACAAACGTGGAATTAAGTTTATCAAACTTGTTTTACCAACTCCTGTGTTTCCGATAAAAGCTACTGTCTCGCCATGTTTAATTGATATATTTAAGTTTTTGAGGACCCAGGGAAGATTCTCTGCATAACGGAATGAAACATTTCTAAATTCAATATCGCCGGTAATAGAATATATTTTGCCGTTTGCATTTTCATCCGAGATTTCTACCGGCTCATTCCAAATTTTGAGTAAACGTTTCATACTTGCATCTGCTTGTTGAATCATGTTAGCAACCCAGCCAAACGAAATCATAGGCCAGATTAAATCCATTAGAAACAGCATAAAGGCAAAAATTACACCTGTGCTTAACTCCTTGTTTATTATCATTTTTCCTCCGGCGAGTACAACAATAATTGCAGAAAGTCCGGCAATCATCATAAAAATTGGTCCGAAGAAAGCCTGCAGTTTTACTTGATCCATTTTACGATTTAGATATTCGGCGCTTTCTTTTTTGTATTCAGAAATTTCGAACTCTTCCCGTTCGTAAGATTTAATTACTCTTATACCGGAAAAATTTTCTTGGGCTTTAGCCGTAAGGTCAGACATTTTCTCCTGAATGCGTGTGTATTTAGTATGCATTTTCTTCATCACTACATACACAATAATAGACATCAAGGGCATTGGAAGAAGCGAGTAGAAGGTAAGCATCGGGCTAAGTGAAATCATAACCGCAAGAGTTAGTACAAATTTTATTCCGTTATCTATAGAATACATAACAGACGGGCCAACAAACATTCTCACGGCGGAAATATCATTTGTAGCGTGAGACATAATGTTGCCGGTAGAATTGTTCTGAAAAAACCTCAAAGGAAGTTTTTGAATATGAGACCAGAAATCATGACGAAGATCATATTCGATTTCGCGGGAAACTACAATTATTGTTTGACGAATGAAAAAGCGGAATAAGTTGCTTAAAAATGCTGCTGCTAATAAAACCGCTGCCAAATTAACTACAATATTATAATCGCCTGTTTGCTCAATTGTATCAATGCCAGCCCGAACATTTAACGGAATATAAACGTTAGCAAGATTTGACAGAAGAATAAACAAAACCCCGAGCAGCAGTTTGGTTTTGTATCGGCGGAAATATTTGTTTAGATGTTTGATATTACCGAACAAGTTTTATTAATTCCTTTCACTACAATTTCAACAGAGCGAAGCTGGAAAAAATTCAATTCCGATTAAAAATGAACGAAGGCTCTATTCTTCGTTATTATCACTTAGTTCTCTTACCCAATAATTTCAAAGCCAGCATACTTTTGTAAAGCTTTAGGTACAATGATCTTGCCTTCCGGAGTTTGGTTGTTTTCCAAAATTGAAACCATCAAACGGCTTGTTGCAAGTCCGGAACCATTAAGCGTGTGAACAAACTCCGGTTTCTTTGTTTCTTCTTTTCTATACCGGATGTTTGCCCTGCGCGCCTGGAATGCCTCGAAGTTGCTGCAAGAAGAAGCCTCGAGCCATTTATTTTCTGCCGGAGACCAAGTTTCTATATCGTAACATTTTGCAGCGGAGAAACTTAGATCGCCCGTGCAGAGCATTAAAATTCTATAAGGAACATTGAGAGCTTTCAAAATATTTTCTGCATCGTTAGTCATTGCCTCAAGTTCATCGTAGGAATTATCCGGCTTTGCAAATTTTACCATTTCAACTTTGTTAAATTGATGAACGCGCAAAAATCCTTTCGAATCTTTTCCGTAAGAGCCGGCTTCGCGGCGGAAACATGGTGAGTAACCAACATATTTTATTGTTAAATCTTTCTCGGCAAGAATTTCATCGCGGTGAATGTTTGTTATCGGCACTTCCGCTGTTGGAATTGGATACAAACCATCTCTCTCAATAAAGTACATATCTTCTTCCATCTTAGGAATTTGACCTGTGCCTTTCATTGAATCTCTGTTAACCAAAACCGGCGGCATAACTTCGGTGTAGCCGTGATTATGTAAATGGGTATCGAGCATAAAATTGAGTAACGCACGCTCCATTGTTGCACCTTTGCCGGTGTAAAGCGGAAAACCCGAGCCGGAAATTTTTGTGCCTCGCTCAAAATCTAACAAACCAAGTTTTTTACCAAGTTCAACGTGATCAAGAATTTTGAAATCGTTTTCAAACTTAAATCCATCAGGCAGCCATCGGCGCACTTCAACATTTTCTTCTGCGCTTTTTCCAACCGGAACGCTTGCGTGTGATAAGTTTGGTGTGATACGTAAAATTGTATCAATCTTTTCTTCAATTTCTTTTAGTTGAGAATCAAGCCGAGAAATTTCATCGCCAACTATTTTCATCTCCTCGAAGATTACTGTTGTATCTTGTCCCGCTTTTTTAAGTTTTGGTATATCTGCCGAAACTTGATTCTTCTTGGCTTTCAATTCTTCCGTTTTAGATATGAAACCTCTTCGCTGTTCATCAAGCCGAAGAATTTCATCTACAATGTCTTCAGCATTTTTATTTAGCAATCCTTGCCTAACAATTTCTGGATTTTCTCTAATAAATTTTACGTCTAACATTTTTTCCTCTTTTGTTGATCCGCCTTAATCCGTTTAATCTGTGTCATCTGTGTTCTCTTGGAATGCTGATTACGCGGATCGCGCAGATTTTAGCTGATAATTATTTTATTACAATATTATAAATTTTATTTGGTACATAGATTTCTTTAACAAGCTGCTTTCCGTCTGTGTATGATTTAACTTTTTCATCAGCAAAGACTGCGAGTTTAACTTCTGCTTCTGGCAAATCGTAAACAACTTCAACTTTAGTGCGCATCTTTCCATTTATCTGAACAACAACAAGGGCATTTTCTTTTGCTAATGCTAATTGGTCAACATCAAACCAAACAGGCTGCTCGAACAAAGATTTTTCTTTGCCGGTCATCTGCCAGCATTCTTCGCCTAAGTGCGGCGCAAGCGGTGCAGCCATAGAAGCAAATCTTTCTAAAGTATAAGTCTTAAGTTCGGCTCTGCATTCATCCAAGCCTTTAAGTTCGTTAATCAACTCCATCAAAGCAGCAACCGCTGTGTTGAAACGGAAGTGATCAATTTCTACAGAAACTTTTGCGAGCGTTGCGTTAATCTTTCTATAAATATTCTTCTCTGTTTCGTTCAGCTCAGTAATATCAAATTTATCTTTTGAAGCAGCTTGTTTGGCAGCGCCGGCATTGGCTTCAAACATAGAATAAACCCTTTGAACAAAGCGGTCAACGCCAACTATTCCTTTATCGCTCCAATCTCCGCCAAGCTCGTAAGGTCCCATAAACATTAAATACATTCTGAAAACATCTGCACCGACATTTACAATAAAATCATCCGGGTTAACAATGTTTCCTTTTGATTTAGACATCTTTGCACCATTATTCGTAATTGTACCTTGATGAATAAGTTTCTGGAACGGTTCATCACTATTAACCAAACCAATATCGCGTAAAACTTTGTGAATAAAGCGCGCATAGAGCAAGTGCATAGTTGCATGTTCTGCCCCGCCAACGTACATATCAACCGGAGTCCAAGCATTACCAAACTTTGGGTCGAACATTCCCTCACTAAAATTTGGATTTAGAAAGCGTAAGTAGTACCAAGATGAATCAACAAAAGTATCCATTGTATCAGCATCCCGTTTTGCCGGAGCGCCGCACTTTGGGCAAGTTGTGTTTACAAAATTTAAATTTCCGGCAAGCGGTGAACCGCCATCCGATTTAAAATTTGCTTCGTACGGAAGCACAACCGGAAGCTGCTCTTCGGGGACCGGAACCTCGCCGCAATGTTCGCAATGAACTATTGGAATTGGTGTTCCCCAATAACGCTGACGGGAAATAAGCCAATCTCGCAAACGGTAATTTTTTGTCTTCCTGCCTAAACCTTGTTCGGCTAAATCTTCCGTAATTTTTTCAATACCATTATCTGAATTCATTCCATCATATTTGCCGGAGTTTATCATAGTTCCAACTTCTGTGAATGCTTCTGATAATTCTATGCCAGCATCTGTTCCTTCTTGCAATATTACTTTGCGAATCGGCAAATCAAACTTTTTAGCGAATACAAAATCGCGCTCATCATGTGCGGGAACAGCCATTACATAACCGGTTCCGTAGGTGGCAAGCACATAATCTGCAACCCAAATTGGAACGCGCTCTCCGTTAACCGGATTGACAGCATAAGCTCCAGTTGGAACGCCGGTTTTTTCTTTTACAGTAGAAGTTCTTTCAACTTCAGTTAACAGTTTTGTCTGCTCAATGTATTTATCAACACCGGCTTTGAATTCCGGCTTGGTAATTTTTTGCACTAATTCTTTTTCCGGAGCGAGGACAACATAAGTTACACCAAATAATGTATCCGGACGAGTTGTAAACACAGTTAGTTTGTCATCATGTCCTTCAATCTTAAATTCAACTTCCGTTCCGTAACTGCGCCCTATCCAGTTAGTCTGCATTAACTTTGTTTTCTCCGGCCAGTCAATTTTACTTAAGCCGTCGAGTAATTCATCGGCATATTGAGTAATCTTAAAAAACCACTGGGTTAAATTTTTCTGTTCAACAGTTGTTCCGCATCGCTCACAATCACCATCACCATGAACTTGCTCGCGCGCTAAAACTGTTTGGCAGGATGGACACCAATTAACAGGCGCATTTTTTCTGTAAGCTAATCCACGCTTGTAAAGCTGCAAAAACAAATACTGGTTCCATTTATAGTATTCCGGAACACAAGTCATTAACTCGGCATCCCAATCATACATTGTTCCCATTCTCTTTAACATCTCACGGATATCAGCAATGTTCTTCATTGTGCTGTCTTTGGGATGCACGCCTGTTTTGATTGCGTAATTTTCTGCCGGAAGTCCGAACGCGTCATAACCCATCGGTTCAAAAACATTGTAGCCTTGCAGTTTTTTCAAACGAGCCCAGGAATCTGTTGGACCGTAATTATACCAATGCCCGCAATGCAGTTTTGCGCCGGATGGATATATAAACATAACCAAGCAATAAAGTTTTTTCTCTTCGTCGGTTAAATCTGTTTTATAAATTTTATTCTCTTCCCAGAACTTCTGCCATTTAGTTTCAATCTCTTGGAACGGATATTTCATTGCTTTCTTCAGTTTATTATAAATTGAGGCGAAAATTACAAAAAAATGAGTTGGGTTAAAAAGATACTGCCAACAAGAGGGTAAAAAGCAGAAGGATTATCGCTATCAATCCGCTTTTCGATTTATACTACTTATTTACTATACCGACATTTGTCGTTATTTGGTTAGAAGCATCTCCTTTGTAATTGCAACAGACAATGTTGTTAAGCGGTAGAAATAAACACCGGAGCTTAATTGAGAATTGAGAATTGAGAATTATTTTAGGCATCGATTGGTACTTTTTCAAGTTTTGCATCAATATTTTTTTAAATATCTCTTAATTCATTTGAAATTCTTACTAACTCAATATAAGGAATTGCTTTGTTATTCACTTCGGTCGAAAATTCGTTTTAGCTGCTTTTTCTCAAATCCGATTTAGGGCTTAAAATGGAGTAAAGGAAATGGGTAAAAATTGGATTTTATAGAAACAAGAGAGTTTACAATGATTTATAGTTTTGCTTCTTAACCAATAGCTCTCAAACCGATTCAATTCTCGCATATATAACTTCTTTACTATCTCTTCTATTAATTGTAAACCTATTCTGTTACTTAGTTTTTCTTTACTCTATATACTCTTTATTGGCTATCTCTTTTCAGCTGGCGCTCATAACCTTAGACTTATTTCTGTCTCTATGTAGGATTCAAGATATCTTGGTATTTCACCATAATTTCCTTAATTTTGCCCACTTTCAAATAACAAGGTAAGTCATGAAACGCACTTTTCAACCGAGCAATACAAAAAGAAAAAATAAACATGGTTTCCGCGAGAGAATGGCGACAAAGAACGGGCGCAAAGTTCTTGCGAGCAGAAGAGCAAAAGGCAGAAAAAAACTAACAGTAAGCGACGAAAAATAATTGAAACAATTTGGTCTTTCTAGCAAGGAAAGAATCAAAAGCAAAAAAGAGTTCGATTCAGTTTATTCTTCCGGAGAAGTTCTATTCTCTACAAACCAAAAACTCAAAGCTGTTTTTCTAATTAAGCGAGAAACAGAGCAAGCCGTACTTAAAGCGGCTTTTGCTGTTTCACGAAAGGCAGGTATTGCAGTTTGGAGAAATAGAGTTAAACGTTTATGCCGAGAGTCTTACCGGTTAAATAAACAAATACTCAAATCAGTTGTTGATGAAAAAAATCTCAGCTTAATAATTGTGTTTTCCACCCTTTCGCTTAACGAAAGAAAAAACAAAGTGATTTCTTTAAGGGATATTATGCCGGCTGTTGTTGACTTGATGAGCAAAATTAAAGTTAAGCTGTAGAATGAAAATTGTTCTTATAAAATTAGTTAGGCTTTATCAAAAATTTATATCGCCAATGTTTCCGCCATCGTGCAGGTTTTATCCAACTTGTTCCGAATATGCCGTGCAGTCTTTTGAAAAGTATGGCGCAGTTATGGGAAGCGCAAAAGCAATTTGGCGAATTTTAAGATGTAACCCGTTTAATAAAGGCGGGCTCGATCCTGTAGAATAAGAAAAGGAATTTGAATGGACCGTAATAGCACTTTAGCATTTTTGCTAATTGGAGTAATTCTTGTAGTTTGGTTGTATTGGAACACACCTGCTCCGCAGACACCACAACCCAAAACGCCAACTACAGTTGAAAAGAAAGATACTGTAAAACAAGCCGCTCCTGTTGAAGCAATTGAAGAAAAATCTGAAGAAGAGCTTCCGTTTGGTGATTCTAAAAAACCCGAAAAAATTGTAACTATAGAAACAGACCTTTCTAGGATTGAATTAACAAGCAAGGGCGGGAAAATCCGCCGCGTATTCTTAAAAAAATATAACACTTGGTACTACAGCAAGGATAATGACACAACTTTTTATAAAAAATATGTGCAGCTTGTTAACACCACAAAGAATGGCGGAGATTTTAACATAATCTTTGTAACAAAAGATGGAAAATTAGTTAACACTTCTTCGTTAGATTTTAGTGCTAACAGAAAAAACAGCTACTATAAAATTGGAAGTAAAGATTCTTTAGCTATAGAATATGTTTTTAGCGGCGAGAATGGAAAAACAATTAAGAAGAACTTCAAGTTCTTTGCCGATAGGTATGATTCAAAAGTAGATATTGCTCTTGAGAATATGGAAGATGTTATAAGCAGCTTTCGTTACGATGTGGTTTGGCAAAACGGGCTGAATTTTGTTGAAGAGAATTCTGTTGACGAAGCTCTTTACTCTCACGCAAATGTTTTTGCCGGCGAAGAAAATGTTGTTGTGGATGCTTCAAGTCCAGGTGAAAAAGTAAACAAAGACATAAACGGAAAAATTGACTGGGTAGGTGTAAGAAACAAATACTTTGCTGCAATAATAGCACCTCAAAACGCAACAAGTGATGGCGGAGCTTATGTAGAAGGAACTCATTTCAATAATAAATATGGTTCGCGCGAAGTTTACAGTGCAAGTGTAAAGGTGCCTTTTAAAAATCAAAAATATCAAAAGGATTCTTTTACTATCTATGTAGGTCCAATAGATTATTATTTATTAAAAGAATACAACAATAATTTTGAAAGCATTTTCGAGTTTGGAAACTTTCTCGGCTTAAAATTTCTCATTCGTCCAATCTCAGAATATTTAATGCTTCCTTTGCTGCGCTTTTTAGACAGTTTCATACCAAACTACGGCTTGGTGATTATAGTTTTTACAATCATCATTAAACTGGCTCTTGCGCCTCTTACAAAGAGCAGCTTAAAATCTATGGCAAAGATGCAGAAGCTTCAGCCTATGATTGCAGAGCTTAAAGAGAAGTATAAAGACAATCAGCAGAAGCAGCAGCAAGAAACGATGAAGCTTTATCAAACCTATGGAATAAACCCGATGGGCGGATGTTTGCCAATGCTTCTTCAAATGCCAATTCTTGTTGCGCTGTGGAGTTTGTTTAATGTTGCAATTGATATTCGCCAGCAGCCCTTTATGCTGTGGATAACTAATCTTTCTTCACCGGATATAATTTTTAAGCTCCCTTTCAAGGTTCCATTTTTCAATTTAGATATTGTAAGCGGTCTTGCTCTATTAATGGGTATAACAATGTTTATCCAGCAGAAAATGAGCATCAAAGACCCAGCTCAAAAAGCGCTTATTTATATTATGCCAATTATGTTTACAGTTATGTTTATGAGCATGCCATCGGGACTTAATCTATATTATTTTGTTTTCAATTTACTTGGAATTGCCCAGCAATATTACGTTACTCACAAGAGCAACGGCGAAGAACTTGTTCCCGTTACAGTTAATCCAAATAAGAAAAAAGGTTTTATGGCTCGTATGATGGAAGCAGCCGAAAAACAGGCTCAAATGCAAAAGAAGGCTAAGAAGAAATAAATTTTGGCGTTATGTTATTTAATAGCGGGACTTTCTTCCAATCTTATTGGAATTGTTTTATCTCTATATGACTTCTAAAACAAAAATATTTTTACTTTCTCTTTTACTGCCGCTAACAATAACGGCACAGAGTAAAACTATTTTAAAACTAGAGCTTATGCAAAAGCGCCTGCCATTTGGTTTAGTTGAATTAGTTCCATCGGCACAGCCTAAAATTGGACTTGCATTGAGCGGCGGCGGCGCACGTTCTATCTCTCAAATTGGCGTGTTAAAGGCGCTGGAAGAACATAACGTTCCAATAGATATTATTGTTGGAACAAGTATGGGAAGCGTTATTGGCGGTTTATACAGCGCTGGTTATAACATACGCGAACTTGATTCATTAATGAGAAACACAAAATGGAATGATTTTTTTTCAATACATCAATCAAATAGAAACGAATTATTTATTGATCAAAAAATTACAGAAGACCGTGCTCTGGTTTCCTTTAGGATGGAGGGAATGAAGCCAATCTTTCCAACCTCTCTTTCTTCTGGGCAGCGAGCCGCTAATTTTCTTAATCTAATGGCAATAAACGCTCCGCTTACAAACGATTCAACGTACGATATGATGCATTTCAAATTCAGGGCAATAAGTTCAGACTTGATTTCCGGTAAGAAAGTAATAATTGATCGAGGACCGCTTGGCGCTGCACTGCGTGCAAGCTCAAGTGTAACCTTGCTTCTTCCTCCGGTTAAGAAAGATTCTATGATGCTTGTTGATGGAGGATTAGTTGCAAATATTCCGGCAAAAGAAACCCGCGCTCTTGGCGCCGATATTGTTGTTGCTGTTAATGCATCAAGTCCGTTAATGGAAGAAGCAGAGTTAAATGTTCCTTGGCGAATTGCAGATCAGCTTGTAAGCATTCCAATGCGTATTCTTAATGACCTGCAGTTAGCCGAAGCCGACTTTGTTATTGAACCATCTCTTAACGACAAAAAAAATTCGGACTTCAACGAATTAGATCAAGTTGTAAAACTTGGTTATGAATCTGTTGGAAATGATATGGAAAACATTTTAACTCGTTACAAAGATATTTTCAAACGAAATCTGGGACATGAGGAAAAAGTATTTAAGAACATTGTCTTAAATGATTCTGCAACAGAAGCAGAAAAGGAAGTTTATTCCTTAATCAAGAATAAAGAAGAAGTTACAGATAAAGAATTATTATTTGCTTTACACAATATTTTCCAAGAGGGATGGTGGAGCAGCGCACAAGTTGAACTTCAAGAATATGAAAACAAATCTGTTCTTAGTTTAGCTATGAAGGAAAATCCAGAAGTAAAACAAATTATACTGGATGGCTCGCATGCGATAAGTGAAGACTCTGTAATCAGTGCTTTGAAAGACATGATTAATAAACCGTATAGTCCAACCAAAACTTATGAAAGAGCTCTTAACGTACTTAGGCGTTACAAAAGAAACGGATATTCATTTGCCCGCATAGAGAAAGTTGTGTTTGATTCGAGCGCTTATTCGTTAACACTAAAAATTAATGAGGGCATAATTTCAAAAATAACTGTGGAAGGAAACGAAAGAACACAAGAAAGAATTATTACAAGAGAGTTTCCGTTAAAGGCAGGAGATTATTTTAAGTACGATGTTGCAGAAAGAGGTTTAACGAATCTAAGAAGCACAAATTTGTTTGATCAAATAGATTTTTCTGTAGAAAGTTTAGAGAACAGAAACGAATTAAATATTTCGCTGCTAGAAAAAGTATCTGCTGTTGTTCGTCTTGGAATGAGAGTAGATAACGAATATCAAGGTCAGTTTTCTATAGATGCAAGAAACGAAAATTTTAACGGCACAGGAACTGAAATTGGAGCTACGTTCAACGGTGGTTTAAGAAACCGAGCTTATTCTGTAGAACAAAAAGCCAACCGCGTTTTCGATTCTTATCTTTCTTACAAGCTGCGCGGGTTTTTTGAATCTACCGACATAAATAATTATGTTGATGAGCCTTCTACAAATCCAAATAAATTTGTGCGCAGCAAAGCCGGTGAATACAGACAGACCAATTACGGCGGAATGTTTGCAATAGGCACACAAGTAGAACGTTTTGGAAATCTTTTTTTAGAAACACGCTATCAAAGAGATAAGGTTGCAGGGCTTTACGATTACACAGGCACAACAGACGACTTTGATATTTCGAGTCTTAGGCTTTCTATGTATGTAGATTCACAAGACCAATATCCATATCCAAATAAAGGATTCTTAATAAAATCTTATTATGAAACTGCTCAAACAACATTTGGCGGAGATATTGGTTACACAAAAATCTTTTTTGATTATAAAGTTTTCTTTGGTCTCCGCGCAGATCACGTTTGGAGTTTTAGAACAATGATTGGATCGGGCGATAATACTTTACCTTTGAGTCAGCATTTTTCATTAGGCGGTCAAAACTCATTCTTCGGCTTAAGAGAATATGAGTTTAGAGGAAGACAGGTTTTCTTGTCTTCGTTAGAAATTAGATATAAACTGCCTGTAAAACTATTCTTTGATACTTTTGTACGCGCCCGTTACGACTTAGGCTCGATGTGGGCAAAACGAGAAACAATTCGTTTTAGAGATTTACGGCACGGCGTTGGGCTTACTTTATCTTTTAATACACCGGTCGGCCCCGCTGATTTCTCCGTAGGCAATAGTTTTTACTTCAAGAACGAGCTGCCAAAAAGCACTATTGTAAGAGGACCTACTTACTTTTACTTTACTATTGGTTATTACTACTGAGAGTGAACTCTAAATTCTAAGCTCTAAATCCTAAATTCAAAACTCTAAGAACTAAACCCTAAATTCTAAGCTCTAAATCCTAAATTCAAAACTCTAAGAACTAAACCATAAATTCTAAGAGCTAAGAACTAAACTCTAAATTCTAAGCTCTAAATCCTAAATTCAAAACTCTAAGAACTAAACCCTAAATTCTAAGCTCTAAATCCTAAATTCAAAACTCTAAGAACTAAACCATAAATTCTAAGAGCTAAGAACTAAACTCTAAATTCTAAGCTCTAAATCCTAAATTCAAAACTCTAAGAACTAAACTCTAAATTCTAAGAGCTAAGAACTAAACTCTAAATTCTAAGCTCTAAATCCTAAATTCAAAAACCTAGAACTAAACCCTAAATTCAAAGAGCTAAGAACTAAACCATAAATTCTAAGCTCTAAATCCTAAATTCAAAACGCTGAGAACTAAACCCTAAATT
>CAZNTN010000019.1:48380-65972 GCA_964575995.1 uncultured Melioribacter sp. | reverse complement strand
AATTAGTGCGGTAAAATCAGCTTTCCTAAAAGCTAAGCGCCTACTAATCAATAAGCTACAAACTTGCATCGACTACCCGTCAAAACTCAGGAAGAAGGTAACGGAATAATTAATATAGGCAACGGTCTCACTTTTCCACCGATCAGTGGCAGAGACCGTTCCTAAACGTAGAGACGCGTCGCACGCGTCTGCACTATTACAAATATTATTACTAAGACGCACTTGGCGCGGGAGACGCACTTGGCGCTGGAGACGCATTCGATGCGTCTCTACATCTGGTCCGTTAATTATAACTATGCCTTGAAAATGATTTGGCATTACAACAAAACAATCGGTCGCAGAAGTAAATTAGCGGCAGAAAATGAAATAGAATCTTTACATCCTCAGCAGGCATTCAGAATGACAAGAATTTAATAAACTACTATTTCAGGCTGTACGCACCGCTTATTTGCACACTTACAACTCACAAATATTTTCCGGATTGTTTTTCTCCAAATACCACTTTAACGGATTTTGCTCAATGTACTTCCTAATGTTAAACAATTCCTTCTCATTACTAATAATTCTATATCACTCAAACAATTTTGTACTAAACGTAGAGACGCGTCGCACGCGTCTGCACTATTACAAATATTATTACTGAGACGCACTTGGTGCTGGAGACACACTTGGCGCTGGGGCTGCGTTTGGTGCGGGAGACGCATTCGATGCGTCTCTACTTGTGTTTAATGATTTCGATTTATGCCCTTGATATTCGACGACTTGTACCGCCATTGAACCAGATTTTGTTTTTACTTTTCTTATCGATCACCTGCAAAAAAAATAATAATTAGTGCGGAAAAAATCGGCTTTCTTAAAAGCTATGCGCCTACTAATCAATAAGTTACAAACTTGCATCGACTACCCGTCAAAACTCAGGAAGAGTATACCGTATAGATAAACTCGCAGCAATTATTAATTTACACGTCAGCTCCAAATTGTTGTTTGTTTCGATAAAGAGAACCAAATCTAAAATCAGAGCGCACTTTTCAAATCCGTTCTGGTTAGTTAGCCAATTTTTACATTCTCGCAGCCGAGGGATTTTAACTTTTGGAGCCATTCCTTCTTCTCGGCTTCAGTTGTTTCGAGCCGAATGAAATTGTTATCACTGCCTATTCTTTTTGCTTTGTCCACCCCGATATTGTGGTATGGCATTATTTCTATCCCTTTCAAATACGGTAAAGATATATACAGGCGGGCAATTCCCATTAAATGCTCTAAGGAATCATTTACACCCGGTATCAGCGGGCAACGTAAAATTATTTCTGCACCGGCTTCATAAAGCGCTGAAAGATTTTTTAGAATGAGATTGTTTGACGCCCCTGTTAAATCTTTGTGCCTACCTGAATCTGTTTCTTTGTAATCGAATAGAAAAATATCAACCAAATCCAAAATTTCCAAATATTTGTCTGTTGGCGCGTGCCCGCATGTTTCTATACATGTATGAATTGAATTATCTTTGGCGGATTTCAGGATTGATTTCATAAAACCGAACTGTGTCATCGGCTCGCCTCCGGAAATAGTAATTCCACCGCCGGAGTTTTTGTAAAATTCTTTATCGCGCAGAACAATATTAAGAATATCGGTCACGCTTTTTTTTATTCCTATTATAGTAAGAGCTTCATTTGGACAAACCTTAACGCACTCTCCGTGAAGTTCGCATAATGCAAAATTTAGAATGTGTTTGTTGCTATTAATTTGGTGCGCGCCGGCAGGACAAGCCTTAACGCACTCGAAACAATCTTTGCACTTTTCTGTGTTGAAAGATATCTGGGGATTGTATGAAACTGCTTCGGGGTTATGGCACCATTTGCATTTAAGCGGACAGCCCTTTAAAAAAACAGTCGTTCGTATTCCTGGTCCGTCGTGTAAAGAGAATCGATGAACATCAACAACAATTCCCTCGGTATAATTATAAATTGTCAATTATAAATTCCAACTAGTAATTCTCTGTTATAAATTTTTTATTGCTTCAAAAAACGTTCTTCACACTCCCGATTCGTTATGCAAAGTGAATAAGTAAGCATCACCGATAACCCCCGACTGTAATTCTCAATTGCTTTTAGTAAAGTGTTCTGCTTAAAATGTCCTGTTGAACATCAAGTGACAGTTCAACGAAGCGAGCTGTAAAACCGCCGACACGAACAAAAATGTGTTTGTACTTCTCTGGTTCGGTAAGAGCTTTTTCGAGGTCGCCGCGGTTAACTACAGTAATCATTGCCTGAGCGCCGCCATTGTTAAAGTAAGTTTTTAAAGTGGACTTAATGATATCCCGTTTATCAAAAAACAGATCGCGGCTAAACTTCATATTCTGCACAGCGCCTGCGTGAATTTCAGTGCTTGGTTTTACAACTGAATTTAGCATAGCAGTTACTCCTTCTTTATCGCTACCTCCTGAAGGCGCGTTGCCGTTGTTCATATGAGTACCGTTCAATCTGCCGTCTGCAGAAGCGGAAGTTGAATGACCCATCAAAGTATTTGCGCTGTTGTTGATAATTACTACAAGATAAGAATGAAGTCCGACTCGCTTTGCCTGATCGCGCACAAAATTGCATACGTGATTGTGAACTTCTAAAAGCATGTTATCTGCCGTGTCGTTATCGTTGCCGTATTTCGGAGCGCTTAAAAGTTTGTTACGCATTAATGAATATCCGTTAAAGTTTGCGTCCAGCGCTTTCAGTAATTCATCCGGTGAAATTTCTTTTTTAACGTAAACAAATTCCTTAATCGCTGTTAAACTATCTGCCGTGTTTGTGTTACCGTAAGTTTCTATCGTGCCTCCGAGATATCTGATTCCGCCAGAGAAAATTCCATTACCTTTTTCCAAGCAGTCATCATAAAGTAAACTCACAAAAAGAAAGGGTGCAGTTTCGCCTGCAGTTTTATATTCGAGAGCTTCCTGCTCTGCAAGCAGTTCCACAAAAAACTCAACCTGCTTCTTGTATGCTGAAAGCAAATCTTCAAACGATTTAAAATCTTTAAACTCGCCGAGCTGCAGGCCAATTGTTTTGCCGGTAAGAGGTTCTCTGCCGTTACGAAGAGTTACTTCCAAAGCTTTCAATAAATTAATTACACCGCTCGGTGTTCCGAAACTTTTGTGTTCTAGAATATATTCACCACATCCGTAAGGAATATACTGCTCTGCTTCTTCCCTGTTGAATCCGAATGCCTTTACTACAGAATCTATATTCACATTATCATTATAAAGAATAGGGAAAGTTCTTCCTTCACCGATTACATCGAGGGCTTTTCCAAATAAATCTGGATTCATACCTTCGTAAAATCTGAGTGAAAGCTGAGGCTCAATCTCTTTTACTGTTCTTGTTGCTTCCATCGCTAACATTGCAAATCTATCGGCATTCTTTTCGTTTGACCTTCCAAGTCCACCGATTATAACGCGATTGTGAACCACAGTGTGTTTATCAGCCATCATCTGCCAAAGGGATTGAAGAAGTTTTAAGGCAAAATCTTCAGTAAGTATGCCGGCTTGGATATCGTTTACTAAAAAGTTACCGAGATAAACATCCATTCTGCCGTAATTGCGAATGTCGGATATGTTAGCGTAAAGCCAGAAAAGTTGAATTGCCTCGCGGAAGGTTTTTGGTTTTGAAATTACGATTGCCTGAAGTGAGCCTGCCATTTCAAGCAATTCATTTTTTCTTAAAAGATCGGTTTCTTTCTTAGCTTTATCGAGTGCTTGATTCTCATAGTGTTTGCAAACGTCAACTAGAACATCAACGGCAATTCTCATTCCCTCATAAAAACTTTCATCTTTACCGTTTTGAAGAGCTTCGTTTTTCATCGATTCAATTTCTTTAAACAAACCAGGTATTCCGAGGTTCAAAAGTTTATTGAAATCTAGATTACCTCCAGTTAGCCTATACAATGGAAATGCAATACCGGGAGTGTTCATCCAATCGTCTGATGGAAGATACTTTGCCATCTTTTGCGGATATGCCCTTCTTAATTTTTCGGAAGTGTCTTCATTTTTCCAATAGTTCATCATCTCGTAGATCTTTTCTTCCTCTTCATCTGAAAAATTTCCAGATTTCAGATCGCACTCGATTAATTCGAATTGGCAGTAATACCCAAAAGCCGTTGGTCCCCATTCGTCTATACTAAAACCTACTCGCCCATGCTCAATCCTCCCTGCAAACAAATCGCTTTCACGTAACTCTGCAAAATAATCTGGGTATTGCGCCCCAAGGCATTTTGCCTCGCGAATAGCCGGGTGATCGTTAAAATGTTTCTTGTAAACTTCAGTGAATTTCAGTTCGGTAGCAAAATTTCTCTTGTTCATATTTATTGATATTTGTTGAAAATCTGTTATCTTTTAGTCAATAAATAACAATAAAAACAACTAAAATCTTGTGCTTATTTGACCCGGTAATTGTTGTTTATTGATTTTGTATGCAAAAGGGAACTACTAATGAGACAAAAATCCATAAAGCTATATTCGGAAGATTTGATAGACCCTGAAACCGAAATTCATTATGCTTTTCACAAAACACTTCAAAGTATTACTGCGATTCACTCTCATAATTTTTATGAAATCTTTTTAGTTGTAAAAGGTGAAGTGCTGCATTTGATCAACAACAGGATACAAAAGCTTTCGGAAGGAACGCTTGTGTTTATTCGTCCGTCTGACATACATAGTTATCAAAAGAGTGACAAGAAGGAAGTTCAAATAATCAATTTGGCTTTTAGGCAATCTACCATTAACGGGCTTTTTGCTTTTCTATCGAACGGGTTCCCATCGGATTATCTTTTGAATAGTAAAATGCCATCTCAAATTAATTTATCTTCAAGCGAAGGAGAATCGCTTGTTGTTAAACTTGAGCATCTAAATACTATGAGCCGGGAGGATAAAGCCAAAATTAAAACCACTATGCGCATTTTGCTTTTCGAAATCTTTACAAAATATTTTTCTTCAAAATTTGATAGTAAAAAAAACCTAAGACCCGGATGGCTGGATTCCTTGCTCTCTGAAATGCAGAAAAAGGAAAATTTTGCGGTAGGAATAAAGCGGTTTTACCAATTGACTAACAAGACACCTGAACATCTAAGCCGGGTAATGAAAAAATATCTAAATACTACACCAACAGATTATATAAACGAGCTTAAGCTTAATTACTCTGCTAATCTCCTATCGAATTCTGACGAGAGTATTTCTTTTATTGCTTTAGAAGCAGGATTGGAAAATTTAAGCCATTTTTATCATCTGTTTAATAAGAAGTTTAAAACTTCGCCGGGGAATTTTAGAAAGCAAAATCAAAAGACAACTATTCCATCTTAATAATTGAAGTTGTTTCATTAAACGTTGCTTTTATAAAATAAAAAACTGTAAAACCAAACTGCTGCGAAGTAACTACAACTAATTCATTTGTCCTATTTGCTGCGGGCGGCGTATGAAATGTTTGTATTCAATCCAAATTTGTCTTTAAGAATTTAGTCGCGCTGTAAAGACATATTTTTGAAACCACTACTCAAAGTTTCTTAGTCTGTTTTTCTTACTTGTTAATTTTTCTGTTTCCATTTGCTATTAAAAACAATTTAACTCAGCTTTTTCTATTGGCAGTTATTAGAAACTTTTCCTAATGACAAATCCTGGTTCACTGTATTTTTTAATGGAGGCACTTCACTACCCTTTGCATCTGAAAAGTTATGCATGATGGTTTATGAAAAGTTTTGGAGCTTTAGTTAAGGTGTGTATTCTGATTGATAGTATGCGTTTGAAAATATTTCGAGGCGCTTAAGCAGAGCAGCCAAGTAAGTTACACAAACAATAGTTTTATTGACCGGCTCTTTTCCAAAAACGTAAAGTAATTTTTTTCGGAAGAGACTATGAAGGTTACACTTCAGCAATGGATTACCTTATAAAACGAGCCTGTTAAGAATTTGATATTTTGATTGTTGTGAATAATGGATGGAAATATCCATCGGCGGCTTCGAGGAAAGAATCTAAACGGAAAGAACTAACAGAAAATGACAAAATATAATTTCTTGCACAGTCGTTTAATGGAGTTACCTTAGTGGAACTTACCGTGGTAGAAATTAAATTGCCGTACTGCATTTACATAATTGAATAAGAGAATCTATTTCATTTTTTGCGGTTCAAAGTGAGGCGGTCTCATTATCAAAGGTAAATTTAGCAGGCAGTAAATAAATTCTTTCGCTTTTACAACAGCTAATAAATAATCGGCTGATTCTGCTTGTCCCAAATTTGGAACGCTGTCAATATCATCCACTTTAATGTCGCAAACAACATCAACAGCATCTACAATTAACCCAATTCTAATTTTAGCTGTTTCTATTGTGTCTTCTACAACAACAATTCTTGTTTTACTGGTAAACTCGATTTCTTGCAAACCTATTTTTCTTCTCAAATCTATTACAGGTACAATCATTCCACGCAGATTGATAACGCCTTTAATATAATCTGGTGTGTTTGGCACGCGTGTAATTGGAACGGTTTTAATAATTTCGATAATTTTTATTATGTCAATTCCGTAGCGCTCGCTGCCCAAAATAAACCGGAGATACTTTCCTTCCAAATTGAGAAGCGATTTTGTTTCAAGCCCGCTGCTTCTATTTTGCGAACGATTCATTACTTTATGAACATTTGCAGCTAACTCCTTTTCACTTATTCTGCACTTAGCTTGCGATTTTTCTTTATCGGTACACGCTGCATCTGCAAATCTTGTATCTACAAATTCATTTAGGTCAATAATAGAACCGATTCCCATTTGGTTGTGCATATACTGTTGAATAAAATCGAGATCACCTTTTACAGGATACAAATTGGAAGTCTTAATACCTTTTGGCTCTGTAAGAACATTTTTAAGAATAGGAACTTTAAGACCAAGTTCTTTTTTCGGATCGAGAAACTCTACGGCCATCTCAGCGGCAAAGTTTGGTTTTTCTCCAATTAATTTACCGGCTTGTACAAGATATTTCACAAACTCTTGAACAGCATCAGGAAAATTATCAATGAACTGCTGTTGAACAGCAAGAACACAGCACGGATGATTTTCCCACAATTGGCTCGAAAGAAATTGCAGTTCTGCAACTCCGGCAGCAATGGCTTTTGTTCCTAAAGGTTCTGCAACTAAAAATCCGCCTGCTTCATTATTGCCGGTCATAAATTCTTGCATCTTAACGGGCGCTACAACTTCAAAATTTACATCAACATCTTTCTGACCTGTAACACCGGGTTTGAGACCGATGTTATTGAAAAACGCATGCCCAAGCATGTTGTGAACAGACATTGTATGAGGAATGTAGAAAGATTTGTTGCGGAAAAACTCGGCACCTTCTTCTTCATCAGCCAATTTATTATGTACGCAGATGCTCCCGTTCTTGTGTGCGAATAAAATCAATTTTAGAGGAACGCCGTAATTGTATAAATCCATTGCAAGCGGCGCCAAAATAAAAGCAGCGTCAGCAGATTTTGTTTCAAGCGCTTTTGCAACAGCATTCCAGCTTGCAAGACATTCGGTTTCCAATTCAAAAGTTTTAGGAGCAATTTCTCCATTCTTAATCAATCCCTTAAGAACACCAAGCGTTAGATGGTCTGTAATCTGAATGTGAATCGCTTTGATTTTTACTTTCCCAGAAGCAGTCATTTTCGATTCGCGCTCGTAAGAAACAACTTCTGTTTCTTGAGGCTTAAATCCAAATGCTTCTTTAATTTTTTCCAGAAGTTCAACATTATTAAACGGTTTGGAAATAAATGCCGAAACTCCAGCATCGATAGCTTTTTCAACTTCCTTTTTTTCACCTCGTCCGGTTGCCATTAAAAACGGAACAGCTTTAGTCGCTTCATTTGTGCGCACCCACTTTAACAATTCAAAGCCATCCATCTTGGGCATGTTCCAATCGCTTATAATAAGCGCAATATCTTTTTCCTTTTCTAAAATTTCTACTGCGGCAACTCCGCTATCGGCTTCCAAAACACTTTTGAAATCGAGAGACTTAAGAGTTTTGATTTCCATTTTGCGCATTGCGTTTGCGTCTTCAACCAACAAAATCTTAATTGATGTACTAAGTTCCATCTCAATCCATTTTTTATTTTGAATTTGTCCTCGTTGCTGCCTGAATTTTCGCAAGAAGCGGATTTATTACTCGTTATTATCGTATTAATAAATAGATTTTAAACCTATTAGAATAATTTTAGCCCAAATAATTCTTTGGCTTGTCTGCCGCAGGCACTCGGCAGTTTTGGTTTATAATGATTCATTATTATTTCTTATGCTAAATCGTTTTTATGCAAACTAATGAGAAGTGGAACTGTTAAGAAGTTCTAAGCGTTGATAAATTAAATAAAGCACTAACGATAATGATTAAGCAAGCAAAAACTGAACATAAAGTTCACGAGTTGATAAAGAACCGCTGGAGTGCACGCTCCTTTTCGGAAAAAGAAATTTCACAAGAGGAGCTTGAAACTATTTTTGAAGCTGCCGGCTGGACATTCAGCGCTATGAACTATCAGCCGTGGCGTTACATTTATGCACATAAAAAAAATAAGATAAATTTTGATAAAATGGTTGATTGTCTTTCCGGCGGCAATAAACCCTGGGCTAAAGATGCTTCTGTAATTATTATGGCACTGGCTAAGAAAAATTATGATAACGGTACACCAAATATTACGGCGCTGCACGATCTTGGAGCTGCTAACGCAACTCTAATTTTGCAAGCAACTGCTTTGAATATCTACGGGCATTTAATGGGCGGTTACGATAATGATAAAGCACTTGAGCTTTTTAATATTGACACAACCGAATATGAACCTGTTGTTTTCATTGCTCTCGGTTACTTAGATACTCCAGAAAAATTAATTGAGCCATTTAAAACCCGCGAAGTAACTCCAAGAACCAGAAAAGACCTCTCTGAGTTTACAAACGAATTTACTCCTGGTAGTAAAGAATTTTTTCCCCAGTAACATTGCCTATAAATACTTAGTGAGTTTTTCGTACTCGATTTTTCATCAATAACTGAAGTTACACAAATGAAAAACCCGCCGAAGAAAATATGCTTGCCGTACACAAAGTGTCGTGTTTCGGCTCTCCTTTACCTATGGCAGTTAACCTAATAGCTTTTACCACCTGTATAATAGAAATTTAGAGTTATGTAGAAACAACCTGCTTACGTTTTACCAAGTGGCTAATTTTAGCCAAAACCTCAAAATCAAATACCATAAATACTCCATTTTTTAACTTTTTTGCTGGCATTGAATTGGCAGCAGAACAGAAAAAGCAAAAAGGGTAAAATGGCGTCTTCAGTAAAATTATTAAGCAATCTGTTGGATTACTGCACAGAAAAAAACCGTGTTATTGCTAAAAACATTTCCAACCTTGATACGGAAGGCTATAAAAGACAAGACGTTATATTCAAGGATGTACTTGATGAAAGCTCTAACTCGTTTATGAAAATTTCAAACAGCAAGCACATTACCTCAATGCATGAACAAACAGCCGGAACAAACAAGTTTGAATATGTAAATGATAACAGTGAAGAAATGGTTTCTGGCATAAACAATGTTAATATAGAAAGAGAAATGAGCGAACTTGCAGAAAACACACTGCGCTTCAAATTTGCCTCCAAAAGGGTAGGCGATTATTACCGTTCGCTTCAAAATGTAATTAAAGGCGGAGGCAGATAATGAAAATTGGCGGAAGCATATTTGGCTTAAACTTTAGTGCGCGAGGTATGGCAATACAAAGAAAGAAAATGGATGTAATTGCTCAGAATATTGCCAACAGCGATAACGTAAGAACTGAAAACGGCGATCCTTACAAAAGAAAAACAGTAAGAGTAGAAGCCGAAAGAAAAAATTTTGTTAACGAATTAGAGTTGGAAGGAAAAAATCTTAAGCTGAACGCAAGCAATCCAAACCATATGATAAAACTAAATATGCCGCAGGCGTTAAGTATATCGGCAGATCAGGGTAAAGTTCAAATGACTGAAGTTACTGATCAAAGCCCCGGCGATATTGTTCACATGCCAGAACATCCAAACGCAAATGTGGATGGTTATGTTGAAATGTCTAACGTTAATGTAATTAACGAAATGGTAGATATGATTGCCGCAACAAGAAGTTACGAAGCTAACCTTCAAGCATTAAACTCGGCAAAGCAAATTGCAAAAGATTCTTTGGAGATGTAAAAAATGAAAGTTACTACAAACAATATTGGCAATTATTCTCAGGCATATTTTAGAGATGCTTTAGCTAATTCAGAAACTGCAAACAAAATCAAAACAGAAAGCATTACTGTAGAAGAAAAAAAATTTTTTGCAGATTTATATCCTGCACAGAAAGAACAGGTACTTGGTTACCAGCTTTACAACGCCAAGGGTAAAGTATCCGGCGTTCATGTAGGTTCACTTTTTGATAGAAGAGGCTGATATGAAGATAGAAGGATTTGGAAATCTAATTCCTAAAACAATAGAGCCCGCAGAAAAGAAGGGTTCGTTTGGCGTAGAAGGATTTGGAGAAACACTTAACGGGTTTATAAAAGATGTAAATCAATCTCAGTTAAACTCTCAGGGTACGGTTAAAAATTTTGTAAGCGGTAATGGTGTAGAACTACACGAGGTAATGATTGCGAGCCAGAAAGCAAAAACCAACCTTGAACTATTGATGGAAATAAGAAACAAAACAGTTGATATGTTTAAAGAATTAACAAGGATGCCTGTATAATATGAATGCGAATCCAATGCAAGCGTTTACCGGAATATTAGGTAAACTAAATCCTAAGCAAAAAGTTATGCTTGGTGTTGGTGTTATTGCCACGGTAGTTTTATTTGCTGTTCTTATGTTCATACTCAATGAACCAACCTACTCAACTTTATATTCTGGGCTAGCCCAAGAGGATGCAGGTAAAGTGGTAGAACATTTGAACAATCAAAAAATTTTATTTAAGCTGGAAGACAACGGACAAACAATAAAAGTACAGCGTGAAAAAGTTGCAGAACTAAGATTAACACTTGCGGGAAAAGGATTAATTAACTCCGGCGCAATTGGTTACGAAGTTTTTGATAAGTCCACTATGGGTATGTCTGAGTTTATGCAGAATTTTAATTTGAAACGTGCTCTCGAAGGTGAAATAGCCCGTACAATTCAACTGCAGGAAGGAGTTCAAACAGCAAAGGTTTCTATTGTAATGCCAAAGAGAACAATATTTAGAGAAGAAGAAAAACAACCAACAGCTGCAGTTACATTAAAACTAAAAAACAATTCAACTCCTACTAAAGAAAATATTCAGGCAATTGTAAACTTGCTTTGCGGAAGCGTTGAAGGATTGCAGCCATCAAAAGTTTCTGTAATAGATACTAAAGGAAGAATATTAAACAGCGATACTGAAGACGGACCAGTGGCTTTTGCCTCTGCAAAACAATACGAAATAAAAAAATCTGTTGAAAACCACTTAATACTCAAAGCGCAAACTATTTTAGATAATGTACTTGGTTTTGGAAATGCTGTTGTTCAAGTAACGGCAGATCTAAATTTTGATCAAGTAGAAAAGACGATGACTCAATTTGACCCTGAATCTCAAGTTGTTATAAGCGAAGGTATTGTTAGGACTGAAAACAGCGGGCGCCAGCAGGCAGATACTTCCTCTTCTGCAAATGAAAATACTGTTACTAATTATGAAATAAACAAAACAGTTCAAAACGTTGTAGAAGGTACGGGTAACATAAAAAGATTAAGTGTAGCAGCTGTAATTAATGATATTCAAAAAGAAGTAAAGGAGGGGGATAGAACTGTAATTGTAACTGAAACAAGGTCTCCAGAGCAAATAAAGAAATTGGAAGAACTAATTAAGAATGCAGTAGGAATTGATCCGGCAAGAAACGATCAGTTCACTATTGTTAATATTGCTTTTGAGCCCAAAGTGGATGAAATCTTTACCGAAGCAGGAGTTTCTGCACTGCCAGATGCTAACGAATACATTAACTTAGTTTTCATTCTAGTTGCTATTATTTCATCTCTTTTTGTACTTAAGAGCTTAATGAAGCGCCTCAAAAATGAAAAGATAGTTATTGGTACAGTAAGTACAGGCAACTATGCTTACGCAGCAGAATCTGCCGGAGCATTAACAACCGGAAACCGAGAAACTAAAGGAAACTCATCTCCGCATATTATTGCAGCGCAAAAAAAGAAAAAGCTGCTGCTGCCAATGGGTGATATAGAAGATGAAATTTCTGAAGATGCATTAGCTAAGAAAAACCAACAAGAGAGAATAGTTAATTACGTTACAAAAAATCCTATGGATGCAGCTAAACTAATAAACGCCTGGATGCACGAAGATGAAGCCTAATAAACACGCCTTAGCCGTATCAAAAGAAGAAGTAACCGGCTTGCAAAAAGCAGCTATGCTTATGGTTGCTCTTAATGTAGAAGCAGCTTCTTCTGTGTTAAAACATTTAGACCCGTCAGATGTAGAACTAATTACAGCGGAAATTTCTAAAGTAAAAAATGTGTCTTCTAAAACAGTGGACACTGTTATATTTGATTTTTACAATATGGTTACCGCACGCGAGTATGTTCTTGAAGGAGGGTTGGATTATGCGCAAGCGGTTCTGGAAAAAACATATGGACCAACTAAAGCATGTGAAATAATTGATAAGATAAAAAGACTAACAACACTTAAAGGCTTCGATGTATTAAAAAAAGCCGAACCATCTCAGCTTGTTAATTTTTTGAACAAAGAGCATCCTCAAACAATGGCTTTAATTCTTTCGCAGCTTGCACCGGATCAGACGGCAAACGCACTAAAAGAATTGCCGGAAGAATTACGCGTTGATGTAGCTTTTAGAATTGCAACCTTGGGCAAAATTGCACCTCAAACCTTAAAGCAAATTGAACATGTGGTAGATGAAATTGCTGGCGCCTCTATGAGCCAGTCCGTTGGTAAGCTTGGCGGTGCTAAGTGCTTAGCTGCAATTTTGAACCGGGCAAATGTAGGTATGGCAAAAGACATTCTTACAAAACTTGAAGACCTGGATGCTGAAACTTCTTACGAAGTTAAACGCTTGATGTTTATATTCGACGAAATTGTAAATATTAATGATAAAGACATTCAAAAAATACTTCGCGAAATTGATAGAAAAGACCTTGCGCTTTCTCTTAAAACTGCCGATGAAAAACTGCGCGATAAGATATTCAAGAATATGTCTGAACGTGCTGCCGATTTATTGAAAGAAGAATTGCAGTATATGGGAATGGTAAAGCTGAAGGAAGTAGAAACTTCTCAAGCTAAAATAATTGATGTGATAAAAGCACTTGAAGAACAGGGAGAAATATCCTTGAACCTTAGAGGCGGCCCGGAAGAAGTTTATGTCTGATGTAATTAAACTTACTGCACGTTCTAATAAATCATCGGTAAAAGTAGCTGCTATTGGTGCAACTAACGCCAAAGAAGATGAAACTGATTTGTTAAAGCGACAGCTTGATGATTATTACAGAATGGGATATCGTGAAGGACAAGAAAAAGCCAGGCGCGACCTCGAACAAGATTACTCTAATAAACTTATCCGCAAATACGAAGAAGTGTATAACATTCTTCAACAGTATGATGAGAATTTGCTCGACTTAGAAAAATCCTTTGAAAGCCTTGTAATAGAGACTGCTTATGAGATTTCTAAAAAAATAGTACAGAGAGAAATTGAAAACCGAAGCGTAATAAACGAGAACGTAAAAGCAGCAATAAACAAAATTATTGGCGCTAATGAAGTTAGGTTAAAGATGAATCCTGCAGATATTGAAGCTCTTAACACTGATAGCAAAAATATGATTAACAGCAGCTCATTTAATAAAATTAAAATAGAAGGTGATGAAAGAATAGAAAAAGGGGGCTGCCTCATTGAAACAGAAATTGGTAATGTTGATGCAAGAATATCCACTCAGATTATTGAATTAAAAAGAAAATTAGAAGAAAGCATAGAATAATATGTACATAATTGAACAATTATTGGATAAGTATCAAAGAGCAATTGAAAAAGCCGAACCAATACGTGTGAACGGAAAAGTATTAGATGTAATTGGATTGGTAATTGTTTCCGTTGGTCCAAATGCCGTTCTTGGAGAATTATGTACAATAGTAGATCAAAGCGGAACAGAAATATGCAAAGCAGAAGTTGTGGGTTTCAAAAACGGAAAAGTGCTTTCAATAGCGATTGGAGAAGTGCGCAATATTTCGCCTGCGTGCGAAATAAAAGCCTCCGGAAAAAATTTTAGTGTTGGTCTTGGAAGAGAATTACTCGGGAGGGTAATTGACGGGCTCGGCAACCCAATTGATGGCAAAGGGGAAATAAATTATCATTCATTTAGAGAAGCACATAGAGAGCCGCCAAATCCTTTAGAAAGAAAGAGAATTGCTACACCAATACAAACCGGAATAAGAGCTATTGATGGATTGCTTACAATTGGCAAAGGACAAAGAGTTGGAATCTTTGCCGGCAGCGGAGTTGGCAAAAGTGTTGCACTGGGTATGATTGCAAGAAACACAAGTGCAGATGTAAACGTAATTGCACTAATTGGTGAACGAGGCAGAGAAGTAAGAGAATTTATCGAACGAGACCTCGGCGAAGAAGGACTCGCTAAATCTGTTGTTGTTTGTGCTACATCCGATAAATCTCCTTTGATTAGAATGAAAGGCGCTTACGTTGCTACGACCATTGCAGAATATTTCCGCGAACTTGGTATGGATGTAATGCTGATGATGGATTCTGTTACACGCTTTGCTATGGCTCAAAGGGAAGTTGGTTTAACCGTTGGAGAGCCTCCTACAACAAAAGGATATACCCCAAGTGTGTTTGCTTTGCTTCCTAAACTTTTAGAACGAGCCGGTACAACCGATAAGGGCTCAATTACTGGTTTATACACCGTTCTTGTTGATGGCGATGATATGACAGAACCTATTGCCGATGCCGTACGCTCTATTCTAGATGGACACATAGTCCTTTCAAGAAAGCTGGCTAACAGAGGGCAATACCCGGCTATCGATACTTTGCAAAGCGTAAGCAGAGTTATGCCAGATATTATTGACCGCGAACATTATCAACGTGCTATGAGGTTTAACGAAATTCTTACTACTTACCGCGAAGCCGAAGATTTGATAAATATTGGCGCTTATGCTAAAGGAAGCAATCCGCAAATTGACCATTCTCTTTCTAAAATAAGCCACTTAAGAAATTTTTTGAAGCAAGATATTTTTGAAAAAGCAATGTATGATCAATCTGTAGAAAGGCTAAACCAAATTATTGAAGCACCGATAGTATAGGCGAGATATGGCTAAGTATAAATTCAGGTACGAGTCTATTATGAAAGTTAAGCTGATGTACGAAAAGAAAATTCAAGAAGAAATTTCGCGCATCAACAAAGAAATTGAAGACTTGCGGTTTGAAATGAAACATTTGGTAAATGAGAATAAGAGAGTTTCTCTGCAAACTACAGAAAAAACAGTTAAAGCCGCTGATTTTCAGAGTATGAAAATGTACAGTGCGCATCTTCAATACCAAATAGAAGTACTTGAAAGAAAGATTGGAGCTTGTTCAAAAAGAAAAGAAGAAAAACATAAAGAGCTGGTTGAACGAAAAAAGGAAATTAAATCTTTAGAGATAATCAAAGAAAACGATTATCAGAATTATCTGATAGAAGAAAGAGGCACAGAGTTGAAAGCATTAAATGAAGTAGCGCTAAGAAATTATAATGGGACAGAACATTGAAAAATGTATTTGCTTACGGAATAATATTTCTGCTTGCATTCGCTTTGGTAACAGGTGCAATTTTTTATCTGAATACCAAGTACACAAATATCTTTGCTTTAGATTTTACTCCGGATACAGGCGGGCAGAATAAAAATAATAAAACAGGAGTAAGTGCAGATTCACTTAAAACAGATTTACCCGCACTTACCGATACGGCTGCCATTGCAAATGATTTAACTATTAACACAGTAAATGAAAAAAATGCTGCTCCTACCGAACCTAATAGTAATATTAATAGAACTATAGAACAGCAGACCTTAACAGATAACCCAATGCTGCCCAAGACAAATAATAAAGACTCTGCAAAGAAAGATTCCGTTTATCAGGCTTGGTTAAGAGAAACAGTAAAACTCTACGAAGCTATGGACTCAAAAAAAGTTGCTAAAGTAATTCTTGCATATCCCGATAATATAGCAAGGGACTTAATACTCAGGATGAGAAAGAAGAAAGCGGCGGAAGTTTTATCGGAATTCCAGCCGGAAGTGGTGACCAGACTAATAAGCGTGCAATGATGAATTTTAGCAATTTCATAATAGAAAAACTTACCGAAACAGATGCCTCTTCAGGATTAGGAAATAAAAAAACCACATCAAATCCATTTCTGTTTGCAGACATAATTAAAATATGTGAACAAGAAAATGAAGCCAAGCAGAGCGGTGTTGTTGTATCTGGAACATCAAGTTTTACACAAGAAGTGTTTTCGGCAAATGATAATATTGTGAACCTTAACGAGCAGGATTTCTTAAACCTAACCAAGCAAATTTCGGATCTATTTAGCAGCGGGCAGGATCTTCAACCAACCAAAATAAACCACAAAGTTGATAGTGCGGATATTACTAAACTGCAATTCGTAATTTCTGATAATAAACTTGCTGTTTTAGCGGAAAATTTTATGGATAAAACAGGTTATTCATTATTTCCATTGAATAATCTTTCTGAATCAAGCAGCTACTTGCAGCCATTATCGGTTTCTTACAAGAATGGTGCTAATAAAATATCCATAACACTTAGCCCTATACTTGTAGATGAAAACTCTACAAGCAAGGCAATTCAAGATGATTTTAATTTTGTTAATAAACTCTTGGTGGCTGAAGGGCTAATCAATAACACGGCTTACTTCACTTCGGAAAAAGCAGCTAAAGCTAAGAATAATAGTGAGAAAGAAGCGGGCTTAGATGTTAACTCTGTTTCTGTTGTTGATGACGAAGCAAATTTCAAGTTATCAGACAAGGTATTCTACAAAGCAGAAATAATCAAAATAGATTCTCTGCTTAAACTAAATGACCGGGATTACTCTGATGAATTGAAATACTTTGCCAACAGCACGGAAATTTCGGAGCTGGGTTTACCATTCAGAAAGAGTGTAAGTCCAAGCCATAATTCCGAGTATAGTGCTTCCGAAAAATCTATTTATCCTGCTCGTGGAACCGAATCCACCGGCTTTTTGAAGATTGAAGAATCTCTATTATCAGATTATAACAAACATATAGATGCTATAACATCTCAAAACAGTGCGGCAGAAAACTCAGCAAAGAGTGATGCGCTCTCAGCCAGCTTGAAAACGGATAGCTCTGTTGAGCAGACAAAAATCAGCGCAGAAAAAATTACTGTAACACAAGAATCTGCCTCTCAAAATAAAGCGGCAGTTCAAGAAACAGTTTTCGTAAAGAACAATTCACAAAGCAGCCTTGCTGCTAATGGAAAAATACTTACTTCAAACTTTTCAGCTCAAAACAGTGCGGCAGAAAACTCAGCAAAGAGTGATGCGCTCTCAGCCAGCTT
>CAZNTN010000019.1:0-48280 GCA_964575995.1 uncultured Melioribacter sp. | reverse complement strand
CAAAAATCAGCGCAGAAAAAATTACTGTAACACAAGAATCTGCCTCTCAAAATAATGCGACTGTTCAAGAAACAGTTTTCGTAAAGAGTACAGCGAGCTATAAAAATGGTTCAGTTAACAAGTTAATGTCTGGTCTTACAGATGAAGAAAAATCTGTATTCAAGATTTATAATACAAGCGGTGAGCATCAAGAAATTAACTACACTAAAGTTTCTGTTAGTAATAGCGGCTTCAAGCACGTTCTATCAAAACACTATGAAGCATTGAATTCTGATGCTAAACAAGTGAGCAAGAATAGTTCTGTAGAGCTAACCTCTTTGTCTGATGAATTACAAGTTTCTGCTCTAATAAATGATGCAAAAGAGCAGCACGTTAAAACAGATACAAAGAAAGTAAGCAATAAGGAAATTGAAACCGCTGAAACAAGAGCAAAAGTATTGGCTGTTGAAAATCCTTTAGAAATATTTTCTGATGGAAAGCTGCACCTAAAGGTAAATACTAAGACAAATTTCCAAATTGAAAGTTACACTCAAGGAGATACAGAAGAAGTAAGAGTTAAACAGAACAGCACAATTGAATCTCAGGAGTTAAGCCTTGAAGAAAAGCCGCCTGCAAAAGAAATTAAGATTGTATTGAGCGAAGGCATAAAAGAAAATAGAAGCAAAGGAGCACAAACTTCCACTCTTGATCCAGAGAGTGCAGCATCTAACGTAAAAGATATAACTGTAAATCAAAAAGTGGAAGCAGATGTTAAAGAACAAGTAAATGTTAGTGATAAAGAGGTTAAGGTAAGTTCCGGCAGCCAACAATACTCACAAGGTGAAAAGGAAAGCGGTAAATCAAATTCATCCGAGAACTTAAAAAATTATTTTAACCAAACTATAGCATCAGAAAAGAGTTTGGACTTAGAATCCATAAAACTTCAGGCTGAGCCTAAGCATTCAAACACGGTGTTAAAAACAATAAAGCAGCAAGAAATACTGCCAGAACTTTCCAAAATGGTTTTGAATGGAGAGAGACAGACAATGACTTTGCAGCTAACACCGGAAAATTTAGGCAGGGTAAAGCTAACCGTAGATATGATAGACAATCAAATTATAACCAAGATAGAAGTTGAGAGTGAGCAGGTAAAACAGTTTGTGCAGTCAAATCTCGATCAGCTAAAACAAAATATGCAGTCAGCAGGCGTTCCATTAACCAACGTAAATGTTAGCCTAAGCGATGAGCAGAAAAATCAAAAACTTTTTACACAGAAGAAAAAATCTTTAACTGGTCAAGAGAAAGAAGATATTATTGAAGAAGTAACCCGATTTAACACAAGAAAACAAATGGGCTACAATACATACGAGTTTACAGCATAAGGAAATGAGCTATGATAGAAACAGTAAATACCACATCGAACCAGAAAACAACGGTATCTGCCAATAAAAGCGTATTAGGCAAAGATGATTTTTTAAAGCTTATGATTCAGCAGCTCAAGAATCAAGACCCGCTAAACCCGATGGATGGAACGGCATATGCATCTCAGCTTGCCGAGTTTTCTTCGCTCGAACAGTTGACAAACTTAAACTCGGCTATTAAAGATAATCTAGCAGCAAACTTGCAGTTAACCCAATCTGTTAATAACACTATGGTAGCAACTTTAATTGGCAAAGAAGCAAAGATAGATGGCAACTCGCTTCAGGTAACCGGGCAAAACAGCATAACGCTAGGTTATACATTACCGCCAAATGCGCTATCTGCAAATATTAAAATCTACAACGAGAAGGGCGCTTTAGTAAAAATTATGGAAGACATTCCATTAAAGACCGGAAGCAATAAACTTTCTTGGGATTGTACCGATAATAGTGGTAACAAATTACCAAACGGTAATTATACATTTGAAGTAGAAGCCAAGAATATGAGCGGCGGAAATTTGAACATAAGCACATACAAAATTGGATTAATAGACGGTGTACGTTTTACAGAAAACGGAACAGTGCTAAAAGTTGATGGAGCCGAATATTCGATAGCTGACATTTTGGAAATACTTAATTCATCTGGCGGAGCTAAATAATGGCTGAGATAAACGGAATCTCCGTACCATTTATTCCTATTGTAGGGAACGAAGAAGTAACAGCGCGGAGAACGGGCAGAGAATCAGTAAGTCAGTTCGATGCGATTTTCAAAGAAGAACTTGAGAAAATAAAATTCTCAAATCACGCTATGAAACGTCTCGAATCTCGCAATATCCAATTGAGCGATGTTGAATTAAACAAAATTCAAGATGCCGTTTCAAAAGCCGAATCTAAAGGAAGCAAAGATTCTTTAATAATGATGGATAAAACGGCATTCATAGTAAATATTCCTAATAAAACGGTAGTTACAGCAATAGAAGTAGCAAACTCGAGCGAAAATGTTTTTACTAATATCGATAGTGTAGTTTTTGCATTATAATTAACTCAAAATAATATAACGGAGCGGGACCTTCTGAGGACGCTCCAGATCCGGCTGAACGACAGATGCTGGATCAATCCAAGGAGGAACACATGGCACTTTTAACTTCCCTTTTCGCAGGCGTTTCAGGCTTACGTAATCATCAGTCTATGATGGACGTAATCGGTAACAACATATCTAACGTTAACACAATTGGTTTTAAAGGCTCGCGCGTTACATTCAGCGATGCTTTTAATCAATTTGTTAAAGCCGGCACAAACCCAACAGAATCTACCGGCGGTACAAACTCTTTTCAGATTGGACTTGGCGCAAAAATCAATTCTATAGACCGCAACTGGAACCAAGGCACTTTTGAAAGAACAGGAATTACAACAGATTTGGCATTGCAAGGACAGGGAATGTTTGTTCTAAAAAACAATGGCCAAAAATTCTATTCACGCGCAGGCGCTTTTGTGTTTGATGCCAACGGTAAATTAGTAAGTCCTCAGAATGGCGCAGTAGTTCAAGGTAAAGTTGCAAGCGCAGATGGAGTCATTCCTCCAGGCAATAATTTAGAAGATATTGCTATTGACACGAATATGAAATTACCAGCAATAGCAACTACAGAAATTAAGTGGGGCGGAAACTTAAAGAGCAATAGTGCAATTACTAGAACTCAAGAAGTTTTACAAAGAGGTAATATTAATTCTACTGCATTAGCCGTAGGTGCAAGTACAAGCGACAGTATAGTTAAAGTCTATAACATTTATGGAGAAAGCTTTGACTTTGTATCGAGCTATACCAAAACAGCCGCAAATACTTATACGTACAATTGGAGAGTAACAGACAGCAATGGCACTCAATTAAGTAGTGGTAATATAGCTAACCTGGTTTTTGTAAATGATGGAACAGGCACATGGAAAATGAACGCTGCATCAATTGCTTTATATAACGGAGTAAATAACCGTGTTAATATTCCTTCTTCCGAAATTCAATTTACGTTTGATTCTACTATTGTAACACAAAATGCAAGCACAAGCACTTTAAGCGCTTCTGCAGATAATAATAGAGTGCCAAATGTTGTAAGCGGCTCAGTAACAGTTTATGATTCGTTAGGGTCAGCTCATCAAGTAACTATGAAATACACAAAGATTGGTGAAAATCAATGGACTTTCGTAGCTTCAGTACCGGGCACAAGCACTTACAATGGACAGCCTTCAATTCAGAGGGGACAAATAACATTTAACCCGGATGGTACATTGGACCCTGCCAATATTTCGCCAAACAATCCAGAGTTCTCATTTAAACCTACCGGTGCTAATGAAGTAATAATGAAGCTGGCTTTTGGTTCAGGATTTAGCGGTGTAACTCAAACCTCGGCAAGTTCTGTAATAAGTGCACTTTCTCAAGATGGTTCTCCAGCCTCAACTTTATCGAACTTAAATATAGATCAGTATGGTAATATAGTTGGTATTTTTTCGAATGGTTCTTCTCAAACATTAGCTCAGATCATGTGTGCTACGTTTACAAACTTAAACGGCTTAACTAGTTCTGGAGACAATATGTATGTTGCTTATGCAAACAGCGGCGAGCCAATTGTAAAGGGTTTAGGTGAAGATTCTAACACCACTGTTCAATCCGGTGCTTTGGAACAATCCAACGTAGATCTTTCTGAGGAGTTTACAAGAATGATTGTTTCGCAGAGAGGTTTTCAAGCTAACGCAAGAGTTATCACCACGGCAGATACATTACTTCAAGAAATTACAAACCTTATCAGATAATTTTTTAGTTCCTTCTTAACAAACACTAAAAGGCTGCGGTTTAGAAACCGCAGCTTTTTTTGTATAGGGCGGTTCTAAAATTATCAATATCCTTTGCGGATTTTGCTTTTTCTTTGCAGCTCTGAGTTGAATTTTTATAAAAACATTTTTTGAACTGCCCATAGATAAGACTGACAACAAACGCACAACTGTAGAATATTAGCCACTAATTTTAACCTATTTAATTAAAAAACTTGGTTTTCGTATAACTATGTGTGGCATAGCAATTGACAAAATGTTGGTGTAAATAATAATAAGTGTTTAGAGATGGAAAAAGAAGAAAGCACCTCAGCCCAGACAGTAACTACTGAAAAAGGATTCAACATTAAAATTTTATTTTTTGGATTGCCTCTTTTCATCATTCAATTAGTTGCGGTTTACTTTATAACTGCAAATTTTCTTTTGAACAAGATGCAGACGCAAACCGCGGATGATCTAAAATCAACAAAGAACGATACCGCCCAAGTAGCTAAAGAAAAACCGGCAGAGTATGGTAAATTCATCCACGAAATACAAGACCAGATAGTTAACCCAGCCGGTACAGACGGGAGAAGATTGTTAATGGTTTCTCTTGGTTTTGATGTACCTTCTGAAGAAAACAAAAAAGAATTAGAAGCAAAAGATGTGCTTTTGAAGGATGAAGTTCTTTCGGTAATAAGCAGTAAGGGGCTTGCAGAATTAAGCAATATGGCATACCGAGACACGCTCAGGGCAGAAATTACAGAGAGGTTAAAAACAGTGATGCCTACAGTAAAAATCAACAAAATATATTTTAGCAAGTACATACTACAATAACATGGCAGAGATATTATCACAACAAGAAATTGATGCGCTGCTTAATAATATAAAAAGCGGCAATGAACAAAAGATAGAATCTTCTTCTGATAAAGAAGCAATTCTTTTCGATTTCCGTTTGCCGAACAGAATATCGAAAAACCAGCTGCGGGTCTTAAGAAGCATTTTCGAGAATTTTGCAGAAAGTTTCAGCTCCTTTCTTGTTACTAAATTACAAACCGTTGTTAATATAAACGTTACCTCGGTAGATCAAATCTATTATTCAGAATATGTACTTTCGGTTGCTAATCCAGCTTGCCTTTTCACTTTTGAAATTAAAGATACTGACGTAAAAGGAGTACTAGAACTTAATAACGACCTTGCCCTTTCTTTAGTAGATAAATTACTTGGCGGCAACGGATTAGGCACAAAGCAGACTAAAATAATTACTCCAATTGAGCAAAAGGTTTTACGCGTTGTTGTTGAAAGAACAATGCAGGACCTGAAGAAAGCCTGGCAAACCATAGATAATATGGAGTTTATGGTAGAACGTTTTGAACCCGATATAGATTTTGCCCAGATAACTTCTCAAAGCGAATCTGTACTGCTCATATCTTTTGAAATATTGATTGGAGAGCAGTCTTACCTAATGAATATCTGTTTTGCAACTTTCGCATTCGATAACATACTTGCAAGATTATCATCACAAAAACTTTCTTCAATTAGAGCTATTAAACACTACGGTCAAACTGCAAGAGATGTTGTATCCTCACATCTTTCCAAAACTGCTTTGCCAATTAGAGTAGAATTGGGTAGAACTAAACTTTCTGTACTCGAACTTTTAGAGATGCAAAACGGCGATGTAATTCGCTTAGAAACAAAATTGAGTGATGACCAAAAAATTAGAACCGGAACGCAGATATTATTCCTTGGGCGTGTTGGTGTTTCCAACAACAAAAAAGCTGTTAAAGTAACTAAGAAATTATTTGAAGAACATAAATCCCTTTGAGGTCTTAGATGGAAAACAATGACTTGAATATGAACGATGATTTGATGAACCAGAAAGCTGCTAGTGCTATGGCGCAGTTTGAAGAGTTTGATGACTCTGCGCAAACCGGAGGCGTTTATAACGATAAACTTCACTTCTTAAAAGACCTTCCGATGAATATCTATATAGAACTTGGAAGAACTCAAATGCAGATAAAAGACATTTTAGAACTTGAACGAGGTTATGTAATAGAACTTGATAAACTTGCTAGTGAACCGGTGGATGTTTTTGTGAACAATAAAAAAATTGCCGAAGGAGAAGTTGTTGTTATAGATAAACATTTTGGAATAAGAATTACAAACCTTGTTGACCCGGCTAACAGAGTAAAGGATATTTTCTAATGACTTTCTTCGATATTATCAAATCCATTATACCACTGCTTGCCGTACTAGGGATGTTGTACGGAGTATTGGTTTTAGTTAGAAAGTATTCCTTCTCGTTATCCGGAAAAAAAATTAAAAACTTAAACATCGATGTTGTTCATAACCAGCTTATACTTCCAAAAAAATATTTATCACTTGTTAGAGTAAAAGACAAATTATTTGTACTTGGAATCTGCGAAAACAGCATTACTGTACTTAAAGAGTTGGATTATGCAGAGTTTGCAGACACAACAGAGAGCAGCAATGCCTCAAAAGGAAATTTTGTAGAAATATTAAAACAAAATTTGGGAATGAAATGAACAAGAAGTTATGTGCAGCCATTGTTCTTCTCCTCTTTGTATTTGCTGCTCAAGTACAGGCACAAGCTCAGCAAACTATTCCTTTCCCAAAAATTAATTTAGGTGTTGGTACAGCAGAAGATGGCGGCGATGTATCGGTTACTTTACAGATACTTTTGTTAATGACTATACTTTCTTTAGCTCCATCTATTGTAATTATGACAACATCATACCTGAGAATTATCATTGTATTCCACTTTTTGAAGAGCGCACTGGGAACGCAGCAAATGCCGCCTTCTCAACTCCTGGCTGGGGTTGCGCTCTTCATTACCTTTTTTGTAATGGCGCCTACCTGGAATAAAATTAACGATGAAGCCTTAAAACCACTAATGGACGATAAGATTACCACCAAGCAAGCTTACGATAAAGGAATTGAGCCCATTCGACAGTTTATGTTTAAAAACGTTAGAGATGAAGACCTAGAATTATTTATCGGGCTTTCTAATCAAGCACGCCCTAATAACAGAAACGATGTTGCTACTTACATTCTTATACCAGCCTTTGTGTTAAGCGAATTAAGAACAGGCTTTATAATGGGGTTCTTTCTTTTTATACCTTTTATTATGGTTGATATGATAGTCTCTAGTATTCTTATGTCTATGGGAATGATGATGATGCCTCCGATGATGATTTCGCTGCCATTTAAAATTTTACTTTTCATTCTTGTTGATGGCTGGAATTTAATTGTTTCCTCTCTTGTTAGGAGTTTTCATTAATGACCGAAGAATTAATAATAGAAGTTTTGAAAGAAGTTTTCTTCACAACTTTCATCATACTGCTCCCAATACTGGGAGTTTCTCTAATTGTAGGAATTTTTGTCTCAATCTTTCAAGCGGCTACTTCAATTCAAGAAATGACTTTAACATTTGTTCCAAAATTAATTGCTACAGTTGCAGTAATAATTTTTCTTATGCCTTGGCTTATAGATAAGATGACTACAATTACAGTAAAAATGTTTACAATGTTTAATACCGTGCTGCAATGAAAGAAATTTTGATTGGCGATTTTTTGATTCTGCTCTTAATATTCTTAAGAATATTAGCTATGATGATTGCTGCACCTGTACTTGGCAATAATGTAATTCCATCTATGGCACGTATTTTTATCGCTTTTGTTATTGCTTACATTATTTTTTTAACCATAGATAAATCTAAAATTGTTCTCGAAATAAACTTGGTTTCAATATTCTTGAGTGCGATTAAAGAAATTATTACAGGAACAATAATAGGTATGGTTATTAATTTTATTTTTTACGGAATATCTTACGCCGGGCACATGATTGGATTTGACATGGGCTTGATGATGGCAGAAGTGATGAATCCTTCTCAGGAAATACAGAACAATGTTGTTGGTGAAGTATTGTTCTTTGGCAGTTTGTTGTTGTTTATTGTAATTAACGGGCATCATTTTTTAATAAGCGCAACTATTGCATCGTTTAATATTGTTCCGCTTGCTAAGTACTCAATTACAGAACCGTTAATTGGACTGATAATTAAATATTCTTTTGCAACATTTATTATAGCCCTAAAAATTGCCGCACCTATTATGGTTTCATTTTTTCTGATACACATTGCCGAAGGAATAATAGCACGCGTAATTCCGCAAATTCAAATTATGTTTATTACTCAACCGTTAAAGATTGGCTTAGGATTTTTATTCCTCTCCATTCTTGTTCCTTTATACATATATGTAATTAAGAATCTTCTTCAAGCTTATGAAGATCAGCTTTCACAAATGTTAAATGCGATGAGTACTTAGTATGGCAGACGATGGCAAAGATAAAACCGAAGAACCGACCTCGAAGAAGCTTAGCGATGCGCGGGATGAAGGCAGGGTTGCTAAAAGTGTAGAAATAAATTCTTTAGCAGTTTTTGGCTCTGGTTTGGCAATGCTGTACCTAACCCAAAACGTCTTTGGAAGTAAGTTTTCTCAATTTTCTATAGATTTATTCGCATCAATAGATAAACTCGACTTAAATAAAACAATACTGCAAACTTATTTTATCAAATGGGCTTTGTTCTTCTTTTCGGTTACAGCTCCAGTTATATTGGTTATCATGGCGGTTACTTTTATAAGCAACGTAGCTCAAATTGGCTTTAAATTTTCTGGAAAAGTTTTTCAGCCAAAGGTTAGCAAGTTTAACGTTTTTGCAAACGCAAAAAGTATGTTGTTCTCTTCCCGCTCTGCAGTTGAGTTGATTAAGGCGGTAGTTAAACTGGCTATTATCGCACTTTTTACATACACTATTCTTTCTAAACTTGTAGAAGATTCGTTTCAACTAGCTCAGTTATCTGTTGAAGATACTGTTGCTTTTATGATTAGTTCTGCATTCTCATTAGTCTGGAAAATTGCCTTGTTCTATGTGCTAATTGCCGGTTTAGACTTCCTTTTCCAAAAATTCAAATTCAAAAAAGAAATGATGATGACTAAGCAGGAAGTAAAAGATGAGCATAAGCAGACCGAAGGCGACCCGGAAATTAAGCAGAGAATACGCCGGCAGATGATGAAAATGGCATTTAAGAGAATGATGAAAGATGTTCCTCAAGCAGATGTGGTTGTTACTAACCCAACACATTATGCTGTTGCTGTTAAATACGAAATGAATAAAGATGGAGCGCCAAAAGTAATTGCTAAAGGTATGGATGAATTAGCTCAAAGAATAAAGAAGATTGCAGCAGAAAACAATGTGCCTCTGCACGAAGATGTTCAGCTTGCCCGTGCATTATATAAAGCATGCGATGTTGGAGATGAAATTCCAACTAAACTCTTTAAAGCTGTAGCTCAGATTCTCGCTTACATCTATCAAATGAAAAACCTTAAGAAACGAAGAAGCATTGTTTAATGTATGAACAGTTTAGCAAAAAATAGTGACATAATTCTTGCCTTTGGCTTGATACTTATGCTCGGATTAATGCTAATTCCGCTTCCGGCAGGTATGTTAGATTTTCTGCTCGCCCTTAACATTACTCTTTCTGTTTTAGTGCTTATAGTTGCTCTTTACATTAATTCTCCGTTAGATATTTCAATATTTCCCGGCTTACTACTAGTACTTACACTATTCAGATTAGGGTTAAATATCAGCTCTACCCGCTTAATTTTAATTGAAGGATACGCCGGAAAAGTAATTGAATCTTTTGGAACGTTTGTAATTAGCGGTAATTACGTGGTTGGCTTTATACTGTTTATAATTTTAGTAGTTATACAATTTATTGTTATTGTAAAAGGCTCTGGAAGAATTTCGGAAGTAGCTGCGCGCTTTACATTAGATGCTATGCCCGGCAAACAAATGGCAATAGATGCCGACTTAAATACAGGCTTAATTACAGAATCCGATGCAAGAAAAAGAAGAGAATCTGTAAGCCGCGAAGCAGAATTTTACGGCGCAATGGATGGTGCAAGTAAGTTTGTTAAAGGTGACGCTATTGCAGGCTTAATTATTACCGGCGTTAATCTTATCGGCGGTTTTATTATTGGAATGGCTCAAAGGGGTATGAGCTTTACAGATGCTATTCAGAGCTACACAATATTAACAGTTGGAGACGGGCTTGTTTCTCAAATACCAGCGCTGATTATTGCAACTGCTGCCGGTTTGGTTGTAACAAGAAGCGCTAGCGGCAGCTCTCTTGATTTTCAGATGAAAACACAGTTGTTTTCTAACCCGCGTGTTCTGGGTACTGTTTCCGGTGCTTCTTTTATGTTTGCTTTAATACCGGGTATGCCAACCATGCCCTTCATTTTTATCAGCATTGTTATAGGAGCAGTTTCTTACTTTACTAAAAAGAACAAATTAGCAGAGACGCAAATTGTTGAAGAAGCAGAAACTTCGGCTTCCGAAGCTGCACCTGAAGAAAAAGTTGAGCAGTATCTGCAAGTTGACCCTATTGAAGTAGAAATTGGTTATGGTTTAATAACTCTTGTTGATGAAAAACAGGGAGGCAATTTATTCCAAAAAATTTCTTCTACGAGAAAACTTATTGCGTTGGAGTTTGGAGTTCTAATTCCGCCGGTTCGTGTGCGCGATAATCTGCAGCTTTCGCCTAACGAGTATATAATAAAAATTAAAGGCAACGTTGTTTCTAATTACGAAATCTATCCAGATAGAATGCTTGCTATGAACCCGGGTACAGTAAACGAAATAGTAAACGGACTTCCTACTACAGACCCAGCATTTGGATTGCAAAGTTACTGGATCACATTAGATGAAAAGGAAAAAGCCGAAATGCTTGGCTTTACAGTAGTAGATTGCATTTCTGTAATTACTACCCATTTACAAGAAGTATTAAAACGTAATTTTGAAAAGATTCTTACTCGTCAAGATGTTAAGCAGCTTTTGGAAAACATAAAGAAAGAGTATCCCGCAGTAGTAGAAGAAATTAACCCGGATATTCTCAACCTCGGCACAATCCAAAAAGTTTTGCAGAATCTGCTTCAAGAAAATATTCCTATAAAAGATTTTGTTCAGATTCTCGAAGCATTGATTGATTATTCTAAGACAACAAAAAATGTAGATGTGCTTACCGAGTATGTAAGACATACAATAGGAGAAACAATTGCCGGTATGTACCGCGATCAAAATGGAATTGTTCACGCAGTTGCTCTTAGCGAAACATTAGAAACGGCAATAACAAAATCTTTGCAGGCACAAAAGGATAACATTGTTACTCTTGGGCTTCCGCCGGCTATTTTAAGAGAGTTAAATAGCCAGCTTAAAGCAGCGCTAGATAAATTTAACTCCCTTGGGTATCCGCCAATTTTAATAACATCGGCAACCATTCGTCCCTACTTTTATAGATTAATAAACAGCAGTTTTCCCGATTGGTCTATTCTCTCATATTCGGAACTTCCTGCTAATGTAGAACTAGAGTTTATCGGAAAGATTGAGGTAAACAATGCAAATTAAGAAGTATGTAGCTTCATCACTTAAAGAAGCAACGCAGCAAATGAAAAACGAACTTGGAGTAGAAGCATTAATACTTGGCACACGAATAATTGAAAATGATAAACGCTACGGAATGAAGAAAATGTATGAAATTACCGCCGGCATAGATCAACCGGCGAAAGCTAAATCATTAAAGCCATCAAGAGAAGAATTTGATGCAATAGATAATTTTCAAGCCGAACTAGAAAAACTGACTAAGGGTATCAATCCCCGCACAGAAACCAAAGATTTGCAAAGCGAAAGAAAACCAAGTAGAGAAAAACCAGCGCCAAGTAAGCAGCTGGAAAAAGAAATTGATGAAATTGCAGAGTTGTTAGAACAGCGTGAAGTTTCAAAAAATATCATAAAATCTATTACTAAACACTTGAATGACTCATCCGGTTTTATAGAAAACTCTAACTTAGAAAGCTTTTTGCTTTCGAGCATCGCTTCTATGATTCCAACAACAACTTTTAAGGTTAGTAAAAACAAAACTGCAAAAATTGCTCTTGTTGGTCCAACAGGCGTTGGTAAAACAACCTGTATTGCAAAACTTGCTGTAATCTCAAAAATAATTCATAAACTAAAAGTCGGGTTAATTTCTATTGATACTTACAGGCTCGGCGCTATCGATCAGCTTCGTATCTTTTCCGAAATAAGCGATATAGAAATGGCAGTTGCCTACGAAGTAGATGACATTCCAAAACTTGTTAAGAAGTTTAAGGGCAAAGACTTGATCTTCATAGATACAGTTGGAAGAAGCCAGAAAGCAAAAGAAAATTTAGACCAAATAAGAAAATATTTAGATGCCGCTCAAGTTGATGAAACAATACTTGTGGCAAATGCAACAAGCTCTACACGCACTTTGAATGATGTGGCAGAAAAATTTAAACCGCTTAAATATACTTCTGTAATTTTTTCTAAGATTGATGAAGCGGTTGCTTACGGCAACATTATGAATTTGGCTGTAACCCATAATACGCCGGTTATGTTTTTAACAAATGGACAGGTAATTCCAGATGATATACTTTCTGTTAACCCGGCTTTTCTTGCAAACTTAATTTACAGCGGCAAGCTTTATAAATGAATGAACAGGCATCGCGGCTTATACAACTTAGACAGCTTGAAGAAAATGAAAAACGATTTTCAACTTCTAAGATAATTTCTATCTGCTCCGGTAAAGGTGGAACAGGAAAGACATTTTTTGCCGCTAACTTTGCTTACCAGCTTACCCGTTTAGGCAAAAAAATTTTATTGATTGATCTCGACCTCAACTTTTCCAATCTTAATATTCTGCTTAACCATGCAACTCAAGATGCCATTTCTGAATTTTTTGAACAGAGAAAATTGTTTACTGATATAATTTATAATTATGATAAAAACCTCGACTTGATTTTTGGCGATTCCGGCAGAGAAGATTACCCGCGTGTAAGCAAAGAAGTTCTAAAATATCTTTTTGTTTCGCTAAACAAAGTTTCTGATAATTATGATTACATAATACTCGATTCTTCTGCCGGTGCCGATGAGCTTACTCTGTATCAGCTTATCCGTTCAGATTTCAACATAATAGTAACTTCCCCGGAACCAACGGCTGTAATGGATGCCTATGTAATTATCAAACTCTTATGCTCTGCTAATTACGCCGGTGCTAAATTGGTTGTAGTTAATAAGTGTACACAAGAAGATGAGGCTCAATCAGCATTCGCAAATCTTTCGGTAGCAGCAAAACATTTTTTAAGCGAGGAGCCAAAGTTTCTGGGTTCAATTTCGTTTGATGCTGCCGTTCATAAATCTATCGTTCACCAGGAACTTCTTACAGAAGCCGCTCCATTAAGCACTCCTGCAAAAGATATTACCATAATCACTAACAAATTTATTAGTTTCGGTCAAGTGGCTAATAATAACCAGAGCCTTCAGTTAACCTGAACAAAAAAACCTCAAAAACAGCTCTTATTCTTTCCTTTTAAGCTAAATGTAGTAAATACTAATGTGGTATAAGGTTTGCAATTTGTACTGTAAAAAACTTTAGAAATATGAACAAAATAGTATTACAGTTTGGACTTCTTATCTTTTTTTTCTCGGTAATATTTTTTACACAACGCGGGCTTGCAATAGAGAAAGTACTTTTGAATTCTTTCGCAATTTTCATCTTAATTACAACAATGTTGAGCTTAATTGTAATCGGTTTGATAAAGGCAATAAATAATAACTCACTCAGCAAAATAGGCGACATATCAGATAAATTAGCAGGAAATAAAGATCATGAGTAACGCAGTGCTTTGGGCTTCGTATAAAGAAAAACCATCTCCAGAATTGAAAAAACAAATCGTGCTAAACTATGTAAACCTGGTTCACTATGTAATACACAGAACAAACTTGATACAGAGTGCGCTGCTGGACCGCCGCGATTATTTTCAGTTTGGAATAGAAGGCTTAAGCGAAGCTATTGACCGTTTCGACCCGGACTATGGTACAAAGTTCGAGACTTATGCAATTCAGCGAATTAGGGGCAAAATTTATGATGAACTGCGAAAGTACAACGATAAGTTTGAACATGTTCTTGAGCCGGAAGCAACAACTATGTTTCCTACTTCTACTTTGTCTGTTAATCAATCTATTGGCGAAGATGATGGAATGCAGCTCTACGAAATGCTTCCGAGCGATGCAGAAAAACCGGATTTCATTCTTGAGAAAAATGACCTTAAACAAAGACTGCTCGATATGATTAAAGAGCTTAACGAGCGGGAAAGAACCATCCTAAGTTTATACTACTACGAAGACCTTAACTACAAAGAAATTGCTCAAGTACTCAACATTACTGTTTCTAGAGTGTCGCAAATTCATTCAAGAATTCTTAGTTCCCTTAAACTAAAACTGGCAGAATATAATGCTTGAAATTAAAAACGCAGAAGCTAAAGAGAGAATTAAAAAGTATCTCTCTAACATAGGAACACTACCATCGGTACCGCAGATAATTACGGAGGTTTCAATATTGTTAGACAGCGACAGAACCAGCGCGGCAGACCTATGCAAAGTAATTTCTAAAGATCAAGCAATTGTTACTAAAATTCTTGCCGTTGCTAACTCGCCTCTTTATGGTTTGCCAAGAAGGGTTTCTACAATTGAGTTTGCTGTTGTTATTATTGGTTTCGAGCACATGAAGAATATTCTTGTTGCGCTTTCTCTTGTTGAAGCATTTAAAAGTAGAAGTACATCAACTTGGGACCACCATTCTTATTGGAGCCATTCATTATTAACTGCAACAGCCGCAAAAAGAATTGCAGATGATTTGCGCTATCCTAAATCTGGAGAAGTTTTTACCGCCGGTTTATTGCATGATTTAGGTCTGGTTGTTCTTCAACGCTACATGAATTCCGATTTTACTAAAATAGTTAAACTTGTAGAAGAGCAGCAGATAAGCCACTACAATGCCGAGCTTGAAGTGCTTGGATTTACACATCAGGATATAGCCGAGTTCCTTCTCGAAAAGTGGAACTTTCCACCTTATATAATTGAATCGGTATTGTATCATCATAACCCTTCCCTTGCAGAAAATGGCAAAGTTTTGGCTTCTTTAGTTCACTTAGCAGACTATATGACACAAAAACTAAATATTGGGGCTTTTAATTGGGATGATAACTTAGCCTTTGATGAAAATGTGATTGATATACTCGGATTTGGAAACTTGGAATACTTAGATACTTTTATTCAAACTTACGAGCCGTTATTTAAAAGTCATTTAGAATCAATAATAGAAAACAATAAAATAATGTGAGTAGTTTATGATAACCACAATCGCAGATTTATCTCAAAGAAGGGAAAGAACAGAGCTGATCTTAAAGAAAGTGAACACACTTGCTCCGCTTCCCAAAATATTGCAAGAAATTTTGCATTTATTGAATGACTTAAATACTAGTCCGCACACTCTTGCCAAAGCGATTTCTAAAGACCAAAGTGTAGTGCTAAAAATTTTAACAATTGCCAACTCCCCATTCTACGGTTTAACAAAAAGAGTATCTTCAATTGAATTTGCGATTATGATACTTGGATACGATGAAATTAGAAATATAGTTTCTGCGCTTTCTCTTATGGAATCTATGAAGAACAAGAGCGATCAATACTTGGATCAAAAAGTTTTCTGGATGCACTCTTATTTAACCGCAACTATTTCTAAAAAGTTAGCAATGGACCTTGGTTTAGAAAAACATGGCGAAGCTTTTATTGCAGGATTATTACACGATTTAGGAATTTCCGTAATTCACAGATTTATGCATTCGGATTTTGTTGCAGTACACGAGTTAGTTGCAAACGGTGCGTCATTCAACGATGCAGAATTGCAAATACTTGGATTAACACATGGCGAAGTTGGAGAATCTTTGCTTAAATATTGGAACATTCCCGAACTCATTACCGAAATTGTAAAATATCATCATCAGCCTTTTATGTCTCAGCAAGCTCCTACTCTTGCTTCGGTTGTACATCTTGCAGATTATATGACACAGATGCTGAAGATGGGCGAGCTGAAGATGGATACTTCTGTTGAATTAGATCATCATATTTTTTCTACACTGCATGTAAAAGATTTAACGGAACTCTCTCATTTTATTGAAGCGTACCGCGAACCGCTGAAAGCACAAATGGAATCTTTAAAGTATTTGATATGAGACTAATTAAAGAAAGAACAGAACATTACGAATCGTTTCACAAATCGCTTCAGTATTTTACTAAGAATTCTGAAGCAAAGGGTGAATTAAAGCTCCTAAGTTTTGAAAGCCATAGGAACAATAATAACTTGTTGGAAAAGTATTCTTTCTTTATTCAGAATCTATCTTCGTTTCAGAAAAAAGTTCAGTATGCGCAAGGATTATCAGAAATTCATTTACTAACTCAAGAATTTGTAAAAAGAACTCTACACTCTAAAGAAGTAGAAATCTTTTTGTTTACAGAAGAAAAGAGAAATCTTGTTCCATTAAGTAAAAGTGCAAACCCTGCTCACATTAATTCTGTTAATAAAGCATTGAAAGAGGGAATACTTGAATGGATTTTTGAAACTAGAAAGCCCACCATTATACCTGAATTAGCAGCATATACTATCAATGGTTCCAAACTGAACCAAATGCTGTTCCCAATTTATGATGCACGTTCCGGCTACGGCGTGCTTTCTTTATACACATCAGCCTCCAAAGTATCAGATGACTCGTTAGAAAATAATTCTATCCAAATTATTCTTGGAATAATAGTGCCAATGATAATTGCTTTGCGCCAGAAACATTCAATTAACAAATTATATCAAGAACTGCAGGTATATCAATCCAAAGTACAAAACGATTTCGACGTAAATACAATTGGCAATATGACAGAAGGGATTATAGAAGAACTTGGAGAGCCTCTTCAAGTAATACTATCGATATCCGATTTACTTGAAAACGACTATCCAAAAGTTGATAAAGAAATAACAAACAGCATAAAAAAGCAGGTAAACAAATTAAGCGAACTAACCAACAGATTATCAAAATATGCCGGCTTAAATAAGCCCAAAACACAAAACTTACAATCGTGCAATGTGAACAAGATTGTTAAAGATTTTAAGAGTGTGATAAACACAACATTGCAGAATCTTGGTATAGAGTGCGAGCTTGATCTGGAAGAGAGCATACCGCCTGTACTTTCAAATCCAAATGAAATTAAGCAAATACTTGCAAGTGTATTTTCGCTGCTAAAAGCTGCATCTCAAAAAGGGGGTGCTTTTATAATTCAAACAAAATACTTCCGCGAAAAGATTGTGCTTTCCGTTTTTACAACAGAACACATTGAAGGTTTGGGAACTGATTCGGATTCTAAATCTAATGTAACTATAAAGCTGGTAAACGAATTGATGAAGAAGAACGAAGGCTCGGCAGAATTTAATTCTCTGCCGCTAAAAGGAACAATTATTCATTTGATTTTTCCATTAAAAAGAAAATTGAGTGTATGAAAAAAATTTTAACAATACTGCTTTTGGTCTCAACTATAAATTTTGCTCAAGCAGTTGAAGCAAAAGAAGCAATAGCAGCCGATTCTATAGATTTACGCGCTGTTGTAGCCAAGCAGATTGCAGCGGCAATAGAAAAGCAAACGAAGGCAAAACTAACTCCTAAACCAGAAGAGAAACCGATTGTAACAGAAGCTAAGACTACTCAAAATGTAGCTGCGGGCAAACAGTTAGAACCTGTACAAGCCGAAGCCGCTCCATTTTTTAGTGTACTTACTTCTTTGCCATTGCAATACAATGTGTTTGCTTTAGCTTCTGTTGTAATAATTTGTTTCGTATTTACCCGAAGAATAGTTTTATCGTTTGCCCGCTCATCTAAAAAAACGCTAAAGAAGAAAATCAGTTTGCTGCGAGAAGAGAAAATTGGCGGATCAAAAGAGAACCCAAAACTGGTTAAAGCAAGAAGATCATTAAAAGATAATTTAGAAATGCTGAATCAGGCAGACGGACATGTTGGTAAGAGAGCTAAGCAGTTAAATATTTCTAAGGGAGAGCTGCTTCTAGCTGCAAGACTAAAACTTTTTGAAGTAGGAAAATCTTGAGGTTGATATGGTAAAAGGAATTTATACAGCCGGAAGAAGTTTAGACCATAGAGTTAAGCATATTGATGTTATTGCTAATAACCTTGCTAACCTTGGAACAACTGGTTATAAAAGAGAAGTGCCCTTTACAGAAGTATTAAATTCTTTCGGTGAAAAGTCTATACACAAAGTAACGAGCCATAAACAAGGAGATTTGCTTCAAACTTCTAATCCATTAGACCTTGCACTTACGGGTGATGGTTTTTTTGTTGTGTTAAATGAAAATGGTGAAAAAGAGCTAACCAGGAACGGAAGATTTAAGATTAACGACGATGGCTTTTTAGTTAATGCCAACAATCAAAAAGTTGTAGGTCAAAACGGTGAAGTATCAATTCAGGAAACTATGTTGGTAAAAGACCCGGTAATAAATGTTACTAAAATTGGAGAAATTAAAATTGGCGAGCATACTATTGATACTTTGCTCATTCTTAAATCTGATAATCCCGGCTATTTATCACGAAGCGGCGGATCAAACTTTTTGATGGATAATGAGGAACTTAAAACTGCAGAAGAAGACTCATATATAATTTCTCAAGGATTTTTAGAACAATCCAATACAAACCCTATTATGGAAATGGAATCGATGATTAACATTAATAAAGAGTATGAAACTGCACAAAAAATTATTGCGGCTTTAGATGCTTCACTTGGTCAAGCTAACGATATCGGAAAAGTTTAAATAGGAGTATAATATGTCAACCAGAGCTTTAAGAACAGCAGCAAGCGGAATGTACGCTCAGCAGATAAACATCGAAGTTGTATCTAACAACATTGCGAACATTAATACAACAGGTTTTAAAAAGAACAAAGCAGATTTCCAGGATTTGATGTATCAAGAAGTGCATATTAATCCGCTCACTTCATCAACTCCAGGTGTCGAAGAAACAACTGCTTCCAAAATTCAAATTGGAAATGGTGTTAAACCAGCGGCTTCATCCAAAATATTTATACAGGGCGATATTATGGCAACCAACAACCTGTTTGATATGGCAATTCAAGGAGATGGCTTTTTTCAGGTGCGCCGGGCAGATGGCACTTTTGCTTACACTCGCGACGGCTCGTTTAAAATTAATGCAGACGGCAAGATTGTAACGAGCGGCGGTAACGCTTTAGAACCCGGTTTTACGCTAAACAGCAGTGTCCAATCAATTTCGGTTCATAAAGATGGAACTATTACCGCTTACGAAGCTGGTGGTAACTCTGTGTCCTTAGGAAGTATTGAACTTGCACGCTTTATGAATAACGGCGGATTAATTGCACTTGGAGACAACCTTTACGCCGAAACACCTGCTTCGGGTCAGCCAATTTTGGGAACTCCGGGCGATCAAGGCTTTGGTGAAGTGCATCAAGGTTATTTAGAATCTTCCAACGTTGACATTGTTGAAGAAATGATTAATATGATTGCATCCCAGCGCGCTTACGAAATTAACTCTAAGACAGTTAAAACTGTAGAAGAAATGATGACTATGGCTAACAATCTTAAAAGAGGTTAATCTATAATGAAGTTTCTCCTTTTGATATTGTTAGGTTTTTTTTCTCTTCAGGCTAAGTCTTTTGATGAAGCTATGAAAACTTATTTGCACAACAACCTTAGTTCATTTGATAAAATTGAATACAGCGTTGTTCAGATGCCCAGAAATTTCGGAAGGATTGAAATTAACAACGATAAAAAAATGAAGTTAGTTAAAAACTTTGCTTATGTACCGGTAAAAGTATTTGATAAAAACGACAATGTAAGCTTGGCTTTTATTACGGTAAAAGTAAAACTTTACAAAACCGCTCTTGTTGCAGTACAAAAAGTAAGTGCAAATGAAATTCTTACTGAAGCATTGTTCCAAAGCAAAATGAAAGATGTAGCTTCTATTGAAAGCAGTTTAATTGAACCGCGAGATCTGAATTTGTACAGAAGCAGAGTTTCGATGAAAGAAGGTACAATTTTGTCTAAAGACTTTGTAGAACTTATACCAATTATAAATAAAGGCGACAAAGTAATTATTCATGCCGGCAAAAATGGCGTTGATATCTCACTCGAAGCAAGAGCAAGAGAAGATGGACATTTAGGAGAAATAATACGAGTTCAGGTTGAAAGTAAAATCTTTAAAGCAAAAGTAATTGATAAATACAACTTAATGCTGGTAGAGTAAAATGAAACGAACATATCTTTTATTATTAACAGTTTTAATAATGAGTTCTTCGATGCTTGGGCAGAGTATGAGAAGAAATGCACAGTTCTCACTTTTTTCTGATAACAAAGCATCTCAAATTGGCGATGCCGTTACAATTATTGTATTGGAATCTACGCAGGCATCAAACAACACAGAAACTTCTGCAGGCAGAAGCAGCGATATAGGTTTTACTGCTTCTGGTGCGGTTGGTGCAACCAAAATACCAAATGCTGATGCCGGACTTGGAACTAAAAACGATTTTCAGGGAAGCGGCTCTACACAAACTACCGGCAGCATACGTACTAAAATAAGCGCAGTTGTAGATACTGTTTTGGCTAACGGCAATATGGTTATACGCGGAAGCAAAAAAATTATTATTAACGGCGAAGAACAAACTGTAAACATTAAAGGCGTTATTCGCCAATCCGATATTAACGCCGGCAACTCGGTCTTCTCTCATAATATTTCTGATGCAGAAATTTCTTTTGAAGGAAGCGGAATTATAGATAACGCTCAGAAACCGGGCTGGCTCACAAAATTGTTCCACTGGCTCTTTTAGGTGATATTATGAAAAAGATAATCTTTACATACTTAATGCTAATCTTGGCAGCGGCTAATTTATCCTATGCTCAGCGCATTAAAGATGTTGCTTACTTAAACGGAAAAACTACGGAGCAATTAATTGGTTATGGTTTGGTTGTTGGGCTTGCAGGAACAGGTGATAGCTACCGCTCTTCTTTTACAATTCAATCTGTAACAAGTATGCTGCAACGACTTGGAATTACCGTTCCGCAAATAGATTTGAAAACAAAGAACGTAGCGGCAGTAATGGTTACCGCAAATCTAAACGGAAACCTTAAAGCCGGCGCCGAGTTTGATGTTGTTGTTTCATCACTTGGAGATGCAACAAGCCTGCAAGGCGGCACATTATTAATGACTCCGCTTAACGGCATTAACGAACAAGGGTTTGGATTTGCTCAAGGTTCGGTTTCGGTTGGCGGTTTTGATATTAACACTTCCAGCGGGAACAGGGTATCAAGAAATCATACTCTTGCCGGAAGAGTTCCTCGCGGAGGCACTTTAAAAGAAGCCTTTTCTGCAGCAGAATTCGATCCGGCAGAAGTTTCTGTCTTCTTAAAAGAACCCGATTTTACTACTGCACAAAACATTGCTAATGCTCTTAACACCCAGTTTGGGGCAGATGCTGCAAAAGCTCAAGATGCTGCCGAAGTTAGAGTTGCAATTCCTCAGGAAAGACAAAATAATCTGATAGCTTTTTATTCGGAATTGGAAAACCTTAATGTGGCTGTTGATGATATTGCCCGTGTTGTTCTTAATGAAAGAACCGGGACTATTGTTTCGGGTCAGAGTGTAAGAATTCAGCCTGTTACTATTACGCACGGAAGTCTGAATATTAATATTCGCAACTTTCCAATAATCTCTCAGCCAAATCCATTTTCGCAGGGCAGAACAGTTGCCATGAATAATCAAATACCAACTGTACAGCAGGATTCTACAAGCACAGTTGCAATTCAAGGAGCTAGCAACGTACAAGAAGTTGCAGCAGCATTAAACTCTTTAAAAGTTTCTCCTAGAGATATTATTGCAATTTTTCAGGCTCTTAAAGAAGCGGGCGCATTAATGGCAGAATTAATTGTGATGTAAGATGAACGAAATCAATCTTAAAATAGCAAATGAAAAACATCTTTCTAAGCCGGTTGAAACAAACTCCCGGTTCGATCAAAAAGAGAAAGAAAAAATTGCTTCGGCTTCTAAGCAGTTTGAAGGTTTGCTTACTTCTATGATGTTAAAAAGTATGAATAAGACTACTCAAGGAATATTTGGCGGCAGTGAAGATGGATATGGTAACGATATGTTCGATTCTTTGTTCGAACAGGAAATCGCCTCTAAAATGTCTGAAACAAAAAGCCTGGGCATTGCAGAAAAGTTGTATAGAAATATTACCGGCGAGGAATTGCCTCTACAAATTAGAAACAAAATATCGGAAAGAATAACCCCGGCAAAAATTCATAATACCCATGTTCCGGCAGATTCCACAGAAGTTCTGCCAAGCAATTCTGCTAAGCAAAGATTAAATAATTATCAGCCTCATATTGAAGAAGCATCTAAAAAATTCGGAATCAGCCAAGACATGATCAAATCTATAATTATGACGGAGTCAGCGGCTAACAATAAAGCTGTTTCAAGAGCAAAAGCCAAAGGTTTGATGCAGCTGATAGACTCTACCGCATCGGATATGGGCGTGCGAAACGTCTTTAATCCTCGCGAAAATATACTTGGAGGCACTAAATATTTTGCACAAATGCTACGACAATATAGTGGCGATGTGAAACTTGCATTAGCTGCTTATAATGCCGGACCGCAAAATGTTGCCAAGTATAAAGGCGTTCCGCCGTTTGAAGAGACAAAAAATTACATTAACAAAGTTTTAGGTTACTTAGATCATTTTAAAGAGAGTGAACAATGAGCGCTAAATTATTACTTGCATCGTTAAAAACACAAGACGCTAATCTTAGCTTATTGATGGAATCCTTGGATTTACAAAAGCAGGCTATAATCAAAAATGATTACACAACGCTTGAAAATGCTATTAGCAAAGAACAAAAAATTTTGCTGGATGTAGAGCGCGAAGAAAACTCCCGAAATAAAGTAGTTAAAGAGTTAGCAAAAACTTTGAATTTAGAACTTCGCGAGTACACTCTGGAAAACTTGTTAACACAAGCAGGTAATAATTTTGGAAGCGAGCTTAATGAACTGCAGGCTGTTAGAAAATCTATGAGAGAAAAAGTTAATAAAATAAAAAACGCTAACTCGCAATTGAAAGAAGTTATTGAATTTTCGCGCAATTTGATTAAAGAAACTATGATGATGCTTGTTGGTCCCAACAAAAAAGCCCTTGTAAATAAGAGAGTATAAAATGGGAATTGGCAGATTATTAGACCTATCCGTTAGAACAATGAGTACTTATCAAAGTGCTATTGATATTGCTTCACAAAATATTTCTAACGCCGGAAGCCCAGACTACACACGTCAAAAAGTTGTGTTAGCTTCCGAAACCATTAACAACGGGCAAGGTGCCGGTGTTAAAATTCAAGATGTACTGCGTGTCCGCGATGAAATACTTGATAACCAATTAAGAAAGTATCAATCTACTTACTCCGATAGTACTAAGCGCTCAGAGATACTTCAAAAAATTGAAGCGATTTTGGGTGAACCTTCCGATGAAGGTTTATCTGCCTATTTTACTCAGTTTTTTAACTCTTGGGATGAACTATCTGCTAATCCTACTTCTACTCAGCTCAGATTAAACGTAATTCAGAAAGCACAGCAGCTAAGCGAACGTTATAAAAATCAAATTGACGGCTTTAGCGAAATTCAATACACTATTCAAAAAGAGGCAACCGTTCAAGTAGAAAAAATTAATGGCTACTTGAAAGACATTCATGAACTAAACCAAAAAGTATATGAAACAGAGGTTCGAGGCAACGATGCTAACGACCTTAAAGACCAGAGAGACAGGCAAATAAACGAATTGAGCAAACTTGTAAACATCTCTGTTAACAAAAACTCATTTGGCGCGGTTCAAGTAAACGTGGGCGGTGTTTATGGCTCGGATCAATCCGGATATACGCAGTTTAAGCTGGCTATTGTAAATGGACAAATGAGACTGGTTCATTCTGCTAACGAAAACTCTGTTGCTATTGTAAACGGAGGAGAATTTAATGCTGTTGCAGATATATATTCTAATAAAATCAATAAGTATAAAACAGACTACGAAACTTTAGCCAAAACTTTTGTTAATAAAGTTAACGAAATACACATAAGCGGAAATACTCTCGTCTATGGCGGTTCATCCTCAACAGGTATTCCGTTCTTTGGCGAGCTAGCTCCAGATGGCAGTGTTGTAAATGCTTTTGCAGATGGAAAAATTTCTATCAATACTTCCATTCTGCAAAGTCCAAAAAATATTGCTGCTTCATCATCGCCCGGACACGATGGCAACAGTGAGATTGCCAATAAAATTGCGGCTCTTTTCAGAACAAAATTTTCTGAGCTTGGCGAAAATTCTTTTATAGATAAATATTCAGAAATTTTAAGCGCTATCGGTATGGATAAAGTTACTGCCGACAACAGCATAAAATCTGGCGGATTGATAATGCAGAATTTGGAGGCGCAAAAAATGTCTTACTCCGGTGTTTCAATCGAAGAAGAAATGACTAACGTAATGAAGTATCAGCGTTCTTTCGAAGCCGCTGCTAAATTAATTAAAATTGCTGATGAGCTGTTAAACACTGTTATTAATATGGCATTAAGGTGAGTTATGAGAGTTACTGAAGGATTAATTACAAACAAATACTTAAACGTGCACGAAAAGCTTTCTGAAAGAAAAATTAAGATTCAGACACAGCTTGCTACCAACAGTAAAATTGAAACTTTATCTGATGATATAGCCGGTTCTTTAGAAGCTATTAGATTAGATGCACAAATTAGCAGAACTAAAACCTATACTAAGAATGCTCAAAGCGCACAAGATTTTATAGATCAAAGCCTTAAGTCGTTAGATCAAGTTACTACAGATATACAGAATATTATGGTTGCGGTAACTAACTCTGGTAATGTAATTAACAAAGATAGCTTTCCTTCAATTGTTCAATCAATAAAGAATTCTCTTTCGTCTATTATTCAAAATGTAAATACAAAACATAATGATAGATATTTATTTGGCGGAACAAATTACTCGGCGGACCTGGTTACAATTGATGCAGATGGAAAAGCAGTGGTCTCGTCATTAGATCATTCAGCCGAAATCAGAATTCAAGTTAGTGCTAATGTTAGAGAGGCAATTAACATACCTGGAAACAAAGTGCTAAACAGCGGAATGTTTGAAGCAATTAATGATGTAATAAATACTATGGCTTCTGGCAATGTGCCAAGCGATGCGCAAAAACTAAGCTTAACAAATGCTTACCAAAAAATACTGGATGTGCAATCTCTAGGCGGAGAAAAACTTAACAGACTCGAAAACATTAAAAATGTGCTGAATGGTCAAACAAATAATTACACAGAAATGCTAACCAGAGTACAAGAAATTGACCCGGCAGAACTTGTTATGGAACTGCAACATAAAGATTATTTGCTGCAAGTATCATCTAAGCTATTGGCTAATTCATTCACTAGATCCGTATTCGACTTTATGTAATGAAAAAATTTGGAACTTTTATAGGGCTTGCGCTAGGATTAGCCGCAGTATTTGGCACCTTTTTTATGGAAGGTGGTTCTTTTCAAGCGCTTTTTAATATTCCTGCACTAACCATAGTTTTTGGAGGTACTTTTGCAGCGGTAATTATGGGCTTTGGACTTGATAAGTTTGTGTTGGTTCCACAGCTAATGAAAATGGCTTACTTCCCTAAAACTTACGATATAGCTAAGATCATCTCAACTTTTGTAGAGCTTTCAATTAAATCGAGAAAAGAAGGTCTCCTATCTATCGAAAGAGATTTGAAAAAGTTTGATGATATGTTCCCCAGGAAAATGACTAAGTTTGTACTTGATGGAACTGATGCCGAATCACTTCAGCTTCTTGCTCAACTAGAAACGAAAGCAATGCAAGAAAGACATTTTTCCAACATAAATATATTTGTAAAAATGGGAGGCTATGCACCAACTATGGGAATTATAGGAACCGTAATTAGTTTGATAATGACTTTGGCTAATGCGGGCGCCTCGCCGGATTTATTAATAAAGAATATTGCAGTAGCGTTTTTGGCAACTCTATGGGGAATTTTTACAGCGAACTTGATTTGGTTACCAATAGGAGATAGGTTAAAAAGATGTCATTCCGAGGAGAAAAACATGATGGAACTTTCTTTGGAAGCAGTTCTTACTCTTCAGAGCGGAGAGATTCCTTCAATAATGAAGGCAAGATTGATAGGAATGCTGCCTCAAAAAGAGCAGCAAGAAAAATTAGCGGCTTAAGTAAAGAGGATGCTATGCTTCATGACGAAGGTGAAAAAGATAGGTACCTTATTACTTATGCAGACCTGATTACACTTCTGTTAGGTTTGTTTATTATCTTGTATGCCAGTTCTGTAATTGATGCAACTAAGTATAAAGGTATTGCTGCTGCTTTTGGTAATTACCTTGGCAGCGAATCTGTTGTGCCTTCAACCCCAGAAAGCAATGTAATACCCGAACCAAAAGACTTATTGAGCAGCGAATTGAGCAAACTGATTGCAAAATCAGAGTACTCCAGTTCTTTACAGTTACAAGAAACTGAGCGAGGTATTACAGTTCATATTCTAGAAGATGTTTTGTTTGAGCCTGGACAGGCTACTCTAACAGAAAATTCTAAAAATATTCTTAGAGAAATTGCACAAGTAATTAAGCTGTTTCCTAACGATATACGTATTGAAGGTCATTCTGATAATACTCCAATCAATACTGCACGATATCCTTCAAACTGGCATCTGGCATCTGCTAGAGCAGTTGAAACAGCGTTTTACTTAATTTATAAAGAAGGTTTGGAACCGGGCAGAACCACAAGCGTATCTTACGGCGAATATAAACCAAGAGATACTAACGATACACCGGAAGGCAGAGCAAAAAACAGAAGAGTTGATTTAGTAATTTTAAAGTAGGTAAATATGAAAATTAAAACACACAATTTTGGCGAAATTGAATTTGCAGAAGACAAAGTTCTTACTTTCAAAGAAGGTCTCTTAGGTTTTGAAGAACTGAAAAAATTTGTCTTTATTAAACCGGATGATAGTTTATTTTATTGGATCAATTCGGTAGAAAACCCGGACCTTTCATTCCCGATGTTCGGTATCCGCATAATTGATGAAAGCTACCCGCAAGAAGAAAGCCACGAAGCATTTGCCATTGTGGTATTAAACCCGGACCCTCTTAAGATTACCGTTAACCTAAAAGCACCGGTTTACATTAATCAAAATGAAAAAGTAGGATTCCAAAAAATAATTGATACGGATAAATATCCGGTTTACTACAACTTATTTACCGAGTAGGCATATATGCTAGTCTTAACAAGAAAAATTAACGAGGAGATCAAATTCGGTTCAGACATTACAGTTAAGGTAATCAGCATCTCCGATAATCAAGTAAAAATAGGAATAGACGCGCCAAAGCAGGTTCAAATACTTCGCGGCGAAGTTTACGAGAAAGTGAAAGAAAGCACTATTGAAGCTGCTAAATCCAACACCGCTCTAAGCGTAGATTTGCATAAATACAAAATCAAAAAAGTATAAACATGAACTTCGAAAATGAGAAAGTAAAAATACTTGTAATTGATGATGCTGATGTTATTCGCAATTCATTAAAGAAATTTCTTTCTGAGTATGATGTTGAAGTTATCACATGCAACGACGGCTTAGAAGGTTTGCAAAGCGCTGTTGAAATTAAACCCCAGCTCATTATTCTTGATTTAATGATGCCTAACTTGGATGGAATTAGACTGCTTAGAGTGCTAAAAGTATTGGAAGACTTGAAACGCATTCCTGTTATTATAATAAGCGGGCACACAGATAAAACCAATGTTCTGGCGGCTATGGAAGCCGGTGCAGAAAAGATAGTTTCTAAACCGTTAACTAAAGATGTATTAATTAAGGCTATAAACGAAGTGCTTGGAAGCAACTTTTTAGCCAACACTAAGAAACTTGCCCAGCTTTCTTCTTATGAAAAAGAACTTATGAACAGAGAGCTTAAAAAATATTTTATTAATACGATAGTACAGAAAAGAGATACTATACAACAGTCTTTACTAAACAAAAACAAAGAATTACTAAAGCTCTTAGTTCATGAGTTAAAAGGTTCAAGCGGAACGGTTGGCTACACAAACATATCGGAACTTTGCCGCGAAATTGAAGGAGTTGTTTTATCTCCTCAAAGCAATTGGAATCAAATAGAAACTAAGTGTCAGATGCTCCTTGGTAGTTTAACAGAAATTGAAACCAGTTTATCTAAGTAGGTAACATTATGTTTGTAATTATTGGCTTTGTAGTTGTTTTTGCTTCTGTAATAATAGGATTTATAATAGCGCGCGGAAATCTAATTACATTAATACAGCCTGCGGAGTTTCTTATTATTGGAGGCGCTGCAATTGGCAGTCTTTTGGTTGCATCTCCACCTCCTTTAATTAAGAAAATTATGAAAGCCATTTCCAATTCTTTTGGCAGCCATGGAAACACTAAACAAGATTATATGCAAATGCTAAAAGTTTTTAGCGATTTATTTTTAATAGCTCAAAGGGAAGGCTTGCTTGCTATTGAAAAACACATAGAAGCGCCTGATAAAAGCGAAATCTTAAAAAAAGCCGATAAGTTTATTCATGATGATTATAGAAAAAGTTTTTTTTGCGACACAATGAAAGTTATGCTCGCCGGTTCTGTTCCACCGCACGAGCTTGAAAGTTTGATGGATGCAGAAATTGAAACCTACGAAAAAGAAAACAGACCGGTATTTGAAAGTTTGGGCAGAGTAGGAGATTCGCTTCCAGGACTTGGAATTGTAGCCGCAGTTTTAGGAATTATAGTTACAATGGGTTCTATAGATGCCGGCGCCGCAGCAGTTGGCAAACACGTGGCAGCAGCCTTGGTGGGTACTTTTCTCGGCGTGCTTTTAGCTTATGGGTTTGTTAATCCTTTAGCGGCAAACATTGCTCATTCTATAGAAGAAAGTGTACAAGACCTGCTAATCATCAAAGCCTATATACTTGCTTATGCAAAAGGGAACCCCCCTTTTGTTGCAGCAGAAATAGCCCGAAGATCTATCTTTTTAGATCAGAGACCTACTTTTACAGAACTCGAGTCTTCGCTTAGAGGCAAAAAATAATGGAAAGCTCAGAATCCCCTATTATTATTAAGAAGATTAAAAAAGGTCATGGCGGTCATCATGGCGGCGCTTGGAAAGTTGCTTTTGCAGATTTTGTTACCGCTATGATGGCGTTGTTTATTGTACTTTGGATTTTGGGTCAAGACCAGGCAGTTAAAGAAGCTGTAGCCGGGTACTTCAAAGACCCAGTAGGCTTTTCTGCAAAGAACCAAAGTTTAATTGATGGCAAGGGTCCAGGTCCATCTCAACTTCCTAACTTATCCTTATCTCAAGAAGAGTTGGTTAGAGAGGCGCAGAAACAGGATCTTGAAAGAATGCAGGAAAGCCTGCAGCGAGCTTTAGAAGAAGATACAGGCTTAAGTAGTTTTTCTAACCTTGTTAAAATAGAAATGACTAAAGATGGATTAAATATTGAGCTTACAGATAATGCCAACGATATTTTCTTTGAACTTGGTACTTCGCAATTGAAACCCGACGCAAGAAAATTAATAGGAAAAATTGGTGCTGAAATAGCTAAAATGCCGAATAAAATTGTAGTTGAAGGACATACTGACGCCAGACAATTTAAGAACACCGGAGCAGGTTTTACTAATTTTGAATTAAGTGCAGAACGTGCACTCTCTGCTAAACGTGCTTTAGTTTTTGGCGGAATGCAGGAAAAACAAATTGATGAAGTAGTTGGTTACGCCGATACCAGATTGAGAGATAAAGACGATCCTTTCAGCTTTGTAAATAGAAGAATTAGCATAACAGTTAAGTTTACTCAATCGAATTAGGTTATTATGCGAGTATTAATTATCGAGGACGATACTTTTCTACAAGATTTCTACCGTTTGTTTTTCAAAAAATTGAATGGTGAAGTTGTAATTAGAGAAGAGGGAAATGACATTATTAACGAAATCGTTTCATGCAAAATTGATCTTATTATTATGGATATTAATCTTAGAAATACTTATTTACACGGCAGGAGAGTTGATGGAATTCAATTTTCGCGCTATATAAAAACAAATTACCCGAGCTGCTCTATACCAATTTTGTTAATAACAGCTTATCCTATCATCACCTTTGGCGAAAACAAATTTGAAGAAAGTTTAGCAGACGATTATCTAATTAAACCTATAACCGATTATAATTTACTTGTTAATAAAATAAACAAACTGGTGTTTACGCATAATGAAAGATAAAGTACTAATTGTTGAAGACGAAAAAGACACAAGGTTTATTCTCGAAAAATTATTAACGAGAAATAACTACGAAGTTGTTACAGCAGTAAACGGGCAGGAAGCTTTAGAAGTTTTAAAGAATTTTGTTCCTAAGGTTATTGTTGCAGATTGGACAATGCCAATTTTAGATGGATTGGCTCTTTGCAATATCCTTAAAGGGGATGATAAATTTAAGCTTACTTACTTTATTATTCTTACGGCACGTTCTTCGTTAAAAGATAGAATAATGGGTTTGGATGTTGGAGCAGATGACTTTTTAGTTAAACCCGTGGAAAATCAGGAATTGCTGGCTAGAATAAGATCCGGAATACGCATTTTTAATTTGCAGGCAGAACTGCGAAATATTGAACATTCTAAAGCGGTTATAGAAATGGCTTGCACAATTGGGCACAAGATTAATAATCCCCTTAGTAGTTTAGTTTTATCCCTAAAAAACATCGAAAATGAATTATCGGAACCCGATAAGTCTAAAATTGTAGATGATTTAGGTAATATTAACGCTTCCATAGCAAGAATACGCACTTTTGTAAACGAACTTCTCCATCTTCAGAATGCAGAAACAGTAAACTATTTTGAAGACAGCAAAATGATAAAGACAAACTAATTCAAGTTTTTGTAAGTTCTTTCGATAATAAGGCGGAGAATTAGGCATGTTAGAACGAATCCTAAATATTTCTGCCGGTTCGGATTATAAGAACTCTACATCTAAATCTGGCAATTACCAAAGAACATCGCAGTTCTTAACTACACTGCAATCTTCTCTAAGCGATTCTATATCTCTTTCTCCGGCGACAGTATTTTTGAGCAGCGTTCATTGGCGCTTAAAAAAATTGAGCAGCGAAAAAGAAAAATATATAATTGCTTTTGAGTTTGATGAATTTGAGTTTACAGCTTACTTAGGGCAGCCCGACATTCTTATTACACAAAGCATAGAGTATGAAGTTAAAAGAAAAGTTGAGCATTATGCTAAACTATACGAAACATCTTTGCAGATTATCTGCTCGGTTACAGAGCGTAAAGAAAAGCCGGGCTCGAGAGTAAACATGCCGGAGCTGTATCTTTTTGTAATTGACTTGCTAGACCTCGAAGATTTAACCTACAGCTTAAACTCAGATAATACCGAAGTAAAGAAAATATTTTATCAAAAAATCAATTTGCTGCAAACAGAATTTAATTATTTGAACTCTTGTTTAGTGGCATTTTTAGAAAAATATCTTTCCATTAAATATAATTTTACAGCCAGTGCAGCTAATCAAAACGAAAGTTTGCTCTTGCGTAAAGTTCAGATTAACAGACTGTAACTATGGTATATCCAAACAATCAGAAAATACTGCCGGCCGAAACGGAACTTGATTTCCAGAGTTATACCGAACTGCCGAACCACAATCCTCTCATTATTATAGATTTGGAGCTGCGAATTGTTTATTGCAACGAATCTTTCAAAAACACTTTTAATTTAGAAGCCGGCGATGATATTTCGGAAATGAATTCTAACCCGGAATTTGTTTACTTGGTAAAAGGTTTTCACGAAAGCAGATATAAGAATATATCCATTGATATAACTCTTTCTAACGACGCCGATACTCAAGTAAATAATTACTTCGTAAGAATTGAACGTGTAATTATTAAAGCGAATCAGTATTTCGTGCTGGTAATAGAATCTTTAGAGCAAAGGAACAAATTAGAAAATAAGATTACTTCTTTGCACAATGCTCTAGACCAAGGTAAACTTCCGTTAATGATTCTTGATGAAAACCGGAAAGTATCTTATGTGTCTAAGTCGTTCGAAATTGTTCTATCAAAAGAAATTGAAAGCATTTACAATAAAGATTTATTGGAGATCATAAGCGAGCATTTGAACCCAAAAGAATCTGAAGAGCTAATGTTAGCCGTGCTGAACAAACGTGTTTGGAAAAAGCTGATTTGCCTTCAGAAGAAATATCCGATAGAGTATTGGGAGTTTACACTAAATCCGGTCTTCGAAATTGACAGGCAAAGCCCCAGCTATATTTTACTTGCCAGTAATTTAACAGAGCATATCAATCAAAAAAGAGTAATTGAAAGATCCGAGAAAAAACAAAAGCTAATTATTGATAACATTTCGGATTTGTTGTTGATAGTTGAACGAGTAGGTTCTGCTGCATTATTTGATAATGCGAACGATAACTTTTGTAAATTATTCGGCTTAGACAAAAACAATATATACTCACTCAAGATAGAAGATTTTATACCCGAACGGCTCTCTAAAGAAATTTACAATTCTATATCCGAACTTAACAGCAGGCATAATTCTTACTTCGAGTTCAACTATCGGCACTTGGATATGCGCGATTACAATTGCAAAATTACCTCTGTGCCGGAAAAAGAAAAAAGCCCAAGCTATTTTATAATTACTATGAAGGATATAACAGAAGAAGTATTATACAGCCAGCGCTTAAAGAAAGCATATCATAAAGAAATGCAGCTCAACAAAATGAAATCCGATTTTCTTGCAAATATATCGCACGAAATAAGAACTCCTTTTAACGCCGTAGTTGGCTTTTCGGAAATAATTGATGAAAGTATAGAAACGCAAGACTGGGAAATGATGCGCGAGCTTATGGATTCGATGAAAGAAGTGTTGGGAAGAGCACTTAACTTGTTCTCAAATGTAATTGAAGTCTCTCAGATTGAATCCGGTGAAGTTGAACTGGAAAAAGTTGACCTTAACTGCAACCAGGTTGTAAGAAATATTTACGAGAAACTTGGAGCCGAGACGCAAAAGAATAATATCCAGTTTATACTAAACCTAACCGAAGAAAACTGTACCATCGAAGTTGACTGGGTTAAATACGAAAAAATTGTACACTCTCTTGTAGAGAACGCAATTAAATATACCAGCGAAGGTTATGTTTACGCTGGCACTAAGGTCTATAATGGCATAGCAGAATTAACTATTTCCGATACAGGTGTAGGAATGGATTCATCTCAGATTGAAAGGCTTCTTAAACCTTTTACACAAGAAATTGAAGGTTATACAAGACCTTTTGAAGGCGCCGGCTTGGGTTTAACAATAGCTTACAAGCTAACTATGCTAATGGGCGGTAAGTTTGAAATTACAAGTGAAAAAAACAAAGGAACCAAAATCACAGTTTCGTTCCCACTTTCTGTATAGTATGAAAAATGCCTTTAGCAACCGAAAAATATAGCACATCCGTATTTGGCAGCGAATTGCAGCTATCCAAGTATAATAAGCTTGGAAGAGATCATTTTCAGATTGTTCAGCGCGGAGATAGCGACCCGATTACATTGGTAAAAGAAAGTATAAGGTTTTTTTCACTCGATTTACCAGCCGAGATAAAGGAAATTTTTATTTCTTACGACGAAGCTCCACTCTTCTGGATTTTCGAATCTTCGTTATTGAATCAAATAGAAGAGTTTATGAAATTCAATTTTAAAGGATTATCGTACTCAGAACTTCATAAGCAAACTAAAGATAACTATTCACGCTGGGCTGCCACCAAACTAAAAAGTGAAAAAGAATACTATTCAACCACAACAATAAATTTTATAGAAAGAGATGTTAATAAGCATAACTTCTTTAAGATGATTTTGAAAGGAATAATATTTACTTATCAAAGCACTTATTACAACCCTGCCAAAGCGTTAGAGCTCTTTGCAAACACATTTGAGCTTGTAAGCACTCTCAGATTAAATGACCAAACTAGATCGGAAATAAAATATATACTAAAACTTTACACTGGTTTTGTTTATCTAAAAGAAAGTGATAACGAAAATGCAAACTCAGCTTTCAAAGATGCTCTGGAGGTAAAACCTCAAGGGTGTACGGCTAAAATTTATGCTGCTTTAACTGAAGTAAATATGGGCAACGATGACTTAGCTGCTCATTATTTAAAAGAAGTTATATCGTACGATATTCAAAGACTTAGCATAGCTCTAAACTTAAATAACGTCGGAATGTTTAATTACTTTTTTAAGAGTGCATTTATCTATAACATCTTTCATGATAAAGATTTTGCAAAAGCCTTCGATGCGATTCAGATAATTCTCAATGAATACAAACCTTCGGATACTAATCCATTTGAAAAATGCGTAGAAAATTTGGAGAAGATTAAAAAAAGAAAGTTAGATGAATACTACGATGATGAGATATCAAAAACTTTGGCTTTTGCTGATAAGATATTTCCCCTCTATTCAAAAACCAAGAATACTTTGTTGTTTGCCGCCTACCCCGAGTTTAAGAAGAAGCTGAATTCTATTGTAGAAAGTATTAGTGCTAAAGTAAAAGATAAGTTTTACAAAGAAGTAAAAGAAAGTCTAAGTCCATTCGATATGGTTATAAAAGATAATCTTAGCGCCGAAAAGCATTTGATAGACGAGCTGGAAAATTTCAAAATGAAATCTAAAAAGATGCTGAGCGATGCAATTAATACAGTACAAAATAATTATGACTCTGATGCTAAGGTAGTAGAGGCAAGAATTGAAGACCTGCCGAATATTGATAAATACAACCCACGTATTTCTTTAACTAATAATATGACTTATAATACAATAATAGCTTTAATAGTATTTATTATAGGCGGTTTGAGCAGTTACTCAAACAGATTAGTTGGTAATGCTTCCGAATTCAACTCTCTTTTTGCACAGGTTCTTGTTTCGGGGTCGAAGTGGGGAGCTATTAGTTTTCTATTGGGTGTAATCATATCTCTTGCAATATCTGGTGTAATACTGATGGAGCGCTTTGATATAAAATCGAAACTGCAAAGAAAACTGAATCTGCTTAGATTAGAAAAAGAAAGCACGATTGCTGAACTAAAAGAAACCAGCCTGCATAAAGAAAAAATTATGATTGAAAACATGACAAGCAGCATTCAGATGCACAAAAAGAGAGTTGAAGAAACCAAAGAGATAAGAGCCGTTGCAGAAAAAGAAAGAATGAATGCCGCCAATCTTAAAATAGAAGAAGTAACTGCAGATTTAGTAAAGATACTTACCTAAACACACCGGCTAATTTCACACTTTTTTACAAACCCACTCGTCAACAACCTACTGGCTAATATTAGCCTCTATTACAATCATCGCCATTTAGCACTTAAAAGCTTTATTAAAAAGGCATACTACACTGTTAAGTTGTGGTATAGTTCTTGTCTAAAGTACAAAAAGCTGGTGAGGCTATTATACCAATAAATAAAAATAGTAGAAAGCTTTTGCTAACAACAAGAGGCTGGCATACAAACACGCTGAATTCAAACCCGTTAGGTGTTTATGATATAGCAAGTTACGCTCGCAATTTAGGATATGTTGTAGATGTGTATTATATGGATGAACTACCTCTTTCAAACAAGTATGATATTATCGGGCTTTCAGTTTTTGAAACTAAAGAGAAACTAATTTATGAAGACGTTATTTATCTTAAGAAGTCATTTCCCAATACTCATCTTGTTGTTGGAGGCAGATGGGCAAAGATAATTGATAAAGAAACTAAAGATTGGTTTTCGGACAATAATGTTGAGCTATGGACTGAAGAAGGAGAAAAATACTTTAACCAAAACCAGGAAATTGATTTTGAAAATTACCCGGGATGGTACAAAAAGGATTTATTAACTACACATGCAAATGGAAGAAATGTGATGAGCTCACGCGGCTGTCCGTTTCACTGCTATTTCTGCCATAATCCGGAAACACAAATATCTTGTTTCAGCGCCCGCTATACAGCAGATAACATTCAACTATTACTAGAGCAAAATGTTAATGAGATTTTCTTTGTTGATGACATATTTACTTTAAAAGAAAAACATATGCTGAATATTTATGACGAACTAAAAAAAAGGCATCTAAACATTCTAGGTAAGAATCTCTTTTTTACCCATATAAACTTAATTAACGAAGGGAAGGCTGAGATAATGAAAAAATTTGACCCAAGCGAAGTGCAAGTTGGGTTAGAATCCGGCGATGATAGAATGCTTAAATTAATCGGTAAGACATTCAATGCAAACAAGGCGTATGAAAAAGTAAAACTTCTTTCAAACTTTGTGCCTGTTAACGGTTTATTCCTTATTGGCTATCCAGGCGAAACTATGGAAAGCCTTAATAACACTCTTAGCTTTGTGCAAAACCTTAAACCCTTTCTTTCCAAAAAGTGGGTCAGTCTATATCAACCTATTAAAAATACCGTGGGGTATTTCAAGTCTCTTACGGAAGGAAAATTTTACGGCGAACTAACAAATAATTCGAGTGTACATTACGTTCCAGAAGGGCTAACAGCCGAAGATTTACTTAGGTATCGTGATCTAATAATGCAAACTTAGAGGAAGAAGTGAAAGTAAAAAACAGACTTGAGTTCGGTAATTTTTTTAATGAATTGGGATTGAGCGGCAATGGAGCAGAAATAGGTGTTCAGAGAGGAGATTTTTCGGCTGTAATAAGAAATACATGGAAATCAGGTTCGTTATTTCTAATTGATAGATGGATTTATGATCTAGATTATGATGATGTAGCACGGTTAACATATCGTGAACAGCTAAATAATTACCTTTATGTTATCAATAGATTTGCCGAAGATTTTAGTGTAAAAATATTTAGAATGGATTCTGTTGAAGCAGCCATTCATTTCCCGGATCAATTTTTTGATTGGATTTATGTTGACGCAGATCATTCTTACTTGGGCTGCAAGAAAGACTTACATGCATGGTATGGCAAACTTAAAGACGGTGGTATATTCTGCGGGCATGATTATTTAGACGGAATAATACCGGCAGGAAATTTTGGGGTTAAATCTGCTGTAGATGAGTTTGTTAAAGATATAAACGCCACTCTTTACGTAACCGAAGAAGAAGAATGGAAATCGTGGTATTTCGTAAAACCTGGATGGGATACTAAAATAGAGACAAGAAATAATCTTGATTATAGCGTTCCTAATGAAACGGAATCGAAAATTGTTTTAATAACGCGTGCTGAAGAATTTATTGAAAACGGTGATTACAAGAATGCTAGAACTTTAATTGACAGAATCTTGATTCAAAATCCGTTAGACATTGATGCACTAAATGATCTCTCGGTGATTTTAATATTAACACGGGATTACATCGATGCCGAAAAAAGAATTCGGCTGGTTTTGGGAATTGATAGTACAAACGAAATTGCACTTGGAAACCTTAACTATCTGATTGAACAAAAAAATAATTTGGGAATGTGAGGTTATCTTGACTATATGTTTTGCTTCTAGAGAATGTTTTCCGGCATATTATGGCGGAATTGGTTCCCATTTCTACTTCCAGATGAAAATGCTGAAGGAACATGGGCATAAAGTAGTTTTTGTAACGTATAAGTATGAAAACGCAGACGTAGATGAAATGATTAGCTGCTATGAAGGCATTGAAGTTGTATTTGTTAATAGAAGCAAGCAGTTCTTTCCAGCACACGAAAACCTGAACAACTCACATTTGTTGTGGCTTTCAATACATAGGCTAATTACCGACGAAGGTTACACTTTTGATTACATAATTTTTCCGGATTGCGGGGCAGAAGGCTTTTTTACAATTCTTGCAAGCAGGATATATGGCTTGTACAATAACTCAAAGATACTAATCGAAATTGAAGGACCGATGAAAGATGTAGCTGTTAAGAACAAAAACCTTTTAGACGAACATTATGAATTAACAAGACTAATAGAGGAATACTGTTTCAATAACTGTTACTATTTTACATCACCAACCCAAATAATGATAAATGAATTGCATAGTTACATTAACTATAGTAAGAGTACTGTTGCTATTGTTCCAAATTTAGTGAACCCTGTCTTTTGGGAGAACAATAAGGAATCTTCTCACAAAGAAAAGAATATTTTGTTTTTGGGAAGATTGGAGTATAGAAAGGGACCAGATTTATTGATTGAGGCTTTCTCAGAAATTATTGAAGAGAATTTTGAAGAAACCAGTATATTAAAACTTGCCGGAAGGGACCAATATTGGAGCGACTATAATAAAACGTTTAAGCAATATTGGGGTAATATTATAAAGGATAATAACAGAATAGAATTTTTGGAATTCTTAAACCACAAGAATTTAGAAAAAGTATTTTCATCTGCCTGGGTTGCAGTATTTCCCTCAAGATGGGAGCCTTTTGGAAATGTAGCACTTGAAGCTATGTTAGCCGGAGTTCCAGTTATTGTGCCAAAAGGAACTGGGCTTGAGGAAGTTGCAGGTGAAAATTATAAGTACACTTTTGAAGCAGGCAACAAAATTAGTCTGGCAAATACTTTAAGAAGTGTTCTTGAACTTAGCACCGAAGATCATAAAAACCTATCGAAAGAAGTTAAACAAAAAGGGCGTGAACTTTTGCTAAACTCGGAAGATGTATTTTTGAATTTTCTTGCTAGTAGCCATAATAATAAAGCAGAAGCGCCACAATCAGCATCTGCTGATAAAATATTCGAAATATTCCATTCGTTTGCTCTACTCGGCGGAGATAACCATCAGCGATACGATAATTTGTATAAAGACTACTCTAAAATTAATGAGTTATACCAGAAGAAATCTGATGAGTATGCCGAAATAGAAAAACGTTTTCAAATAATTAATAGGGAAAACATGTTAATGAAAGAATATTTAAGAACCATTCAAACCGGAAAGAGTTAAAAAATGGAAATGAAAATAAATACGATACCTACAGAATGCACTCTGTATTTTACCGATGTATGTAACTTCAATTGTGCCGGCTGCCGCAGACAAACTGTTGATAAACCAGTTCATAAAGAAATCACTTTAGACTTAGTTAAAAAGATACTTGATGAGTACCCTTCTCTCAAATCTTTTTGTATAGCCGGATATGGAGAACCAACGCTCGGGAAACATTTTACGGAAGTGGTAAACTATCTTATTGATAACGATAAGTACGTTGGAATTATTACAAATGGTTCATACACAGAAAGAATATTGCAATTGAAAAAGGCGCCTAACTATATCTCTATTAGCTTATATGGGTTTACTAATGAACAATACAAGAACTATGTAGGGGCAGGACTGTTTTCTAAAGTTATTGACAATTTTAAAAAGATAAAAGAAAGATTTGGAAACGTAGGGTTTTCATATTTCTTGAATAAAGATAACTATAGAAGTTTAGAAAAAGTGTTAGAGCTATGCGATGAGGTGAAGCCAGCGTTCCTAAACTTAGCAAATTATTTAGCGTACGATTCAATTGAAACCGAAGACACCAAGAAAATAATTAAAACCTCTGATATGGATATTATTAAGTACATTGAAGAGCAGTGCGGCAGCAGAAAATATATAAATGCCCGCCCTATTTATCTAGATGAAGGCAGCCTCGACTTCGAATGCTCATCCTATTCTAATACTATCAATCTAGATGGTGAAGGAAATATTGGTGGATGCCAACGTCAAATTCCACCTAGCTTAAACTATGGCAATATTTACTTAGAAGCAGATCCTTACAATAATTTACAAATGCAGACGCAGCGAAAAAGAATTAACGACAATCAATATCCGCATCCTAATTGCAAAACCTGCTTTGGGCGTCATAACCCAAATAAAATTTGGCAAAAAGTAGATTCGCAATTAAGTTCGGCTAACATAGATGTAGCTATAATGCTGCTGTTTCATGAAAAGGTCGAGCAAACAATTGAATGTATCAAAAGCTTTTTACCTTCTGGAAAAAAAATATATGTCCTTAATAACAATAGTTCAAAAGACTCTACAATAAGATTAAAGAACTTTTGTAAAAATTACAGCCAAGTGCAGATTTTTGACTCCGAAAAAAACTTAGGAGTAAGTGTTGGTAGAAATTATTTGCTTCAACAAACTACAGAGGATTGGGCTTTCTTTGTTGATAACGATATTTATATTACAAATAATGATTGGCTGCAAAAATTTTCTGTTCATCAAAAAAATGAAAACCATGTTGAAGTATTTATACCGCGCCTGTTTAACCTGCACGAAAACAGCTTTGTTACTTATTATAACTGGAGAGTGGATAATAATAAAATAAGTTACCTGATTCCGAATAATGGTTATCTAAGTAATTTCCCGGGAGGCGCTTCAATTATCAATCGGAAAATTTTTAAAAGACTTGGGCTTTACGATTCTGAGATGTTCGTGGGGTTTGAAGATTTCGAGTTTGCTATACGTGGGCTTCTAAGCAGCACCCCTGTTACAGCAAAACTAATTGATGATATTGAATTAGTGCATGACCATAGAAAAACAGAAAATAATGTGGACAAACAAGCTGTTCTTGTTAGATACAATGAAGATTCTCATCAAAAATCTTTCGATAGGATTCAACAAAAATATCCAAGCCTGAATTTTCAACACGAGTGGAGAAGCTGGGTAAAAGAACAAAAGAAAAAATTAATAAATCACGGCGATTATGATCTGTTTACTTTAACTCCAGAGTACAACTATGGCGCAAGGGCAAAAAGCAGAACTATAATCAATACGAACAAAAATATTTACCTAAAAGAACTAAACAAGAATATTAAGGACAAATTAAATTTCTATTTGTCAAAGAACAGTTTCGATAAAGTAATCTTGTTTCAACCCCAAGAAGATAAAAGTAGATATCTCGATATAAATTTTAATTGTGAGGTGTACTTTTTTACCGCGAAGGATTTAGCTGATTTCAGCCGCACCAACGATATTAATGTATTGCTTGAAAGACGAGGCGAAAAAAGAGTAACAGAAAAAGATAAAGTCCTATTAATAATAGATCATCTTCTCGAAAAGCTTGAAGACCCGCGTATAATATTAAGGGCTGTTAAAAAGAATCTGCTTCTGAATAAAGACAATAAAGCCAAGATACTTTCTCAAGGCAGAACTAAACAAGGAATTGACTATCCCGAAGATGAAACTTCGTACCGCGAATGGAAACTTAGCGAACTAAAACTACATCTTGCTTCGGGGGGTTTTGAAATAGTTGATTCAGAAGAGAACAATTTATCTACCATTTTAATTACAATTTCTCTACGAACTGAAAAATATAATGGCTATCTAAAAGAGTTGAATCTTCCTGAAATTAATATACATTACCTAATTTGCAGCAACGAGCACGGTAAAGCTAAACTCACAGGCGGAATAGGTTCTTATATTGAGGAAGCGCAAAAATTATTTAAAAGAAATGAGTTCGGAGTGTTTCTTGTTAGCAAAGGAAATATGCTCCCCGAGAAAAATATAATTAACAACGAAAGAATATTAACCTTTGATAAATTCTTTGATAACCAAGTAGTAAACATGAATGAAACTGCAGAAATGCTTTTAAAAAGTATGCAGGTTGTTCAATATATTTATCCTTATTTAAACATAGTTGAAATACAGGATGTTGAAGGCTTTGGGTATAGAGTAGTGCAAGCTAAACAATCGGGTTTGATTGCCGGCGAAATATTAATACAAATCGTATCGCATGGTTCTAAAGTGTATTTAGAAAATGCCTCGCAAAGATGGCTGCCAATAATCAATTACGATGTTATTTATAAAGAAAAAATTGCTCTTGAAAATGCAGATAGATTGGTATTCCCAACAAAGTTTATTAAGAAGCTTTACATAGATGCCGGATATAATTTTCTTCAAGAACGCACTTATCAACTGAGGCTTCCTTTCGAATTCAAGTACTTCCCACAAAACCAGTATAAAGATGTTGATACATTGATTTTTTACGGAAAAAGATATTCTATGAAAGGGTATGATATTTTCTCCGAAATTGTAACTCTGCTTGATATGGAAGAAATCGTAGGAGCAAAAATTAAAAGAGTTGTAATGATTGGACCTTTCTTTCCTGAAATGACTAAACAAAATAAATATTTTGAACTGCTGAGGAAAAGAATAGAAGTAGTGGAAGTATCTACGCCTCGCGAAGAAGCAATTAACATTATCAAAAAACTTCACTCACATTCGGTTTGTGTTCTGCCATATAAATCGGACAATCATCCATATTCTGTTCTTGAAATTGTAGAAACAGGATGCCCATTTATTTTTGCGAAAGCTGGAGGCATTCCAGAATTATTACCAGAAAAATTCCATGATAAATTACTTGGCCGTTTATGCAGCGATGACCTCGCAAATAAAGTTAAATCAGTTTTATTTATGGGAAATAATGAGCGATATGAGCTTTATGCTTCTCTCTTTGCTGAAATGATTTTTTTACAAAAAGATATTAACCAAAAATTTAATGCCTTTAACCAAAGACAGATTTCTAGTAAACATTATTCTGTTAACAGAGAGCTTACTGCTTCACTAATCGTGTTATTTGATGCGGACAGCGGTGATAGTAATAATTTGTTATTAAATGCTATTAACAGCCAGTCAATGTTACCCGATAAATTACTAGTAGTATGTAAAGGTTCAGTTGATAGAGACTATATCAGAAAACAGGTTGATGAGAAAATCCCGATCGATTTTTTTGATTTTGATGAGACATACAACAGAACTAAAAACAATATTCTCAAATTTATTGAATCTGATATTGCAGCCGTGAATGGAGAAAACGATATTCCTAAAAATCATTTTATAGAAAGCAGCTTATTGTATCTCAATATCCATCCCGAGGTTCAATGTGTCTCTGGTTATGCTGATATTGTAGATAGTAAGAAAAGCATTTTCGATTCTTCACAAATATTTTCTAGCTTAAAACCAATTGGCGAGACTGGAATACTAGAGCCATCGGGAAAAAACGTTATTGCACTTGAAAGCGCTGCCTTTAGATCCTCTTTTCTAAAATCTATTTCTGGATGGGAAGAATATTTCCCGGGAACAGATGATTTATTAACATATATCAGAATTAGATCTAATAAAGGAAAAATTGGAACAATACCAAAAGCATTAGTTTTAAGGGTAAAGCAAAAGAACAAACTAAACGAGCTAAATAAATTCGAGTTTCAAATGCGCCGTGCTGTTAACTCGGCTATGGCAGATAAATTTGACACTTATAGATTTATCGGTATGATTTTAAGCAACGGATTTGCTCAGACTTCTATCAATCCGGCTGAAGTAGGTGAATTGGATAAATATCTAATTACAGTTCAAACGCTCTTGCTTAATGGTAAGCTGTTGGAAGCCTCTGAAGTAATAAATAGTATTGATGCCGGTATTATCACACAAACAGAAAGTCTTGCCCGTAGCCAAATAATTACACTCAAAAGAAAAATTGATGCACTAACTTCTAAGATGAATAATCGTGAAGTTGGTAACAATAGCACTAACAGGAAAGATTTGGTTTCAGTTATAATTCCTACTTATAATCGTCCACAATCACTTTTAGATGCTATACAAAGTGTATTAAATCAAACGTACGATAACTTTGAAATAATTGTTGTGAATGATGCAGGAGAAGATGTTGAATCTAAAGTCCGTTCATTTAAAGATAAAAGAATAAAATACATTGTTCATGAAAAAAACAAAGGACTTGCTGGCGCAAGAAATACAGGTCTTAATTATGCTAAAGGAAAGTATGTCTCCTTTTTGGATGATGACGATATTTTTTACGAAAACCACTTAGAAGTATTGTTTGAAAAAATTAATAATTCAGAATTAAAAGTAGTTTACACAGATGCTCTTCGTTGCATTCAAAAAAAGGAAAATAATGTATATGTCCCGATTAATAAAGAATTGCAATACTCCTTGGACTATTCTCAAGCTTTGCTTTTTATTATGAATATAGCTCCGGTACAATGTTTTCTTTTAGACAGAAGTTTGATTGATAAAGGAATACGGTTTGATGAATCATTGACAACTCATGAAGATTGGGAATTCTGGATCAAACTTTCTATGGAGACAGAATTCTTGCACATCAAAGAAGTTACTTCGGAATACAGGCACCGAGTAGATAAAACTAATATGGTTACAACAAAACTTCCCGATTTCTTACGAACGATGAAGATTATTTATAACAAATATTCATCTTATACTAAGGATGTCTTAGAAATCGTGGAGAATCAGAATAGGCGTTTGCTTGAGCTTGAAGAACAGATAAGAAAAGAATCTTCTGAAAGAGCATGCTCAATTATTATTGTTACTTACAATTCCGAAAAAGATATTAGTAACTGCATCAATAGCCTCGAAAACACATTGCGCAATAATGATGAAGTTATAATTATAGACAACAATTCAAATGATAATACGGTCAGAATTTTGAAAGAAGTAACGGCTGATAAGAAGAGATTCAAAATAATTGCGAATAGAGAAAATATTGGATTCTCGGGAGCAACCAACTTAGGAATTAAAACCGCTGTTACGCCAAATATTATTTTACTCAACCCAGATACTGTGGTAGTTGGTGATTGGATCGACTCTTTGATCTCTCATCTTTACGAGAATGATAAAACAGGCGCAGTAGGACCAATTTCCAATTATGTTTCCGGACTTCAAAAAATGGAGTTATATACAAAGGAAAAATTTACAGGCAATGTTAAAATTGAGACTTTATATAATAAGTTCCGCCGGGCTAATAATGGAGAAACTGTAGAAGCCAAAATTCTAATTGGATTCTGCTTGGCAATTAAGAAGAACATAATTGTAGAATTAGGCTTGCTTGATGAAAAACTGTTCTTAGGAAACGATGATCTTGATTTAAGTTGGAGACTAAGACTTGAAGGGTATAAATTAATTGTTGCTGTTGATGTTTTTGTCTATCACAAGGGACAGCAAAGTTTCAAGACTGTTAAAAAATCCAAGACCGATGAATTAGTACAACAAAGTACCGAACACTTATATAAGAAATTGGAAGAATACTATGGTAAGGGAAATATCCCAACACCTTTAGAATTATGGGGAATTAATTGGTTCAAGCCTAACAATCCGGATTTTAATCCAAACAGTAAAGTAATTCCGGAGTTAGAAATTGAAGTTAGCATAGTAATCCCTGTCTATAATCAATTAGAGTACACAGAAAAATGCCTCAATAGTATCGCTCAAACAGTGAATCGGAGAGTAGAAGTAGTATTTGTGAATAATGCGAGCACTGATAAGACTCGAGAATTTCTTGCTGGTTTCAAAAATCCCAAACTGAAGATAAAAAAAATTGATAATGATACTAATCTTGGGTTCCCAGCCTCTGTAAATCAAGGAATTAAAGAAGCTGTAGGTGAATATATTATTATAGCCAATAACGATATTGTATTAACTAATGGTTGGCTTGAGCGGATGATTGAATCTGCAGAATCAGATTCAAGTGTGGGTATTGTTGGACCAATCAGCAACGAAGTTAGCGGTCTGCAAAAAGATGTAAATGCAAAATACAGTACTATAGAAGAAATGCATAAATATGCTTCGGTAATAGCTGAAAAAAACAAAGGTGATGTTTTAATCTTTCCTCGAGTTGCTTTTTTGTGTACACTTATAAAAAAAGAAGTGATTAAAAAAATTGGCGGGTTAGACGAACGTTTTACGCCTGGCAATTACGAGGATGATGATTTTTGCCTTCGTGCCCAATTAGCAGGCTATAAAACTGTTATTGCCAAAGACGTATTTATCCACCACTTCGGCTCTAAAAGTTTCAAAGCGGAGGGAAATGCCAAATACTTTGAACGCTTAAAAATTAATGAAGCTAAATTTGTAGAGAAATGGGGAACAACTCCTGATGATTTATGGCTTAGAAACAAACCTATTAAAGAGCATACTATAGTTTATTATCTTGATAAAGATATTGTCAAACAATCTGTAATTAGAGCTAATAATCATTTAAACGAAACAGAGTATTCTTTAGCATTAACTGAATTAGAGACAGCCTATAATAATTATGATGAAAATGCTTCCAGCCAAATAATATCTCCAACAGATTTGCTTAATATGCTCGGAAATATTTCGTTAATTGTTGGAAGTATTGAAAAGGCTAAAAATTATTTTGAAGAAGAACTCACTATTAATCCAGAATCTTCTGCTGCATGTTTGGGATTGGGCAGTGTATTTGAATCAAACCAAGATTACGAAGCTGCAAAAACTATGTTTGAATGGGCTGTAAAGAATGACCGGAATAATAATAGCGCAAAAGAATCTTTAGCTAAGACTAATTCAATCTTAGGATTAGAAGTGAATCATAACACACTCTTTATCGAGGTATAAATGCCGCGTTTAACTTTATCAATGATTGTAAGAAACGAAGAGAAATATTTAAAAGAATGCCTGGAATCGGTAAAAGGCATAGCTGATGAAATTGTTATAATTGATACTGGCTCAACAGATAACACAATTAAAATAGCAGAAAGTTACGGAGCATCTATTTTTAATTTTGAATGGATAAATGATTTTTCGGCTGCAAGAAATTTTGCGCTTAGTAAATCTAACGGAACATGGATTCTGTATCTTGATGCCGATGAAAGACTTGACCCGAAATCAATTCCGGAATTAAAAAGAATAATAAGCGCTCCTACTAAAACCGGATACTTTTGTACTATCAAAAGCGTAGATCGGGAGGAAAGCCGAGACAATGCAATGCTGTATGTAAGACTGTTTGCAAACTCGCCGGAAATTAGGTTTGCAGGCAAAGTTCACGAACAAATTGTTCAATCCTTAACCTTTAATGAATACACTCTTTCAAAATCTACAATAGTTATCCATCATGTAGGGTATAATGTTTCTGTAGAGGATAAGCAAAAAAAAGCTGCTCGCAACCTGCCATTACTTCTTGATGAGTATAAAAACAACAAAGATGCTTACTACGCTTTTCAGTTGGCTCAAACTTATAACGTATTGAACGACGATGACAATGCTTCAGTTTATTTCAAGGCTGCTAGCGAGTCTCCTAAATTAGACCGGCAGTATAGAGCGCAGTGTTATTCTTCGCTGGCATTAATTGCGCATAAAGGTTTTAAAACTCAAGAGGCAGAAAAACTTATAGTTCATTCACTCAAGGTTGATGATAAGCAGCCATTCTCATATCTGCTGGCGTCAAAAATATCACACAGAAAAAACGAACTTAATCTTGCCGAAGAAAGATGTAAGCGCGCATATATCTTAAACCAAACACTGCTCGTTAAGGGTTTTGATGCAGTGCTCTCGGTTTTACTTGATCCTGAAGAGGTTATTTATTACGGATTAATTCTCGCTCTGCAAAACAAGAACAATCAAAATTATCATTTCTATCAAAAGGAATTATTTGCTTTATACAAATCACTTGATGAAGCCAACGCTACCAACAATTTAGATTCTTTATCAAAAATTTTCAGCAATGCTCCCTTTTCTGAAAATGAAGTAAGCATCGTTATTAAAATGATTAACAAGAACAATCTAAACTTCTTCTTGTTTATGCTTGGTAATAATCCCTACAAACAACAAGTAATGCAAATAATTGCGAAACTAAGAGATATTTTTCCAAATGCATTAGAGGTAAGAAAATCTTATGCAAGAATTTTGGAAGAACTTGGTAAAATTGAAGAGGCAATTGAAATTATGGAAGGAGTAGCTAAAGAAAATCAAACAGACCCGGCAGTATTTTTCTATTTAATTTCATACTACTTAAAGTTTGGGAAAGAAGATAAAATAAAACAAATTGTATTGCAGCTCGAAAAACATTTTTCGCACATTCCGGATGTTATGACAAGAGTAAGAACCCTAAAAAGAAAACTGCTTATGCTTACTTCTGTTCCTTTATAATTCACTGAAGGAAAAGCTAAACTTTTTGTATGCGCCTCCGATAATACACTTGAAGAATGACAGTTCTAAAAAATCAAGCAAGGAAGCTTGAAACAAACAAAAAAACAAGGAGGTTAGTTATGGCA
>CAZNTN010000018.1:0-67652 GCA_964575995.1 uncultured Melioribacter sp. | reverse complement strand
AAAAAAAGAGTAAACCCTAATTCTTCAGTTCGATATCCGTTTTAGAAATTTAGGTGGTAATAAAAAAGTGGTTGTTTATGAAGACGCAATGGATAATGGATACGGAAGAAGCTGCCGCGGCTGGTTTATACTTAAACATCTCGGTCATCAAAACGTTTATGTGCTTCATGGAGGCTTCCAGGCATGGCTTCTTAATAAACTTACAACAACAAAAGAAATTTCTTATCCAGTTCCAAAAAAGTTTACAATTGAAATTGATAACTCTCTTATTGTTGATACCGAAGAAATGCTTGCCTCAATTAATGACCCCGAAACAATAATATTAGATGTACGCGATCATGCAGAGTGGATTGGAGTTAGTTCATCGCCATACGGGCCCGATTTTGCGCCGCGTAAAGGAAGGCTTCCAAAAGCACGGTGGCTCGAATGGTATAATATGATGAAAAATTCAAATTCAATTCCTTGGTTTAAAAGTGTAGACGAATTGAAAAAACTCTTTACTGATGTAGGTATAACTTCGGAAAGCAAAGTAATTATTTACTGCTTCAAAGGCGCCAGATCTTCAAACGTTTATATTTGCATGAAACTCGCAGGAATAAAAAACGTACGTTGTTATTTTGCAGCGTGGAACGAATGGTCGCGAGATTTATCTTTACCGATTGAAACCGGCTACCCCAAACACAATTAATCTACTGCCTGCCGCCTAATGCCTAAATATTGTACTTCTTTTTCATCCAATCATAAGCAGCATTTATCTGTTTCGTTTTAACTTCGGCTAATATTTTCAATTCTTCACCAAGTTCAAAAACCTTATCGGGATGGTATTTAGCAATCATTTCTAAATACTTTTTACGGATGTATGTTTTAGAAACTTTGCCCGTTAAGCCTAAAACCTGCCCATAGAATTTTGCCTTCTCAAATTCTGTTGCACTTGTAGCATCAAATTCTTCTTTCTTGTGGTTAAAATAACTGCTTTCGAATCGTTCATACCGCTCATACTTTTCATAGCTTTCATAACTCTGATAGCTGTAACTTTCCTGTTTCCTGCCTTTAGTTTCACTCTGCTTTTTGCGGTGAGTCTTTTGTCTAAAATATGTTCCAACAGTTTTGTGAACAGAAGAATAAAGCTCCGAAGAATTATCTCCCATGTTAAACAGATAATCTAAAAGACAGATATTAACATCCTTCCAATCTGTTGCCTTTAACTTAGCGGCGTTATCTATAAGCTGCTTCTTAACATTTGTCTCTGTAATATTAGAACGAATTTTCTTCACTCTTTGATCTTCCATCTGCGGCGTTACTAATTTTAAGAGCGAGTTAATCCAATCATCACTTGCCGAGTCGTTTACAAGAGCATGCAAAATCATAAACTCGCTGTAAACTACATCTGCGCCAATTGTTTTGTTCAAGAAAGGGGAATAAGAAATACACTGGAGATGTCCGTATGTAGTAAATGTCAATTCGTTAAGAGTTTGGTCGGTGTCTAAATTGAACCACTTCTTAAAAATATTATCGGATATTTCTACTGTAAAGTTGGTTCTTAATTTATAACTGTTTTTGAAACTGCTGCCTAAATATTCATTCGAGAAATTAGTTAGCCCGGTCTGAATTACACCAATTGCGCTCCAAATTCTATAATAAATTTCATCATAGACAACGTAGGCATCTTCATACTTACCTTGCTCTAATAAGCCATCAGCAATTTCTCTTATCTTTCTAACATTCATATTCGCAAAAAGTTGATTTGTTTTACTACTCTATTATCGGCAAAAAATCTTTAGAATGAAATAAGATTTTCACATTTATGTCTTACTTTTCATTTGTTTTGCTTTTACTATTTTTGATAGTCATAAATTACAAAGGAATAAAATGAGACTTAAAATAATTGCATTTGTTGTAATAGTAGTTTTTTCATTCACATCATGCACAAAAGAAGCCGAACAGAGACCTAATAAAGCACAACCGGCAGTAAAAGCCGCTCACGAGGTTACAGTTAAAGAAGTTGTTAATGTAACTGAATACTCTTACCTAAAAGTTGCCGATGGTGATAAAGAATATTGGATAGCCTGCCCTAAAGCCGAAATTAAAGTTGGAGAAGTACTTACTTACAACCAGGCAATGGAAATGAAAAATTTTGAGAGCAAAGAATTAAATAAAAAATTCGATTCGATTTTCTTTGTAGATAAACTAGAAACCAAACTTGGCACAGGCGCTATGAACCAGCCTATGAGACCTATAATCACTCAAGAAAATGTACAAATAGAAAAAGCTGCCGGCGGAATTACTATAGCTCAGTTATTTGCTAATCCTTCTGCATACTCAAACAGAACTGTAACTGTTAAAGGAAAAGTTGTTAAGATGAACAGCGGCATTATGGGAAAAAATTGGATACACATTCAAGATGGTACTAAAAGCGGTTCCGATTTTAATCTAACTGTAACAACTCAAGATATCGCCGTTAAGGATGATATAATTACTGTTACAGGAAAGATTGTTCTAAATAAAGATTTTGGCTACGGCTATACATACAAAGTTCTAATGGAAGATGCTAAAGTTGAAGGAGGTAAAGACCCTCATAAAACACTAAGCATGTAACATTATCTTGCTCTTGATGTGAATCTTGACCGCACTTAAGAGAAGATCAAGAGCAAGTAAAACCGCAGCATCATAACTACTTCTTTCCTATTTACAACCGATCCGTTTTGTGCTAAGTTACAGTTAGAAAAAATTGTTATCATAGGAAGTATCAAGCTGCGGCTTGTAATTAAATTAACGCTTAGGAGAGATAATGTCAGCACCGGAAGTAAATAAAGTAATTTATTCAATGATTGGGGTGAGCAAGTATTACAATCAGAAAGCAGTGTTAAAGAACATTTATCTTTCCTATTTCTACGGCGCAAAGATTGGTGTTCTTGGGTTAAATGGATCTGGTAAAACATCGCTGCTGCGCATTCTTGCCGGAACGGATAAAGATTTTAACGGCGAGACTGCGATCTCACCAGGTTTTACAGTTGGTATATTAGAGCAGGAACCGATTCTTGACGACAGCAAAACTGTTAAAGAAATTGTTCAAGAAGGTGTGCAAGAAATTGTTGATGTACTGGCAGAGTATGATGAAATTAACGCTAAGTTTGCAGAGTCGATGGGAGATGATGAAATGAACGAGCTCCTTGAGCGTCAAGGCAAAGTTCAAGATAAACTTGATGCTATGAACGCATGGGATCTCGATTCCAAACTCGATCTCGCTATGGATGTTCTTAACTGTCCGCCGGAAGATACTCCTGTAAAAATTCTTTCAGGGGGCGAACGAAGACGCGTTGCACTTTGCAGACTTCTACTGAAGAACCCTGATATTCTTCTTCTAGATGAACCCACAAACCATCTTGATGCAGAAACAGTATTATGGCTTGAAGCAGAACTCAACCGATATCCAGGAACAGTGATTGCAGTTACACACGATAGATATTTCTTAGATAATGTTGCTGGATGGATTTTAGAATTAGACCGGGGCGAGGGAATTCCCTGGAAAGGAAATTATTCTTCTTGGCTTGAACAGAAGCAGCAGAGACTTCTTCAGGAAGAAAAGAAGGAAACCGAGCGCCAGAAAACTTTAGCAAGAGAATTTGAATGGATTAAAATGTCTCAGCGGGCACGTCAGGCAAAATCTAAAGCAAGAATTTCTTCTTACGAAGAGATGCTTGCAGAAGAAAGTGAGAAACGCCAAAAAGATTTAGAACTTTACATTCCGCCAGGACCGCGCTTAGGCAACGTAGTAATTGAAGCCGATGGAATATCCAAAGCATACGGCGATAAAGTTCTTTTCGAAAATCTTAGTTTCAAACTTCCACCGGGTGGAATTGTTGGAGTGATTGGTCCTAACGGCGCAGGTAAAACAACTTTGTTTAGAATGATAGTAGGGCAAGAAACACAGGATGCAGGTTCTTTTAAAGTTGGCGAAACTGTAAAACTTGCTTATGTAGATCAAAGCCGCGATTCGCTCGATTCTGATAAAACTGTTTGGGAAATGATTAGCGGAGGCGATGATATTATTTATATGGGAAAAAGAGAAGTTAACTCACGTGCCTACTGCGGGCAGTTTAACTTTAACGGCGGCGATCAACAAAAGAAAGTTAATATGTTAAGCGGCGGCGAACGAAACCGGCTTCATCTCGCAATAGCCTTAAAGCAAGCTGCAAACGTAATACTGCTTGATGAACCAACTAACGATCTCGACGTAAACACTATGCGCGCACTTGAAGAAGGTTTGTTAAATTTTGCCGGATGCGCGGTTATTATTTCTCACGACCGCTGGTTCTTGGATAGAATTTGTACCCACATCCTTTCTTTTGAAGGTAACAGTAAAGTTGTCTGGTTCGAAGGAAACTTCTCGGACTATCAAGAGAATAGACGGCAGAGACTTGGCAAAGACGCCGATGTGCCTCACAGGGTTAAGTACAAAAAACTAACCAGATAACAGCTGAGTGCCTTTGAGCCCGAGTAAATAGTTTGCTCTTTTTTTATTTGTTGTAAACGTAATCAAGTTCCACATATTGAATTGTAACCAGATTTATCATTAAGAACAGTCTCTAATGACTGCCAATAGAAAAAGGCTGAGTTATACTGTTTTATAACAATAAGTAATTTTTTTTGCCAATAGAAACAGAACAATTAAAAAGTAAGAAAACAGACTAAGAAACTAAAAGTTGTGGTTTCAAAAATTTACTTTTACAGCCTAACAGAATTCTCGATGACATATTTGGTTGAATACAACTCTTAATTTCTTCAGACTTGTCTAAGAAACTTTGTTCAAATAAGAAAGAGAGAAAAATGAAAAAGTTAGTTTTGTTATTAGCGGCGGGTTTACTTGTCTCGTGCAGCAGCAAAGATTATTTCATAGTTCCAGAATATGCAGATAAGAGAATTGAAAAAGCATCTCTTATCATTCCAACTGTAAAAGAATTTAATATAAGCCAGGATGAATACCTTTTTGCCGAAGAGGAACTAATGGCAATAAATAAGCAGTTTGTTGAATCAATCAATTCTAAACTGCTTAATGAAATTGACGCAAATTCAACTTTCAATAAAATAGATTTTGTTGATATAGAAGGCCGCATCAGCAAAGAAAATGTTAAGCTGCCTTACACAAAGGGCGGTTCTATTCATTTAAATCTACCTACAAAGCCATTGTCTATTGCCGGCACAGAGCAGCAAAATTTATACATTCTTTTTTTCGATCAGATATCCTTATCAATCTATAAAAAACAAAGAGAAACTTCGGACCCGGCTAAGCATTATACAGCTTCTACACCAGCACCAACAGAAGCTCGATTAACACCGGCAAAATTAATGGATCAAGTTTTTGCCTGCGAAATAAAATTTGCCTTGTATAATAACCAGCTAGGTAAACCGGTAGCTTATGCAATAAAAATTTTTGAAGAGAGAATTTCTGAAAATCATGATATTGAAAAATTAGTTGATAAGTTTGTTGATAAAATTGCAGCGTATATTGTAAAAGATTCACCTTTTAAAAAATAAATTACTAATAACAAAGAGGTAAAGATGTCTAAACAATGGAGTAAAGCACCGGATATGCAAATTGATGTAAAGAAAAGCTACTCGGCAATGATGAATACTAACCGAGGAATGATAGAGTTAAAACTATATCCGGAACACGCACCAAAAACTGTTAACAACTTTGTCTTTCTTGCTAAAGAGGGATTTTACGATGGAGTAACTTTTCACAGAGTAATTGAAGACTTTGTAATTCAAGGCGGCGATCCTACTGGAACAGGAAGAGGCGGCCCGGGTTATAAATTTGAAGATGAATGCGCCGGCAATCCCTTAAAGCATGAGCGCGGCATAATATCTATGGCAAACGCCGGACCTAACTCAAACGGCAGTCAGTTCTTTATTACTCATTCACCTCAAGCTCACTTAAACGGCAAGCATACTGTGTTTGGAAAAGTAATTAACGGTTTGGATGTTGTCGATACGATTCAACAAGGTGATGAAATGATTGAAGTAACTATAACTGAAGAGTGACTGAGTAGCTGAGTGCATAAGTAATCAAAAAAGTAAAATGACGACTTACTAAGAAATAATAGTTTGGCAAAAGCAGTTGTTTTGTTTTGGATTCTTATTCGATAACATAAAGTTTTCCAAAAGAAGAGATTTACTGTTTTACAACTCGAAATAGAAGAGCTGCCGTTTCTATACCAAGTAATATTGAGAACTGAATCGGCAGAAATTCTTAAACGAATTCAATCTAATGTACTTAGGAACTATGTTCTAAATTATTCAGCACTCTATTTAGCTTCTCATTTACTTCGGTGGCAACTTTACTAAGAGCTTCATTCTTTACTGCATGCATAGTTTCAATTGGGTTAATAGCGCTTACTTGAATTGAATTATCTTTTCTTTCTTGAATTACAATGTTACAAGGTAAAAGAACACCTAAATTCTCTTCTAACTGCAGCGCTTTATATGCAAAAGCCGGGTTGCAAGCACCTAAGATTTTATAACGGCGGAAATCAACGTTAAGCTTATTTTTAAGAGTTTCTTGAACATCAATTTCTGTCAGAACTCCAAAACCCTCTTTTTTAAGTTCTTCACTTACTTTTAGAAGAGTTTCATCAAAAGAATATATTGTAGTTATCGAATTATAGTAAGCCATAATTACTCCATTTTTTATACTGTATGATTCAAATATTGAAACACTTGAGTCTATAAGAAGAAAATCCATGTAAAAAGTGTAATAACAAGAACGCTAGCAAGGTCAATTAAAACACCGCTTTTAACCATATCCATTACACGTAATCTTTCGCTTGCAAAAACAATTGCGTTAGGCGGAGTTCCAACAGGCAGCATAAACCCAAAGGAAGCAGCAAGTGTAGCCGGAATCATAAGAATCATCGGGTTAATATTCATCTGAATACTTATAGAAGCAAGAATAGGTAAAATAATTTGCGCTGTAGCAGTGTTAGATGCAATTTCGGAAAGTGCGGTTACAGAGAAACATACTATTGCTACAAGCAATACAATGTTTGTACCGGAAAGAACAGATAGTTTTTCTCCAATTAATTTTGAAAGTCCGCTCGAGATAAATCCATCTGCCAAGGCAAACCCGCCGCCGAAAAGAATTATTATATCCCAAGGCACTTTTTTAAGGGAGTTGCGATTCATCAAAAATATATTTTCTGAATTACCGTTCTTTGAAGGAATTAGAAAAAGAATTGCTGCCATAGTAACAGCAATTGTTCCGTCGTCTATAAAATCGAGTTTAGGAAATAGGTTAGTCCATCCCGGCACTACAAACCATTCAAGGTTTAGATCTACACGGAAAATCCATAATAAACTTGTAGCCAGAAACAAAATCGAAATTGCTTTTTCTTCGTAGCAGATTTTGCCTAACTTTTTTTTCTCATCTTCTATAACGGATTTATCTATTTCAAAATTATCTGAAACTTTGAAAAGTACTTTAGTCAGCAAAAACCATGCGAATATTAACATAACTGCGGCTATTGGAACAGCATATTTCATCCATTCACCAAAGTGGATTTCAGCTGCGTTAGGAAAAGATACATTGAACACTCTTTGAAAAACCATGTTGGGCGCCGTTCCAATCAAGGTAGCTATTCCGCCTATTGAACTTGCATAAGCAATACCAAGCAAAACTGTTTTGGCAAAAGACTCGGCTTTCTTTTTACCGAAAGACTCTTCTACTTTAAGCAGTAGTGCAAGACCAATAGGCATAATCATCAATGTTGTAGATGTGTTGTTAATCCACATTGAAAGGAAAGCTGTAGCAATCATAAACCCGAGCACAATTCTGGAGGGAGTCGTTCCAAAAATTGAAATGACATTTAACGCTAAGCGTTTATGCAAATTCCACTTTTCAATTGCAACGGCAATTATCATACCACCTAAAAATAAAAATATTGTAGAGTTGGCATAAGCTTGAGCAGTTTTGGAGCCGGATTCAATTCCAAGCAGTGGAAAGAGGATTAAAGGAATGAAAGCAGTAACAGCTAAAGGAACTGCTTCTGAAATCCACCAAACAGCCATAAGTGCAGTTATAGCGGCAACTGTTTTTGCGGCATAATAATTTGGTTCTACATCAACAAACAACATTATAGCGGCAAACCCGGCAGCACCTAAAAACAAACCAGATAAATTTTTCTTCAATGTATGCCGCTCCATTTTTACGTTCCAAAAGGTTTAGTTGCCTGTTTCTTTGCAATCAACGATGGTAAATCCAGTTCAATATCTTCTTCACTAAAAAATGGTTCGCCATATTGCTTTCCTATTTTAAAACCAAAGTACTTTGCACGAGCTTCAATAAACTGAATAAAAATAGGCTGGCTAATAAAAGTTTCCGGTTCTTTGCTATCGGGATGGTGAAATTGTGTATCGTAAGTAAGTACAGCTTGCATTTTGGTTTTGAAAGTTTCACTTATATCGAAAATGAAAGATGGCTTAAACTCGTAGGTCTGCATGTAATAAAAAAGTTTTTGTGGACGATAAGGAATTTGCGGATGGCTGCTGTCTTCTGTTTCTATTTTATGGAGTCCCGAAAAAAAGAAAGCCTCTTTAACTAGCTGACTTGCGCCAATGTGGTCCGGATGGCGGTCGTTAAAGTATGGTGCAAAGAGAAGTGCAGGCTGATGTTTTCTAATTTTTACAATTACTTGTTGAAGATAATCATCATTAAATTTGATTGAGCCGTCTTTTAAACCAAGGTTATCTCTGTGAGATAAAGAAAGAATTTTTGAGGCTTTCTCGGCTTCAATCTTTCTTGTTTCCTCTGTTCCTCGTGTGCCTAATTCACCTTTGGTTAAATCTATTACTCCAACTTTAAACCCAAGTTTAGAAAGCTTTGCTATAGTTCCTCCCATTGAAAGCTCTGCATCATCTGGATGAGCGGCAAATACCAAAATATCTAACTTCATTGTTCTCTCAATTATTTTTTCAAAGATGATGAAAAAGGAAGTAAAAGTAAATCGAAGTTCTTTTTTCGTTTCCCATTCGGAAATATTTATATTCGCCGCAACAAAACTCTATTCATTTATGAACTCTAATTACGAAGCTGTAATTGGGCTTGAGGTACATGCTCAGTTACTTACCAATACAAAAATATTCTGCGGCTGTTCAACCAAGTTTGGTTCTTTGCCAAATTCAAATGTCTGTCCGGTTTGTATTGGACATCCAGGTGTGCTTCCCGTTCTAAATAAAAAGGTTGTTGAATATACTGTTTTAATGGGACTGGCAACTAATTGTAGAATAAACGAAAAATCAGTTTTCGCAAGAAAGAATTATTTCTATCCGGATTTACCAAAGGGTTATCAGATTTCGCAGTACGAAGAGCCAATTTGTGAACATGGTAAAGTAACAATTGAATTTAAAGAGGGCACTAAAAAGGAAATTAGGTTAACAAGAATTCATATGGAAGAGGATGCAGGAAAATCTATTCATGATTTAGGCGATGATACTCTGATTGATTTGAACCGCACCGGAACTCCGCTTATGGAAATTGTTAGCGAGCCAGATTTACGGAGTGGAGAGGAAGCGGTTCTTTATCTTAATAAGTTGAAACAGATTTTAACTTACCTTGGTATTTGCGATGGCAATATGGATGAGGGTTCTTTGCGATGCGATGCTAATATAAGCATACGTTTGAAAGGCGAAACAAGACTTGGTACTAAAGCCGAAGTTAAAAACATGAACAGTTTCCGGAATGTTGAAAAAGCAATCGAATATGAAATTGAAAGACAAATAGATATTCTTGAAGATGGAGGTAGAATTATCCAGCAGACTCTTTTGTGGAATGCAGAATTGAATCAAGTATTTCCTATGCGAACAAAAGAAGAAGCCCATGATTATCGTTACTTTCCAGACCCCGATTTAATGCCGGTAATTGTAGATGAAATGTGGCGTAAAAATATTAGCTCAAATTTACCGGAGATGCCAGATGAGCGCAGAGACCGTTTTGTAACTCAATACAAACTTCCCCTCTATGATGCGCAAATTTTAACTTCTTCAAAAGAGCTTGCAGATTATTACGAGGCGGTTCTTTCCGATACAAACGATTACAAAACGGCGAGTAACTGGGTAATGACCGAAGTTCTTAAAGCAGTAAACGAAAAGAAAATATCTGTTACAGATTTTTCTGTTTCACCGAAAAAACTTGGCAGGCTGATCTCTTTGATTAACAAAAGCAAAATTAGCGGTAAAATTGCTAAAGAGATTTTCCCGGAAATGATTGAAACGGGAGCAGACCCAGAAACAATTGTTATAGAAAAAAATCTTATTCAGATTTCCGATACTTCTGAATTGGAAAGAACAATTATCAAAATACTTGATGCTAATCCAAATGATGTTTACGACTATTTAGGTGGAAAAGAAAAGGCAATCGGGTTTTTTGTTGGGAAGATAATGAAAGAAACTAAGGGTAAAGCTAATCCTCAAATTGTTAATGAATTGCTAAAGAAAAAATTGGAAGAGCGCAGGTAATTGCTATCTGCCTCTTAAAACTTCTTCCACAGAAACTAAGAAAGGCTTTGGTAGAATGCCAATTTGTTTAAGTTTATTAATGTTCATAGAAACATCCGGCACCTTGTACATTGCGTTAACACCTTCCATAGTAACAGGCTCAAGCAGTTTTTCATCAAAGCCGCAGTAACTGCAAATTGCTTTCCCTAAATCGTAACGGGAAACTCTTTGCTCTCCTCCAAAATTTAGCGTAACACCATTAACTTCTTTTTTTATCAATTCAGCGATCATTCTTGCAGTTTCTTGAAGTGATAATGCTGAACGGTATTGATCAGCAAACAATTTTACTTTTCTTCCAGCTTTTAGTTCTTCATATACAAACTGAAAATGTGAACGTGAATGATTAATGCCAAAGCCAAACTGCAATGCTGTTCTTAGTATTAAATGGTTTTGTAATAACTTGCGAATCTTAACTTCACCCATAAGCTTGGTTTCAGCATATAAAGAGATAGGAATTAGCTTAGCGTCTTCAGTAAGTAGAGAACCACGGTAACCCGCGTACACTAAATCTGATGAGGTGTAAATAAGTTTAGTCTTATTCTTTCTGCAAAGCTCTGCAAGTCTTTCTGAAGCAGTTACATTAATTTCATATACAAGATCAGCAGAAAGTGAATCAGCTTTTTCTGCATTAGAGATTGCAGCCGTGTGAATTACCCAATCGGGCTTAAATGTTTTAAATACTTTTGCAAGCGCATCGTAATCCGCAATGGAAATCTTTACTGAGTTAAAATTTTCGCAGTTGCCAGTGTGGCTGTTGTATTGTGTAAGTATATCGTGAGCTTGGCTAAGCTCCGCGTTTAGATATTGCCCAATTAATCCGCTGCCGCCTGTAATAAAAATTTTCATTTTGTGCTTCCATGCAATAATTTGTGTACGCAATTATACAATCAAGTTGGTTTAGAGTAAACCTTGTTTACATTCAATCGTCTTGAACTTGAAAAGAAATTTAGTTGTTAAAGTTGAACTAAGAACAGATTAAGATTAAGAAAAATCTAAAAGAAAGAGGGACAAATGAAACATCTACTTGGCGCACATATTTTTGTTGAAGGCGGAGTTGATTCTGCTATTTCAAAGGCTGATGAGTTCGGGTTTACAGCAATTCAAATATTTACACGCAATAACAACCGCTGGTCGTCTAAACCATTGTCAGATAAAGAAATTACAAATTTCAAGGAGAAGCTTGCCAAATCAAATATCGAAGTTGTTGTCTCTCACGATTCTTACTTAATAAACCTTTGTGCTGTTATACCGGAAAATCTTGAAAAATCTTTAATTGCATTTAAGGATGAACTCGATAGATGCGAAATTCTAGGAATCCCTCTTATGAATTTTCATCCAGGTTCACATGGCGGCGCCGGTGAAGAGGAAGGAATTAAGAAAATTGCCGAGTCATTAAATATTGTTCATCAACAAACGAAAGGGTATAAAGTAAAAAGTATGTTAGAAGCAACAGCTGGACAGGGGAATGCCATTGGTTATAAATTTGAGCAGCTTGCAAAAATTATTGAATTAGTTGATGAGAAAGAAAGAATGTGCGTGTGCATAGACACTGCACATATTTACGCTGCAGGTTATAATATTAAAGACTCCAAGCAATACAAAATAGTGATGAAAGAATTTGATGACGTTATAGGGCTGAGTTTGCTCAAGTGCATTCACATGAACGACAGCAAGAAAGCGCTTGGCAGCCGTGTAGATAGGCACGATCATATTGGCAACGGTGAAATTGGGTTAGATGGTTTTTCAAATATTATGAATGACAAGAAATTGAAAGACATTGCTTTGATTCTCGAAACCCCGAAAGGAAAGGAACAGCTCGAAGATTTGGAAAATGTGAAAAGACTTATTTCTTTAATTAAGTAAAGTGTACATAATGAATTTGATTGGAAGAATATATGATAGTTTTAATTTTTTATCCGTAATTGGGCAAGGTGGTATGGGTGTTGTTTATAAGTCTTACGATTACAAGCTGGAAAGATATGTAGCAATTAAAGTAATTCATCCTAGAGTAAGCCAATCAAAAGTTTCTATTCAAAGATTTAAAAGAGAAGCCAGAAACCAAGCAAAACTTTTACACCCTAACATTATCGCTGTTTTAGATTTAATCAAATTAGATGATTCTTTTGGTATAGTAATGGAATATGCTGAAGGGGAAAGTTTAAGCAATTTGTTAAAGAAAAATATTAGATTGGATTTTCCTCAAACAAAAGACATACTTAATCAAATAATTGCGGGCTTAAGTTTTGCTCACTCTAACGGGTTTATACATAGAGATATTAAACCCTCGAACATTATAGTTAGAAATGACGGTGTAGTAAAGATAGCAGACTTTGGTATAGCGAAATCAGTATCGGACCGAAAAGCTTTAGTTACTGCATCAAATTTTCTTGGTACTACTTTTTATATGAGTCCAGAACAAATTAATGGACTGCATCTATCACATCATACTGATATATATTCTCTCGGTTGTACAATATATGAAATGGTAACAGGCTATCCACCATTTTATTATTCAAATGATTTTCAAGTATTAAATGCACATTTGCGCGAAATTCATGCTCCTATAGAGAATTGGAGACAAGATATTCCTCATAATTTTTCTGGCTTGGTTAACTTAATGCTGCAGAAGAGCCCCAAGGAAAGACCCAAAAGCTGCGAAGTTATTGCAAAACAACTCGACTCAATTCAACCGGTTAATTATTACGATATGTATCTTCTACCAAATAAATCAAAAAGGAATGAGAAGAAAAGTGCTTCAAGCTATTTACTAATAAAAATATTTCTTCTGCTCGTTACAATCTTGGTTAGTTATCTCGTTATAAAGAATATAAAGATTACAGGGTGGGATAATAAAGAAGTTCCTAAAAAAGAGCTTAATCCATTTAATAAATTATGAGCTGCAAATTAGAGCCTCTTTAATTAACTCGAAATACCATAATTCCATTCTGCTTTTTATTTCCTGCAATGTAATCTGGCAGCGGTTTTTCGGTAATTTCAATTTTTCTGCCAACAAGCGGTGCGTGCATAAAATGTACTCTTCCATTTTGCTTTCGTACGGCAATACCCACATGTGCAATATCTAAACCTTCTACATTTGTTGTAATTGCAATTATATCGCCGCTGTAAATTTTATCTTCTACAGAAGCAATTTTTCTCTGAGGGACCCAGTGGTAATCTCTTTTAGTAATCTCTTTTTCGGTTTTAATAATTTCTTCAACAAATTTTGGATTTTCTTTCAAGCGCCTGTAAGAATCAACATTATTGCTCATAAAATTAATTCTCTTTTTAATTAGCTCTCCGCCAATTTCCTTTGTAATATCTTTTCCAATTCCACGTTTATCAACATCAAACATCCAATCGGAAAAATAATGTAGACGCGATGGATAATCTTTTATTTCTCCGCCGCGGTAACGAAGGTTTTCAATCTGTTTTAGATAATCGTTAAAACTCGTTTTTCTATTTCTAACGCATATAGCTAAAGCCAAAGTTGATTCTACGAATGTATAGCAATCCAATCCCTCTAAATTAATTACTACACTTTCTTTATCACCTTTTTCCAAAGTGTGGGCAGCGTAATCTGTGCCGATAAAACTCATGCCCATTTCTACAATTATTTCATTTATCGGTTTAGATGCTAATTTGCTGTCAACAGCAAGTTTAAATTTTGAGTTGCAAATATCAATATCTTTTTGAGTGTAGAGTGATTGAGTGTAGATTGTAGAGTAAAATAAAACTACCGTGAATAAAATAATTCTTGTCATTGTATTTCTAATATCTATCATATTAATACTCCATTCACCCAGTTTAATTTTTAATTCTCAATTCTCAATTAGAACGGCGGTTCTTCAGTTGTTGATTGATCAGCGCCTTCAGGAACTACTCTAAATCTTTCGAGATTTTCGAAGCGTGCATAATCTTTTATAAATCTTAATCTTACATCGCCAATTGGACCGTTTCTCTGTTTACCAATAATTACTTCTGCAATACCTTCAGTAGTTTCACCGTTCATATCGCCGCCAGTAAATTGAGTTATGCCGTAAACTTCGGGGCGGTTAAGAAAGATTACAACATCAGCATCCTGTTCTATGGAGCCAGATTCGCGCAAATCAGAAAGCTGCGGGCGTTTATCTGTTCTAGATTCAACTGCACGGTTGAGCTGCGATAAAGCTATTACAGGAATATTTAACTCTTTTGCCAATGCTTTTAATGAACGAGATATTGTTGAGATTTCCCTTTCGCGGCTGTCGAGACTAAAAGAGGGATTGATAAGCTGCAAATAATCTACAATTAGCAACCCGATTTTCTTTTCGTTTTTTAACCGGCGGGCTTTAGCGCGAAGCTCAAGAATAGAAATACCGGGCGTGTCATCAATGTAAATTGGAGCTTTGCTTAATCTATGAATTATGCGAGATACTTTTGCTCCATCTTCGGCTTTAAATTTTCCTGTTCTTAAATAGTGTGCGTTTATTCTTGCTTCGGCAGAGATTAAACGTGTAACCAACTGATTAGTTGCCATTTCCAAGCTGAATACACCTATCGGAACATTGTGTTCCATTGCAGAGTTTCTTGCAGCAGACATAGCGAAGGCAGTTTTTCCCATAGATGGACGTGCAGCAATAATAATTAAATCAGATTTTTGAAATCCGCCAAGTAATTCATCAAGCTCAACAAACCCGGAAGGAACGGAGAAAGTAGAAATCTTTTTTGCATGAATTGCTTCAATTAATTCCCATGCTTCTTTAACTGCTCGTTCCATCGAAGTGAAAGATTCTTTAATTCCCTCTTCAGAAATTTGAAAGATTTTTGCTTCTGCTGCATCAAGAAGATCAAAAACATCGTCTCTTCCTTCGTAAGCGGTAGTGGCAATTTCCAACGAAGAAGAAATTAATCTTCGCAGTATCCACTTTTCCATTACAACGCGTGCGTGGTAATCAACATTTGCAGCGGAAGAAACATCTTGAGTAAGTTTACCTATGTAAGCAGCACCGCCAACTTCATCAATTGTACCGGACTTTTTTAATTCTTCATATACAGAAACAGTATCAATCGGTTCACTGCTTTCGTAAAGTGATGTTATAGCTTTGAAAATTGTTCTGTTTCGTTTATCGTAAAAAGAATCTGCCCGAAGAATTTCTACTGCTTTAGGAACAGCTTCTTCATCAATCATCATTGCACCAAGTACGGCAGTTTCTACTTCAACAGCCGATGGTGGTATTTTAGAAGAAGTTTTCAGCTTCTCTACATCATAATTTGGTTCACTATTTTTTCTTGATTGCTTAGCCATAACTATCCGTTAAACATGCTTGCCGGCAAGCAGATTATCATAAATATTTCTAAACTTTTTAACATCTTCCCAGCAGCCTCGTTTCCAATTAGGGTTACGAAGTAACGCTGCCGGATGATAAGTTACAACTACTTTTATTCCATTCAACTCGTAAGTGTTTTCTCTTAGAGCTGTAAGTGTTAGCTTTTTGTTTAGCAATCCGTTTGCAGCAACTCTCCCTAAACATAAAATTACTTTTGGCTTTATCAAATCTATCTGCTTGATAAGATAAGGCATACACGTTTCCATTTCTGATGGCAGTGGATCGCGGTTTCCTGGCGGGCGGCATTTAAGTATGTTTGCTATATAAACATCTTCACGGACAAAATTTATTGCTTTCAGAATATCGTTAAGAAGTTTGCCGGCTCTACCAACAAAAGGTTCCCCTTGCTGGTCTTCATCGGCTCCGGGTGCTTCGCCAATTAACATTGCATCGGCATTATGATTGCCAACACCAAACACAAATTTAGTTCTTGTTTTACCGAGAGCACAAAGCTGGCATGCGCAAATCATCTTGTTTAGTTCATCTAAAGATTCTGTTTTCTGAAACTCTTCTACGAATAAGCTGTTTTCCCCCTTCTCTTCTTCGGTTACTTCTGTAGATAATTTTACAGCTAGTTCTTTTGTTCTTTTAGGCTGAAGTTCAAAAGAAAGTTTTTCAAAAAACATATCGCCAAAAATGGCTTGTTGATCCTTTAGAATTTCCATTATCTCTTTTTTTACGTTATCCAAAAAGTGCTTCCTAATAATATGAGATTAGTCAGGCAGAATTTAGCGAATCTCAATAAAAAAAGCGGAGAAACAATTTTGCCGCTCCGCTTTAATTAAAAAGTGAACAAATCATTTTTTTTCTTTAAAACGAAATTCGATTTTACCGTCGCGTACTTCTTTGATTGCCTGTAAATGTGGTTTTTCTCTTTTTTCAAATTCGGAAGAAAGTTTTAACTGTTCCGGATTTTCTCTGTCCTCAAATTCTTCCTCTCTGCCGGTGGTAATGGTGCTGAGCAAAGCATTAAATTCGAGTTTGTTTTCATCATTCAGCTTGCGTGCGCGCCTTGAAGCAACTACAACACCTTCGTAAAGGTTTGCTGCGTTCTCTTTTATCTTTGCAAGACTTAATGGCGTTATTCCCATTTTAGTTCTCCTTTAATTCATTATTTATTATTAATCTAACTTTTTCTTTTGCAATTTCAAGATCAACGTTGGTTACAACGTGATCAAACTTATCTTTATACCCGAGTTCCATTTCGGCACGTTCAATTCTTTTCTTAAGGTCATCTTCAGTTTCAGTATTTCGCTGCAGCAATCTGCTTCTCAACTCTTCAATGCTTGGAGGCGAAATAAAAATTAAGATGGCGTGCTGGTTATACTCTTTAATCTTGATAGCGCCTTTAACATCAACTTCAAAGACAGTGTGCAAGCCATTTTTAATATTACAATCTATTTGGTTCTTAAGTGTACCGTAATAATAATCGTAAAACTTTTCCCATTCAATAAATTCGCTGTTATTTATCTTTTCTATAAAATCTTGTTCCGTAATAAAGTAGTAATCTTTTCCATTTACTTCCGTTTGCCGCTTCTTTCTTGTTGTAGCCGAAATAGAGAAAACAAATTGTTCAAAATTTTTAAGTACATCCTTTACAATAGTTGTTTTACCGGAGCCGCTTGGTGCGGAAAAAACAAATAATCTAGCTTCTTTCTTTGCCACTCTCTACTCAATATTTTGGATTTGTTCACGAATCTTCTCTATTTCTTCTTTAATCATAATTCCACTGTGCGAAATTTCCGATGCTAGCGATTTGCTGTTTATTGTGTTTGCTTCGCGGTTCATTTCCTGCACAATAAAATTTAATCTTCTGCCGGCATCTTCCGATTTTTCCAGAGTATCGATAAACATTTTTATATGGCTGCGAAGTCTAACACATTCTTCGGTTACATCACTTCTTTCAGAAAGTAAAGCAAGTTCAACATTCAGCCTATCGTTATTGTTTGCCAAATCGGCAACAAGCTGAGCTGCTCGTTCTTTCAATTTTTCAAAATATTCTTCAACCGTAATTCTGGCAGATGTTTCTATCTTTGCAAGAGCTTCTTCTATAATGGATATTCTTTTTCTCAAATCTTTGTCTAATTCTCTGCCTTCGGCATCACGCATTTTGTTGAGTTCTATAATTGCATTATCTATTGATTCTGAAACCAGTCCAAATTCTTCGCTCGCTTGTTCAGAATCGTCTTTAAAGAGCATATTCTGGAAAAGAAGTATATCGCTCAGCTTTACCTTATCTATAATCTTTGCATGCTTTTTAATATCATTTAGTAAGCCAACGGCAAATTGTACAGATTTTGGATCAATCTCATTAAAGCGTTCTTCAAACTCACCTTTTTTTACTGTAACGGAAAGATAAATTTTGCCCCGTTTAATTTTATTTTTAACCCTTTCTCTAATTTCAAATTCCTTATTAAGAAGAAATTTTGGCAAACGAAGAGATAAATCGAGGTAGCGGCTGTTAAGACTTTTAATCTCGGCTTCTACAGACAAATCACCATTATTTGCAAGACCTTTACCGTAGCCGGTCATGCTGCTAATCATAAAAAAATCCTTTGGAAAAAGTGATAACAAATTTAGTTAAAAATGGAGTGCTAACAAAAGAAGAAATTCTATTAAAAAGCCTCGCCTATCCCGATATGAATCTGCAAAACTTCCTTAAAAAAGCCTTTTTTGAACATATTTCGTTTATCTGCCGGGTCGAATGCTTTTAATCCAAAATCAATACGAAACGGGATAAATTCTGTGTAGAATCTTAAACCAAAACCGGCGGATACAGCTAATTGATCATATCGGAATTCAGAATAATCATTCCATGTGTTTCCGTAATCTATAAAAAATGTAGTGCCAAGGTTTCCTAAAAACTTGTGCCTGGTTTCTAAAGAACCTTCAAAAAGAAAAAAGCCTCCAGTTGCAGCACCTTTTAAGAAAAGGGCTTCCAAATCTTCTTGGTTCAAATTGTTAAAATTAACTAAAGAGCGGGCTGGTACAAGTTCTCTTGTACCCCAACCGCGTACAGAGTTACTGCCTCCGGAGTAAAGTCTTTGACTCATCGGAATATTTATTTTATCGCCGCGGTAAGTATATATCTGCCCAACTTTCAACTTTACACCAAAGGCATCTGCACTCGATTTGTAAATGTTTGGGTACCATGAGGCGGTAACAACACTTTTGAAACTCTGCGGGCGTTTAAAATCAACTCCGAATAGTTTACTAAAAAGATATGCAACAGAATTTGCATCTTCTATTACAAAAGAAAGAGCGTAGCCGGATGTTGGATAAAGAAAATCGTTTGTTTTGTTTGCGCCAAAATTAGCACCGAGTATTGTGTTTGTGCTTGTATAGGCTTTGGATTTTAGCTGCTGCTCTACAAAGAAAACAGAAGCTGAGTCGATTAATACATTTAATCTATCGCCAGTTAATCCCGGGAAAATGGAGTTCGAATTAACTCTATAGAAAGTCTTTGCCAAACCAACTAAGTACTCTTGTTTATAATTGTATTCTGTTCGTTCAATATTAAGATAAGAGTTTAAAGTGTTTAGATATACATAAGGAGGAAGTTCAAAATCGAAGCCGAGCCGCGCACCAAACAATTTAGCGTTGTAACCTTCGCTTAATCTTCTTTGCAAAGTGTAATAAGATTCTAGTTTAATGCTAATAGGAAGCCCAAGCCAAAATGGCTGCTCCAACGCTGCGCGGGAATCGAAATAGCCGTAAAAAGTGGTATCTGTAAGAGAAGGCTGTTTAATAAACCGGGAGATGTTTTGTGCTGCTATAGAAGTACCGATTGTAAGTTTGCGCGCACCGCCAAGAAAGTTTTTCCGGTTAAAATATATACCTGCACCAAGATTAAAAGTGTTATCCTCATTATTCATTATCATTTCGGGAGAAAGGTCGTTCATCAAACCGATATCTGTATTTATACTGAGGGGAACCTTGTTTGCAATAGTATCTGATATAACGCTGTAGATAGCAGCAGATTGAAAAAGATTTGTACGAAATAACCTTACTTGAGCTCGTTGAATATCCGAGTTGCTATACCAATCGCCTGCACGTAAGCCAACTAACTCTTTAATTAACGAATCTTCAATTTTATCGAAACCGCTGCCGGTTCTAACAACGTAAAGATCGGAAATTTTGTACCGTTTGCCGGGAGAATAAATAATTTCTATATCGGCTTTGTTGCTCTGTACAGTATCAATAATTACTTTTGGCTTTTGTACAGCTGCCTGCATAAAACCATTATTCTTTAAGAAAGTTAATCCAAAATTCATTTTGTCTTCAACTACAACATCTTCATAAACTCTATTGGTATCTACTTGCATATACTCCAAAATAATAAGCTCGAACTCTTTATCTATGCTTTCGCAGCCTTTAACAGTTAGAGAGCGAAAATATACAGGCTCGCCTTCTTCGATTATATAAGTGAGTTTAGCTTCGTTGTCTTTGTTATTAAGAACATAGTTATATTTTATCTTTGCTTTGAAATAACCTTTTGAGCGGTAAAAGGAATTTAAAACGTCTATATCGGGCTTTATAAGAAGGGAATCGAAAAAGATTGCATTTCCGCCAATACTTGTAAACTTGTTTAAAAATTGAGAAAGCCTTCCGGGAGATTCTTTACTGTAAATTGCACTTGCAAGGCTTTTCGTTGAAATATATTTATTCCCAACAAATTCTAGAGTTGTTAGTTCATATTTCTTTTCTTGAGCAAAAAATAGAACCGGAAAAATTAGTACTAGTATTTTTAACAGGTGAAAAGTCAAAAAAAAATTCTCGTTAATAAGTTATAGAAACCGGCGTACCGATTTTAAGTACATAGTATAGTTCATCAACATTTTCATTACTAACGGCTATGGAACCATTAGTCCAATTAAAACTAAAAGGCAAGTTTCTGAAAATCAAATCATGCTTTCCTATACCATGAATACCAATCTCAGAACCTAAATGAGTTTCTTTAGGCGTACAGCCTCTAATTTTATGAGAAAAGACAATTGCATCATATTCGTCTTTAGTTAAGTAATGCCTTTTTAAGCCTTCTGCTGCATCGTACAGGTTTGGGTAATTCAACCGTAAAAATTTATGATACTTAACAGAAGAATCCTTATCACAAATTTTATATTCCCCAATCGGTGTTACTTTATCATCGCTCGATGTTTTAACAAGATTGTTATTTTTTCCAAAAACTGCTTTGTAAGTTTTCACTAGAATATCTCCAGAATAAAGTTCTATCCGGTAATTCTTTCTATCAACTTTTAGCTTTGGGTTATCAATCTTAGCAATACCTTTTTCAGCCATAGCTTCAGCAAGAGTAACTTCTTTTAAATTGAGTATCACTCCGTAAAAGACCATGCCTGCAAAAAAGATAGCAGCACTGGCTGTTATGTAAAGAATATTCTTTACCAATCTTAAAAATTAATTTTTGCTTACAGAATATATGAAAAACTACAAGGATTTTAGATAAAGAAAAGGGCTTGAAGCTTCAAGCCCCTAACTTTAAGAAACGCTTTCTCAAAAAGAGCAGAATGAGATATTATGCGGGAACCTATTTTAAAAAGCCGACAAACCCGCTATATGCAACGTTGAAATAAGCAGATATTATTTGCCTGCATCAACTACAGCAATAGCGCTTATGTTAATAATATCCTGTACAGTATCACCTCTTTGAATTACGTGAACCGGTTTTTTCATTCCGTTAATTATTGGACCAATAACAGTAGCATCGGTTAATCTTTGGAATAATTTGTAAGCAATGTTTCCGGCTTCGAGAGTTGGAAAAATAAGAACATTAGCAGGTCCTTTAAGTGTAGAAAATGGGAACTCGGCTTCTAATCTTTCTACAACAACAGCAGTATCTGCTTGCATTTCACCATCAATCATTAAATCCGGGCGAAGTTTCTTAACAATTTCTGTAGCCTTAGCCACTTTAAGTGTTTGAGGATAAACTGTACTGCCAAAATTACTGAATGAGAGCATCGCAACTTTAGGTTGAATATCAAATGCAATTGCGGCATCTGCAGTTGTAATTGCAATTTCGGCAAGTTGTTCCGGGTTTGGATCCACATTAACAGTAGTATCTGCAAAAAAGAAAATTTTTCTTTTTACAATAACAATGTACATACCGGAAACAACATTTAATCCTTTTCTTACACCAATACATTGAAGTGCCGGGCGAATTGTTTGCGGGTAGTGGTAAGTTAATCCGCCAATTAAAGCATCTGCATCTCCAGATTCTACCATCATAGATGCAAAATAGTTTGGTTCTTTAATTGCAACATGTGCGTCACGGTGAGTCATTCCTTTTCTCTGCCGCTTCTCATACAAGGCGTGTGCATATTCATCAGTCTTTGGATATGTTTCTGGGTCTACAACTTCAAACTGAGAAAGGTCGTATCCTAATTCCGCAACTTTATCAATAATTATTTTCTCATTTCCAACAAGAATAGGTTTGGCAATGTTTTCGAGAAAAACGGAATGAGCTGCACGAATTATCTTCTCCTCTTCACCTTCTGGATAAACAATTTTCTTAGGACTTTTTTGAGCTTTATGAACCATGACACGAACAATTTCGGTAGAGAAACCAAGCCGTTCTTGAAGCTCTTCTTTATATGCACTCCAATCTGTGATAGGTTTACGAGCAACACCAGTATCCATTGCGGCTTTTGCAACTGCCGGAGCTACGTACCACAACACGCGCGGATCAAATGGTTTTGGAATAATGTACTCAGGACCATACACAAATTCTTTTCCTCCATAAGCGTTTATAACTACCTCTGGCACTTTTTCTTTTGCAAGAGAAGCAAGAGCCATTGTAGCTGCCATCTTCATTTCTTGATTAATCTTTGTTGCTCTAACATCCAAAGCGCCCCGGAAGATGAATGGGAACCCCAAAACATTATTTACTTGATTTGGAAAATCACTGCGCCCGGTTGCCATAATAATATCATTACGTGCAGCCACACCTGCATCGTACGTAATTTCTGGATCCGGATTAGCCATAGCAAAAACAATTGGATTTTTTGCCATGCTTTTAACCATTTCGCTGTTAACAAGATTTCCTTTAGATAAGCCGATGAAAACATCAGAGTCTTTCATAGCCTCTTCGAGACTTGAGTAAGCTTTGTCTGCAGCATATTTATCTTTGTATTTGTTTAAGTCCTTTCTCTTTTTGTGAATGTGTCCTTTAGTATCAAACATAGCAATGTTTTCTGCTTTAGCTCCGGCCATAACATAAAGGTTGCAGCAAGATATCGCGGCGGCGCCTGCACCGCTTACAACAATTCTTAAATCGGCAAGTTTTTTACCGGCAATCTCTGCTGCGTTAATAAGCGCTGCACAAGAAATTATTGCAGTTCCATGCTGGTCATCGTGAAAGACAGGAATGTTCATCGAATCAATTAATTTTTCTTCAATTTCAAAACATTCGGGCGCTTTAATATCTTCTAAATTAATTCCGCCAAAAGTTGGTTCCAGCCATTCAACTGCGCGTATAACTTCGTTAGGGTCTTTAGTTTTTAGTTCAATGTCAAACACATCAATATCAGCAAATCTTTTGAATAAAACTCCTTTACCTTCCATTACAGGCTTTCCGGCGTGCGGGCCAATATCTCCTAAACCTAATACTGCCGTTCCGTTTGAAACTACTGCTACTAAATTTCCTTTAGCGGTGTACTTGTAAACGTCATCATCATTCTTCTCAATTTCTCTACACGGTTCTGCAACTCCGGGTGTGTAGGCAAGTGATAGTTCGCGTGCTGTGTAGCAAGGCTTAGAAGGAATTACTTCGATTTTACCTTTTCTGCCCTGACTGTGATAATTGAGTGCCTCCTCCTTTGTAACGCTCATAAATATTCCTTTTAATGTTATTAGTTTTGTTCAAAGCGAAAACAAATTTTCCTTTCGCCTCAAAATAGGGAGAATGTGCTCAACAGTGAAAGAAAATTTTTACTATTTCTGGTATTGGGAACTGGATGCCACCGTGGCTAATATTACAATAAAAAAGCCAGAGTAATCTGCTCTGGCTTCTTGTTAAAATATTTCTCGTTCACTTCTTTAATAAACGGCGAAAGAAATTTACCGAAGGAGTATCATTTTTCTGCTTTGTATAAACCCGTTAGTTTTAATAGCGTAGACATAAACACCGCTTGCCAAATTTCTTGCATCGAATTTAACTTCATACGCTCCCGGATTTTTTTCTTCATTAACTAATACTCTTACTTCTCTTCCGAGAATATCGTAGATAGTGATTTTTACTAAACCGGCTTTCGGTAAATCATACCTAATATTTGTTGTTGGATTAAACGGATTAGGATAATTCTGCGAAAGCTGAAACTGCTTAGGCAATTCATTATTTGATACTCCGTCATCAATAGAAGTAGGCGTACCGATGCAAGAGTATTTTGCTATGTTGTTTGCGCTTGAATTTCCGGCTATTGTGAATGAACCACCAGTATAGATGTCGGATCCAATTTTTGCGAGCGCAAAAACTGTAGTATAATAATAACCACTTACACCATTACCTAACGCAAACCAATTTGTGCCATCCCATTTTGCAACAGCTTTGGTTGGTGTTGTGCCTGCAACTGCGAATTGCCCGCCAACATAAAGTTCAGATCCCATTACGAGAAGTGTATGAGAATAACCAGAAACACTGCCAGTTGTACCGTTTCCTAATGCCGTCCAATTAGCACCATCCCATTTAGAAATATGGTTTAATGAATTAAGTCCTACAATGTTGTCGAATCCTCCACCTGCATATAACTCACCGTTAAGTACTGCTAAAGAGTTAACTTCTGCATTCAAACTAGCACCCAGTGATGACCAGCTTGAGGTGATGGTATTCCATTTGACAATATTCTTTGGGTTGTTAGTGCCTCCCGTTCCCAAGTAGAATCTGCCTCCTACGTATAGATCAGTACCTATGGAAGCAAGAGCACGCACACCATAACTACTTGGATTGACGCCGCTACCAACAGCAGACCAAGTTAAGTTTGTAGTATTCCATTTAGCAATACATTTTGCATTAACACCTCCAGCGGATGTATATAGACCACCAACATACAGATCGCTGCCCATTGCTAATAGTGCAGCTACCGATCCATTTGTACCACTACCTAAAGCAGACCAACTCGTTCCATTCCATTTTGCAATATTATTTGCATTTGTGTTTCCAGCTGTAGTAAAACCTCCACCGACATAAAGATCGTTTCCAACAACTAAAAAAGTATTCACTGGACCATTTAAGCCTCCACCAACAGCTGACCAGCTAGTACCATTCCATTTAGCAATATAGCTTGTCCCGATCACGCCTCCGGCAGAAGTAAAAGCTCCACCTACATAAAGTTCATTACCAATTGCAGCTAAGGCATAAACATTTCCATTTACTCCTGATCCAAGTGGATACCAATTTTTATTGCCTGATAGGCAAGGATCATTAATCAACCCAAAATCTAATTTATCAATGGTAAGATCTTGAGCTAAGTCAAATGTGATTGATCCTTTTGATGGCTTAATTACAGACCAGCCATTTAGTGCAACAGCAGATAAGGTATATGTGCCCGGTCTCAAATCAGTAAAATGAAAATTACCATTGTTGTCTGTTTCAGTTTGTACTACTGAAGCTCCATTCAATAAGACTGGCCATTGCGCTAAACTAACTTCACCTGGATCTTTTACACCATTATTATTTAAGTCGTGCCAAACGTTTCCGGAAACAGAACCGCCTTGATTATTCGGCTTACATTTACCTGCAGTGCCTGCGTTAAATATAGAAACGATTTCTGCTTGAGTTAATACTCGGTTGAACAATTCAATTTCGTCAAGTATTCCTTTGAATGTACCGATTGGATCGTTACTTCCAGCAGAAGAATTTCTTCCAATTCTTAAATTATCTGTATTAGTAAGAGTAGCCGGATGCGTTGTAGGATCTCCAAACTGTGTTGGTACACCATCAAGATAAAATAGTATTCCCTGCCTGTTATTTCTTGAAACTGTTACAGCGATATGGTGCCAGTTACCATCAGCAACAAAAACCGGCGAAGCATAGTTTGTGTAACCGAAAAATCCGGAGCCATCCGCTAACTGCAAGCTAAGGTATCCATCATTAAGGAAAAATGAATAACCTCTGTTATATGCTTTTCTTTTATCTACTAAAACTTTTACATTAGTTTTAGCATCGGTTTTAATCCAAGCATCAAATGAAAAATCGCCGGTGCCAAAATTCAATTCGGAATGGTCTGCAACTTCAACGTAATCGTCAACTCCATCAAATTGTAAAGCGCCCAAAACTTTACCAGCTACTTGCAAAGGATTATTTATCATTGTTCCCACATTATTAAATCCTGCGATATCTTGTCTGCCATCTCTTGCAGAAAAATCTAAATGCCACCAAGCAACCATTCCGCTCGGTGGATTAACACAACCTGGTTTAGGTTCATATTTATTACCGAAGTAATAGCCGGTAAGATTCTGCCCGGATGTGAGTGTAACCGTATAAGAATTTGGAGAAACAGGATCAGTCTGTACCCAATCGGTTCGAGGTTCTTCTTTGATAATGTATGTTCCAGGCGGCAGGTTTTCAAAGCAATATTTGCCTTCTTTATTGGTTTTAATACTTCTATCAACAGGACCGCTAATATTAATTTGCCAGCCATCTATTCCGGGTTCGGTCAGATCTTTTTTGCCATCTCCATTTTTATCTAAATATTTCATTCCACATATTGAACCGTTCCGTATAGCAATATCTTCTTTATTTCCGAAATAAAATGTATCGGGCTTGCTATTATCTTCAGAGAGCTCAATTGTAAAACTGCCGGTTGAAGGAGCTGTTTGTTTCCATTTATCTTTATGCCCTTCATATAAAGTGTAACGCCCAAAGGTTAAGTTATCAAAACAGAATTTACCTCTTGCGTCTGTACGCGTGGTTAAGTTCATTGTGCCGGATAAAATGATTGTCCAGTTTGGAATTACCGGTTCATTATCCTGCTTTTTACCATCGCCATTCAAATCATTGAATTTAATTCCACAGATTGAGCCGAGTGTAACTGTTGGGTCTTCTGCATTTCCAAAATCAATACCAGTAAAATTAGTGCCGTTTCCAACTTCCAAAGTATAGGTTATAGAAGAAGGTTTAGTCTGTCTCCATCCGGTTTCGTTTTTTTCTCTAACTGTGTAAGTACCGGGAATCAATCCGTAAAAACAGAAATTACCATTATCATCAGTTACCGCGGTTAGATTCATTGGTCCTTCAAGATAGATAGTCCAGTTACGAATTCCTTGTTCACCGTCAGATTTTCTTCCATCACGGTTTTTATCATTAAACTTGGTTCCGCAAATGGAGCCGAGCTGTACTTTATCATCTTCTTTATTTCCGAACTGCAAATTCGTAATTTTTTGCCCCGATGCAAGCTGTATGATATAGAAGTTTGTTGAAGGTTTAGTCTGCCTCCAACCCGAACGATATTCTTCACCAACTTTGTATTCACCAGGAGGCAAATTATCGAAACAGAATTTCCCTTCTTTATCTGTTAAGACTGTCATATCAACTGGTCCGCCAATTTGTATTTGCCAATCAGGAATTCCTAATTCACCGGGATCTTGCTGACCATTGCCATTTTTGTCATTGAACTTAATACCGCAGATTGAACCGAGCCGTACAGATACATCTACTTTATTTCCAAAATTTAGCCCTTCTGTTTTTTGTCCAGCTGCAAGTGTTATTCCGTAGGCAAATGTAGATGGCTCTGTTTGAGTCCAACCATTTTGCTGAATTTCTCCAACCAGGTAATTTCCTTGTCTTACATTGTTAAAACAATAATTACCATTTTGGTCAGTTTTTACGGTGGTTATCAAATTCAAACTGTTTCCAACTCCGCCCTGTCCTGAATAATTGTTTTGGTAAGATGAAAGAGTAATTTCCCAGTTAGGAAGTTTAGGTTCGCCTAAATCCCAAGTACCATTGTTATTTAGATCATTATATTTAAAACCACATATTGAACCAAGTATTTCTTTGTTTCCAAAGAGTATTCCATCAAGGTTTTGCCCCTGTGAAAGAGTAACGTTTATAATTCCGGTTGTGTTTGGCGCTGTTGGCTGCCATCCATCTTTAATCACTTCTTTAATTGTATATGAACCTGCTGTCAAATTTGTAAAGCAGAAATATCCATTTAAGTCTGTAACCACAGTTTGGTTTGAAGCTCCAGTAAGCTGGAAAGTCCATCCCGGCAAACCGATATCTTCCGGAAGGTCTTGTTTGCCGTTTCCATTTATATCATGGTATTTTATTCCGCATATAGAACCAAGCTTTGCAGAAATATCTTCTACGTTGGAGAAATTTATATTTGTTTTATTCTCTCCAGGCAAAAGAGTAATAGTATGAACTCCAGGAATTGGCGGAAATATTTGCCTATATCCTGTGCGCTGTTCTTCGGTTAATGTATAAGTACCAGCCGGAAGATTTTCGAAACAGTATTGACCGTTTGCATTTGTAGTTGTAGTTCGGCTTATAGTTCCATCAGTTAATGTAATGCCCCAGTTAGGAATGATATCTTCGTTAGAATCTCTTACACCATCGCCATTTTTATCTAAAATCTTAAATCCGCATATTGAACCAAGGCGAGATGGAGAATTACAATCGCCCGTGTTTTTAAGACAGATATTATCATAACCAATTTTTTCATTTTGATAACTTGTGGGATCTGCAAGCAGTCTAACTTTTGTAACATTGGTTAAAAGTGTATTCCAGTCACTTGTAGTACCAGTAGTCATAATCCAATAACCATCAGAGTTAGAAGGCAGAGTGCCATCAGAGTTTAGAAAACTTAAAGGCGCACAGTAAGTTCGCCATCCGCCGCCAACAGAAACAGATTGATTAGCAACAAAGGAAGCTTTAAATCCGGCTCCTTCAAGTGCTATGTAAGGAGTTAATGTTTGCGGAGGAGTAACGCCATTATAAACATCGCCGCCATAAATAAAATTAATATCAAAACACAATGAGCCGCATCCATTTGCGAATAGACTTGTCCAATTACCTATAAAAGGCGCGCTGGTAGTAAAAAATGTGGATACGCCCGCTTGATCGGTTGTTTGAATATATGTGTTGTTTCCATTTTGATGGAATGAGGTTAAAATATTGTTTGCCTGCCAGCCGCCCAAAGAGTTGTTTTCAAAATCTGTGCAATTAGGATTTAGAACTTCTTTGTTTCCGAAATCTTTACCTATAAGATTCACTTCTTGATTGATTAATACCGTATAACTGCCCGGAGAAGCAGGCGCAGTTTGAATCCATCCAGATTTATTTACTTCGGTTAAAGTATAAGTGCCAAATGGAAGATTATTGAAACAATAATTTCCCCTTGAGTCTGTTGTATCTTTCAATGTAACCACTCCGTTAGGTCCATTGTATTTCAATTCAATGATCCAACCGGAAAGCCCGGGTTCATTATCGTTAATTCCATTACCATTCAAGTCGTTAAACTTCATTCCACAGATTGAACCAAGTAATTGCTTATTGCCAAAATTCACATTCAAGATATTCTGCCCGGCAGCAAGTACTACTGTATGAGTTGATGGATTTACAGGATATGTCTGAGTCCAGCCTGTTTGTGGTTGATGTGTCTCAGAAAGTGTATAAGTACCGGCTGGTAGTTTATTAAAGCAGTAAGTTCCATCCGCACCGGTTGTTGCTGTCATATTTACTGCTCCCATTGATAAATTAATTGTCCAGCCAGCTAATCCCAATTCATCACTATCTTTTCTTCCATTACCATTCAAGTCGTTAAACTTCATTCCGCAGATGGAGCCTGTTGTTACAACCGGAGATGTTACACCTTCGATGTGAACATTTCTATGTGTGGCAAAAGCCGGAATCATGGCTAAAGGAGTACTTTGCGCGTATGGATATATTCTAACAGAAAAGGTTTGTCCGTTTTGAACCACCACATTTGTACTTTTTGAAAAAGTCTGGATTGAGGCATTCGAATAATTTAAAGGAGATGAGGTAAGCTGAACGCGGTTACTCCAATTATTATCAATTGCATACCAAACTTCTGCTTTCAATACGCTAAAGTTACTACCGTTTGGCGAGGAATAATCGCTATACTGAAAAGATACATTTTGAACGGTGAAATTATTTCCTGTTGTGGGACTAACATCAAACTGAATATATCTTGTATAATCAGGCGGTCCAACTAACCAAGCAGTACCCTGGTTTCCCATCCATAATCTCTGTCCATAGCTTCCGTATGGATTGTTTATTAAAGGTACTAACTGAAGAAGGTACGCTCCAGTACCGGCGCCAATAGTTTGAGTTGATGCTTGAATATTTCCATTTGGCGTGTTAGGGTTTTGGTTGCTTGTAAGAGGCCAAGTTGCCAGCGCACTTTGCGCAAAGAAATTTGTTACTGCAAGGAAGAAAAAGATTACTACGATTAAATATATCTCTTTCATTTTATTATTTCTCCATTTCTAATCTTGATTGATCTTTTGTTTTTTAAGTTCTTAAATGACAGCTTTAACTTTTCAACTAATTCGGCAGAAACATTCGGGTCGTTTTCTAAATCGGCTATGGCTTCTTCTATTGAATTATACTCTTTAGTGTTTTCGTTATCTATTTCTTTCTTTATTATCAGAAGAGGAACAGAATTTGCTTTTACAGGGATAAGCTTTTGTATAGTTGTTGAGATTTTAGAGAGAATTTTTTTGAGCGCATTCACGATGACGTGTCCATTTTTGTTGCAACTTAACATTGAATCTTTATCATGGAAACATCAAATAAGGATGAGGTATCTCTTATTAAACGAACGGTAGTAAATTAGAAATTAACGGTTTGGAGAAAGGAGTTTTACTCTCCGTGTAACTCCGTGCCTGCTCTGTGGAACTATGTGTAATAAACTAAGTTTTTTTGCTGCACTTAGATTAAGGGTAGTTCTAAAAACCTTCACAAAGTGATGGCTAGGCCACAATATCCTTTGTCCCGCCTTTTCGCCTATGGCGGTATTAAATATTTTAAAAAGCTAGTTTTTAGAAGTACCCTTAATTCTTAAAAATGCTTTTATACATCGGCGGTGAAAGTGAAATGATTACTTCTGTTCCGTGCGAGTAATTGTTTCGCTCACTCAGATCTTCAAGTATAATTGGTTTCGGTAATTCCATTTTAGCGCTCAAAAGTTTGAGCCGCTCTTCAATAATTTGAATCCCCCTTGAAATATGATCCTCTTTTTTCTTCCGCGATGCTTCTTTAATTCCAATACCATTATCCGTTACTTTTATTATAAGCGATTTACAAACGGCAGATTCTATCTCAACATCATCAAACAAAAAGGAAATTGTAAGATGCCCGGCAGCACCAGAATTTATTATTCCATGCCATAAAGAATTTTCAACAAACGGCTGAATTATCATATTGGGTATCAGAAGCGAATCAGATTCAACATCGTCACCCAAAATAATCTCATAAGAAAATTTTTCTTGGAACCTCAATTTTTCCAGATCGAGATAAAGTTTTAATCTAATTATCTCTTCTGATAAAAGAATGAAACCGCTTCCGGCAGTATCAAGATTTTTTCTGATCAATTTAGCCATCATAGCTATATAATCGTTGGCTTCTTCATTTTTCTGGCTATTGATTAAATATTGAACTGAATTAAGCGAGTTGAAAATAAAATGCGGATTCATCATAGCCGATAGCGCTTGATGCTTCAGTTCATTTATTCTTTCTGTTAATTCTAATTTATCTCTATTCTTTTTCGAAAGAAGTCTAATCCTCCATAAAATAACTGCCAAAGCAATTAAAAGAATCAAACCTAAGATTATAAGAAGGAACCAGACGGTTTCAACAAATAGTGGAAGTATAGTAAATGAAACAGTAATTGGTTTACCCCAGCTTGTATTTTGTGCTTTTGCGGAGATATCAATATTATATTCTCCATGCTTTAATGAAGTGAAGTTTAGAAAATTGTAATCGGTTTCTATCCATTCACTGTTTAATTTGTATTTGTACTTCATGGCGCCTGGCGAAGAAAAATTCAATCCGGCAAATTCAATATGCACGTTATTGGCTTCAGGTTCGAATACAAGTTCTTTGTTATGTGAGTAAACCGAATCGCCGGCTTGAATACTAATTAATTTTATAACGGGAGGATTCGGATGAAACTCATCGAATAAATTTATATCCAGCAAAGAGATGCCGCTGCTTGTTCCAACGTATAAAATATTTTTTTCTTCATCATAAAAAAGTGAAAGCACTTCATCTGTTGGCAATCCCGATTTACTATTTAAATAAATTGTTTCAGTTCCATCGAATAAATAAAGCCCACGCATTGTTCCAATCCAGATTCTTCCTTTTTTATCAGATGTAATTGATGTAGAGAAGGAAAGGTCGTAACCTTTTAAGTTTTTGTATTCTGAAACAGAATTATTACTTAAATCATAATTTGCAATCCCTAAATCACCTGCAAACCACACTTTATTTTTTTTGTCTTGATAGATCGATCTTATTCTTGAATTTAAAACAGGATTGGAAGGGAAATGAGTTTTATCCCATTTTGCTTTTCCCGCTGTTTCGGTAAAATTAGATAATTTGCATAAGCCAAGAGTTGAACCTGCCCAGATGTTTCCTTGTGTATCTTCGTACAAATCATTTATCCGGTTAGATATAGAACTATCACCAAAAATATTGAAGTTTTGAAAAGCAAATTTATCAGCAGAAAAATTCCGATGTATTCTTATATGATTTCCGTTTGTTCCGAATATGTTTAAGCCATTTTTCGTTCGAATAAAAGATGGACGGTTATAGAAATAAAAATTTACTCCTTTATAAATAACCAGCTCTCTATCAGTGTTCAGAAAACCTCCGCCAATATAAACGCCATCATTCAGTACCTTTACATTATGAATGTATTCAGTTAACGGGCTTCCCGGTTCTTTTTTTATATGGTCGAATTTATTTCTATCAAATAAGTTCACCTCGTTAAATGTGCCGATAAAAATTCTGCCGGATTTATCTTTAACTATTGAATGTACACTGTTATTACTTAAGCCGTCTTCTTCAGTAAAACTTGATAAATAGAAATTCGTAAGACAATAAACACCTTTGCCGTAAGTTCCAGCCCAAATATTTCCTTCATTATCTTCAAACAAATGGTTTACGTTTGTTGTCTGAAGATTCATCTTACTGCCGATATTAATAATCTCTTTTGAGTTGTGCGGTATTTTAAAGAATCCTTTATTCATAACAGAGAACCAGAGATTTCCTTTTTTATCTTTTAGCAAGTTTGATACTTCATTATTTCCCCCGATATTTATTTTGTAAGTATTAATCACCTCATTGTTTCTTATTCGATAAATATTTCCTTTCGAACCAATGTAAAAACTTCCATCGCCGGCATCTGCCAAACAATAAGCTTCCATATTGGAATATTCTTCGATATTTATTTTGCAGGGAACTTCATTCTTAATTTCAAATATTCCATTTTTAGTTAAAGCAATTATTCTGCCATCTGTTAATGTAACTATCTTATTTAACGTGGATTGTTCCATATAAATTATACTGTTAAGAAGTTTCCCGTAATCATTCTCTTCAACTACCTTAATATAACCACCTCTTGTATTGGCTAATAATTTGTTGTAATTCATTTTTGTCGGTACATTTATAATAAAAGTGATATAAATATGTTTTTCATTTGAATAACCGAAAAAGTTCTCAATTTTTCCATTTTTTAGAACGTTAATACCTCTTTCATAATTGCCGAAGAAAATTTCACCCTTCGTTCCAAGCGTCAACGAGGTTATCATGTTTGAATTGAGTCCGTCTTCAACTGTGTAAGTAGTAAAACGTTTTCCGTCAAACCGGCTTACTCCATTTTGTGTAGCGAGCCAGATAAATCCTTCTTTGTCTTGTATTACTTCAAACACTGTTGCCGATGCAAGTCCGTCTGCTGCTTTGTAGTGATAATACGAAGGAGTCTGTGAGTAAAGAGAATTAATTAATGTGAGAGTGGGTAGTATAACTAATGTAAATATTCTTTTGAATGTGTTAAACAGAGTTCCACTGAGAAGACACGGAGAATCACTGAGATTATTTTTCATCACATCTTCTTGCGTAACTCTTTTAAGAATCGCTTTTGCCATCAAACAGTACTAAGCAAAGATTTTATTTTCTTTAAAAACTCAGGCGCTTTTCTGCGGGAGATTTCTACTTTGCATCCATCACTCATTGTTGCATAACCACCGCTTAATTTTGAGTAATCTTTGATATGCTTCAAGTTGATTATGTGAGATTTATGCGTTCTAAAAAATGACTTTTCTGAAAGTGTATTCTCAAACTCTTTTAATGTGCGGGAAACTATGGAGCTTTTCCCCTGCTTAATAATCACTTTTGTATAACAGCCCTCAGCTTCCAATCTAATAATTTCGTCAACAAGCATCACATTAAAACCATGTGTGGCAGGAATAATTATTTTTTCAGATTCATCTACAGTCGAAATCTTATGATTCTGGTTCTTAAAGAATAAAAGTTTATTAACCGTCTGTTTGAGTTCTTTAATATTGATTGGCTTAAGTAAATAATCTGCTGCCCCGGCTTTTACAGCATTTATTCCAAACTCACTATGCGCAGTTACAAAAACTGTCTGGAAGCTTCGCTCTTGGTATCCGTTCAGAAAATCAAACCCATCCAGAACAGGCATATTAATATCTAAAAATACAACATCCGGTTTATGAACAGATACTATTTCTTGTGCCATTACAACCGAATCCGCACAAGCGAGAACTTTTATTTCATGGCAATATTTTTCAATTATCGTCTTAAGATTTTCTCTTCCGTGAAGCTCATCATCAACAATTATTGCCCCCAATTTGTTACTGTTTAACTTGAGGTTCTCCATTAGTCCTTTCAACACTCTTTAAATCAAAATATTACATTATTAGCCAATCGTGAATAAGAGCAATACCGTGGTAAGAATTTTGGAAAAATTAAGTACGTGCCGGCTCTTTCAAACTTTACATCATTAATTTAGGGTAGCATAAACTATATTATAATGTCAAAGTAACCAGAATAGTGAATTAAGTCAAGCAGTCTTTTTTATAAAACTCAAATTGGAATATTAGCAGATAAAATTTTGTGATTTTTTTGTAAAAAAAATCCCGCTTTATCAGCGGGATTTTAAGTCTAAAAACTAATTTCTAAACCTTAAGTCTGAATTTACACTTCCAAAATTTCTTTTTCTTTGTGTTTAATTATTTCATCAACTTTGGCAATATGTTCATCGGTAAGTTTCTGGGTATCTTTTTCGGCATCTTTTAATTCATCTTCAGTAAGTTTTTTATCTTTTTCCTGTTTTTTCAGATGTTCATTTGCATCGCGCCTGACATTTCGCAAAGCGATTTTGTATTCTTCTCCAAATTTCTTAACTAATTTAACTAAGTCTCTTCTTCTTTCTTCGTTAAGCGGCGGAATTGGAATTTTTAGGTTTGTGCCATCGCTAATTGGATTTAGACCTAACCCTGAAGAAAGAATTGCTTTATCAATAGCCTGTACCATAGATTTATCCCAAGGAGTAATTCCAATAGTGTGAACATCAATAACACTAACGTTTCCTACTTGATTAAGCGGGCTCATTGTTCCGTAGTAATCCACTTTAATACCATCAAGCAAAGCTGTGGTTGCCTTGCCTGTTCGAATCTTAGCAATTTCACTTCTAAATGCTTCTAAGGTTTTGTCCATTCTTAGTTTTGCGTCTTTAATAATGTCGTTATTCATTTTTTCCTCGTAGTTAATTCTTACTAATTGCAAAATTTCCAACAGAAGTTCCAATATTTTCGCCTGTGCAGAGCTTCAATAGGTTATCCGGTTTATCCATATTGAATACAATTATTGGCAAGTTATTTTCTTTGCAAAGCGAAATGGCAGTCATATCCATTACGCGTAAGTTTTTCTGAAGAACATCTAAATAAGAAATCTGATTATACATATTTGCTTCAGGGTTTTTTTCAGGGTCAGCATCATAAACACCATCAACTCTTGTTCCTTTAATAATCGCATCAGCTTCAATTTCAACAGCGCGTAAAGAAGCTGCTGTATCTGTACTAAAGTAGGGATGCCCAGTACCGGCTCCAAAAATTACTATCCTCTTTTTCTCAAGATGGCGTATGGCTCTTCGGCGGATGTAAGGCTCAGCAATTGCACTCATATTAATTGCCGTCATCAATCGGGTAAACATTCCATTATTTTCTAATGTGTTTTGAAGAGCCAATGAGTTAATCATAGTTGCAAGCATACCCATCTGATCACCTGTTACTCGGTCAATTCCCTGATCTTCGGCTTTTAATCCGCGGTATATATTTCCTCCGCCTATTACAATTCCTACTTGCACGCCAAGTTCATAAATTTTTTTGATCTCTTTGGCAAAAAAAGTTAGTATCTGCGGATCAATACCAAACTCGCCTTCGCCGGCTAAAGATTCGCCCGAAAGCTTTAATAAAATTCTTTTATACTTAAGGTTATTATTCATAGTGTTTCCAATATAAAAAAAAGGTCTTATTGTGAAATAAGACCTTTCCGCATTTTACTTTTTTTCATCGCTAAGATGAAAACGCTTGAACTGAATTAACTTAGCCTGTGTGCCGTTTTTCTTGTTAAACTCTTCAATAAGCATAGAAACTTTCTTCGAGTTGTCTTTAACAAAAGCCTGCTCAAAAAGGCAGTTTTCTTCATAATATTTATTAAGCTTTCCCTCTGCAATCTTTTCTAATATTTGCTCAGGCTTCCCTTCTTTGCGTGCTAATTCTTTATAGATTTCCAATTCCTTTTCAATCAAAGTTTTGTCAAGTTCTTCACGGTAAACGGAAATTGGCCTCATTGCAGCAACTTGCATTGCAAAATCTTTTAACAACGGCGTAAACTCTGCAGATTTATCAGTCGGAATGTTTTCTGCAGATATTAATACACCAAGCTTACTTCCGTGATGAATATAATCTACAAGAACACCATTTACTGCTTTTTCAATTGAGAAGCGGGAAACTTGAATTTTTTCACCAATCTTTCCAATTAATGAGTTCAATTCATCAGCTAAATTCCTGCCATTAACAGAAAGAGCCATTAAGGCGTCAACATTTTCAGGCTGGTTAGTAACAACTGCTTCCAAAGCTAAATTTGCGAAGCATGCAAAATCTTCATTCTTAGCTACGAAATCAGTTTCGCAATTAACTTCAACCATTGCAGCACTTTTCCCATCGTCAAAAATCTTAGTTAAAATAACACCTTCGTTAGCAGCTCTTTCGGCACGCTTTGCAGCAACTGCCGCGCCTTTCTTTCTTAAAATATCTATAGCAGCTTCTAAATCGCCATTAGAATCTTCGAGCGCCTTTTTGCAGTCAATCATTCCCGCGCCTGTTTTATCTCTTAACTCTTTTACTTGTTGTGCACTTACAGCCATAAAACTAATTCCTTGTAATTACTATTTTATAAATTCTCTGATTTATCTTCAGATGTTTTAACTTCCGGCTTTGCTTCAGGTTGGGCAGATGGTTTAGATTCGTTCTTATGGAAAGGCTTTCTATCGGTTCTTGGTTTTCTATCTCCTCCGCCTCTTCTGTCATCGCGTCCTTCAAACTTAACACGCCTTACTTTTCCTTTGCCATCTTTCTTTTCAACTTCTTCTTCAATCTTATTTGTCTTTTCACCTTCAGCAGTTTCGTGGGCTTTTAATTCTTTAGCCTTTGCAGCGCCTTCAATTACTGCATCTGCAATAACTCTGCCTATAATTTCAACGGCGCGCGCAGCATCATCATTAGCTGGTATTACGTAATCAATTGGGTCTGGATCGCAGTTTGTATCAACTATTGCAAATACAGGAATGTTCAATCTCTTTGCTTCGTTAACTGCAATAGCTTCTTTCTTAACATCAACTACAAACAATGCACCGGGTAGTTTGCCCATTGTTTCTACACCATCCAAAAGTTTTCTCAGCTTATCTCTTTCGCGAGATTTTAATAAACGTTCTTTCTTTGTAATCTTTTCGAAAGTACCATCACTTTCCATTTTATCTATGGCTTGTAAACGTTTAATGCTCTTGCGAATTGTTGAAAAATTAGTCAGCATACCGCCTAACCAACGTTCGCTTACCCAGTTGCTATCGCTTCTTTTAGCTTCTTGAGCAATTACTCCTTTTGCCTGCTTTTTTGTTCCAACAAAAAGAATTCTTTTTCCTTGAGAAACAATTTCAGTCATTGCTTCAGCGGCAGCATCAATTGCTTCAGAAGATTTCTTTAAATCTATTATATGAATTCCATTCTTCTCCATAAAGATGAATGGTTTCATTTTGGGGTTCCATCTGCGTGTTAAGTGCCCGAAATGTGCACCGGATTCGATGAGTTCTGTGAGCTGTACTCTTGGCATAAATACTCCTGTTTTACTTCTACTCTCATCAACTTTGCCTTTCATCCATTTTTTAGCAGGACACAGGAGGCAAATCCGAGAGTATGAATGATTTTATAATAAGTTGATTATCTCTTAGAGAACTGGAAGCGTTTACGTGCTTTCTTCTGTCCATATTTTTTGCGCTCAACCATTCTCGGGTCTCGCTTAAGAAGCCCTTCAGATTTTAGTGCGGGACGAAAATCAGCATTCAATACTTCTAATGCTCTTGCGATACCTAAACGGATGGCATCGGATTGACCGTTAATTCCACCGCCGTTAGTGTTAGCAAAAACATCATACTTTCCATTTGTTTCTGTAACAGTAAAAGGCATAAGAACATTATCTCTTTGCTCTTTCATCGGAAAGTAGTTTTCGAATGCTCTATCGTTAATTGTAACTTTTCCGGAGCCTGTTCTCAAATAGACTCGGGCTACAGCATCTTTTCTTCTACCAACAAAAATTTTATCTATCATTAAAAAGCTCCATTAAAAACTTAATACTTCTGGCATCTGTGCGCTGTGCGGATGGGTTTCACCTGCATAAACTTTTAATTTTTTACCAATTCTCTTACCGAGTTTAGTTTTTGGCAGCATACCTTTTACGGCATTTTCAACTATCCATTGCGGGTTCTTCGCCATAACATCGGAATAAGAGCGGAATTTTGCACCGCCTGGATACATTGAGTGAGAGAAATATTCTTTCTGAGTTTCTCTTTTTCCGGTCATACGTATTTTTTCGGCGTTTATAACAACGACAAAATCGCCCGTATCCATATTAGGTGTAAAAACAGGCTTGTTTTTGCCGCGTATTACACGTGCTACCTGCGCAGCTAAGCGTCCTAATACCTGATCTTTTGCATCAACCACATACCATTTTTGATTGGCATCTTCAGGTTTGATGAATCTTGTAATTTTTTCTTGCTTCAAAACTTCCTCCAAACACAAAATAACTATTTTTCAAGGGGTGTAAATATATTGGCACGAAGTTAGAATGTCAAGAAATGAGACTATTTTATTTTACAACACAGCTTTGATGCTGGATAATCTTATAGAGCTGAACAATACTTTCTCTTTTATTTTTTTTTCGCTGCTCTAATCATTCTATCTAAATCTTTGGCTTTCAATGTTGATGGAAAACTGAAATCTTTAAATTTGTTTCATTTTCTGCAATAAATCGCGTTATAAGAGAAGTACAAACTACAACAATTTGTGTACGTTTAGATTAAATGAGTTAATACTTCCTGCCAGAGAAAGACAAAATATTCTATCTTGCCTGCCGCAGTAGATAAAAAATTTTGGTTAGTTACACAATAAAAAATACAGATGAATACTATCTTGTCATTTATGAACTGAATTGCTTTTGCTTATTTTTGTTTTAATTATACGGCAATAAATGAAAATATTAATTACCGGCGGCTCTGGTTTCCTTGGTATTAACTTAATTAGATATCTTCTTAACGGAAATCATGAAATTTCCTCCTTAGACATATCAGATTTTGATTACCCAGAAAAGGAAAATATCGAAATAATAAATGGAGATATTCGTGATACAAGTATTGTGGAAACAGCTGTTTCTAAAGCCGAAATTGTAGTTCATACCGCTGCGGCGCTGCCTCTTTATCCCACAGAAGATATTTACACTACAGATGTAATAGGAACAAAAAATCTTCTCGAGGCTGCTTATAAGTACAAAATCCAACGCTTTATTCATATTTCTTCCACTGCTGTTTATGGAATTCCGGATCATCATCCTATCTACGAAACTGACAAACTTGATGGGGTTGGTGCTTACGGAAAGGCAAAAATTGAAGCCGAGAATGTTTCTCTTGAGTTCCGCCGGAAAGGAATGTGCGTTCCAATTCTACGCCCAAAATCTTTTATAGGACCAGAGCGGCTTGGTGTTTTTGCACTATTTTATGATTGGGCGAAAGATGGAAAAGGTTTTCCTATGATTGGTTCCGGAAACAACCGTTACCAACTGTTAGATGTTGAAGACCTTTGTGAATCTATTTGTAAGTGCATAGTATTAGAAAATGAAAAAGTGAATGACACATTTAATATCGGAGCAAAATATTTCTCAACAATGAAGGAAGATTATCAAGCTGTTTTGGATTATGCAGGGTTTGGAAAGAAGATTGTTCCACTTCCGGAAAGACCAATTATTGCCTCACTAAAACTGCTCGAAGCGTTGAAGCTCTCTCCTCTTTATAAATGGATTTACGAAACTGCCTCGAAAGATTCTTTCGTTTCAATTGAAAAGGCGGAAAAAGTTCTGGGATTTTCTCCAAAGCATTCCAACAAAGACGCTTTAATCAGAAATTATAAGTGGTATCTGGAACATTTAGATTCTTTTAAGAACCACAGTGGAACAAGCCACCGCGTTCCTTGGAATCAGGGCATTTTAAAACTTGCAAAGTGCTTATTCTAAAAATGGAAACAGAAATTACAATTAGATTATGGAATGATGGCGATGCCGAAGCTGTGCGCGAAATATTGATGCTTTCTTGGAAATACGCTTATTCATCTTTTATTCCGCAAAGCGATTTAGATTATTATCTTGATAAAACTTACTCTTTAGACTTGCTGAAACAAGCAAGTAAAAACCATGCTTTTACTTGCTTTGTATCTGAACTCAATAATAAAGTATGCGGCTGGTTAAAGATTTATGAATCGAAAGAAGAAAATCGCATTTATCTTTCATCGCTTTACGTTTTGCCAGAATATCAAAAATTGAAAATCGGGAAAAGATTTTTTGAATTAGCTTCTGCTATTGCTGCGGAAAAAAGTTATAAAGAAATTTACATCGGTGTTATGGTTCAAAACGAGCAGGCTGTAAACTGGTATAAAAGACTTGGGTTTAACTTCTTTGAGCAGCAGCCGTTTACAATGGGAAATTCTTCCGTTACTCATTTAATAGGCAGGAAAATTTTAGACAAATAATTTTTATCTTAGCGCACAAAAAAAGGAGAAATAGATGGCAGCAAAGCAAGATTATCTTAAAGATGTAATTAAGCATATAGACATTAAAGAGCACAATGTTATTCAACTTGTAGATTCTATGGAAGCAATGGCATTTAGTGCACGCGATTTAAACCGCGCTGCCAAGATTTACGATATGATGCTTCAGGATAAAGAGTGTGCAATTATTTTAACTTTAGCCGGAAGTTTATTCAGCGCGGGTTTGAAGAGAGTAGTTTATGATTTGATAAACAACAACATGGTTGATGCAATTGTTTCTACAGGCGCAATTATGGTTGATCAAGATTTTTTTGAAGCGCTCGGTTTTAAGCATTACATCGGCTCTCCGTTTGTTGATGATAATGAAATGCGTGAATTACACATAGACCGCATCTACGATACTTTTATTGATGAAGATGAATTGCGCATTTGCGATGACACTACTGCAAAAATTTTCGATTCACTCGAACCGCATCCATATTCTTCGCGCGAATTGCTCTGGCATTTTGGCAAATACTTAGATGATAACGGCGGTCCTAAAGTTGATGACAGTGTTGTTTACACAGCATACAGGAAAAATGTACCAATATTTGTTCCGGCATTTTCTGATTGCTCTGCAGGTTTTGGTATTGTAATGCACCAAGTTAAAAATCCGGATAAACATGTTTCTATAGATAGCGGAAAAGACTTTCTTGAGTTAACACAGGTGAAACTAAAGAACAAAGAAACCGGAATTTTTATGATAGGCGGCGGCGTTCCGAAAAACTTTACTCAAGATATTGTTGTTGCAGCAGACCTCTTGCAAGAAGATGCTCCTATGCACAAATACGCTGTTCAAATTACAGTTGCAGATGTTCGCGACGGCGCTCTTTCTTCTTCAACACTTAAAGAAGCGAGTTCTTGGGGAAAAGTGGAAACAACATTTGAGCAGATGGTTTACAGCGAAGCCACTCTCGCTATGCCATTGGTTGCAGGTTATGGATATCATAAAGGAAATTGGAAAAATAGAACACCAAGAGAATTAGCTAAGATTTACGCAAAGTAATTTAACCCAAATTTTCCGTATGCCTGCAGCAGACAAGCTTAATATTTTTTGGATTAATATTGTAAATAGAGAGCCGCTAAATTAAGCGGCTTTTTTTAAAACTGAATCGTCATTAACAAAGCAAAACGTTCATAAAAACGGGGGTAAAGGATATTTACATTTTGTGTACGTCTTTATTCTATAATTCACCAGTAATTGGGCTTAACACAATCTCTTCGGCAACAAGGTTTGTTTTCTCTTCGTAGATTCTAAAAATTAACTTAGCAATTGCTTCTGTACTCATCATTTTTTCAGAATATTTTGCCAAAACTTTTTCGTGCCAAATTTCTGTTGCAGTTGGTCCGGGAGAAATATTTATAACTCTAATATTTTTATCGCGTAGTTCTTCTCTTATTACTTTTGCAAAAGCCAGCAAGCCGGTTTTTGAAGCCGAGTAAGAGCTGCTGCCTGTAAATACTTTTTGTGTAACTACAGAAAGAATGTTGATTATAGTTCCTTCTTTACGTTCTATCATTTCAGGCAAAACATATTTAATTGTATAAATTGAGCCGAGCAGATTTGTTTGAATTATATGTTCCATTGTTTCAATATTATCATCTATTGCATTTTTGAATGAAGTAATTCCGGCATTGTTTATAAGTGTTTCTACTTCATATTCAGCAGAAATTTTTTTATAAACTTCTTCTACACACAACTTATCAGATACATCAAGTTTTATAGGAATAAAAAGCCCGCCTAATTTTTCTTTAATATCGTTCAATAAATCTATACGTCTTGCTGTGCCGGCAATGTAAATGCCGTTAGCAGCAAACACCTGTACAATTGCCTTTCCTAAACCAGAGCTGGCGCCAGTAACCCAAACTATTTTTTTCTTTTCTTTCATTAGATTCTCTTTGCAATTAAATCTAAGAACTCGCTTCTTGTTCTAGCATCCGATTTAAAGATTCCGTGCATAGCACTTGTTGTAGTAATCGAATTCTGCTTTTGAACTCCGCGCATCATCATACACATGTGGTAGCCTTCTGCAACAACAGCAACTCCGCGCGGCTGAAGATATTTTTCTACCGTATCGGCTATTTCTTGTGTCATTCTCTCTTGTACTTGAAGTCTTCTTGCAAATGCATCAACTATACGAGGAATTTTACTCAAGCCAATAATTTTGCCTTTAGGAATGTAAGCGATGTGAATTTTACCGTAGAAAGGGAGCATGTGATGCTCGCACATACTGTAAAAATCAATATCCTTTACTATAACCATTTCATCATATTTCTCTCTGAAAATAGCATCGTTCAAAATCTCATCTATATTTTTAGAATATCCGTCAGTAAGAAATTCAAAAGATTTAGCTACACGCGAAGGTGTTTTTATAAGTCCTTCCCTTTTCGAGTTTTCACCAATCTCTTCTAATATAGTTTTTATACTTTCTTCAACCTTTGAGTAATCCATCAACTTATCTTCCCTTTGTATTCTACAAAATTATTTTCAGTCTCTTTCAGTTTAACCGAAAAAAGTTTTCCACTCGGTATTTTGTTTTCCAAAACTTCCCAGGTTGAGATGGCAATGTTTTCTGCAGTTGGAATTTTGCCTGCTAAAAAATCAACATCGAGATTAAGATTTTTGTGATCAACTTTTCTAATCACATTATCAATAATAATCTGTTTAAGAAGTTTCAGATCGATCAAATAGCCGGTTTTTGAATCAACTTCGCCGCAAATGGTTACTTCGAGTATATAATTATGCCCGTGCCCGTTCGAGTTACTGCATTTGCCAAACAAGTAATTGTTTTCTTCTTCCGTTAAGTTTGGATTAAACAAACGGTGCGAAGCAGAAAAAATTTCTCTGCGCGTTACATAAACCATTTCATTTTCCTTGCAGCACTTTAAGTATTTCTTCTACGTGCCCGTTTACTTTCACTTTTGAAAAAATTTGATGAATCTTACCTTCTTCATTAATTATGAAAGTAGTTCTTTCAATTCCCATATATTTCTTTCCGTACATGCATTTCTCTTTCCAGACTTTATACTTTTGCAAAACTTCTTTGCTTTCATCGCTAAGCAAAACAAATGGCAGGCTATACTTCTCGGCAAACTTTTTGTGGATATTTGCAGAATCTGCGCTTACACCAATTACAACCGTTCTCAACTTGCTAAAATCTGGATAGGCATCGCGGAAATTGCACGCTTGCTGAGTGCAGCCGGAAGTCATATCCTTGGGGTAAAAATATAGTATTACTTTTTTTTTTCTAAAATCTTTTAAGGAAACCTTATTTCCTTTTGAATCAAAAAGACTAAATGCGGGCGCTTTCTTACCTGCTTGGAGCATAGTTTCTCTTTTTATACTCAAACACATTAGACTGAAATTTTAGTTCCGTTTAAAATAAAAAAGGAGACATTAATAGTCTCCTTTTCTTTTACAACCAAAGAGTTTAGTTTAGATTTTTCAAGCAATCCAGAACAGCGGTATAGTTAGGTTCTTCGCCTGCATTTTCAAGAATTTCTGCATACTGAACAATTCCTTGTTTATCAATAACAAAAGCAGCTCTTTTAGCAACACCTTTAAGGTCCCATTTACCGGCAAGCCACACATCATAGAAAGCACCGTAGGCAGGCGAAACTTCTTTATTGAAATCGCTCAACAAAGGAAAATTAAATTGATGTTTATCAACCCAAAGTTTTTGAGCAAAAGGTCCATCAACACTTATACTTAGAACTTGAGCGTTAAGTCCTTCGTAATCTTTCATGCTGTCTCTCGTAGAGCATAATTCTTTTTCGCAAACTCCGGTTCCAACTGCAGGGAAGAATAATAACACAACGTTCCTGCCTTTGTAATCGGAAAGATTATGTGTTTGGTTCGAAGTATCTTTTAACGAAAAATTTGGTGCTGCATCTCCAACTATAATTGCCATTTTTTACTCCTTTAGTCTTTTAGTTTTCTTCCAATTTTTACTTTAACCTGAAACTCAACTTTCCCTTCAGAAGTAACTCTTCCGCGCTGTTCAACAACTTCAAACCAGCCGATTTTCTTTTCTGAATTAGCTTCTAAAACTACTTCACGAACTGCTTCGGCAATGCTTTCTGTTGATATTCCAACGCGTTCAACAACTTCGAATGTCTTTGACATAATAACTCCCTTGTTATATTGAAAAGTTCACTTGTTATACTTGCTCAGGCTAAAATAACTGTTTACAATCTAACATAAAACAGAAGTAAATTAGTTCGATTAGAAGTAAACTTTTTATTATGAACTAAGAAAAGACGCATGCTGTTAAAGAGATAAGAACCTCCGCCAACTCGAAATATACTTGGTTGGTTTAAATGAATCGATTAATTTGCCACACAAATATCAATAACATTACTTGAGGATACAATGAAAAGAATTTCGATTCTTTTACTTATTGCAGTTTCGTTTATTTGGGCACAAGATAAGAGCAGCAATCCAGATATTACCGCCGAAGAAATAAAAGCACATATAAATTTTCTTGCATCGGATGCAATGAAAGGGCGTTTTACAGGCTCGCCCGGAGAACGATTAGCCGGAGATTATATTCATACTCAATTTGAATCTTACGGACTAAAGCCGGCTTTCAACGGAAAGTGGTTTCAAGAATTTCCATTTATAGAAAAAGTGGAACTGACAAAAAGCAACACTCTAAACTTTAGTGTAGATGGAAAGGATATAAATCTTACAATAAAAAAAGATTTTACAACGATCGGGTTTTCTGGAAAAGCTAAAGTTAGCGGAGAGCTTGTGTTTGCTGGTTACGGTATTTCCTCTTCCAAACTTAGCTATGATGACTACAATGGTATTGATGTAAAAGATAAAATTGTTTTAGTTATGAGGAGCCATCCGGAACATGACAGCTCTCGGAGCGAGTTTGAGCGTTTTATGACGCTTCGTAACAAAGCCAATAATGCAAGAGAAAAAGGCGCTGCCGGCTTTGTAGTTGTTAACGGCTGGCTGCCTAAGAATGATGATATTCTTCCAGAACCTCGATACGACGGCGCAGCAGGTATGAAAGGTTTTCCTGTTATGCAGGTTTCACGCGCTTTTATAGATGAGATTCTGAAAAATCAAGGAATATCTTTTGCAGATGTTCAAAAACAAATTGATATTTCAAAAAAACCAAATTCTTTCTTAATTAAAAATGTTAATGTAGATCTTGCTGCTGAGGCTGTAGAAATACAAAAAATTGCACGAAATGTAGGTGGCTTAATTGAAGGCAATGACCCGGTACTTAAGAATGAATACATTGTTATAGGCGGTCATTACGATCATCTTGGTATTGATCATCTTAAAGAGGCTTCTATGCACAAAGGTGCTGATAAACAAATACATAATGGCGCAGATGATAATGCTTCTGGAACTACCGGTGTATTGGAAATTGCAGAAAAATTTGCTTCTATGAAAAACGAATTAAGACGCAGCATAATTTTCTTAGCATTTTCCGGCGAAGAGTTAGGCATTCTTGGCTCTACTTATTATACAAACAATCCTTCTGTTGATATTTCAAATATTACCGCTATGATTAATATGGACATGGTTGGACGCTTAAACGAAGAAAATAATTTAACAATAATTGGAACCGGAACTTCATCAAGATGGAAGGAAATTCTTAACGAAAAGAATAATTATGGGTTTAAGCTGGCAATGAGCGAAGGCGGCTCTGGCGGAAGCGATCACCAAGCTTTTTCTAACAAAAGCATTCCTGTTCTATTCTTCTTCAGCGGTACTCATTCGGATTATCATAAACCTTCTGACGATATTGAAAAAATAAACTTTTCCGGACAAGAGAAAATATTAAAGTTTGCTTTCGATGTTGTTAACGAAGTTCAGAAAGCAGAAAAAAGGCTGGATTACATTAAAGTTCAAGAAGCTGCGCAAAGACCAACCGGGCGCGCTAGAGTTACTGTTGGTAGTGTGCCGGAATTTGGTTATTCGGGTAATGGTTATAAACTCTCCGGTACAACTGAAGGAAGCCCTGCCGCTAAAGCAGGTCTTATAGCAGGAGATATCATAATTAAGTTTGGTCCCAAAATTGTTGGCAACATTTACGATTTTATGTACGCCGTACAAGATTATAAAGCCGGTGATAAAGTTGATATTATTGTATTAAGAGATGGAAAAGAAATTACTTTTACGCTCGAATTAACTGCCAGATAAAAGACATCACTAATGTATAATTGATAAACCCAAATTTGCTAAACCTTCCGGCAGATTGAAAATTTGGGTTTATCAAGTTTAGCGCAGATTTTAATTGCAGCTTTCGTGCTCATGCAGACCAGTACCAAATCGTATATTCTCTCATTTTTATTGCATACTTTCAAAAATCTTGCAGCAGAAGATTTGGAATGATTTATTTTGGAATTACTTTACATAGAACAAGGAAGTATAACGCCTCTTGGATTTCTTATTGTTAATTGCCATCATTAAAGCCTGCCGTGAACCAATTAAAATCATCATCTGCGATGCGCGTGTAACTGCAGTGTAAAGCAAGTTGCGCTGCAGCATAACATAATGAGATGTTGTAATTGGCATTACCACGCAAGGATATTCAGAACCTTGTGATTTATGAACCGTTATTGCATAGGCAAGGGCAACATCATCCAACTCCGAATACTCGAACTTTGCTAACCTGGTGCCAAACTCTACTTCAATATTCTGGTCTGTCTTATTAATATTTGTAATTACGCCAATATCGCCGTTATAAATATCTTTATCATAATTATTTCTAAGCTGAATAACTTTATCGCCAAACTTAAAAAGTTTATCCCCTTTTGAGAGAAATGTACTGCTGTTATTCAAAATACTCTGCTGAAGTGAATTAAGGTTATCTACGCCGGTTTCACCTTTATACATTGGACATAAAACTTGTATGTCTTTCAGCGGATCGTAATTATACTTTGCCGGCAGCCGCTTAGAGCATAACTCAACAATTATAGAAGGTATTTTAGATGAATCAGCCTCCTGTATAAAGAAAAAGTCCGATTTTTCATTTCCAGTAACAATTGGAAAATCACCTTTATTGATTCTATGAGCATTAACAACAATTTGGCTTTGCTCTGCTTGTCTAAATATCTTAGTAAGCATAGCTGTTGGAATTAAACCAGATCGGATTAAATCATTCAAAACATTTCCACAGCCAACCGATGGAAGCTGGTCGATATCGCCAACTAAAACTAAAGTGGTTTCGCTCTCTATCGCATCTAATAAATGGTACATCAGCATAGTATCTATCATAGATACTTCATCTATTACAACCAAATCTGCATTAAGCGGCTGATCTGCATTAACGAGAAACAAATTCTCTTCTGGGTTATACTCAAGCAGTCTGTGAATTGTCTTTGCATCCATACCAATTACTTCACTCATTCTCTTTGCAGCTCTTCCGGTTGGCGCCGCTATCAGAATCTTTTTACCTAGCTGTTTATAGGAATCAATAATACCTTTAAGAACAGTTGTTTTTCCTGTGCCCGGTCCACCGGTTAGAATTAATATCTTGTGCAAAAGAGAATTGCGGATTGCCTCTAACTGTTCTGCCGAATAGTAACCTGTTTTCAATACAATAGTATTTAACTGCGCTTGCGAAAGTTTGCAGCTTGTTCTAAGTAAATCTTTTATCTTGCATTCAATACTTCTCTCTGCTTGGTAGTAATACCGAAGATAAATATTCTCGCCGGATACTTTTAGCGTTCCATCTTGATCGAGTTCTCTGAAGAACAAAAGTGAATCCGATAAATCAACTTCAAGAAGTTCATTGCATTTTTGCACAAGTTCTGTTAATGGCAGATATACATTTCCATCGTTTGCGGCGTTATTAAGAACATATACAACCCCGGATTTTAATCTATTCGGGTTATCATCTTCAAAACCAACGCTTTTGCCAATCTTATCTGCGGTCTTAAAGCCAATTCCCCAAACATTAGTTAAGAGATAAGGATTTTCTTTTATAATTTGGATGGCATTCCTTCCATAGGCACGAAAAATTTTCATTGAGTAAGCAGGAGAGATATCAAACGACTGTAAGTAAATCATAATATCTTGAACTGCTTTCTGCTCTTCCCACGATTTCTTGATTACTTCGAGTTTTTTCTTACCGATGCCATCTACTTGCAGTAGTCTTTCCGGATCATTATCAAGAATATCTAAAGTTTCACTCTGGAATATATCTACAATTTTTGCGGCTGTTGCTGGTCCAATTCCTTTTATCAATCCTGAACCTAAATATTTAATTATACCATCTGTTGTGGTTGGCAGAACTACTGTGTATGATTCAACTTTAAACTGTTCACCAAATTTTGGATGAGTAACAAATTCACCGGTTAGTTTTAATTTCTCTCCAAGTTTAACTGCTGAAAGTATCCCAACTGCTTTTAATCCGTTTGATAAAGCAGCAACGCAGTACCCGTTAGCTTCGTTCTTGTAAATGAATGATTCTAATATTGCTTCTAATTGCATGCTTGTAAATTTTATTGGTTCAAAGATAATGAAGTTTTTACGGCATTTTAACTGAAGGAAACAACAGATCCGATGTTATTCCAAATTTGCATTAGGCATTAACTTGCGATGGATTAATTCCGTTACTATCGCAGCTAACAGATTCATATTCAAGTCTTTTCATACTTTTCAAATACGCTGTTCCCTTAGAAAAGCGAAACATACTAAACTTTATCCAATAGGCAGTTACTAGTGTTTTGTCACTAAACTTCTGTACATACTTTTAGCTCACAATTCTGCCGAAGGATGTATATCATAATGCCGTTTTGTCAAATAAGGTAATAAGGTTAATTAACTTGTGGTTAAGAATGTTACTAAGGCAAAAAAAGACAAAATAAAGTTTTTGATTAGTCGGTATATTTTAATTCAATAGAAGGAAGAAAGCCTTATTCTTTTGAGAAACCATAGTAACTATAATAAACAGTAATGAATCAACCTTATTACCTTATGTAAATGACAATGAAGCTCCCCGCCGCAAGCAGCGGGGAATTTAACCCTTAGTAATTAAATTTATCAGATACCTTACAACATAATGTATAGTTATTAGAGTGACAGAACACTAGAAATTTTTGCATTTTTACAAATCTGGAACTATAGAATTTCTATTCTATTAACGAGCAAATGAATTTATATTATCAGCGACCGGATAATTCCCCAGTAAAAAGGTAAAAAGGTCAAATGATTCCCAAGCTGCAGGTTCAGATTAATCCTCAGTTACAGGGTCAAGTGATTCCCCACCAAGCAATTAACACAATCAAAAAACAGTGGCGTTTTTGTTTTGATAAAAAATCATATAAAAGGAGCGAAAGCGTCGTACAAAAAGGTGGTTGTGATGGAGTTATTTGAAATATCAGAAGAAAGAATAACAGTCAAAGCATCAGTAAAATCTCGCATTTAAGCGGCAGAGACCGCAAAACAATCCGTAAGTATATAAGACTTCATAAAGAGGAAGCAAAACTCATACAACGAAATTGGTAACAACAACTGAACTTTTTAACGTTATAGTTCCCTTTGTGTTGTAGAGAGTGAAGCGTTCGAAAATCCGGCTGAAGCGGAAGGGTGATAAGTCACGCAAAAAAGCGGGAGACGCGTTCGACGCGTCTCTACAGTAAAATAAAGAAAGAGGCAGTATTCAAAGTAATTGAATTGTGGCAGCCGCAAGATTTAGCTTGCGAATAGCAAAAACCCACAGCGTAAAAGCTGCATCTACCAAAAGCCATGCATTTGGTACAGTTTTAAATGTGCGGAAAGAAAGAGTGAATTGATTTTTATTCTTTAGTCTTGTATTCAATCTTAAGTTTATGAAGCGAAAATTGTTGTGAACCCGGATTGGAAATTATTCTTTGTAGAAACGCACCTTTACCACGTGGCGTTCTCGGGGCGTGAGTCTCAAAAAAAGCGGGAGACGCGTTCGACGCGTCTCTACAGCAAAATAAAGAAAGAGGCAGTATTCAAAGCAATTGAATTGTGGCAGCCGCAAGATTTAGCTTGCGAATAGCAAAAACCCACAGCGTAAAAGCTGCGCTTGCTAACATTTTATCATTTTCACACAACCGCAGAAGCGAAGGGATTAGACAAAAAATATCTAAAAGTTACCTTACTTATTTATAGTACACATCTATATGATGAACCATAACTATAATGGCTTAACAAGTTACTCTTTTAGTTCGTGCCCTTCTGCTTTGGTAATGTATGCAGCGCAGGTAATATCGCCGGTTACATTAAGTACAGTGCGGCACATATCCAATATTCTATCAACACCTAAAATAATAGCAATTCCTTCGGCAGGAATGTTAACCATCATCATAACCATAACTAAAAGAGGTATAGAGCCGGAAGGAACGCCCGCCGAACCTATTGCAGTTAGAACACTCATCAGTACAACAATTAACTGCATACTAAGCGAAAGCTCAATTCCAAATACTTGAGCTAAGAATAAAACGGTAACTCCTTCAAAAAGTGCGGTACCGTTCATATTCATTGTAGCACCTAAAGGCAGAACAAATCCACTTATCTGAGTTGGAATACCGAGATTAGTTTGAGAGACAGAAATAGTTGTAGGAAGTGTTGCACTGCTTGAGCTTGTAGAGAATGCAGTTAGCATAACTGTTTCTATTTTCTTAAAGAATTTAACCGGACTATACTTTGCAAAAACTTTCACCAAAATAGAGAATGAACCAATTAAGTGAATAGCTAAACCAACAAGTACAGTAACTACATACATACTTAGCGCAACTAAGAGATCGAAACCGAATCTTGAAGTTACGCCAAAGATTAAGGCAAAGACTCCGTATGGAGCAAGTTTCATAGCAATGTTAATAATTACAACAGTTATATCGTTAATTCCTTCAAGTATTTTAATTAACGGTTCGGCTTTTTGCTTGCTAATTACTGTAAGGGCAATTCCAATCATCAGAGAGAAAAATATTAATGCCAGCATATCTGGGTTAGGTTTAGCCACAGATGCAATTGGGTTTCTAGGAACAATATCTACAAGTGTTTGAATTCCGAACTCGGTTTTTTCTGAAACAGATTTAATTTCGGTAGCTTCCCCTTTGTAAGATTCTAACAAGTTTGCTTTTGTTTCGTTGGGCAAATAATCTCCCGGACGTATCATATTTACCAATACTAACCCAATTGTTACTGCTAAAGTTGTAACTAAAAAAAAGTAGCTGATAGTTTTGAAGCCAATCCTGCCGAGTTTCTTAAGGCTGCCAATTTGAGCAACACCTAAAGCAAGACTTGCAAACACAAGAGGCACAACCATCATTATCAGAAAATTTAAGAAGATTTTACCTAAAGGATCAGTTACATACTTCTGAAAAAAAACGAGCGGTGCTGAGGCTGAAAAAAACATATTGCACATAACACCGGCAGCAGCGCCAAGAATAAGACCGATGAAAATTTTTGTGTGTCGGCTCATTTGTGTATTCCTTTTGTATAAACGGGTAATTGCTTTCTACAATTATAATTATTTAACGGAAAACAGGAAAGAATAATGGAGAATTGTGAATTATGAGTTGAGAATTAAATAGCTTGCTTCGAGTTTTAACTTCCTTAAATCAGCAGCAATTCCTATTTTTCCAAAGCATCATTTATCACCTAATTAAAAATTAAAATAGGCGTTAAAAGCATGAAACGTTTAACGATAATATCACTAAGTATTTTTCTATTTACTGCAATTATTAATGGAGCCGATTTGAATTTACGCCACACTTATTTGTTTAAGGCTTATACAGACACAACAGACTTTTGGAAACACTACAAAGAACTTGATAAGTTCTATTCCGATAAAAAATTAGGTTCGTTTGTTGAAGATGATTCAACAATCTTCCGTTTATTCGCTCCTTCTGCTACACTAACCAAGCTTTGCATCTTTGAAAAAGTTGAAGACAAAAAGGCAAAAGAATATTATATGGTTCGTGATGAGCATGGTGTTTGGGAGCTAAAACTCGAAGGTGAACTTTACGGAAAATTCTACGGCTATAAGGTTTATCATAAAGGAGATGATTTTACAAATCCAAACATCCCGGTTTGTGTTGATCCTTACTCAAAAGCTGTTGCAACACTTACTACATACATGAATCCGCGCCGGTCAATTGTTGTTAAAGAAGATAATTATGATTGGGAAGGTGATAAATGGATTCAAAGAGATTGGCGCGATTTAATTATTTATGAAATGCACATTAGGGATTTAACCGCTCATAAATCGAGCGGCGCTAAGAAGCCGGGTACTTATCAAGGACTGATAGAAAAAGGAATTACTGGCGGATTAGAATACATTAAAAAGCTTGGGGTAAATACGGTTGAACTTTTGCCTGCACAAGATTTTGGTTACTGCGAAATTCCTTACCGCGATTCTCTTGCAAGAAAATTTAACACATGGAATCCTTACGAAAGAAATCATTGGGGATACATGACCGCCGCTTTTTTTGCGCCCGCTTCTTACTACAGCGAAGACTGGAAAAAATTTAAATGGAATAAGTGGATTGGTTCTACCGGAAAACAAGTTAATGATTTTAAAGATATGGTAAAGGCTTTTCATAAAGAAGGCATTGGCGTTATAATGGATGTTGTTTACAATCACCTTTCCGAATATGAAATAGGAAACTTAAAACAGATTGATAAAGAATATTATTTTCGTCTTGATGAAAAGGGGAACTACATTTCAGAAAGTTACTGCGGCAACGATTTGAAAACCGAGCGCCCGATGATGCGCCGTATGATTATTGAAAGTCTCATTTACTGGATGAAAGAATATCACATAGATGGTTTCCGTTTTGATCTTGGAAAATTAATTGATTGGAAAACTGTAGAAGGAATTTCTGTTGAACTGCGTAAAATAAATCCAAATGTAATTATTGTTTGCGAGCCTTGGGGCGGCGGTTACGATCCTAACGGGTTTTCAAGACGAAATTGGGGCTCTTGGAATGATCAAATTAGAAATGGAATTAAAGGAGAAAATCCTTACAACGGATTAGGCTGGATTTTCGGTCATTGGTACGGAAATAATTCACCGCAAAGAATTAAAAGCTACGTAAATGGAACACTGGTGCGCGATTCCCTCGGACTTTTTGTACAAAAAGAACACTCGGTAAATTATTTAGAATCGCACGATGGCTACACGCTTGGCGATTTTATAAGAATAGGCACAAAGGAAATTGATCCGCATAAAATAATTAAAGATGTAGATAAGCATACAAAGCTTACGCCAAACCAATTGAAGATAAACAAGCTTGCTGCGTTGTTCCTTTTTACTTCGCAGGGAGTTTTGATGATTAACAGCGGGCAGGAATATGCGCGTTCGAAAGTAATTCCTCATAATGTTGCTGCGAAGGATACCAACAAAGGAAGAATTGACCACAACAGTTACGAGAAGGATAACGAAACCAATTACCTTAACTTTAAGCATGCCGAGATTAATAAAGATTTGCTCGCTTACTACAAAGGATTAATTGAGCTAAGGCATAGATTCCGCTCGTTCCGCCATGCCGAGTATGAAGATATTACTTTCTACGATCATCCTGACAGTAAATTCGGATTAGGTTACGTTATCAATTTTGAAGAGGAAACATTTGTAGTTCTACTAAATGCAGACCAGGGCAAATCCTTAGAGTTTCCTCTTCCGGAAGGTGTGTGGGATGTTATAGTTGATAAAGATGCAGCCGGAACTACAACACGCTATGTAACAGGCGGCAGAGTTGTTCTTGAACCAGTAACAGGTGCAGTACTGAAATTGAAATAAGGAGAGAAATGAACAAAGTATTTATCGCACTCTTTGTTTCTACTTGCGCAGCTCTCTTTGCTCAAGAAGATACATTGATAGTTACACTCAAATCAATTGATTCAACAATTGTTCAGGACGTTCGTTATGCAACCACCAACAATTTTACAAAGCAAATACTTTATCCAACCGCAAAAGTGTTTTTAAGAAAGGCAGCTGCCGAGCAGTTAGCTCAGGCAAATAAATATCTAAAAGAAAATTATAATCTAAGAATTAAAATCTTTGATGGTTTCCGCCCGTTGTTTGTGCAGAAAATTATGTGGGGAATTGTTCCGGATGAACGTTATGTTGCAAATCCGGCAAAAGGCTCTCGGCATAACCGCGGCGCTGCTGTTGATATTACGTTAATTGATGCCGATGGAAATGAGCTTGATATGGGAACTTGTTACGATGATTTTACCGAGCGGGCTTCATTTGCAAGCAAAGATGTTTCCGAAAAGGTTTACGCCAACAGAAAGCTCCTCCGCGAAGTAATGATTATGTTTGGCTTTGTTCCGTTAGAAACTGAGTGGTGGCATTTTGATTATAAGGATTGGAAAAATTTTGGAATACTTGATATGGTGATTAATTAAATATAGCTTTTCGTAAAGAACGTTCAATTGCATTTTTGAATGCGCCTAAATTAACCGGCTTAGAGAAAACATAATCAACTCCAAATTCTTTGTATTCTGCTTCAATAGTTTTATTTATATCGCCGCTGAGAACAATAATAGGAGGTTTGTATTTGAGCGGAGTAATGCTGAGCTGTTTAACAAAATCATATCCGTTCATCACTGGCATATTATGGTCTGTAATAACAAGGGCAGGCATCGACAGCTTAATAACATCAAGGGCAGCTTTTCCATTTTCTGCTTCGAGAATATTGTAATTTGGCACTAGGCTTTTAATCAGTTTTGTATAAAGAAGCCGGTCAGTTTTCATATCATCAACAATAAGCAGATAAGAAGAAGCAACCGGGATAGAAAAAATGAACTGAGTTCCTTTTCCAACTTCACTGTTAACCCAAATATCGCCGCCATGTTTTCTTATAATATCGTGAACCAGAGATAAGCCCAAGCCGCTTCCCTTTTCGCCGGCAGTGCCGCTGGTTGTAAACTTTGTATCAATTTTGAAAAGTTTATGTATATCGCTTTCTTTAATACCTATACCGCTATCTTTAACACTAAACTCAACTTGTTTCTTTTCAACATTGGCTTTGGCAGTAATAACTATGCTTCCATCCGGCTTAGTAAACTTAACGGCATTAGAAATTAAATTGTTGAGTACTTGTAAAAGCAATCCTTCATCGGCGTGAATATAAAACTCTTTATCAAGCTCATTAACTATTTTAATTTTCTTTTGAATGGCTGCGCCCGAAAGTATTTGGATAGATTTATCAATAACTAGCTTTGCGTTAATTCTATCCGGCTCAAATTTTATTCTTCCGGTCTGTAAGCGGGTCCAATCGAGCAGCGAATTTACTAAGCCAAGCATACTCTTGGATGATTCTTGAATATAGCTGATATACTGCATCCTCTTTTCTTCATCAATATTCTTTTCGTTCAGAAGCAGATCTGTAAAACCAATTATTGAACTGAATGGGGTTCTTAAATCGTGAGATACAATTGAAATAAACCTGTCTTTTGTTTCGTTTAATTCTTTCAGATCGCTGGCAGAGCGTTTTAATTCTTCATCAACCCGTTTAGCCAAACTAACATCGCTAATAATACCAAACACTTTTTGAATTTTCCCTTTCTGATCCCGCACCACAGTTATTTTGTTTTCAATCCAGATTACACTCCCAAGTTTATCAATTATTCTGTATTCAAGGGTTTCCAAATTACGAATAGGATCTCCGTAAAGGTTATCCATTTTATCGCCTACAAAATCAACATCATCGGGGTGAATAATTTTTCCCCAGAGTTCGGCATCATCCAAAAAATCTTGTGGCTCGTAGCTGGTAATTTTTTTTACAGAGGGTGTATAAAAAATGGCTTTCAATTCACCTTTAATATTTTCAGCAGCCCAGATACATTCATTAATGCTGTCTGTAATACTTCTGTACCTTTCTTCGGAAGCAAGCAGAGCTTCCTTGGCAAGCACTTCTTCAGTTTCATCGCGCAGCACCCAAACCATAAAGTGCTCGCCTTCAACTTCGTAAAATGAAACGGAATTCTCGGCGGCAAAAGTTGTTCCATCTTTCCGTTTAGCTGTAAAATTAAATTTGTTCAGTTGGCTGCTTTTTTCGCTAGAGATTTCTAAAAACCCGGCTACAAGCTCTTTATCTTTATCGCTAACTAAATTAAGAGGAACTTCATTAATCATTTGGCTTGTGGTAGAATAGGCAAACATTTTTACAAAAGAATCATTTACAAGTACAAAGCGATTATTATTTATAAGCGCAATTCCATCTACAGAAGCTTCAAACACCGACCGGATGAGAAGCAAATCCTTTTCTGCTTCCTTCTTTAGCGTAATATCTGTTAGGTTGAGTGTAAAACTTTGCAGCTCGCTTTTCGTATTTCTTACGGCAGAAATATTTGCTAATACAAAAATTCTATAACCAAGTTTGTTAATTAGCGGAAGGTCTATGCTGAAAATACTTTTGTCAGCTAAGTCATTGAAATCGAATCCGCTGCTAAGCAGGAAATCCGGGTCAATTAAATCACGAAAGTTTGTTTTGCGAAGTTCTGTGTTTGAAAGACTGAAAACTTCAAGAAAATGTTTGTTACCGTAAGTTATGTTTCCACGTTTATCGAGTGTGCAGATAAAATCGGGCGAGTTAGCAACAATGTTTCTAAACTTTTCTTCCGAACTGCGAAGCTCTTTTTCTGCTCTAATGATTTCAGTGATATTTGTGCAGAGAAAAATATAAGATTCTTCGGCTTCATCTTTCAGTTCTGTAAACTTAACTTTGAAATGCTCAGCAATAGCTTCATCGAAGCCAATAGTTAAGACACCGTTCCAGCTGTTGTTTATTCCAACATCTGCTTTAAGTTTTTCAAATCCGGCTTCATCTAACGAAGGAAATATTTTACCTATCATCTTGCCAAAGACTTCGCTCTTTGTTAAGCCAAAAAGTTTTGCAGATGATTCGTTCCAAAAAATGATTCTTCCGCTTTTATTTACCCCTATTAAACCATCAACCACTGAAGCCGTAATTTGCTGGTACTTTGAAAGCTCATCAATTTCAGTTTTTGTTATTCCAAAATCATCGCTGCGTTTGCTCAAGTCTTCTAAAATTAATACAATGTTATCAACTGTTAATCCGTCTTCGCTAAAGGGGATTAAATTAATCTTAGAAAGAAATTCTAAACCATCTCTTACAAAAGGAATGCGAGTTGTAACAGTATAATTAGAAGAAGCTGCCGTTTCGAGATTCTTTTTGAAAAGGATTGGAGAAAGTTTCTTGTTCTGTTTTATAGTATCAGCCTCGAAAAGAAAATCGTAAACAGAATTTTCATCTTCCGAGCATTCTTTGATTACTCCTTCGGTATCGGTTATAGCGTAATAATCGCCCAAATATTTTAAGAAATTTTTAAACCCTGAAGATTTTGATAAACTGGATTGAGTTTTGCTTGTATCAATTTTAATATCTTCAATAATTAGAATGCCGCCTGCGTTTTCATCTTCAAGTGTAATTGGCGAGCCTTTTAAAAGCAGCGAAACTTGAACGCCCCGAAATGAATTACTTACGGAGATTTGCTTTTCAAAGATTTCCCCTTTTTGTATTAGTTCCAGTTCTGGACGAATATCAACCTTATCAAAAAGCCGATTATCGTAAACGCTTTGTCCAACAGCGTTTTCCGGCATTTCTCCAAGCACTCCAGGAAACATGAAAAAATTTGAGTTCACGAATTTAATTTTCCAGTTGCGCTGGAAGATTAAAATCCCGATAGGCGCAAATTCCAAAATTTCTTTAAATGAAATTTCAGTCCTTGTCTGATCAATAGTTTTGTTATGAGTTGAAGGCATCTTTATCAGCCAATAAATTCAAAATCAATTTAAGAACTCTGAAAAATTCAATTGTACATATCCGCTACATTTTTAATAGAAAGCAGATAAACCGGGTTTGACTGACTTTCGCAGATTAACACCGCATTAATCTGTTTAACTTGCCCGCTGCAGGCAAGTCTGCTCCACCCGTGTTCTATTTTTTAATTTTTTATAGGACTCAATTTATTAAATCTGCACTATAAATTCGTGCTTAATTAAGTTACTACAATTAAACAAGTTCTTTATAAAATTTTATAAACTTCTTGAATTATCTTTTGTGTTGCGCCAACATTAGCCTTTACATACTCTGCACAAATTTCACCTTTAGCTTTGCGTAATGTTTCATCACTAAATAATGTGCGCAGCACACGGTAAGCTTCTTTCTTATTTTTGATTGAAATGCCGCCGCCGTTATTTTTCATTAACAAAGCTTCTTGGCTGTTTTCGTGCTTTGGTCCAAATACAACGGGTATTCCATAAACTGCCGGTTCTAGAACATTGTGAACTCCTTGTTTAAAACTACCGCCTACATAAGCTACATGTGCGTAATAATACAAAGTAAGTAAAACACCAATCGAATCAATTATTATAATGCGTTCACCTTTATAATTATTCAATAGAGAGAATCGAATTGAATCAAATTTTCCGAGCAGTTGGTTTTCGAGCGCTTCTACGTGAAGAAGAGTTGGCTCATGAGGTACAATTACGGCTGCAATTTCTTCATCGTTTTTCATCAGCTTAAACAAAGCAGGCATCATCACTTCCTCATCACTTTCCCAAGAACTGCCAAGTACAAAAACTTTTTTCTCTTTGAAAAAGTCTTCGCGGAATAGTTTTTTCTTTTGTGCATCAAGGCTTTTTTGATAAACGCGGTCGAACCTTGTATCGCCAACTGCAATAAGTTTGTCTTTATCTAAATCGAACTCGGCAAAGTTTGCAGAGTCGTTTTCGGATACAGTTAGAATCTTTGAAAAGCAGGAGAAGAGAGATTTGTGAAAACTTTTGGCTACTACCCATTTACGAGGCGTTTTTTTTCGCATGGTTGCATCAACAATCATAAAAGGAATTGATTTTTGTTCAAGCTGCCAAATCATGTTTGGCCAAATATCGTACCGCATAAAAACTGCCAAGTTAGGGCGAACCAGATTTAAAAACCGCTTCGCGGCAATAGTAGTATCAAACGGAAAATAGGCAATAACATCTGCAAAAGGATATTTAAGAGAGTTTGTATAACCCGAAGGAGAAAAAAATGTTACAATCACGTTTACATCTTTTTCGGATTTAATTCTTTCTATAATTGGTTTAGCCTGCTCAAACTCTCCCATAGAAGCAGAGTGAAACCAAATCATTTTCTTCTTTCGGTCAACTCCTGCTAAATCTATAATTAAATTCTCAAAGAGTTTTTTTCTTCCTTTCAATCCGGTTCTTATTTTAGGATAAAACAATTGTGCAAAAAACAATAATATTTTTGCAATAGGAATGAAAGTCAGATTATAAAACCAGTACCAGATAGTTCTCATAATAGCAGGAGTAAGTTTTGAAGATGATTTAGCACAAAGTGCGGAGTTACTTCTTTCATACATTTAAAATGTTTTTTTGGACAAGTTGATTTTCCAATATGACTACACGGGCGGCAAAATAACGAATTATTTTCTAAGATTAAATTTTGAACGCCGTATGGAACAAAGCCAAATTCTTTTACGGTTGAGCCAAAAATTGCAACCAACGGAACGCCTGCAGCGGCGGCTGTATGCATTAAACCAGAATCGTTGGTTACAACTAATTTGCACTGTTTCATATCTGCAGCGGTTTGATGAAGATTATCATCGTTTTGCAGATTAATTGAGTTTGGAATTTGTTTGGCTATAACCTCACAAATCTCTTTATCAGATTTTCCGCCTAAGAGTACAATTTGATATCCTTGCTTAGATAAATCACTTCCTAATACTACAAAATACTCTGGAAGCCATCGTTTAGTAAAGTGTTTGGCTCCTGGAGCAAAGCCTATGTATTTTCTACCGCTTTCCAATTTTGCTTTAGTTTCGGTCAAGATGAACAGATCCAATCCTTTTTCATCAAACTCTACAGCGGCTGCTTCCGCATATCTCTTCACGATAGAGATATTTTCTTTAAGCAAATTGATTTTGAGATATACAAACAAAAGTTTTTCTAAAGTAGGTTTTACAAACATCAATATGTTTGAAGAAATTCCTCTTGTAAGCTTTCTGCTTCGCCAGTTATTTTGGAGGTCTATAACAAGATCATACTTCTCATTTATCAATGCAAATTTAAGTTCTGTTTCATTTTCTTTATCGAATTGTATAACTCTTGATAAATTGGGATTGTTAGCGTAAACATCCGCAAATTCTTTTCTAACAACGAAATGAATTTGTGCTTTATCGAATTTTTTCTTCAGAGCACGAACAATGGGCGTGGTTAATAATACATCACCAAGCGAGCTGAAACGTATTACAAGTATTTTCTTTATACTAATTATAGTTTAACCTGTTTTCAATTTTCCTATCAAATTTACCAAATTCTGATATCTCTTGTAGGTTGGAACTATAAACTCTCTTACTTATTTTTGGCTGAAATAAAACGGAAATATTATGTCAACACTACCTCCTCCGGCTGTAAAAAAATTCCAAGAAGACTCGATTGAAAAATTATGTTATGGAATTGCCGAATCTTTGAAAGAATACTTACCTGTTCCAAACGATAGAAACCGTCTCGGGTTTAACTTATACAAACTTGCCATTGGCGAAGGAGATAAGCCGGAAGTAATTGTAAAGAATGCCAAGTTGAAAGTGGAAGGCATTTCTCTTGCTGATTTAGCAAAAAAAATAGAAGAAGAAATGTCTAAAATCAGAAAGAGTTAAAACCGAGAATAGTAACACTACCGTTTCTGCGTCTGCAGAAAAAAGGGAGTAAAAGTTAATTATTCACAGCCGATATCATAGCTAAATATTTTTCATCAGGGATATAATTTGGTATGCTGTTTCCGGAGCCGAGTGCGTAAGAGCCAGTAATTTCGCATCGTTTAAGCATTGCTTTAGAACGATTTGAAATTTCTTCTATCGAGCTGCGCGCAAGAAAATCAAGGTCAATTCCACCAAGTATCGCAATTTTAGTACTCCACTTATCGAAAGCTTCTTCAACCGGTATTATTAAATCTTCAAAAGAATGTTTTGCATCGTAGCTCATATCATAAATTACATCGTTCATTACATCATTTATTTCACCGCAGGAGTGTAAAACTGCAAACTTGCCAGCAGAGTGAACTGCCTGAACAATTTTTTTATGCCATGGGAAAACCCATCGGCGAAGCATTTCCGGTGAAAGTATAGTTTGATTCTTAAATCCCCAATCATCATTTACTATGCAGGCGCCTATAGTTTCGATTTGAGATGTAATTTCGTAAAAGCGCAAAAATCTTGATCCGACAGCATCGAAAATATTTGTAGTTAATTCTTCATCCATTAAAGTAAGCAGGCACAAATTTTCAAATCCAACTATATCTATAACATTTTCAAGCACTCCGCCATTTCCGCTTGCAATTAATTTCATTCCATCTGGCAGAAATTCTTTCAGATCGGAATAAATATCATAATCGCCCTCGTTTGGATTTGGCCACAGATATTTTTCAAAACTTTCCCAGTCAGTTATCATACACCCTGTATTTTGCGAAATGCTTTCCTTCATTTCACCTTCAGCCTTCGGAAATTTTAATGTATTTGTCCGCCAGCCGGAAATAGTTGTGTAATCATAACCTGCATTATTAAATGCTGAAATAATTCTAGTAAACTGAGCTAATCGATTTGCATTATCATAACTAACAACACCGGAAAGCTTACCAATCAAATTATCGTTAAGAGCAAACTCAAAGAGTGTTGGGCGGTTTGGGTTTTTTCTTTCAAATACATTAATGAGATTACTAAAATCTGGCTGGAAGTTGTGTGCACGTATGTATATAGTTAAGCTCATTATTAATACCGTTCTTTATTTACGCAAAGATCGGAAACGAATCGGTTTTCAACAAAAGCATTTAGTGCTATTTCAAAATAATACTTGCCTAATTTACCTCTGAAATCTTTAACAGCTGTAAAAGTTTGGGGACCAGTTTTAACTCAGTCCCCTAAAAATTATATGTACATATTAATTAACTGTTCATATTTTTCTTGTTTACCGCTCAACTGTTTAGGCTCACCATTCTTAGCAGCAATACTGCACAGATCAACAAGACTTAAATTTCCAGCTTCAAAAGCTGCGCCGTTGCCGGTATCGAAAGAAGCATATCTTTCAGTGCGCATTTTTTTGTAATCAGACTGCGTCAAGATTTTTTCTGCTGTTATTAATGCTCTAGCAAACACGTCCATTCCGGCAATATGAGCAATAAATAAATCTTCGTTGTCAGTAGAGTTTCTTCTCACTTTTGCATCAAAGTTAACGCCGCCTTTACCAAAACCGCCGGCATCTGCAATAACTAACATAGTTTCAACTAACTCAAAAATATTAATTGGGAATTGGTCGGTATCCCAGCCGTTTTGATAATCGCCGCGGTTAGCATCAATGCTGCCAAACATACCGGCATCAACAGCGCATTGAATTTCATGCTGAAATGTATGACCGGCAAGAGTTGCGTGGTTCACTTCAATATTAAGTTTGAAATCTTTATCCAAGCTATAATTTCGTAAGAAACCAATAACTGTATCAGCATCAAAATCATATTGATGCTTTGATGGTTCCATCGGCTTTGGTTCAATTAAGAAATTACCAGTAAATCCTTGAGAGCGGGCATAATCTCTTGCTAATCCTAAAAATCTGCCAAGATTATCTTTTTCGCGTTTCATTTGTGTATTTAACAACGAGCTGTAACCTTCGCGTCCGCCCCAGAAAACGTAATTCTCGCCGCCAAGAGTAATTGTAGCATCCAAAGCTCTTTTTACTTGAGTGGCTGCAAATGCTAAAACATTAAAATCGGGGTTGGTAGCAGCGCCATTCATATACCGTGGATTTGAGAACAAGTTTGCTGTTCCCCAAAGCAATTTAACGCCGGAGGCTTTTTGTTTTTCTTTAGCATATTCAACAATTGCATGCATACGTTTGTCAGTTTCAGCAAAAGAATTGCCTTCATCGACCACATCGTTATCGTGGAAGCAATAGTAAGGAATACCAAGTTTAGTGATGAGTTCAAATGCAGCATCCATTTTCTGTTTTCCGCGTGTAATGGCATCGCTTCCATCATTCCATTCAATTTTTCTTGTTCCAGGTCCAAAAGGATCTCCACCTGTTCCGCATAGCGAGTGCCAATAAGAAACAGCAAACCGGAAATAATCTTTCATAGCTGCACCTAAAACTACTTTGCTCTCATCATACCATTTGAAAGCTAAATGGTTTTGGGATTCGGGTCCTTCATACTGAATTTTACCAACTCCTTTGAAATATTCTTTTTCGCCAACTAAGTAACTCATGTTCACCTCTTTGTTTATTTGATTTTTTTATAGCAATGCTTTTTTAAGATTATTCAGCCAATTAGAATAAGCCGATTCTGTTTCACCAATAAGATTTGTATTCGGGTTAATTATTTCCAATTTCTTAAGAGAAGCAAAAGTTTCTTCAAATGATTTGTATTTACCGCTGCCAAAAGCCGCTCCTCTTGCACTGCCTTGAGCGCCGTCGGTTTCATAAAGTTCTATTGCTGCACCGGTTAAATTGGCAAGTGTACTTCGGAAAATTTCACTCAAGAACATATTTCCTTTACCGGCGCGAATAACATTTATATTTAAGCCCATCTCTTTCATTATATCAATTCCGTATTTGAAAGAGAAAACTATTCCTTCTTGTGCAGCACGAAATAGATGAGCCGGAGTGTGGCGGTTGAAATCCAAACCAATAATTTGGCTTCCAATATTTTTATTTTGAAGAATCCTTTCTGCACCGTTGCCAAACGGCAGAATTGAAACGCCTTCGGAACCAATAGGAACTTTAGATGCAAGCTGATTTATTTCATTGTAAGATAATGTGGCGGCAAAGTTTTTACGTAGCCATGAGTTTTGGATTCCTGTTCCGTTAATACAGAGCAATACCCCAAGTCTAATTTTATCTTGTGAATGATTCAAATGTGCAAAAGAATTTACGCGGCTCAACTCATCAAAATTTACTTGATCAATCACTCCATAAACTACGCCAGAAGTTCCGGCAGTTGCAGCAACTTCACCGGCATTCAATACATTAAGTGAGAAAGCGTTATTTGGCTGATCGCCGGCTCTGTAAGAAACAACAGCGTCTTCTGCTATTCCCAATTCTTCTGCAACAGATTTTCTTACTCTGCCTTGTATTGAAAATGCGGGATTAACATCTGGCACGAAAGATTTCGGAATTCCATAGTGCTCAAGAACTACGTCCGAAATTTTATTTTCTGCAAAGTCCCAGAATATTCCTTCGGACAGACCTGAAATTGTAGTTGAAATTTCTCCTGTAAGTTTCATAGCGATAAAATCGCCTGGCAGCATAAATTTGTAAATCTTACTAAATATTTCCGGCTCATTTTGTTTAACCCAAGCAAGTTTAGAAGCGGTAAAATTTCCTGGTGAGTTTAATAATCGGCTTAAACAGAATTGTTCACCCAAAGCCAAAAATGCTTCATTTCCAATTTCAACTGCTCTGCTATCGCACCAAATTATAGATGGGCGCAGCGCTTTGTAATCTTTATCAACCAAAACCAATCCGTGCATCTGATAAGAGATTCCAATTGACTTAATCATTTTACCATCAATATTATTTTCTTTGATTAATTGGAGCAGGAGCAGTTTTGCATATTCCCACCAGGTCTCCGGCTCTTGCTCTGCAAAACCTTGTTTAGGTGCATTAATTATCATTTCTTCTTGTGGATAAAAACCCTCTGCTAAAATTTTACCGCTCTCTACATCTAAAACAGAGGCTTTAATTGAAGAGCTGCCTAAGTCGAACCCGAGTGAATACATCTTATGCTCCAGCTGTTTATTTTTTTAGTGTATAAAATACACTTTTTATTTTACATAACACAAGAGGATGGTGTATTTTTCACACCTTTATTTTTTGACTTCTACCCGCATTGTTTTATAATTGCAGTATCAATTATGGCTCACTATGTCTCATAAGTTAAAAGATGTTATTCGTAATGTATCTATCGACTGTGTAATCTTCGGTTTCGAAAAAAACACGCTTGAGATACTGTTAGTAAAGCGCGCAAGACAGCCTCATCAGGGAAAGTGGGCATTGCCAGGCGGATTTATCAAAAAGAGAGAATTGATTGATGATGCTGCTAACAGAATTCTGTTTGAAACTACCGGCATTAACAATATTTACTTGGAAGAGATTGCAGTCTTTGACGGTGTTGATAGATATCCATATTGGCGTGTTTTTACAATTGGGCACTTCGCTCTTATCAGTACAGAAAATTATTCGCTTTCAACAGGTATAGACACAACGGAAGTTAAGTGGTTCAGAATTGATGAACTGCCAAAACTTCACTTCGATCATAATAAGATTATTGAAGTAGCTCTAACTAAACTTAGAACAAGAGTACGCTATAGACCAATTGGATTTGAATTGCTGCCAGATAAATTTACACTTCCGCAATTGCAAAAACTTTACGAGGCAATTCTTGGCAAGAATCTTGACAAAAGAAATTTTAGAAAAAAGATCAGCAGAGTAGATTTGATAAGAAAGCTGAAAGAAAAAGAGATAAAAAGTAAAACACGCGCTGCTTATCTGTACAAATTCGATAAGCATAATTATAATAAGCTCAAGGAAAAAGGCTTCATCTTCGAACTATAATACTGAAATTGATGTGAAAGGATTAATTAGATGAATTATTTGGAAAGCCTTTTCGGCTTAAATGGCAAAACAGTTTTAATAACAGGCGGAACAGGCGTAATTGGAAGCGAAGCAGCAAGAGCATTTGTAAAGGCTGAAGCTAATGTAATTATACTTGGACGCAGCTCAGAAGCTCTAAACAAAATTACTTCCGAGCTTAAGAACAATATAAACACCGTTCTTGGTTTTACGTGCGACGTTTTGAATAAGGAAAACTTGGAAGCAGTTAACGATAAGGTTCTAAAGCAATTTGGAAAAATTGATGTCTTAGTAAACGCCGCCGGCGGTCATGTTCCAGGCGCAATTGTAGGCGTTAATCAAAGCGTTTTTGATATGAAGATAGACGATTTCAATAAAGTGAATGAACTGAATCTTGACGGAACTGTGCTTCCTACTTTGGTTTTTGGAAAAGCTATGGCGGAACAGAAATCTGGTTCTGTAATCAATATTTCCTCGATGGCTTCGCAAAGAGCAATAACAAGAGCTTTTGGATATTCTACTGCTAAAGCTGCTGTAGAAATATTTACCAAATGGATGGCGATGGAAATGGCATTAAAATTCGGCAACAAAATTCGTGTTAATGCCATTGCGCCCGGTTTCTTAATTACAAACCAGAACAGAGAGCTGCTTACAAATATAGTTCATCATAATAATGCATACTTAGTTCTATGTAAGGCATAAATTTTCAATTTGAAAAAGTCAGTATCTCTGT
>CAZNTN010000017.1:0-67676 GCA_964575995.1 uncultured Melioribacter sp. | reverse complement strand
GTGTCCATTTTTCCTGCAAGTTATGAAAAAGTACGCAACTTTATGATGAACCAAATATAAAATCAATTTTGAACCCAGCTTAAGAAATTTGAATTGTGAGTTCATTTTTCAAATTAAACTAAGATTTGTAATTATCAAAAGTTTAGAAGTACTGCTAATTGAAAAGCCGAAGTATGTAGTTTTATGATAACAAGATTAGTTTATTATACAAATTATCGCCGGGCAATAAATAAATATGAAAGCCGTCTAAGAAAATGAATAGTGTGTTTCTAAAAGTTATCTTTATAGAGGGAAGGAATTACTAATGACAAATAAGAGTAAAACTATTTCTTTCAGGTACTTAAATGCTTTTCAACTTCAAAAACATAATTTGCTGTTGTAGCCTTTTTTGATTTTCTGATTTTGTTCACAAGATCACCCCAATATTTTTTTCCTAATCCATTTGCCTTAGCTACTTTTCTAATCCAACTTAATTCATTCAAATGAAAATCACCATCCAAAAAAGCTAACATCAATGAATCTGATAAAAATGAGATCCCAATTTCTTTCTTTGAAAAGACAGGTGGTGTTTCTTTAAAGAATGGGTTTGAAGCTAATTTCTCTACAGCTTCCGAACAAAAATGCGGGTCAAAACCAAGTATTTTTGCTAACCTTATCATAGCTAATTTTTCATAATCAGAAACGGTTTGGTCTAATCTGCTAATAACCAATAATCCTCTCAAGTAGTTGCGCTTATCTATACTTGTCATAAATAATCCGTAATGTTTCTATACTAATTGACCACAAATTTTCTAAGCATATCCAGTTCATCTTGCGTGATGCTACCATCAAGAAGAATTTTCTTAAGACTATCTGTAAAATTGATAAAGCTATCAAATCCCATGCTTTTTACTGTGTTTAATTGTTCAAAATAAGAGTTTACTATACTCTTCAATTCTTCAACATTTGTATTATTTACCAACCCGGAGAACATACCTAGTACATCCTCACGTAAATAAGGTAAGACAACGTCTCTAAATTGCGTGAATAATACTTCATTAAGAATTGGAACATTGGCAAGAAGAAATCCAAGCAAAGGCTTCATAAAATATAAACCTACTGCAATAATGAAAAGTAATACTATCAAAGAAAGAGAACAACCTAACAGAACAATTGTTTTAACTTTTTTGCGAGCATTAAAATCTCGTTTCAACGAATACAAAAAATCTCCGATATGATATTTCATTTTAATGTCCTAATCTAATTATTATAATTCAATATTTACCGCTTCGTATCTCCCGCCGCAAATATGACCAGTCATTGTTATAATCTCTGAACTCTCTACTAGTGATTTAAATTCGCTGGATATCTCAATCGGCATTCGTACACCGTTTTTATCTTCTGTATAGAAACTAATTTTACTGCCATCTGCCGTTTGCTGAACACCTAAATCACGAACTACTTTAACAACTATTTCTTTTTGAACATGACTATTAGGATCATAATCGTTAAACGAGCCTAATCCTTTATAAGGTGAAAAATAAAATAAGTACATAATTAAAATGATTAAGCCTATTAAAATTGGCGAGATTAATTTTTGTAGTAGTTTCATAATAGACGGATTTTCCTTTCCAGATATATTTTTAATTTATTGTTAATTATAGTAACTCTGCCTTTGGAGTTTAGTTTATAGTTTGCAATTTAATAATCTACAAGATGTTATTGCTTTCTAAAGAAAGAATTTAGAAAGGGTTACGTAGCTTTCTAAGAATTAACCGGAGGCTTCCAGATACGTGGTTCTTTAATTGTAGATAATTTGGCTGGTGTTTGTTTTAACACAATTTCTTGACCATAATTATTTAAACCTTCTTCACAAGTCGAAAACTCTTTCTCGTCTGAATAGCTTTCGATAATTTCTGTTTGATGAACCGTAAACTCATAAGAATGGCTCGATAAACCGACTACAGAATTAATCAACCCTGCTGTAATTATTATTATAATATACTTTTTCATTAAATAGGATTTTTTGACTTTCTTTTAACTTTTACTGAATATGTTTTGTTTCACCATATATTAATATGAGAAAATAGTATTTTATTTCCTATTCTGCTTGTAACAAATTTAATCACTTGCAGCAACTCTTTAATAAAATACCATTGTTTGTATTTGAATGAATTGAAATATAAGGCTATGATTGAAAATAAAACCGAGATAAACTATATTTAACCACAATGAAAAAATTTCAATCAAATATCAAAGAATTTCACCCATACTTCCTCAAGTCTTACAGGCGGTTGTACTCCTGCCTTATGTTCTATAATTAAGCTTTACTTCCACTTCCCTTTTCTAAAGTAATTTTTACGGTTCAATCAAATTATTTGGTAAAATTTTTGTAGGAAATAAAAATGTTTGAAAAAGTTAAAAAGCACACAGAAGCTCCAGAAAGACCGGCTGCTGCAGAAGGTAATTACTACACTTCAACAGCAGAGAAAATTGGACCTGGAATGAATGAACGAATACAGAGGCTACGCAAACTAAGCGTTGATACAGAACCTTCTATATCTATTGAACGAGCCAAACATCAGACAGAATTTTATAAAGAGAATTATGGAAAGTATCCAATTCCAATTTTAAGAGCGCTTCAGTTTTTGGATCACTGCAATAGAAAAGCAATTTACATAGGTAAAGATGAATTAATTGTAGGTGAACGTGGTCCAGAACCAAAAGCAGTTCCTACTTTTCCGGAATTAACATGCCACACTGTTGAAGATCTTCACGTTCTAAACTCAAGAGATATGCAGCGTTACATTGTTGATGAAAACGACATAAAAATTTACGAGCATGAGATTATTCCTTTTTGGAAAGGGAAAACTCAGCGCGAGAGAATATTTAATCACATACCGGATGAATGGCGGCTTGCTTACGAGGCTGGAGTTTTTACCGAGTTCATGGAACAGAGAGCGCCAGGGCATACTGCTCTCGATGGGAAAATTTACAAGAATGGAATGAATGATTTTAAACGTGAGATTGCAGAGCATCTTGCAATCTTAGATTACATAAATGATCCAGAAGCAACCGATAAAGCTGATGAACTAAAAGCTATGGATATTGCTTGTGATGCCGCTATTGTTTTTGCAAATCGTCATGCGGAAAAAGCAGAAGAATTAGCCCAAAGCGAAAGTAACCCAAAACGAAAAATTGAACTTAAAAAAATTGCAGAGGTATGCCGACGTGTACCTGCAAACGCACCAAGAAATTTTTGGGAAGCTATCCAGATGTATTGGTTCGTTCATCTCGGTACAATTACCGAATTGAATGGCTGGGATGCAATGAACCCCGGACATTTTGATCAGCATCTTTCACCTTTCTATGAAATAGAAATTGCTGAAGGAACTTTAACCCGAGTTGAAGCTAAAGAACTGCTTTCATGTTTCTGGATAAAAGTGAATAATCATCCTGCGCCTCCTAAAGTTGGTATTACCGCAAAAGAAAGCGGAACGTACAACGACTTCACAAACATAAACATAGGCGGAGTTAAACCGGATGGTACCGATGGTGTCAGCGAAATTTCATTCCTTATTCTAGAGGTAATTGAAGAATTGCATATTCTTCAACCGGGCAGCTCAGTTCATATCAGTTCTAAAACACCCGATAATTTTTTACATGCCGCTGCAAAAGTTATTAGACAAGGGCACGGTTATCCTTCTGTATTTAATCCGGATGTTTACATTCAAGAATTGTTAGTACAAGGCAAATCTTTGCAGGATGCACGCGAAGGAGGCTGCAGCGGCTGTATAGAAGTTGGCGCTTTTGGTAAAGAGGCTTACATTCTAACAGGTTACTTAAACGTTCCTAAAATTCTTGAAATTACTCTTAACAATGGTATTGACCCTGCTGTAAATAAAAGAGTTAGTATAGAAACCGGCGATCCACGCACGTTTATTAATTACGAAACTCTTTACTCAGCCTTCATAAAACAACTAAACTACATTGTGGAGTTAAAAATAAAAGTAAGCAATTATATTGATAGAATGTTTGCCAAGTACGCGCCGGCTCCATTCTTATCAATAGTAATAGAAGACTGCATCAAAAAAGGGAAAGACTACTACGATGGCGGACCACGTTACAATACAAATTATATTCAATGTACAGGTCTAGGAACTGTAACAGATAGTTTAGCTGCGATCAAAAAACATGTCTACGAGAATAGCACATTTACAATGGATAAACTTCTTTACACATTAGCAAATAATTTTGAAGGAGAAGAAGCACTTCGCCAAACGATTATCAACAAAACTCCTTTTTGGGGAAATGACAATTCTTACGCAGATGAAATTGCCGTTATGGTTTACAACGATTTGTTAAAAGCAATTGACGGAAAACCAAACATCAAAGGAGAAGCGTTTCACTTAAATATGCTTTCTACAACATGCCACATTTATTTTGGAAAAGTTTTAGGCGCTACTCCTAATGGCAGATTAGCAGGCAAATCAATTTCGGATGGCACTTCCCCTTCTCACGGTGCGGATACACACGGTCCTTCTTCTGTAATAAAATCTCTCGCTAAACTTGATCAAACAAAATCCGGCGGTACTCTTTTGAATCTACGTTTCCTTCCAAGTCTGCTGAAGAAAGATGAAGATATTAAAAAGCTTGGAAAGCTAATTAGAAGCTATTTTTCGCTTGGCGGTCATCATGTTCAATTTAATATTGTAGATACTGCCACACTTCTGGCAGCTCAAGAAACACCAGAAGATTATAAAGATTTGCTTGTTAGAATGGCTGGTTATAGCGATTATTTCAACGATATGAACGCCGATCTTCAACAAGAAGTTATAGAACGAACCGAAAATGATGCCTTTTAATTGTTAAGCGAGATGTAAGTGGAATCAGGTTTAATTTTTGATATAAAGAGATACTCAATAAATGATGGACCTGGAATACGTGTAACTGTTTTCTTCAAAGGCTGCAGCTTGCGCTGCGCTTGGTGCCATAACCCGGAAAGCATTTCATTTAAAACTCACAAAATGTATTCGAGTAACAAGTGTATTGGCTGCTGTGCATGTGTAGATAACTGCTCAGAATTTGCATGTACTTTAACTAAAGATGGAATTATTACGGACAAGAGCAAATGTAAGCTCTGTCTAAAGTGCGCCGAAGTTTGCCCAACCACTGCAACAGAAATTTCTGGACGCACAGAAACTACTGCAAACATTCTGAACATCCTTCAAAAAGAAACTGTATTTATGGATTCATCTGGAGGCGGCGTTACTTTCTCTGGCGGTGAACCACTTCTGCAGCCGAAATTCCTTTTTGAACTACTTGAGCAATGCGGGAAGAGAGCTATACATCGCGCTGTAGATACTGCCGGATTTATAAAAACTGAATTGCTGCTAGAATGTGCAAAACGAGCTGATTTGTTTTTATATGATCTCAAAATGATGGACACTTATTTGCATAAAAAGTGGACTGGTGTTGGCAATGAATTGATATTATCTAACTTGAAAGCTCTTGCAGAAAATGGGAGCCAAATCAATATCCGAATTCCGCTCATAGCGGCCGTGAATGATAGTGAACAAAATATTGATGCGAGTGCGAAATTTATTTCTTCTTTGGCAGGCGAAAAGAAAAAAGTAAACATTCTGCCTTACCATAATATTGCTAAACAAAAGTATGCAAAACTGGGTATTTTTTATAATTCTCAAAATCTTCAAGAGCCATCTCAAAATGAGATGCAAAGAATTGTAAATCATTTTGCCGCTTATGGCATAGAAGCATCTGCTGGCGGGTAAAACATCTAAGTATGAGACGGTTTAAAATCAAAAAGCCCCTTTTAGGAATAAAAGAGGCTTTTTTTGTGAGCGCGGGTGGGGTCGAACCACCGACCTTCACCTTAAAAGGGTGTTGCTCTACCACTGAGCTACGCGCCCTCCTTCAATTTTTTAAGGCACAAATATATATTGCTTCGTCTTTAAATCCAAAAATCGAGTGAGTTTTCTGAATATTTTATGCCCCGAACTCACAAAAACAGCATTTTTAACTACATTTAACAGATTTTTTCATATATTGTGCGGCAAGTAAATTTTACCATTATGAAAGACTCTAGAATACTTATTGCTGATGATGATGAGACCTTGTGTTACTTACTTAAAGAAGAGTTAGTAAACGAAGGTTACATTGTGGATACTGTTTATGACGGCAAAGATGCCATAGACATGTTAAAGAAGCGATATTTTGATGTTTTGCTGCTCGATCTTGAAATGCGGGAAGTAAATGGAGAAAAAGTTCTCAACTTTGTGAAAGACAATAATCCATCGCTTCAGGTAATTGTGCTAACCGCTAAATCTGATATTAGAACTGCAATAGACTGTATTAAGCAAGGTGCTTACGATTTTATAACAAAACCTTACGAGTTTGGACAGCTTTGTGTAACCATAGAACGGGCGCTTGAGCATAAAGACCTATTAATTAAGAATAAGGTACTCTCATCAAAGATAAAACAAACACCGCCTAATACAATTATGGGAGAGAGCGAAGCGATCAAGAATTTAAGCAGGCTTGCTGAAAGAGCATCTAAGTCAGAATCCAATATCTTGCTTGAGGGGGAAACTGGTACCGGTAAAGAATTATTTGCAGAGTTTATTCACAAGAACTCGAACAGAGCAGATAAGCCATTTGTAGCCATTAATTGCGCTTCACTTCCAGATCAACTAATAGAAAGCGAGTTGTTTGGTTATGAAAAAGGAGCATTTACTGATGCAAAAACTTCCAAACAAGGTTTGGTTGAGATTGCTAACGGCGGAACTTTATTTTTAGATGAAATTGGAGAACTCAGCTTAACATTGCAGCCTAAGCTTTTAAGATTTTTAGAAAATGGAGAGTTTAGAAGAGTTGGCGGTATTAACAATCTTAGCTCAAACGTTAGAGTGATAGGTGCAACAAATAAAAATTTAATGGAAGAGGCTGAAAAGAAAAACTTTAGACGAGATTTATTGTTTAGGCTGAATGTAATTACTTTAACAATTCCACCTTTAAGAGAAAGGAATGGTGACATTCTTTTGCTTGCTGATTATTTTTTGCAGAAAAAAGCCCCGGTTCGTTCCAATAAAAAATTTTCGCCCGAAGCTAAAAAAAGCATAATAAGTTACGCTTTCCCTGGGAACGTTAGAGAGCTTGAGCACATGATTGAGCGCGCCATAATTTTCTCTGAGAGTGAAACTATTTTCCCTAAGGATTTAAATATCCCTAAAGAAGAATTTGAATTGGCGACACATCTAAGTGAGGATGGAAAAATAATGACGATGGAACAATTAGAAAGGATTCACATAAAGAAAGCATTAGACCACTACGAATGGAATAGAGAGAATACTGCTCGCGCTTTAGATATTAGTCAAAAAACACTCTACTCAAAAATTATTAAGTACAATCTTAAATAATGAATCCCGAAGAAAAAGATTTATCTCTAAAACATTTAGCACACGATCTAAATAATATCTTCACCCGTATTTTTGCCAGCATTGAATTACTGAAACTCAAGAGTAGTTTTGATGATAATTATGCTTCTCTTCTCAACAACATAGAATCCGGCACTTATTTAGCTTCCGAAATTATTAACACTACTATTGGAAATTCCTCTGCATCGGTTCAAAGCAGAAGAATAAACATTAACACAATAATTCAAGATGTAGTTAATTCTTTTCAAGGGCACGCCAACGGTAAAATTGAATTTAGTTTATCTCTTCAGCCGGACTTGAAATTGATAAGTGCTAAGTATGTTGATTTGTACCGCATCATAATGAATTTAATCACCAATGCCTTAGAATCAATTGAAGGCGCTGGCAGTGTTTCTATCAAAACAATATTATTAAATAAAGACCAACATGTTGGTGTAATAATTACGGATGATGGCGTTGGAATAGACGAAAATTTATACAGTTTAATTTTTACCGAAGGATTTTCAACTAAGTCTTCAGGTAAGAATTCGGGTTCTGGTTTAAGCATTGTAAAAAGTTTAGTAGAGTTATACAATGGCACTATTGGTGTTCTTTCTTCAAAACAGAAAGGCACACAATTTACAATTACATTTCCCGCGGCAGTGCTTTCGAAAGGGAAAATTAATTCTTCAAAAACTGTTTTGATTGCAGAAGATGAAAATTCTTTGCGCTATTTATTAACAGAGCTGTTACAATCGTATAATTACCAAGTAGTTTCTGCATCTAACGGAATGGAAACATTAGGATTACTCGCATCAACCAAAGTAGATATAATTATTATAGACAAGATTATGCCGGAATTAGATGGCATAGAGTGTATTAAGCAAATTAGAAAACAGCTTTTTGAAGTTCCAATTGTATTAGCTTCCGGTTCTGCAACAGTCAATGCAAGCCTTATATCTTCATTAAATATTTCTTACGTTTTAAACAAACCATATAACTTCGATGAACTGATTTCTGTAATTGAAGAGATTCTTTTTTAGGGCTATTCGGATTTAAGATCAACTCTATTCAAGTTGTTAACGTAAGGTGTTATTACCGGCTTTTTAATAGAGCCAAGTTTTTCTAAAACAGAAAGAATATCCTTCGCAGCATTTTCAATAAAATCAACTCTTTTCAATATAGTTTCTGTAGAAATTTCTTCTTTAGATATTTCTCTTCTTATGGCTGCGGTAGATAAATTAATTAATGTTAACGGCTGTTTAATTTCGTGGTTAGCTGTAACAACAGTAGCGGCGTAAGTTTTAATCTTTTCTAATTCAAGCAAAATTTTGTTCATCTCGCTAAAACGGAGCGCCGAACTTATCCTTGCAAGCAATTCTGTTTTATTAAACGGCTTTTTTATAAAATCGAAAGCGCCGGATTGCAAGCCGGTTTTTACATCTTCTACATCTGTTAAAGCTGTAAGCATAATAACAGGAATAAGGCTTGTTTCCCCATTTGTCGAAAGTTTTTTACAAACTTCAAAGCCGGAAATATCTGGCATCATTACATCGAGCAGAATGAGGTTTGGTTTTTCTTCTAATGCTTTTTGAATTCCCATTTCTCCGTTGTATGCTTTTATTACTTCGTAACCTTCTTTCTCCAATCTGTCTTGAAGCAAAAACACATTATCGGGGTAATCATCAATTACTAAAATCTTTTTCATACTAATTTATTTATTAGATTTCTTTCGCAAGATATTTTGAAATCTTAGCAGAAAGAGATTGATAATTAATTGGTTTAGTTACTAAATCATCAAATCCATTCTTCTCAATTACATATTGGTTCTCAAGCATAGCATAAGCAGTAAAAGCTATAACGGGCAGCTTCATAAAACGGTTATCAGCACGTATTCTTTTTATTGTTTCAAATCCATCCATCTGAGGCATCATTATATCCAGCAATATTAAATCTGGTACAATGTGATTAAGCATTAACAAGCACTCCATTCCGTTATGAGCAAATACTGTATCAAACCCGAGTTCTCTAATGTACTCTCCAACAGTAAACAAAGCATCATCGTCATCATCAACAACTAAAATTGTTGGTTTGGATTTTTTCTTCTTTCGTTTTTCCAAAACAATTTCTTTCTCGGCTGGCTCTTCAATTAGCATAACTTTATTCATTTCAGAAAACTCGGCTAAGTTTAGTCTATCGCGAATCACTTTAAGTATATCCAGCGGATGCATTTTAACGCGCGCCGCAATTCTTTCATACGATTCAACTAAGGCTGCTGAAATTGTCTTATCAAGTTTAGCAGGAAGCACAAAAACTACAGGGCAGCCTTTTAGTTCTCTGTTGGAAGAAATTGAATAACAGACCTCAAACGAATTAGCTTTAAGAGAATCGACATCAATCAATATTACATCTGGTTTTTCAGGATTTCTAAGGCTGGACATCTCATCAGAAGAAACTACTTTAACGAAATTTCTTTCTGAGTTTAACTTAAGTAGAGTATTACTTTCAGTGTTTTCTGTATTATAATCTGCAACTAATAATGCTCTGCTCACTTTTTTATCTGCTTCTTCTTCAACTTTCTGTATCACAGTACTCAATTCATCTTTAAGCAATTCTTTAACAATAAAGTCATAAATTTTTGGCTCCCAACCATACTTTTGCTCATCCAAAATTTTTATAATTACAATAGGAACAGAACTATTGTTCATGCCTGCTTTGATAGAAGAGATGAGATTAAAAGCATCTTCGAAAGGGTTAAGAATAATTGCTGCATAATTATCATCATTAACTAAACTTTCTGCTTGGCTGCAAGATGAGCAATGTTTACACTGTATAGAATAAGATGCCAAATAACCGCTTATTATGTTTCGTGTTGATTGCGAATCTGTTATTAGAAGGACCGGAAGTTTAGCAGTTAAATTTTGTGAAGGCAATTCTGTGCCATCATCAATTGTTAAAAACTTGTGCCCGCTGTTTTCAACTGCTTCTAATACCGAACCGTGTAGTAGAAACGAAAAGGAGGAACCTTTACCAACTTCACTTTTGATCAGCAAAACGCCGCCAAGGAGTTCAATATATTTTTTGCTTATCGCCAATCCTAAGCCGGCGCCATTGTACTTTCTTGATGTACTTCCATCTGCCTGCTTGAATTCCTTAAAGATAATTTTCTGGTCCTCTTCGGAAATTCCAATTCCAGTATCCGCAACTTCAAAGTATAAGTCAGCAAGATTTCTTAATTCTGCTTTTATTGTGATAAACCCGGTTTCTGTAAATTTGATTCCATTAACTATTAGATTGAGCAAAACTTGTTCCAGCTTTTCTTTATCTGTGTTTAACAGAATTGTTTTTCTTTCCGGTAGTTCAAACACAAGTTTTAAGTTTTTCTCTAAAGCTAAGTGAAATACATTTGGTTTTATCTCATCCATTAAATCGCTAAGAATGCATGTTTCTTTCTTTAGTTCAATTTTACCGGATTCAAATTTGGAGAACTCAAGAATGTTGTTTATCAAGCCTAGTAATTTTTTGCCATTCCTATTTACAATCGAAAGCCTGTCTTTAATTTTTTGAACTATGCCAGAATCTTTAAGCATCAATTCAGTTAATCCCAAAATTGAAATTAAAGGAGTTCGCAGTTCGTGAGACATGCTTGCAAGAAAATCTGATTTAACTTTTGTAAGCTCAATAGCTTTTGCACGCTGCTTTTCAAGCTCTTCTGCTTTTTCTTTAAGCTGATAGTGAAGCAGCCTTAATTCATCATTCTGCTCAACAATTTGCCTGTTTTGTTTCTGATATTCGTCGTTGAGTCTTTGTAGTTCAACTACTAAATTTTCTAATTGCTCAAAAGATTTTGCATTTACCAAGCCAACCGCCAATTGCTCATGAATTGTGTTAATGTAATTTTCAATTGGTGAATCGGGGTATGACTCGCTAGCCAATTCTAAAACTGCAACCACTTCTTTGTTATATATAACCGGATATACAACTAAATACTTTATTTTAAGTGAGGCAATACTTGTTTTTATCTCTGGGAAATTATCTTGAAAACGAAAATCTACAGTTTCCCTTTTTTCTATTGCGTCAGCTAATAAATCTGATTCTGCAAGATGCAGTGAATGCTTTCCAATTCCGTAAGAAGAAATTAGCCTGTAACTTTTATTTTCAACCAAGTATAAAGCGCCAACTGTTAGCAGCGTAGATTTGATAATTTTTGATAGAGCAGCATCTGCAATTTCCTTAAGCGTAGGATTTTGATTAATAAGTGTCAAAAATTCTGAATATTCTTTTTCGGATTTCTTATTTCTAACTAATTCATCCAGCATTTTGTTAAAAGTTTCGCCGAAATGTCCAATTTCATCTTTAGTTATAACGGGTACACGGTGTTCCAGATTTCCTTTTCTAGTCTCTTCTGCTGCTTTGCTTAGTTCTTCAATTTGTTTGCGAAGTTTTGTGGTGGAAACAAGAACAATGATAAAAGTTAATGCAGTTCCAGCCATCACTATTAAAAACATTACCATCTTTAAAGAATTTCTAAAATCTACTCCTTCTTTAAATGCCTGAAAAACTATGAAGTTTACTTTTAGCTGTGGAATTGAAACTAACCTTGGCGAGTATATTGCTGATACAAAATCAGCATCATCTAACTCTTCGCTATATAAATCAAAATTGTTTTTGAGTTTTAAGTCCCTAGCTGAATTAATAACGCTCTGCAGCCTTACCTGGTTTTCGTCCGGCATAGAAACTTCGATTGGTAAGTCATTAACAACCAATGCTATTTCTGCATTAATTTTATCTCTTAGCGTGTTCAAATATTCAGAAGAAATTACTCTGCCATAGTAAAATGTTTTTCCATCTCTCAGTTGAGCATAACGCAAGATAGATGCTTGATTATCCGTAAAAAACTTTTTGAAAGAGGAAGTTCTAATATTTATGTAAGAGTTCGATTTGGCTTTGAACTCTTTAGTATTGATTATAGAATCATTGGCAAGTGTAAATAAAAAGTCTATACCAACGGAGTCTAACTCTACTAAGTTAAAATTATAAATTTGAGGAACTAACCTGTTGAATTCTTCATCTGTCTTTTGGAGCTCGGTCTGTAAACTGAAAGCTAAGTTTGTAGCTGCATTAATAATGGTTTTCGACTGCTGATCTTTCAGTAGTTTATTAGCCAGCGAATAAAAAATAAAAGTGGATGAAATTGATATTATAAGTACAATTGCAAAAGTTGTTATCAGAAATCGCACGTTCAATTTCATTTGAGATAGACCTTATATAGTACATAAGCTGAAAGAATTGCCTTTAAGAAGCATACTTGGATAGAGTTACATGTCTAATAACTTTCTTCTTCCTGATTCTCCTTCTCTTTTAATTCCGAGTTTGCCTCTTTAATCTGCTCCTTAAAATCCTTCACTTGGTTTTGCTGGTTTATTATTTCTCTTCTTAGTAGATCATTCTTCTTAACATTCAATCTATCCTTTAGAGACGGTAGAATTTCAACTTTAAGCAAAGTGATTATTTCTTTAGTAGATTCAGTTTCGGCGTTGAAGCCAAATAAGTAACGTAACCCCAACACCCACCAAGGCAGGTCTTTTAGAATAGGAACTCCCCTTCTTTCTATTGTAACATCATTTACTAACAATCCGCCAATTGCTGCTTCCTCGCCGTTAAGCAGAAGCAGAGATGTTGTAACTTCTGTTTTCGGCTTTTCGGTTGTTATTGCGCCGGGTATTACAGTACTTTTTTCAATCTTCACTTTGCAAAGAACATAATCAACACCTTCTTCGTTAATAATATGCGGAGTAACTTCGATAATTGTTCCACTCTGATAAAATTTGTCTATAAGGTTACCGGCAAAATCTCTTTCTTTTATAGAAAACTCGGAACCAACTTGTGTTCTTCCTTGAATTCCATTTACAGTAGATATTGTTGGGCGGGATAAAATTTTACCAAGATTTTCTTCTTCAAAAAATCTGAATAATCCGGTAGCGGTTCCATCAAACTTGCCCATTGTAAAATCAATCTTTGGAATTATGCTAAAGTCCGGCGGGTTCTGTGCTGCAGCATTAGAGTTTGGGTCTGCAATTGTTGTCTGCGATGTTACAATTTTACTTCCTATGCTTAAACCAGAGCGAGATAACAAGTACTCCCAATTTACACCACGTTCTGTCATATTCTTTGTGTTGGCTTCAAATATCAGAGCAGAAATTTTTACCTCTCTTTCTGTAACAGGCACGTAAACATCTTTGGTTAGAGCCTCTTTAGAAGTATCCTTTCTCTTTACAACTATATTCGTTTCGGTTTCATCAACAACAAGATTGAGAAACTGCACAATTATAAAGAGTGCTTTTTTATATTGCATCTTATCAATTTCTACACCAATAGGGCTTGCGATAGGTACTAAAGAAACAATATTTTTTCCGGTCAGTTTTTCACTTACCTTGCTTAAGACTTCTATAGCTTGATTGAAAGGCAAAGATTCTGAAAGAGAAACAATTTCTTCTGGGTTTACAGAACCTTTCAATTTATCTTTAAGATCGATTTGGGCAAAAGCCGGAGCTGAGTACCCAAGAAAAACGAGCATAATCAAAATCTTTTTCATTTTATTTGCCTGCCTTATTCTCTTTCTTAGCTTTTTGTAATTGAAGCGATACATTTTCAATAACTCCGCCTTTGTTCAATACAAAATTCACACGGTTATTTATGTAATCGATATTAGTCAAATATCCTAAATACACTTTATCGCCTTCCCAAAGCAAGTATGTATTTCCGCTTGCATCTGATAAAAATGCGCCATCGGGTATTAATGCCAGAAGCTGGGCAGATTGAACATCGAGCAGCCCATTGAGGTTTGGCGGAATTTCATTTCTAACAAGCGGATAAAAAATATCATAAGCAGGGTTTGGCTCAAGCAAATTTTCTGTTCCGCCTTTAAATGAAAATCTATCATCGTTAGAAAAGTAAACCTTAGCGGTAAACTTATAATTAACTAAATAAACCGGTGTACCATCTTCATCAACTTTAACGTTGCTAGATAGTTCAACACTAACAACTTTTTTGAGATTCTTACTCTCTTCAATTGCATAAACCAAGCGGTATAAATCTGTATATCGTGCAATTCCAAATAAAGTGTAGTTGTATATGTTAAAGTTTGGTAAAGTCTCCATATCCACATATTCGATGTTGACATAAGAATCAGAAGAAAAATTATAGCTCACTCTATTAACAAACTCGAAAAAATTTGCCTGCGAAATGTTTACCGGAATTGTATACTTCCTGTTTGCGAGTATGGAATCCAACTGAGCAACTTTCTTTTTCAGGTTGGCTAATTGGCTTTCTAAAACTTTAGTATCATACTGATACTGAGTAAGTTCTTTTATTTGCAGCTCTTTTTCTTCAATTTGGTTTTCTTGAAAAATAAAATTGTAAGCTCCGGCAGAGAGTACAATAATTAGAAAGATAACAGCTATAATAACAGTATTTTTTGTTTTCGTACTCATTTTACTTTGGTTGTGTCTCCTTCAATTCTGTAATCCATAGTAAATGAGAAAGCACTTTTTTCGCGGAGAGGCTCGTAATTAATATTTTTAAGAATAGAAAATTTATTTTGCTCGGCAAATTCTGTTAAAACGCTTCTCGATAAAGAAAAACCGGTAAGTTTTAATTCTTCTGGGTTTGAAGGTTCAATCTTTGTAAACCAAAAACTTCTTCTCCGCTCAATAAAATCTGATAGTTTAGATAGGTTCTTATTCCAAAGACCCGCACCAATTGCCGCAGAATCTATAATTCCTTGAGTTGCATCGAATGTATTTATTCTTGAAGCCAGCGGGTTAATCTCATCAACAAGCGATTGATCTAAATCTTTGCGCTGCTGCAATCTTTCTATTTCATAATCTTTGTCTCTGAGTATCTTTATATTATCGAGTATATCTATAGTAAAGAATAAAGTAGCGGCAAACAGAAGTGCTGCTAATAAATAGCCGTGCCATGCAAACTGAAATACTTTTTGATTTTCTTGAACATATTTTGGTAAAAAGTTAGCGCCTGTATGCTGCTTAGAAAGTTCATCGAAGTATTCTATTCCTACTGCAATTGGCATTGCATATAAAGCTAAGTTATGTGCTTCATCTTCAGTTAAATGACTTTTATCAAAATTTTCGAACTTCAGCTCTGTTACATTGGCTTCGGGGAATGTACCAAAGAAAGAAAGAATTAAATTTTCAGAACGGTCTTCTCCGCATATAATAATATTATCTAATTTAGGAATGGCTCCGTTTTCCATTTCCAACAAAATTTTGGAGAAATAAACATCGTAGGTATGTAAGTTTTTTGTTCCGATATCTAAAGTGCTGCCAATATGCTTGAGCTTTTGACCTTCTAAGAAGATTAGCTTACTATATTCTTTACCTATATAAACAATTAAGGAAAAATCTTCTGGAAAAAACTTTGTTGATTTTGATACGTAATATGAAAGAGCAAGTTCTGCGCTTTTTATTGAAGGTATTTTTAGAAAGCGCTTGTTGTTTAGATTAGCCAACTGATTAACAAGACCAACACAATGGATATCTCCTTCCAAAAACAAACCGAGTACTGAATTATCATTTGTGCTTATTACATCAATTAGGTCTGGTTCAACGGTTATCCCTTTTGCTGTTTTAATATCTGCAATAACAGCTTGAATTAATTTTTTCTTATTGCTTTCCGGCGCGCCTTCGTAATGATGGTAATTAACAATAGGTTCTGTTACAATTGGAATGTAATCCATTTTTGTAACTTTTAGCCCGCTGAGAGCAGAATTGAAAAGAGCTACATCCGAAGTATCTTCAAACTTACGGTGCGGGCTTATTCCATCTGCGGCATCTAAAGCATCAAAACCAAGATCATCAGAAGTTATTCCGCCCATTGCTTGCTTTTCTATTTCTGCCAAAGCAGTAGTTCTTCCATGCCCGGCAGATGACTGCGTAACTCTGCTCATTGTAAGCGAGACAGTACGCAAAATTTTTACACCGGTTTTATCTTTTAATAGAACGGCAATTTTTGCATCTGTTCCTTCGCAGTATAGACAAACAATCGGTTTCAATATCAGATGCCCTTTATCAACTGTAGTATTCTTGTTTTATTATTTGAGTAAGAAATAGCATTTTCTTTCGATATTTTTCTCTCTGTGAATAACCTTAGCAAATCTTGTTCCATTGTAACCATGCCTTGTGGACCGCCCTGGTTAATCATCATGTAAATTTCACTTGTATTATTGTTCTTTATTGCCGCTCTTACGCTCGGTGTTACTATTAACACTTCTTTTGCTAATACACGTTTACTATCGAGACTTGGGACTAATTTTTGAGAAACGACCGAAATTAAAACGTCTGCTAAGCGGTTTCTTACACGCTCCTGCTCGTTCGGATGAACTTCTGCGATAATTCTATCGATAGATTCAACTGCGCTTGATGTATGAAGGGTCGAAAAGACTTTGTGTCCGGTATCCGTAACTTCAAGAGCTGCTAATATTGTTTCCGGATCCCGCATTTCTCCAATTACAATAATATCTGGGTCCTGGCGAAGTGATTGAATTACTCCATCCTTAAACGAAGGAACATCTCTTCCTACTTCTCTGTGTTTAATTATGGCTTTTTTAGAGCGGTGAACAAACTCTATTGGAGAAGCAATTATTACTATATGGCTCTGGTCAAAATCGTTATGGTAATCTATAATCGCATCGAGCGTGGTGGATTTGCCGGAGCCGGTAATGCCGGTTACTAGCGAAAGCCCAAACTTGATATAATTATGGCTCATAATCTTTACTGCAAAAGGATGGAAATCCAAACTTTCTAATGGACGAATGCTTGCCTGAATTGCTCTCATATTCATCGTAAGGCTGTCAAGATCAAAGTATGCATCGCATCTAAATCTTAATTGTTTCTGAATTTTTTCATACTTAAAAGTATAACTGAAATCTAAATTTCTGTTTTCAAGAAGTGCAGTAATTTGGTTACGATTTAGAATCGAGATAACTAATGTTGAAGCTTCATCTTCGCTGAACTGAGGTAAATCTAAAACTCTCTCTTTCCTGCCAAAAATTCTGAACCAGACATAATTCTGAGCGCCAAAGCCCCCAATTTCAACATCGGATGCCTGTCTGTCTATCATTGCTGCAAGAATATGATTGAGTAAATGCAAAAGCATTAGCCGATGGTCTGTTTGTAATTCTTGAATATGCTCGGCTATGTAACGAACTCTTTCTGGTCCCAAAACTGTTGAAGGAACGCGCGATGCAAATGCTGTTAATATTTGTTTTGCTTCAGGTATCATAATTTAATCTTGATAAAATTGAATCATGCATTTTGTTATATAAACCTAGTTTCTTTCACATTATTTGGTTCATTAATATTGCAACTTAAGTAATAAAACAAAAATCATACTTATAACGTTTACAGTTTGGCACAACACTAATCTTCCATAGTAGCGCCAATAACTTCGTGAATAGAAGTAAGACCCATTTTCGTTTTCTGAAAACCGGCATCCCGGAGACTTAATGTACCATCTTTTCTTGCTTGTTCTCTTAGAGCTTCTTCATCAACTTCTTCGCCGGAGTGTACAATTAACCTTCTAACTTCTTTAGTAAAGTAAAGTGCTTCGTGAATAGCCATTCTGCCTTTGTAACCCGTTTGATTACATTTATCACAGCCAACGTGCTCAAATATTTCGGAACCAATCCAGTCTTTCGGGTCTAAACCGGCAGCCGTAACATGTTCTTCAATATTGACAACTTTTTTCTTGCATGCTTCGCACAACTTTCTTATTAAACGCTGAGCTACAATAATGTTTATTGCGTATGCAATTAAGAAAGGTTCCACACCCATTTTGTACAAACGTGCCACAGCGCTTGGTGCATCGTTTGTGTGAAGTGTAGAAAAAGTTAAATGCCCTGTGTTTGCAAGTTTAATGGCTGTTTCGGCAGTTTCCTTATCGCGCATTTCTCCTACAAGAACAATATCGGGGTCGTGACGCAGAATTGATCTAATAGCTTGCTCAAAATTCATTTTATGTCCAATCTTCAACTGGCGCGCACCTTCAATAACATACTCAACTGGGTCTTCTACAGTTAAAACATTTTTAGTTGGATTAATAACTTGATACAATGCCGCAATTAAAGTAGTTGATTTACCGCTTCCGGTAGGTCCGGTTAGAATAATCATTCCTTGCGGAGCAGAGATTGCTTTAACAAAAGCTTTTTGAGAATAACCAACTAAACCAAGTTTGCTTAAATCTTTGATAACTTTTCTATCGTCAAGAATTCTGATTACAATGCTTTCAAATTTATTTTTTAGTTCAGTACCAACAGTAGGCAAAACAGAAACACGAAAGCGAATAATGTGTCCATCAATTTCTCTTTGTATAAAACCATCTTGCGCTCTTTCTCTTTCAAATCTATCCATCCCTTTTGAACGGTCTTTAACAACAGCCATTACTGCTTCCGGAAGTGTATTTTCTTGAGTATGCCACAGCCCAAGTTTGCCATCCAAACGAAAATGTATTTCTGTTTTATTGCCCGATTTAGGAATAAGGTGAATATCGCTGACGCCTCTTCGCGTACCTTCAATTAATGCTGCTTCAATTAAATTAATTAAAGCGCTTTTGTTTATTTCTGCATCGAGTTCTTCTTCGTTAACCGAAGATTCATCTTCTGCCACATGAATTTCTTCGTGGCTTTCCTGCATCATTTTTAGAAATTCGTTTTCTGTTGAAACCAACAATCCTAATAACTTTTCATAATCTTTCTTACGCAAATAGTTTATTTCAAATTTTTTAATGTTCAGTGCGTAAGCAATTTTTGCTAATGCCCTGTCGGTCGGGTCTACTGCTGCAAGAATTAATTTATCACGTATTTTGTCATCAAACTTGAAAGGTATAACACGATGCTCCAGCAGTATCTTTTTAATTTCTTCACCCTGCCTTGTCATCATATTTTTCATTTCGGTTATTCGTTCTTCAGGCAGTTCTTCTATAGGGATGTTTAATTCTTTAAAAGCATATAAAACCGCAACTTCTCTAAAAATTATATCGTGATCAAACTTAAACTCATCAACCAATATTTGAGCCAGATTTCTTTTAAGTTTAGTTTGATCAGAATCTTTAATCTTAAGAGCTTGTTCTAATATCTTAAGATCAATTATACCTTTCTTAAGAAGCAGGTAACCGATCTTATCTGTCATTTCAAATTGCGCTTCTAACATCAGCTTTCCTTAATTCATTACAGGTGGTTTAGGGCTTATAGTAGCCGTTTCTGCAGATACTAAAGTCAATCCAATCATTACAATCATAATAATCATTGCAATAAAAACCTGAATCATTTCAATAATATTTTTCAAACGATAAACAGTTTCACTTTCGTAATAATTTGCTAATTGTAAAGCAGTGTTTTTAATTGTACCGGTTTCTTCGCCGGAGTGAAATCTAGAAATAGCTGTTTCAGTAAAAACACCGCTGGCTTCAAATGCTTCAGTTATACCAACGCCACGCTTTATCATCATTGGAATTGCAACGTTCTTTATTCTCTGCTCAAAATAATCGTTATCGGTTGCTTCTGCTGCTATTCTAATCGGTTCTATACTTTCTGCCGAACCGCTGTATAAAGTATAAAACACCCGGCAAAAAACTTCTATGTTGGTTTTATGAATGAGTGACCCCATAATAGGAATTTTCATAATGTACTTATCTACAAGCAGCTTGCCTTGTTTAGTTTTGGCTAACCTAATAAAAATAATTGGGGGAATAATCATTACCAGTAACACCAGAATTAGGTTGTTAGTTAGAAAATCACTCACTGTTAGAGTAAAAGCCGTCATAGGTGGTAAATCAATTTTGAATTTTACAAAAAGTTTAGCTGTCTCCGGAAAAATGTAGCCGACATAAAAAAGCACTGCTAACATTAAGATAAAAATTGTAACCATAGGAGATATCAGAGCGCTCTTCATATTCTTTCTAAACTCTTGCTGCCGCTCTAAGAACTTTGCGGTAGCTTTATAGATTTCCGTCATGTTACCACTCTTAGATGCTAAACCAAGCATATATGCAGTAAATTTTCCAAAGATCGATTGATAACGTAAAAACACGGCTTCGCTGTCAGACCCCTTTTTTAATTCGTTGTTAATTTGTTTTAAAGTTTCTTTTAGCGTTTTGTTCTGGATATCATTTATTAACAAAGTTAATATTTCAGAATAGGGAAGTTTCTGATCGAGCAGTTCTGCACTAATCTTTACAAAAGAAACAATTTCTTGCTGCGGGGGTTTCGAATTAAATTCAAGAAGTTTTCTGTTAATGGAAACAACTTCGTAGCCCAATTTTCTAAGAGCGTTAGCAACTTCTTCTTTGTTAAATGCACGCTGCTCACCTGCTATTGGTCTTTCTTTCCCTTTTTTGATTTTGTAAAGGTAAGAGACTTTCTTTTCAATGCTTTGAACTTTGAGTTGATTCTTCTCGGCAAGTTTATGAATTTTCTTTTTTGCCAGAGAAAATGTAGGCTCCGTCAGCGTTCCGCTAATTACCTGTCCATTATTTTTGATTGCTGTAAATCTTACTTCAACCATTAAGTGCCAACTGTTTATAAAAAAAGCCGATAGGTATATCTATCGGCTTTAAATTAAGAAAAAATACGCTAAAAGTTAATTATTAATAGTAGTTGAAGTAATTTTATCTGGAGCAACTACCATTGTAGCTTTAACATTGGTTGTACCGTCGTTTCCTTTTTCGTTACCTGTTCCAACAAGAGTTATAGTTTGGGGTGATACGGTAGCTGTGTATGTTCCGTTACCTGTTGTAGCAAGTACTGAAGGTATTGTCCAGCCGGTAAATGTATTTCCGCCGCCAGCTAAAGCTGTTGGTTTTCTGTAATACTGTTGTGCTAAGCTTGCTAAGTTTGTTAAATCTGCTATTACAGCATCTCTGTTAGCTTGCGAACTGCTTGCTGTAAATACGTTAATACCTACTACTACTGCTATACCTACAATGATAACGCCTAATACGATTAGTAATAATTGCTGCTGACCCATTTTTTACTCCTTTTTTTGTTATTAGTTTTTATTGTTTGTACTGCAGGGGAATCAATTCTTTTTTTTCTTCAATATTTTTTTACTCCGTATACGTATTGCAGTTGTTAGTTAGCTATTTAAGAATTTAATTGATAATTATAGTTCTGTAAGTACTTGGACTAACATTTATCTGAACTTTAACAGAGTCGTTATCAGTAACAACTTCGTTACCAATTCCGGTAATAACAACACTGTCTTGAAATACTGTAACTGTATAATGACCTGCTGCAGTATTTACTAGTTCAGCAGGAATGACCCAGCCTGTAAATTTTCTGTTTCCACCGCCTAAAGCATTTGGCTTTAGGTAAAATTGTTGAGCCATAGCCGCAAGATTAACAAGTTCATTTGTTACTATTGCCCTTTTGCTTTCAATGGCATTTGCTCTGAATAAATAAATTCCTACAAAAACAGCTAAGCCAACTATTAAAATTCCTAAAACAATGAGAAGTAGCTGCTGCTGTCCCACTTATACTCCTTTAAGAATTCGGTAATTATTTCCACAAATTAAGAGCTAACTAAACCCATATAATTAGGTTGCAATTATCGAACCAACCAGAAAAAAAATGAAATTTTTTCTAACTATTTATAAAACAATATACTAAAGGATTTACTTAATGCAAAGAAGAAAGTGAGTTAAATGTAAATTTAACTCACTTAGAAATTTTTACAAGTAGATTTTTCGGTTTGTTAGTGTTTAATTCTAACGTGTAATTCTTTAAGTTGGTTTTCATCTACGGAGGAAGGAGATTCATCCATAAGAGACATACCGCTAGAAGTTTTAGGAAAAGCAATTACATCGCGAATGGAATGACGCCCTGCAAACAGCATAGCAAGCCTATCAAAACCGAAAGCAATGCCTCCGTGCGGAGGAGCGCCATACTTAAATGCGCCGATAAGAAATCCAAATTTTTCATGTGCTTCTTCATCGCTAATACCCAAAGTCTTGAACATTTTAGCCTGCAGATTAGAATCGTGTATTCTGATACTTCCACCAGCAATCTCGTTACCATTAAGCACTAGATCATAGGCTCGTGCTTTAACTTGCGCCGGATCGGTATCCATCAAAGTAATATCTTCAACTTTTGGCGAAGTAAACGGATGGTGCATAGCATAAAAGCGTTTAGTTTCGGAGTCCCACTCAAAAAGCGGAAAGTCTGTAACCCACAGCAGCGCCGGTTTAGCGTCTGGCAGAATAAGGTTCATACGCTTAGCCATTTCTAAACGTAAGTGCCCCATAATATTTAGCGTTTTTAATTTATTTCCACTTAATAATAACAATAAATCACCGGGAGCGGCATTCAAAGAATTTATTAAATTTTTCTTTTCATCATCGGTTAAAAACTTCGCAATAGGGGCTTCGAGATCGTTTTCTTTAACACGCATCCAAATTAAACCGCCGGCTCCAAGTTTTTTCACATAATCAGTAATAACATCTAACTGATTTCTTGTGTAATCGCCACAGTCTTTAGCAACAAAGCCGGTTACAATTCCATTTCCATCAAGGGCTTCCCTAAAAACTCTGAATTCAGATTTTTCAAAAACTTGATTAAGCGTAACCATTTCTAAATCAAAACGAAGGTCCGGCTTATCGCTTCCATACTTTTCCATTGCTTCATTAAAAGTTAATCTCTTAATTGGTGTTTCTAATTCCATTGCTAAAACTTCTTTATAAAACACCTTCATTAATCCTTCAACCATTGCAAAAATATCTTCTACATCAGCAAACGACATTTCAACATCTATCTGTGTAAACTCATACTGCCTGTCAGCCCGCAAATCTTCATCGCGAAAGCATTTTACAATCTGAAAATAGCGGTCTAACCCAGCCACCATTAAAATCTGTTTATAAGTTTGAGGCGATTGAGGCAAAGCATAAAACTTTCCTTTATGCAATCTGCTCGGAACTAAAAAATCTCTTGCGCCTTCTGGCGTGCTTTTCATCAATATCGGAGTTTCAACTTCAATAAATCCATTTTGATCAAAATACTGTCTTGTTAGCAAATACATTTTGTGCCGAAGCAAAAGACTTTTTTGCATTTCGGGTCTGCGTAAATCTAAATATCTATACTTAAGCCTCAGGTCTTCATGCACATCTATATTATCTTCGATAGGAAACGGCGTTGTATCAGCATAATTTAGTATTACGAGGTGATCAACCATTACATCTATACTGCCGGTAGGTAAAGAGGGATTTTCTGTACCTTCTGGGCGCTTTCTAACTTTGCCTTCAACAGAAATAACAAATTCGCTTCGGAGCTTTTTGCCCAGTTCGTGAGCATGGGAATTATATGATGGTTCGAATACAACTTGCGTTAATCCAAATCTATCTCTCATTTCAATAAATATTACACCGCCTAAATCTCGGCGAATTGCAGCCCATCCGTTAAGTACAACACTTTCGCCAATGTTAAATTCTCTCAGCTCTCCGCAAGTATGCGTTCTTTTCTTAAACTTCATTAAAAAAATACTCCTTCTTTGAATTTCGGCGCAAAGATAAACATTTATTAAAGGTGGTTCAAACTTTATGACTTTTACTCAATAATAGTTGATGCATAATTATGCAATCATTTACTATACCGACATTTGTCGTTATTTTAATAACATCATCTTCTTCGTAATTGTTGCCGTTGGCGTTGTTAAGCGGTAGAAGTAAACGCCGGTTGTTAATTGAGAATTGAGAATTGAGAATTGAGAATTATAAGTTCCGGCTTGTTTGTATTCATCTACTAATGTTGCTACTTCTCTTCCTAGAACATCATAGACTTTCAAGGTTACGTTTACCGTTTCACCTTTCACGTTTGGCGGAATTGAATATTCAATTGTAGTAACAGGATTAAACGGATTTGGATAATTCTGACTTAGTTTAAATTCGCTTGGTAAGATTTGTGCAACCGATGTGCCCGAAACAGGTGCAGCAGAAGCAGCTGTAACTGCAATAGCTAATTTAGACATCCTTTCAAAATATGGCTTGTTTATTTTAGTTATATCATCTGTTACTTTATGATAATAAGGGTTAAAATCGCTTAAACTTTCAATTAATAATACAGCCGGATAATTGTATCTCCAAAACGATGCGTGATCGCTGGCATTTGAGCCCGGCGTAGAAGTAAACATATTCAGTCCAATAGAATAATTTCTATTAACTTCTTGCACCAATTGCGCAAGCTCGAGTGTAGTTGAAACATTTCTTGCATGAACTTCCGCCTCAAAATCATTATCGCTGTCCCAGGCAATCATATCTAAATTTATTACAGCAGCAATTTTATCTCCGCGATAGCTGGCTTCTTGTGCGTAATAATAACTTCCGTGCAAGCCATACTCTTCTAAATCCCAAAGAGCATAAATGATTGTATAATCGAACATATATTTTGATAAAACTCTTGCAGCCTCCAGAACTGCTGCAGTACCACTTCCATTATCATCTGCGCCAGGCGCTATCGAACTAACTGTAGTTGAAGGCATATTATCATAATGGGCACAAATAATTACATATTGATCGGGCTTTCGCCCGTTCTGGATTGCATAAACATTTTGCCCGTCAGTCATAAAATTTTGTTGAAGTGAAACTAATCCAAATTTTTCAAATTTTTGCATTAAGTAGTATGGCATATAAGAATTGCCAGTGCTGTAGCGGTTTCTTGATAATATTTTTGTAGCTGAGTTATTTATAATTACTTGTTTATCGCCGCAGATCTCACCAAGATAATTCATTAAAGTATCTATACTTACTTTATTAATGATTGCTTGTATAGTCTGATCAGTTTGAGCAGTTACATTTATTGTAAATAGAATAAATGCAAAAATTGTACACAGCTTTTTCATTTTTCACCTTTTTGATAAATATGAGGCAAAGATACAAATTGAAACAATCCATTAATAATTACACTAACAGTTATTTATTTTTCCGAAAATTTGCTTTTAAGTAACTTCGACCTTATATTTTCAGTTAAGAATATTATTTTTCCTAATTAATTAAGTGGTATTATGTTAGACGACTTAGATATTACCGTTTTGAAAAAACTACAAGAAAATGGCAGAATGAAAAGAAACGAATTAGCCGAAATTGTAGGTTTATCAGTTCCTTCGCTCAGCGAAAGACTAAATAAACTTGAAGACCGTGGAGTCATTCAAGGTTATTATGCAAAATTAAACAGACACATTTTCCACTTTGATATTATGGCATTTGTGCTTGTAGTAATGGAATCATCAAAAAGTTACGAAAAATTTGCAGAGCAAGTTAGAAAAACAGGTGAAATTTTGGAGTGCCATTCAATTCTTGGCGAGGGCTCGCACATTCTTAAAGTTGTGGTTAAAGAAACAAAAGATTTGGAAGCTTTGCTCTCTAAAATTCAATCTTGGCATGGTGTAACTAAAACAGTTACAAGCTTTGTACTTTCTACCATTAAGGAGACAACAAGTTTAAATATTCAATATAGAAAGGAGTAAATATGGGTAAATCTTCTTCCCCAGTTGGGGATATATTATCGTTTGTTAAAGCGAGCAAAATACAGTTCGTAGATTTTAAGTTCATGGATTTTCCGGGGCAGTGGCAGCATTTTACAGTTCCGGTAAGTCAATTTGGTGAAAGCTCATTCGAAAACGGTTACGGTTTTGATGGCTCATCTATCCGCGGTTGGAAAGCTATAAATGAAAGTGATATGCTTCTCATTCCGGATCCTAACACAATGTTTTTAGATCCATTTGTAAAGGCTCCAACAATTTCTTTAATATGCGATGTTTATGAACCGACTACAAAGGAAAAGTACAGCCGCTGCCCGCGCAACATTGCTCAAAAAGCAGATGCTTATTTGAAATCTACCGGAATTGCAGATACAGCTTACTTTGGTCCCGAAGCTGAGTTCTTTGTATTTGATGATGTTCGTTTCGACAGCGGTCCAAACTTTGCATTCTATTCCGTTGACTCCGTTGAGGGTAAATGGAACAGTGGCCGTGATGAAAATCCAAACTTAGGTTACAAGCCGCGTTTTAAGGAAGGATACTTTCCGGTTCCGCCAACAGATTCTCTGATGGATTTAAGAAACAACATGGTTCTTAATCTTGAAAGCCTTGGCATTGAAGTAGAAGCCCAGCATCACGAAGTTGCAAGCGGCGGGCAGTGCGAAATTGATATGAAGTTTGCGCCCCTTTTGAAAGCTGCTGATCAGTTGTTAATGTTCAAATATGTTGTAAAGAACACAGCTAAAGCAAACGGAAAAACTGTAACCTATATGCCAAAACCAATTTTTGGTGATAACGGAAGCGGAATGCACGTTCATGTTAGTTTGTGGTTAAAAGATAAGCCTCTTTTTGCAGGCGGCGGTTATGCCGGATTAAGCGAAATGGCACTATACTTTATTGGCGGACTTCTAAAACACGCGCCCGCATTATTGGCTATAACAAACCCAACTACAAATTCTTACAAGCGTTTAGTACCTGGATATGAAGCGCCAGTTAACTTGGCTTATTCATCTAACAATAGAAGCGCATCAATTAGAATTCCTTTTGGCAACTCTCCAAAAGCAAAACGTATCGAGTTCCGATGCCCGGATCCGGCTGCAAATCCTTACTTAGCTTTCTCTGCAATTTTAATGGCTGGTATAGACGGTATTCAGAACAGAATTGAACCGGGTGAACCGCTTGATAAAGATATTTACGATATGTCTCCAGAAGAATTGAAAGATGTTCCATCTACACCAGAATCTCTTGGTCATGCTCTTAAAGCTTTGGCTGATGATCATGAGTTCCTGCTTAAAGGAGGAGTATTTACTGAAGATGTTATCAACACTTGGATTAACTACAAGACTGCTAAAGAAGTAAAACCCGCAGCTTTGCGCCCAACTCCTTTTGAGTTTGAGCAATATTTTGATGTTTAAGAAACATAGAAGAAAAAGTAAGAAATCAGAAATAAGAGGGACGAGGTTACGAGGTACGAAATACGAAGCATGAATAAAAATATATTAATTCTCAGGCACTCAGAAAGAAGTGAATAGCCAAAAAACTAATTTGATTTTTTGTTGGTAGACTTATAAATTGAAATGGAAAAGAAAAACTACCGTATGAAAATCAAAAGAGTGGTCGTTTATTTTTACGGAGTGCTTTTTTTTATCTTGAAAAATAAAAATGAAAACACTGTTTAAAGGTGATGCCGGGTTTATTTTTTTAATTACATTTTTTTTCAACTCTTTCATCCAATCCCAACAGTTAGCGCTACCTATACAAACAGCTATAGGAACTCATCGGGTTAATGTTAATGATTTCGTTACACAGTCCAGAGTTTATATTTCTTCTACATGCATTAAAGATAACTCTGTTACACACAGCTCTATTTTAAATAATATGGTTGGTAATTATAAATCGAACAAAAAATATTCCGTAACACTACGGGTATTTAGTAAACAAACACAAACAAATAACCTGGAGGCAACATGAACAAATGCAGAACAAAAATCATTCTCATCTTCTTCATCTTCCTACAATTATTCCCCTATTCAAATAAAATGCTTGCACAAAATGATGTTATGATGCAGGCATTTTATTGGGATGTACCTGTAGATATAGTTAATAAAAATGGCACTTGGTGGGATACTCTCAGGATAAAAGCACCTTCTCTTTCATCTGCTGGTTTTACTGGTATGTGGATCCCACCACCATCAAAAGGTAACTGGGGTATTACTGATATGGGATATGGAATTTTCGATCATTATGATCTTGGCAACTATAACCAAAAGGGCTCAATCGAAACACGTTTCGGGAGCAGATCAGAATTAAATAGTATGATCAATACTATGCGTAATAACAACATTAAAGTCTATGCAGATGTTATTCTCAATCATATTTACGCCGGTGAAACAGAAAGAGAAGTTAACCCTGCTGTAAAGTCATACGTATTTAACGAAGCAGTTATTAATGGAATTCAACGCACTCCTTATCCAACAAATGAGATAACATGGAAAATCCCTAATGCCCAGCCGGGAGATTACTATATTCAAATAGTTGGTTACCATTTGAATTGGTCTGCCTCTCATACAGAAAGAGGCTATGATCTTTATATTGATTGGACAGGCGTTGGTCCAAACGGAACAGACACATGGGAAAGTGAGCCGAATAATGGTAACGGTCAGTTCAATGTATTCCCAGGTCCCGGCAGAACAGTTAGAGGGCATGCGCAAAGCATATCGGATATTGATGAATTCAAAATAACAGTAACTACCGCCCGGGACATAATAATTAAACTAATAGCTAAAAGGGAAGTCTTCAATCCTTGGGCTTGGGTATGGGCAAGTCAAACAAATGGTTTTTATCCTAAAAGAATCTGGTATAACAGCTCGAATCTTGCTCCAACATCTTTACAGGCTACTACTATGACAGGCATTAAATATGTGAATCATACCGGAACCGGTGAACCAAATTACTCTTGGACTTATACAGATTTCCACCCGGCTGATAATAATGACTTTCTAACAGATGGCGGAGCCAACGATGAAGTTATTCCGAGAACTAAATGGTTTGGTAATGACCTTAACACTTTCAGCACTACTGTTCAAAATAGATTGAAAAATTGGGGAATCTGGCTCTCAAACACTATTGGATTTGACGGCTACCGGCTTGATTTTGTAAGAGGATTTCCGCAATCATTTGCAGCCGATTGGATTAGAAGTTTACCATTACTTAATGGAACACATAGATATATTGTTGCTGAGTATTGGGGAAATGCTCAAGCTATTCATAGTTGGGTAAATACTATTGCGTCGTACGGTGCCGATGCTGATGCTTTCGACTTCCCGCTAAAATTTACACTTACAGATATGACAAATAGAAACCAAAACGATTTTAATATGGCATGGCTTAATCATGCAGGAATGGTTAGAAACAATACAGGGCATGCTCTTTCAGGACTTTCAATTTCAACTTTTGTTGAAAACCACGATACCGGTAAAGAAAGCGATAAATGGGTTACTAAAGATTGGAAGATGGCTTATTCTTACATACTTACTCATGAAGGAAGACCAACAATTTTTTATCCTCATTACTACAGTATCAGACAAATTGATTACAGAAATTCGAACATTACTGTGCAAGCTCCTTCAAGTCTTCAAACCGATATAAGAAACCTTATTGGAGTTAGAAAGAATTACTTAGGAGGAATTACTTCCGTTTTAAGTCAAGTTGGGAACCCTGTTCCTTCGGGAGATACATACCACGTATACGCTGCGAGAAGACAGGGAAACGGAACACGAGACGGAGCTATTATTGTGATTAATAATCATGATACACAAACAAAAGGATTGTGGGTAGATAGTTCACCAGTAGGATTTTCCAACTGGGCAAATGTAATTCTTTGCAATGCTTTTAATTTCAACGAAACTACGCAAGTTTATGCAGATGGAAGAGTTTATGTATCGGCTCCACCGCGTGGTTATAAAGTATGGGTAAAACGGAGCGAGTATATAGTACTTCCCAAGGAGAATAGTACACCGCAATTGAAGAACCAAATTCCAACAGAATTTAATCTTGAACAAAATTATCCCAACCCGTTTAATCCGTCTACAGTTATCAGATATAAGCTGTCAACTTTCAGTTTTGTAACATTAAAAGTTTATGACGCACTTGGTAGAGAAGTTGCAACACTTGTAAACGAATATCAGCAGCCTGGAACCCATAATTCGCAATTCGCAATTCGCTCCGCCTCTGATAGATCGCAATTGCCCAGCGGTGTTTACTTTTATCGTTTACAGGCAGGTGATTTTGTTCAGACCAAGAAGATGTTGTTTTTAAAATAACGACAAATGTCGCCTCGCTGATAACACGAGTCGAAGCGGACTATTAACTCTTGGTTTTTTAAGCTCGGTAGAGACGAGGCATGCCTCGTCTCTACGTTTTTCAGCCAGCTCGGAAGCGGAATGCACGTTCATGTTAGTTTGTGGTTAAAAGATAAGCCTCTTTTTGCAGGCGGCGGTTATGCCGGATTAAGCGAAATGGCACTATACTTTATTGGCGGACTTCTAAAACACGCGCCCGCATTATTGGCTATAACAAACCCAACTACAAATTCTTACAAGCGTTTAGTACCTGGATATGAAGCGCCAGTTAACTTGGCTTATTCATCTAACAATAGAAGCGCATCAATTAGAATTCCTTTTGGCAACTCTCCAAAAGCAAAACGTATCGAGTTCCGATGCCCGGATCCGGCTGCAAATCCTTACTTAGCTTTCTCTGCAATTTTAATGGCTGGTATAGACGGTATTCAGAACAGAATTGAACCGGGTGAACCGCTTGATAAAGATATTTACGATATGTCTCCAGAAGAATTGAAAGATGTTCCATCTACACCAGAATCTCTTGGTCATGCTCTTAAAGCTTTGGCTGATGATCATGAGTTCCTGCTTAAAGGAGGAGTATTTACTGAAGATGTTATCAACACTTGGATTAACTACAAGACTGCTAAAGAAGTAAAACCCGCAGCTTTGCGCCCAACTCCTTTTGAGTTTGAGCAATATTTTGATGTTTAAAGCAGTAAATAGGCAATAGTGATTAGTCTTATTGAAGAGGCGAGCTAACTGCTCGCCTTTTTATTTTATTAAAACAAGTTAATAGGATTGAAATAAACACCAATAACAATAGACCCCCAATTAGGATTTAAGTCTTCAGTAGAAAAATTAATCGTCCCATTGGTAAAAAGTGAAAACACATTGTTCAAATTATATTTTATAAACAATGGCGTTATTGAAATAGCCGGTTCAAACAAAAAGTATTTTAAGCCGGAATACTTATGAATTTTCTCAAATTGATTTACTCCAAATCCGGCATAGTATTCAAAGTCTTTGGTGTTGTGATACTTATACAAAAACGATAACCCAATACCAACATTACCAAAATATGTACCGCTAATATTATTAAACTGTAAATTACCATCTAACCCGCTCCAATTAGACATAGAGAGGTTCCCAATTACTCTTTCATTTAGATTTATTGAAACAGATAAGTGTATAGAAGATTCTGGACTGCCAAAGTTTTGTGTGCCACTAAATCCATATCCAACACCAACACTTTGTGAATTCATTTCTATAAAGCACGCAAAGAATAAGATTAACGTATATGTAACAATGCGATTCATTTATGATCCTCCTTTACTTTTTACTTTCAAACCCGAATTTATCAGCAAAATCCGGGTTTGTAAATCAACCAAGAAATAATTAGCATCAGAACCACAATTCCATGTTCCAATAACCTGTGCCATAAATTTGGCCTCGTCCATGTTCAAAATGTATACTACGCATTCCCATTTGATCGTCAGATGTACCTATGTTAAATTTAAGCGTAACTGTAGTATTAAGCCCTGTTGTTTCATCTTTATAAGTAAGGGAAGCGGACAATTCTTGCCCTGTTCCACCATAATCCTCCTCCCAAACTAATACTTGTAATATAGGTCCATAATCATTTTTATACCACTGAATAATATTTTGATTTAAGTCATGCCATCCAGTGTCATCAACGTGTGAAAACCAAACCCAGGAGCCATTAAACACATTATCATAGTAAAACCTTTCGCTTACACCTCCTTTGATAGACTTAAATTCAATCCGAATCTCTGGAGTACCATTTGTTAAATATGGCTCTTGATCATCCAGAATTTGCAGCTTGCTCATTATTTCCCATCCGCCATCAGTACGAGTTGTTGAACCACTACCACCTCCTCCTCCATCTTCAATATCTCCAGGAAGCTGTAGAGTGTTTATGTTACCGTCTAATTTACCAACAAGAATATTCTTTTTCAGCTCCCCATTTAAATTTGTTCTTTCATTTATTCCAATTAAAATATATGAGTCCGCTCCAAAAAGGTTCGAATCTCATTTAAGAGTTTCGTTTTTGCAGATAATCGAACATAAATTTTGCTAAAATACCTTTTTAGAACGGACTCATATATTGATAATTTTTAGCTTCTTTTAAAGGAATTATTACCTCATTTCCATTAGAATCAAAGGCAGTAAGTTGTTTAATCTTGATGTCATCTTGGGTTGCAGGATAATATGCAATCAGAGGGACATCTGTTCCATTCCACTTATCATAAAATGGCATAAAAAAGTTAATGTTAATTCTCTTCTCTAAATCATTTATGATTTTTTTCAAATCGCGGGAGATATGCTTGTTTGACTTTGAAATAAGCTTACTTTCAAAAGTCGATTTGTCTTTAAACGTTCTATTTTTTAAACGTTTAAAAATAGTTTCTGGATCACCATCAAATTTTTTCCCAATCTCTTCATGCAATGCCTTTAAAACTTCAGTGTCTTTAATAATTCCAGCCAGAGATTTAGCGAAATCCCTAAATTCTATTTCTAACTCAGCTTCAGTTGAGTTAAAAACACTCTTATTTAAGAAAAGTTTTGATTAAATGGTTCCGTTGGCTCCTCTCTACAATTGTTAAATAAAAACAATACCATTAAAGCAAAGAATAAGTGAGTGAGTGAGTGAGTGAGTGAGTAGATTTACTTAATGCTTGTTTCATAGATAACTCCAAGAAATTTGTTTTTGTTTTTTGAACTCTATTTAAACTTTATGCTGCGCAATTTCTTGAGTTCTATATTCTCTTTGGAGTTGGCTTTTCAAACCATCTTTAGAAGCAACAACTGTCTATTACATTGCCGCGATATTTTATAATTTGCTATCCGGTAATTCCAAAATTGGTTTTACACAAATTTTTCTTTGGAAAGATTTGAGCTTAGATTTGTGTAGTTCATTTTCAATAAAGGTACTTAGTGAAATACAAAATACTATCAAGTGAGACTCCATTTAAAGGGAAAGTGGTAGATATAAGAGTTGACGAAATAAAATTTGAGGGGAAAGAAAAAACTGTTAAACGCGAAACCGTTATTCATCCCGGCGGAGCTGTAGCTGTACCGGTTAAAAATGACGGCAGGATTGTTTTAATTAAGCAGTTCCGCTGGCCTCACAAAAAAATTTTGTATGAACTGCCCGCTGGTAAATTGGATAAAGGCGAAGACCCGCAAATTTGCGCTTTACGAGAACTAAAAGAAGAAACCGGTTACTCTGCTTCCAATATTTCGCGCATGGGTGAAATAATTACTACCTCCGGTTTCTGTAACGAGGTCTTACATATTTATTTAGCAAAAGAGTTAGTCCTTGGCGATCATGCAAGAGAAGAAGGTGAAGAAGAAATTGAATTAGCTGAGTTAACGCTTGATGAGATTGATGAAAAAATCCGCTCTAACGAAATTTGCGATGCAAAAACTATTTGCGGAATTCAGATGTACAAACTAAGTACTTGATGCTGGATAATTCTTGATGCTGGATAATTCTGGATACTGGATACTACTGGATACTGGATAATTCTGGATACTGGATACTACTGGATACTGGATAATTCTGGATACTGGATAATTCTGGATACTGGATGCTGGATACTTGTTGCTGGATACTACTTGATGCTGGATAATTCTGGATGCTGGATACTACTTGATGCTGGATACTACTTGATGCTGGATGCTGGATACTACTTGATGCTGGTTACTACTTGATACTGGATACTTGATAATAGATAAAAGACAATGGGAATGTGTTGAGTTATAAAAATCTTGAAATATGGAAATTGGCAAAGGAAGTTACGGTTCAAATTCATGAAATGAGTTTAACAAGACTTCCAAAATTTGAAATGTATGAAGTTGGTTCTCAGATTAGAAGATCATGCAAATCTGTAAGAGCAAACATTGTGGAAGGTTATGGAAGAAGATACTATAAGCAAGAATTTATTCACCACTTAATAATTGCAATAGCTTCAAATGACGAAACTTTAGATCATTTAGAAACACTTTATGAAACAAAATCTCTAACTGACGAAGAACTTTATACGACCATTCACTCGAAAACTGAATTGCTCGGGAAAAAGATCAATGCTTTTCTAAAAGTAGTAAAAGAAGAACACCAAAGCCCTCGATAGTAATTCTCATTCCAGCCCACAAAATCCAGAATCCAGTATCCAGCATCCAGTATCCAGTACCCAGCATCACTCGTTAGTAAGTTCTTCTAACTCAACTTTGTGTAAATGAGTTATTTTTTTTCCTAAAAATATTTCTGCCACCTCTTTAAACTTTGTTGGCAGGTCGCTAACATAAAACTCGCTTAGTCCATGGTGAACAGAGTGATTACGCAATCCTCTTCCGTTTAAGTAATCTTCTACCAATCTTGCAGCGGGGTTTCCGCTATCAACAAGCTTAACACTTTTGCCAACTACTTTTTGTATTACTTCTTTCAGAATTGGATAATGCGTACAACCTAAAATTAAGCTGTCAATTTTATATTCTTTCATTTTGGAAAGATAAGTTTTGGCAATCAACTCTGTTGCTTTATGGTCCAGCCATCCCTCTTCGGCTAATGGAACAAAGAGCGGACAGGCTTGCTCAAAAACTTTCACTTTTGGGTTAAGTCTTTTAAGTTCGTGAGCATATGCTTTGTTGTTAATAGTAGCGCGGGTTCCAATTACGCCAATATTTTTATTCTTCGATTCGGTAAGAGCCATTATAGCGCCGGGCTCAATCATTCCTATTACGGGAACAGTTAAAAACTTGCGAAGCTCTGTAAGTGCTGCCGAAGAAGCAGTATTACAAGCAACCACCAAAAGTTTTATGTTTTTTCTTAAGAGAAAATTTGCTGCTTGAATAGAATATTCAATAACAGTATCGTTTGATTTAGAGCCGTAAGGCACGCGTGCAGTATCGCCAAAGTAAACAATGTTTTCGTTAGGTAATAAACTTGTAACTGCTTTTACAACTGTTAAACCGCCAATACCAGAATCAAAAAAACCGATTGGATTTGTTTTGTTCATAAAATTCAATTTTGCACCTATAACATTTCTTCAATTGTTTGAGTTAGTTCGTGTGTAATCAGCTCGTACTGATTTGTTGAGACTTTATTACGATTACGATCGAGAATATAAAAAGCATCAATAATATCATCGGCTTTAGTAGAAATTTTAGCAAAGTAAATAGATAAGCCAAGCTCATTCAATTTCTTTGTTATTTGATACAACAAGCCAAGTCGATCTGGAGAAAAAACATCTACTATTGTATAACGATCATGCTTTTCAAATATAATTTTCACTTTACCTTTGCGCTTAAAGAGTTTGTTTTCAATACGCCACCACTTGGATTTAATATTGTTAAACTCTTTAGTAATCTGCAGTTCATTTTGTACAGCTAATTCCAAATCATGAGAAACTTTTTTGTATCGTTCAGCTTCTACTTTATTACCAGTTCTAAAATCTGTAACGTTAAAACTATCAATCACAATTCCATCTTTACGAGTAAAAATTTTGGCATCGTGAATGTTAAGATCGTTTATCGCAATAGCGCCGCACAATTTAGAAAGAAGTGCATCTCTATCACGAGTAATTACTGTTATGTTAGTAAATGTTTCATCTTCTTTGTAAAATACAGATACTTGCGAGCCTTTTTCTATTTCATCGATGTGCTGATTAATTTCTTCGGCGGAGAAATGATGCAGATATCCAAGGTCATCAATCGATTCGATATGTTCTTTAATGTTGTCTTCCCAATAAACTTCGGAACTGTTCATAATCTCTTTAATATTGCCGGATAGCATCTCCTGCCCGCTAACTCTTTCTTCTAACATTGTTTTAGTTTTTCTATACAGCTCAAACAGTAAATCGCTTTTCCATTGCGTCCATACTGCCGGAGAAACGGCAGAAAGGTCTGCGTAAGTAACCAAGTAAAGAAGGTCTAGATATTCCGGCGTGGGAAAAATTTGAGCAAAGTTATCAAGCGTTGAAGGATCGTTAAGATTTCTTCGGAAAGCGATTTGTTCCATAGTTAGATGATGATGAACCAAAAACTGAACTGTTTCTATTTCCTCGGAGGAATAGCCAAGCCGTTCCATTACAGAGTTTGCAATTTCACTGCCAATTATTTCATGTCCGGAAACACTAATCGGTTTTGCAATATCATGGAATAAAATAGCGAGAAACAAAATATCTCTTTCGCGTACACTTTGGAAAAGTTTCCCGAGTATAGAAGATTCTTCACTAAGTTTTTCAACATTTGCTAAAGCTATTAAAGTATGCTCATCTGCAGTGTAGCAATGATAAACGCCAGGCTGAAAAAAACCAACCAAGTCTTTGAACTCTGGCAGAAAGGCTGCTAAAACACCAAGTTCATCCATAAGCGTTAAAAGAGCGCCAACATTTTTTGGGAGCTTAAGAATCTCGCGAAAGAAAACAGAAGACCTATGTTCATGAATACGGTTTTCTTCAAGGTCAAAAACTTCTTCAATAATTTGCGAGCGAAGGTTTTCTTCAAAGCGGGCATTGTGAAAACCACGGTAATAAAATGCACGCAGAATTCCGCTCATTCCAAGTTTAATTTCTCTTGCAAGACAAACGTTGCTATTCTTAAGAACAAAATCATCATCAAGTTCAATAGTTAAAAAATCACTTACCGGAGGAGTAATTTCTTCTTCATATCGTTTACGCATAGTTCTGCAAAAACGTTTTATGATGTTTGTAGATTCGAAATACTTCTTCATATAAGAATGCCAATTGCTTGACGAGTATCCAAGCAGTGCTGCAACTTTTTCTTGATAGTCGAACTCAAATCTGTCGTTTTTATGATTGGAAATTAAATGAAGAAGATTTCGGGCATTCAAAACCATTTTGTATGCTTCGCTAAGTCTAACCACAGCCCGGGTTACAAGCATCTTATTTGATTTTAAGATTTGAAAGAAATGCTCGGATTGCGTAATCTCTTCTTGCACAGTAAGAAGTGTTTCGTTCTTCAAACAATACATCCATTCGATAACTTGTAGGTCGCGCAAACCGCCAGCGGTATATTTTACGTTCGGCTCAAGAACTTTTGCCGAATCACCATATTTTTTATAGCGCTCACGTATATCAGAAAAATATTCTTCGAGAAGTTTCTTTTTAACTTTTGTATTCAACGATGAAGTAACTGCATTGTTCCATTTTTTGTAAAGTTTGTCATTGCCAATTATAAAGCGCGTATCAAAAAATTGAGTAAATGCTTCGAGGTCTTCGGTTAAAAATTTGTTGATGTCTGAAAAATCACGGATTGTATGAGAGACTTCGATGCCGGAATCCCAAAGATTTGTAACGCAGTTTTGTATAAGTGTTTCATTACCATTCACGTTTTCAAAGATGAACATCAAGTCGATATCGGAGAAAGGTGAAAGCTCTCTTCTGCTGAAACTTCCTACAGAAGCAACGGCGCATTCTAATTTCATTCCGTTTAATACACGAAGAATATATTCCTCAACAAGAAGGCTCCATCTAACAGAAAACTTATATGGATCTTTTATTAATTCGGAATCGTGAAAGAGCTTATCTCTATCCTGAAGAAAATTCTCTTTTAATTTGAGCGGCGACATAAATACAAGCTCTTTCTGGTTGTGAACAAAACATAAAGCAGAGCCGGACTAACAATTTACTTGTCCGGCTCTGCGAAGATAAGAATTTTAAAGTGAGTAAGCGATTACAGCTTTACAAAACGAGCTTGGAAGAATCTCAAATACTTAGGTTCGTAAACCATCTTCAAGCCTTTTATTTTCTTTCTCTTATCGTACACTTCTGCAATAGATTCAACCATAACATCAATGTGAGATTGAGTGTAAACACGTCTCGGAAAAGTTAAACGAACGAGTTCAAGTTTAGGATAGCGCTGCTCGCCGGTTTTAGGATCGCGACCGGAAGAGACCAAACCGCGTTCCATTCCACGCACGCCGCTGTCTTCATAAATTTCTGAAGCGAGCGATTGTGCCGGGAATAAATCTTGTTTTAAGTGAGACAAAAATTGTTTTGCATCAAGAAAAATTGCGTGTCCGCCAAAAGGTTTAACCAAAGGTATTCCATAGCTTTCAAGCTGCTTGCCGCAATACTCAACCTGCTTAACCCGCATACTAATGTTTTCCGGTTTAACCATTTCTTCAATACCGCGAGCCATTGCTTCCATATCGCGTCCGGCTAAACCACCGTAACTGTGAAGTCCTTCGTAAATAACAACCATGTTGCGCGCTTCTTCAAAAACTTTTTTGTTTCTTGTTGCGATAAACCCGCCAATGTTTACAAGCAGGTCTTTCTTTGCGCTTACCCAAATTCCATCAAAGTAAGAACATATTTCTTTTAGAAGCTGAGCAACTGTTTTCTTTTCGTAACCTTTTTCTTTTTGTTGAATGAAATATGCGTTTTCAGTAGCACGGGTTGCGTCGAACCAAAGTTTGATGCCATACTTTTTAGTCAGCACAGAAATTTCTTTTAAGTTAGCCATAGAGAAAGGCTGCCCGCCAGCCATATTTACCGGACCAGCCATACATACGTAAGGAATTTTCTTTGCACCAACTTTTTTGATGAGCGCTTCTAATTTGTTCGGATCAATGTTTCCCTTAAACGGATGTGTATTTTTTGCATCGTGTGCTTCATCAATAATTACATCAACAAAAGTTCCGCCGGCTAATTCTTGATGAACGCGTGTAGTAGTAAAGTACATATTGCCCGGGATGTAATCGCCCGGCTTAATCATAATTTTTGAGATCATGTGTTCTGCAGCGCGCCCTTGATGCGTTGGAACAAAATATGGCATTCCATAATATTTCTTTACATTTTCCCAAAGGGAATAGAAATTTTTGCTGCCGGCGTAAGCTTCATCGCCCATCATCAATCCAGCCCACTGATAATCGCTCATTGCGTTTGTGCCGCTATCGGTAAGTAAATCTATGTAAACATCTTCGCTCTTTAGTAAGAAAGTATTGTAGCCGGCTTCTTTAGCTGCTTTTTCTCTGTAAGGACGGTCGGTAACTTTTATCGGCTCTACCATTTTAATTTTGTACGGTTCAGCCCAACTGTGTTTTATAATCTTTGCCATGGTTTCTCCATTTTCACAAATTAATTTAATTGTGTTCGTCAGTTAAAATTGCAGTTAATCAAAAGCATCTGCTTTCGATTATTTTCCTTTTTTATGCTCAACGATAACATCAGAAGAAATTCCGCCGCGGGTGTTGAACTTTGCGGTAATCTTTAAATAACGCGGTTTCAGCACTTTGATTAAATCGTTGGCAATTTTGTTTGTAACTGCTTCAAAGTAGATTCCATCATTGCGGTAAGATTGTAGATAGAACTTGTAAGATTTTAACTCTACGCAGATTTTATCGGCAATATATTCTAGAATTATTACAGCGTAATCCGGCTGCGCTGTAACCGGACAAACAGAAGTGAACTCCGGTGCGTGGTGAATAATAGTATAATCTCTTTCCGGATTTGGATTTGGAAACGTAACTAAGATTTTAGTTTTATCTTGCATTTACTTTACCTAATTAATTAAGAAAATTTTCTTTGAAGCAAAAATGTGGAAGCAGGGAGACAGGTAATTATCCATGATCAACTTTAAACTCTCGGTATATAATTTCTTTTATGTTCATATTGAGCTGTGGCTCTTATTTATTTTTGTTTTGGGAATCAACATCTTATAGAACGCGGATGACGCTGATTAAACGGATTAAAACGAATCAATCCTAACTGCTAGCAGAATCCGTTTTACCCACGTTCTAAATCTTTCATTTATTTTTTATTTGCCTGAATTAAATTCTACGAGTTTCTTCCAATCTATAACATAATCCGTGCAAAATTCGTTTGAAAAGTCTGCTGTAAACTTATTTATCAACTTGGAATATGCTTCTAAGAATTCTTCATTTTTTTCTTTAGCCTTATGACCCAAAGGTTCTATAATTTCTATATAAAGATTAGAATTGCCAGAAATAAATTCCCAGAATCTTTGTCCACAAAGCTTCAAATATTCGCCCTTGTCTTCTTGATTCTCTCTTCCGTAGCAACAACCGTTAACAGCAACAATGTTTTGTTCGATACTATTTATTTTCAATACTCGTTTTGCTTTTCGGAAATTATCCTTCATTTTATTTATTTGGCTACTATTTCCCCAGTTTGGACCAAATTTAATGGAAACAATATATCTAACACTTAGCTTTTCAAATTCTAGGTCAATTCCCTCTGTTGTAGACTTTTGTCCTTTATATACTCTGTCACAAACGAAAATGGAAAGTTTTTCTAGAAACTCGCCAAAGATAGTTTCTTCTTGTGAAGATAAATGAGCATCTAGTAAGCTCTTAACTAAGTCATGAGCGGTAAGAGTATTTTTAGCTTTGAACAAATAGGGGTTTTTTCTATCCAAGATTTTAGAAAGCTTTAGTTTTTTTAAGCTTTCGAACCTCTTTAGATGAAAATCGCCAATATTATTTTCGACGTATTTTTGAACGTCCGCTATTTTTAGTATTCCCATATTTCACCTTTGGTTCTGCTGCAAAAATATTTGGGCTTAATGAATCATCAGCAAGCCTATAATACTCTTCAACTATTTCGATTCCAATTCCAACTCTACCCATTTTGTTTGCAACAATAACTGTTGTCCCAGACCCCATAAAAGGATCCAATACCAAATCACCTTCCTTAGTAAAAAGTTTAATAAACCATTCTGGTAGTTCGTCTGGGAAAGCTGCACTGTGATTTGTGTTGTTACATTCTGTTGCAAGGTGCAAAACGTTAGTAGGATAAACCATTTCTCTACCAATCCAGTTAGATACATTCTTACCAAATCCACTTCCATTCTTAGCATTATCCCGCATTTTATCAGTTTCGCTTAAACTTTTTAGTCTTGATTTAGCCCAATCTCCAACTGGAATCATTACTTCTTCTTGATACATATTGAATTGTTTTTCTTTATTAAACTGTAACAACCTTTCCCAAGAATCTCGAAAACGATTTGGCCATTTGCCAGGGTAAGAATTTTTCTTATGCCAAATAAATTCTTCTGTCCATAACCAATTTTGTCCACGCATTTCCTTTATTAAGTCAATAACATATGTATGTCTTTCTCCACCCGACACTTTTTCTTTAATATTAAGTACAAATGTGCCAGAGGGTTTAAGCACTCGGTGTAACTCTTTGCTAAATGGTAGAAACCATTCAACATACTTATCTGGGTGTATTCCGCCATAAGTGTTCTTTCTACTATCTGCATACGGTGGTGAAGTAAAAATCAAATCAATTGAATCGTCATAAATCTTTTTTAAGACTTCTTTGGCATCGCCCAGATATATTTGAGTTTTAATCTTCATATTCTTCAGAATCAATTGCTTCGTTATTAATCATCTCGATTTCTTCAATTTCGAATTTATACTTCTTTTTTTTCTTTTTCGTTCGACAAATCTCGTTCTCCACCGATAAAAAATTCTGAAAGCTCTTTCGCATCTTCTTTATTTTTTGCTGAAATAATAACCTTATAATCTCTTGAAAGTGTAACTACATATTTTTTCATAAATCACCTTTATTTTCTTTACTCAATACTTCGGTCTAACTTTATATGGAATCTGGTCTTCAACGCCAGATTGTTGAAATCCACGCAAGCGGAAAGCGCAGCTATCGCAAACGCCGCATGCTTCATCTTCGCTTTGGTAGCACGACCAAGTTAAATGCAGTGGCGCGCCAAGTTCAAATCCTTTTTTTACAATTTCCGCTTTGGAAAAATGAATGATTGGTGTTTCAATTTTAATTTTTGTTTGCGTCTTTGTACCAAGGTCAATCATTTTTTCATAAGCCGAAAAAAATTCGGGACGGCAATCCGGGTAGCCGCTAGCATCTTCGTAAACAGCGCCAATAAAAATTGCGTTTGCGTTAATAACTTCTGCCCAGCTTGTGCAAGCGCTTAAAATATTAGCATTTCTAAATGGAACGTAAGAACTTGGAATTTCTAGATTGCTCAAATCTGCTTTTGCTACTTCAATAGATTTATCTGTAAGTGAGGAGCCGCCAATCTTTGCGAAATGGGCAAGGTCAATTACTAACTGCTTTTCTGCTTTGTAGAAATCTGCAATGTCGTTAAATGATTTCAACTCACGTTCTTGAGTTCGCTGTCCATAGTTAATGTGGATCAAAGCCAAACTGTAGTTTTGATTTGCAATTGCCGCAGTAACACAGCTATCCATTCCGCCGCTTAGAGCAACAACTGCTAATTTTTTATCTTTCATAAAACTCATTAAATAGCTTGCGAAAAATAGCAAAATGGAGTTTGAGAAAGAAAATTAGTTGAGATTTCTGCTTCGCACCCGCAGAAAGGTATGGCGGGTAAGTAAAAATCAATTGTTCGGGATGTAAAGAGTACACATTCGGTAATGTAAGCTGCTTTTTATCTGCATACTTAGCTTCAGAGTTAGCAAGCAATTTCTTTTCGGCTATTGAATTTTCTCTATAAGTTTTGTGCGAAGCTGCTCAAAAGATTTTCCACGGTGACTAATTATGTTTTTCTCCTCGATCATTAATTCTGCCAGTGTATTTGTAAAACAATCAGGTATGAAGATCGGGTCGTATCCAAAACCAAAATTACCTTTTGGCTCATCAATAATTCTACCATGTAATTCTCCGGTAAAAGCAATTGTTTCAACACCATCATAATACAAAGCTTGAGAAACAAACTTTGCTCTGTGCGGTTGAGTAAAACTTTTTAGCTCTTCTATAACTTTTCTGTTGTTGTCGTCAAAGCTGCAGCTCTCACCTGCGTAACGGGCAGAATAAACACCAGGTCTGCCATCAAGCTGTTCAATCTCTAAACCCGAATCATCTGAGACAACCGGAGTTTTATATATATCATAAATAGCTTTTGCTTTTATAAATGCATTATCATAAAAAGTTGTGCCGGTTTCTTCGATTTCAATATCGTTACCTAAATCAGCAAGAGAGACAATTTCAATTTTTGTCCCTTCGAAAAGATTTTTTACTTCTTGTGCTTTTCCTAAGTTCTGTGTTGCAAAAATTACTTTCAATTAATCCTCTTTAATAGTTTTTCAAATTCATTTTTCCCGCTATTAACTAATTCTCTCTCGTCATAAACAGCCGATTTTCCATTTTCAACTTTTAAAACGCCTTCAACAAAAACAGCCTTTACATTTTCCTTAGAAGCCGAGTAAACAATGCTTGAATAAACTTGACAGCCCTCTTGCAGGTTATGCTGATCATTCATTTGCAAAGGTTGATCTGCTTTTTCCAAATCTAATAAAACAAAGTCTGCCATTTTTCCAACTTCAATACTTCCAATTTGGTTTTCGAGATGCAAAGCCTTTGCGCCTTCAATTGTTGCGAGACGAAAAACAGTAAGCGCATCCATAGCCGTTGGTCCATAAATCGGCTTTTGTATTAAAGCTGCATGGCGCATTTCTGTAAAAGCGCTTAAGCTGTTGTTACAAGGTGCGCCATCGGCTCCAAGTGAAACCGCGATTCCCTCGTTGATATAGCGCGGAATGTTTGCTACACCTGAACCGAGCTTAAGATTAGATGAAGGACAGTGAGCGATTCTTACTTGCCTTTTCTTGAGCGTTTTAATTTCATCATCGTTTAAGTGAATGCAGTGAGCCAATACAGTATGGTCATCAAGCAAACCAATGGAATCGAAGTATTCTACATTTTCTTTGCCTGTCATAGCCCTAACAGTTTCAACTTCTTTTTTGTTTTCCGATGAATGAGTGTGCATAACAGAACAAGGAAAGTCTTTCATCATTTCTTTTGTTTCTTTGAGAAGTTTTTCTGTGCATGAAAGTACAAAGCGTGGCGCAAACCCATATTTTATTTTTCCGTTGTTAGTATTATGGAACGACTTTGCACAATCATAACTTGCTTTCAAGTTCCATTCGGTTGTTTCGCAAAAGGCTGGGAATAATTTGTTTTGATCTATCATACAGTTCCCGGAAAACGCCCGCATACCGGAGTTTGTTAATTCCTCAAAAATTACTTCTTGATGGCGCAGCGTTCCCATATCAAGTAAGGTTGTTGTTCCGCCGGATAACAAATCATTAATTCCAAGCCGAGCTGACACTCTTAACGAATTTTTGCTGTGTGAAGATTCAAAAGGAAAAATTCTTTTCTGCAGCCAATCGAGCAGTTCGAGATCATCTGCAAAACCGCGGAAAAGTGTCTGGCATAAGTGAATATGAGTCTGAACAAAACCTGGCACCAAAACACAATTCGGATAATTCATGACTTCATAATTAGAAAGAACAAAATTTTGTACGGGTTCAATTTTAGTTATTACACCATTAAAAATTTCGAGAGCATAATTTACTAACAGATCGTTGTACTTGTTAACAGTAACTACTTGTTTAGGAATTATTAGTTTGGCTTTCATTTTTTTTCTCGGCAAAAAGTTCATCCATTTTTTCAACAGCATATCGGAGATGCGGAATTACAATAGACCCGCCAACAATTAAAGCTATATTAAATGATTCATACAGTTCTTGCTCGGTTGCGCCTTCACAAATTGAGCGGTCAAGATGGTAAAGAATACAGTCATTGCATCTTAGCACCATAGAGGCAACAAGTCCCATCAATTCTTTTGTCTTAGAGTTTAACGCACCGTCTATATAAGCTTTGTTATCGAGAGCAAAAAATTTGTTGAAATCCCGGAAGCCCGAGTTCAATATTCTTTGGTTCATTTCGGAGCGGTAAGCTCTGAATTCGTTTACAGTTGTTTTCATACTTGTTTCCTTTCTAATTCTTTTAATAAAAACGTGCCGGTTATACTTGCGGCATTTTTTGCAATCTGTTCAGGAGTTCCGGAAGCAATTATATTTCCGCCATATTCACCGCCGCCGGGTCCAAGATCAATTACATAATCTGCTACTTTAATTACATCAAGATTATGTTCAACTACAATTACAGTATTCCCTTTTTCAACAAGCTGATTCAAAACCTTTAGAAGAATATTAACATCTTCAAAGTGAAGCCCGGTTGTAGGTTCATCTAAAATGTAAATAGTATTACCCGTTTGCACTTTGCTAAGCTCTGAAGCAAGTTTTACACGCTGTGCTTCGCCGCCGCTTAATGTTGTTGCTTGCTGCCCTAGTTTGATGTAACCTAGTCCTACATCATTTAAGGCTTTTACCTTTCTTTGCAGGGCAGGGTAATCTTCAAAAAAACCAACCGATTCTTCAACCGTCATGTCTAAAATATCCGAAATAGATTTTGTCTTGTATAATATTTCAAGAGTCTCTCTATTGTATCTTTTCCCGTTGCAGACCTCGCAGAGCACATAAACATTAGGAAGAAAATTCATTTCAATTTTCTTTAAGCCGTCACCTTCGCATTCTTCGCATCTACCTCCGCTAACGTTAAAACTGAAGCGCCCAGGAGGATAACCGCGCATTTTAGATTCTGGAAGTTGAGCAAACAAATCTCGGATATGGGTAAACAATCCAGTATAAGTTGCCGGGTTTGACCGCGGTGTTCTACCAATGGGCGATTGATCAATTTCGATAACTTTATCAACGTGTTCGAGACCTATAATTTCACTATAAGGAAGAGGAACAACTTTAGAATTGTAAATACTCTTCATAAGAATTTTTACTAGAGTTTCATTAATTACAGAAGATTTTCCGGAACCGCTAACGCCCGTAACTGCAATAAATGTACTAAGAGGAATTTTGAGATTAACATCTTTAAGATTGTTTCCACTTGCTTTCTTAAGCTCTATAAATTTGCCGCTTCCATTTCTTCTATTAGCATTAAACATAATTTGTTTCTTGTCTTTCAAATACTCTAGAGTAAGAGAATGGTTTCCGTTTTTGGATTTCAGGAACCTTGCTGTACTTCCACTAAGCACAACCTCTCCGCCGTGAATTCCGGCTTTTGGTCCAAGGTCTACAATGTAATCCGAGTTTTCAATTGTTTCTCTATCGTGTTCAACAACAATTACTGTATTGCCAAGGTCGCGCAAATTTTTAAGTGAATTAATCAGCTTAATATTATCAGATTGATGCAGCCCAATACTTGGCTCATCAAGAATATATAGTACACCTGCTAACTGAGAGCCTATCTGAGTAGCAAGTCTAATTCTTTGAGATTCGCCGCCCGATAGTGTTCTGGCAGAACGGTCAAGTGTTAAATAATCTAAACCAACGTTCAATAAGAAATCCAGCCGTGAAGTAATTTCTTTAAGAATTTGGTCAGCAATCAACTTTTGCCTTTCATTAAGTTTTAGGGAATTAAAAAAATGCTTTGCTTTATCGATAGAGTGAGCAGAAACTTGAGCAATATTTAATCCATTGATAGTAACAGCAAGAGATTCTTTCTTAAGCCTACCACCTTTGCAAGCCGAGCATGTAATAGTATCCATATAAGCTTCAGCCCACTCACGTATTTTATTTGAAGAAGTATTCTCGTAATAATGTCGTATATATTTCATAACGCCATTGAACTTGTGCATATAAGTAACTTGCTTTCCGCCGCCGTAAGTATAGGTAAAGGCAATTTTTTCTTTTGTTCCGTTAAGCAGTACCTCCATTTGCTCTTTATTAAAACCGCTTAGCTTGGTATCGTAAGTAAAACCAAATTTTTCTGCAATAATTTTTAGTTGATTAAAAAACCAAGTGCTTCTTGGCTTGCCTATTGCCGTAATTCCCTCTTCGTTTATTGTTTTTCCCCAATCCGGTATAACTAAGTTTACATCAAGTTCGCGCTTCTCACCAAGTCCATCGCAATCTGGGCAAGAGCCGTAAGGCGAATTAAAAGAAAATGAATTTGGAGCTAACTCTGCAAAACCAATTCCACAGTGAAGACAAGCAAAGTTTCGGCTATAAACAAAATCCTTAGTTCCATCATTAACAATTACATTTCCATTACCATAATTAAGCGCCACTTCTATAGATTCAGTTACACGCGAGCTCGCTTTTTCATTTACTTTCAGCCGGTCAACCACAATCTCTATATCGTGAATTTTATAACGGTCAATTTTAAACTCGTCGTTAATCTCATGTATTTCACCATCAACTCGTGCACGAATAAAACCATCTCTCAAAATTTCTTGAAACAGCTCGCGGTAATGTCCTTTTCTGCCGCGAACTACAGGAGCCAGAACTATAATTCGTTTTTCATCAAATTCTTTTAAAACTGTTTCTGTTATTTGATCTGAAGATTGTTTAACTACAGGCAAACCGCAGCTGTAACAGTTTACCTGCCCAACTCTTGCAAAAAGCAGACGGAGGTAATCGTAAATTTCAGTTACAGTTCCAACAGTTGAACGAGGATTGCCATGAGTAGATTTTTGTTCAATAGAAATTGCCGGGCTTAAACCTTCTATCAAGTCAACATCCGGCTTTTCAAGCTGATCTAAAAACTGCCTCGCATAAGAGGAAAGTGATTCAATGTATCTTCTTTGTCCTTCTGCATATATTGTATCGAAAGCCAGTGAAGATTTGCCAGAGCCCGAGAGACCTGTAATTACTACAAACGAATCTCGTGGTATATCTAGATCTATATTTTTAAGATTATGTTCGCGTGCGCCGCGTATAAGTATTTTTGATTCCATCAATCCAATCTGCCAAAGTTTGAAAGGTTATTTTAGACAAAGTAAAAACGAAAAGCAATTTTTTTGATTTGATACGATCAGCTTGAATAAGTAACTCACCTAACACAAAATGTGGCTTAAGTCTAAGAACCTTGATGCTTTTTTCCACAGCCAGCCCCGCGTTAAGAAAGCAGAAAATGAATGGAATTTAGTCCAAGTGTTTACAATGCCCAAATATTACATAAGGTGTGTGAGTAAGTTATAACAATCTGCTATTTATCTCTTTTCTGCTCTGTTATATCTATTTCACTACAACTAATATTTTTCTCTTTGAGAACAATTTTTGTAGAATCAATCTCTTTGAGATTTTGAGGTATAACAAAATATTTTTTTAATGTGTTCCAATCATCGTTTCTAATTGTAACTACATCATCTAAATAAAAACTAACCCAGCAGTTGCCAATTTTTGAAGAGGGCATTTTGCATGCCAGCTTGTCTTTAGAAATTTTCACATAGTTCTCATCTATGTCGATACCAATATATTGCCTTCCAAGACGTTTAGCAGCAATAGCCGTAGTGCCGGTACCAATAAAAGGATCTAAAACAACATCACCTTCATCAGTGCTCATTAAGATTATTCTCTCTAATAAATGTATGGGTAATTGGCAGGGATGCTCATCCCGGTACTTGTTATGCTTAATTCTGTGAATATCGCTCCAAACATCGGAAACAAGTGGACCAAAAGGATGTAACATAGTTTTTTTGCCGCCATAATCCTTTGCAAGAATTCCAGATTTACGGGCTCTTTTGTGGGGATGCCTAATTTCATAGTATTTAAGATTTTTAAGATCCTTTGCATAAAAAAGAATTCCATAATGAGCCGGCTGTAAAGAGTTACCCATTGGAGATGTTGGCGCATCCCAGCTAATCCAATGTCTAAATTCTGCTTTTCGATTTAATAAACTAGCAAAATATGTCAGCCACTTGGGAATATTATGAATGAAAATTGACCCCGTTGGTTTAGTTACTCTAACAATTTCCGATATCCATTGCTCACACCAGCTTAGATATTCTTGCAGACTCAAACTGTCCTTATAACTTTTATAACTCTTTTTTAGATTAAACGGCGGATCAGCAAAAGCTGAATCAACAGAATTATCTGGTATTATCTTTAGCTGAGTTAAACAATCGCCCGTAATAATTTTATTTAAATATTTTTCAATCATATTTGAAACTGCGCTTTTGTTGTTTTAAATCTTTCATTTCAACTGTGCAAAAAGGTAGTAAGAAATTATAGTAAATCTTGCCATTCTGATAAATCACCTTTCCTAAATTTCTTATCTATCGACTAAACAAGTAATCAATTTTAGCCTAACCTAACTTTCCCAAAAGATAACTCAGATTTCTAGACCGCTTTAACAATTTTTCTTTATAATTGATTCTTGTTATTACAATTTTTTTTACCTGCAAAAAATTTTATAAGTGAAAATAACTAATTCATCAACTAATAATAACCTTTCAGAATTTGACTAATTACAAGAACAACATTAAAACCCTAAAGGCAGCTAATGAGTACAGGTTCAAAGAGAATGGTTCGCTCTTTATTACAATTTGTGAGCCTATTTTAACAGAAGAAGAAGCGATAGGTTTTCTCTCGAAAATTAAAAGACAGTACTACGATGCAACCCATCACTGTTACTCATACATTACTCAAAATGGGAGCTTTAAGTTTTCGGACGATGGGGAACCGAGCGGCACAGCCGGGAAAAGAATCTACAATGCACAAAACCATTTTGATGTAACAAACTTAATAACAATTGTAATACGATATTTTGGCGGAACAAAACTTGGAGTTGGGCTATTAGGTAAAGCATACTACAATTCGGCTTTCCAGTGTTTAAGTAATTCCATTTTTGAAGAAAAAGAACTATACAATAGAATTACAATAACTTATGATTTTGCATTTAGTAAAACGGTTCATCACTTTGTTACAAAATACAGGCTTATAATTTCGAAAACCGATTTTGACACAAAACCAAAGATGATTTGCTTTATCCGCCCGGCTCTTTACAAAACTTTCTCAAATGAACTGCTCTGCGCAGCCCAGAACAAGCTGCAAATACAAATTTCAGATGAGTTTGCATATTTACCCCATATTTCTAATGTGGAATTCACTTAGTATGCAAAGAAAGACTTTGTGTCATTCCCTAATACCCGGCGAAGCTAAATTCTTGACATAAAGTTCCTATTTACTTAATTTTAAAAAAAGATATATAGCTCCTGTAAATCTATATTAGAAGTTTACAACATAAGCGAGGAACGCATGATTTACACTAAAACAGGCGAATATGCAATAAGAGCAGTTCTCTTTTTGGCGCGCCAGCAAAAAGATGCTCTAATTATGTCTTCCGATATTGCAAAGAGTGAAGATATTCCGGCACATTATCTTGCCAAAATTCTGCAAAGAATGGCTAAATATGGATACGTTGATTCTTTTAAAGGTAGAGGCGGCGGATTTAAAATTACCGAGTTAGCTAAGAAAAGTTCTATTTTGGAAATTGTTGAAAGAGTTGAAGGTCCAGTTATTAATCTTAAATGCGTAACCGGTCTTAAAGAATGCCAGGAAGAAAATCCTTGTCCCCTACATGATGAATGGGCTGAACTTAGAAACAGAATTTATAATTTAATTTCAAGCAAATCAGTTCAAGATGTTGCAGAAAAATATGCTGAGACTTTGAGAAAAAACAAATAATCAGATTTGAGCTGATTAAAAGGATTCGTGGTTTACTTCGAATCCTTTTTTTGTTTTAAATCGTTTAGGTAAAGTTTTAGCAGCGAAAGATCTTCGCAAAGCTGGTTTAGGTTTTGAAGCGAGGTTTGGGAAAGATGAAAATACTTATCTATAAAAATGCTCTTAACAAAATCGGATGAATTTTCAAGTATAGTTTGAATCAACTTTGTTATTTTTTCATAAGCACGCCTAAACTCTTCGCCAATCTTTTTGAAGTATTCATCATTTTCTACTGCTTCTCTTTTTTTTATAACACTCAAAAGTCCGGAAACGAATTTTGCCTGAAATGCAAGTTCGTTTAATTCATCCATCTTTTGTAAAGATAAAGCGGCTTCAACTATCAGACTGAAATCCTCTTTCGATCTTAATTTTTGCCCGGATTGTTCTTCAACCTGGCGTATTATATTTTCTGCAGTATCAGCAATCATTTTTCACCTTAACTCCTATCCCTATACCATCGCCAACTGGAACAATAATACTTTTCAATAAGGGCGAGTTCATAAATATCTTGTTAAACCTGCGTATGATGAAAGCTGATTTCTTTTCTTGAGCAGGAATTATGTTTGCCGCTGCATAACCATGCCACAGTAGATTATCTATAAATATGATCCCATTCTTTTTTAATATAGGCAATGAGAGATGTAATAGTTTTTCATAATCTTGTTTGTCGGCATCAAGAAAAATAAAATCATACTTCTTTTTTAAGGTTGGTATTATTTCTAACGCATCGCCTCGTAATACTTTAATTTTATCCTCAAGTTTTGAATCTATAATATATTCAGATGCAAGTTTAATGTTTGCATCACTTTTTTCGATTGCATGAAGAACAGAACGTGCCTTTAACTGTCCTGCAATACGAATTGAAGAATAGCCGATTGCCATTCCAATTTCTAAAACTCTTTTTGGTTTATAAGCACGTATCATTACTTCTAAGAAATCTGCGGCATTCCAATTTAATATCGGTATCAAATTGTCCTTTGCGAAGGCTTCCATTTCCAAAGTTAAATCTTCTTGCTTAGCGCGCAATTTATCTAGATACTTTTCTTGAGCTGCTAAAACTATTCTCTTCATAAACTCCTTGTTATTATTTGTAGTAATCTTCTCAATAATAATTATGTACTTGTATTATCATGTAGAAGATATTTATCAACTACTCAATAAAAAGTGCCGTTCTTTTTGGCTCTGAATTGCAGGCATGCGTCGTTCGATATTCTATATCTAAAATAAGCAACTATCTATAGTTAGATTGTATAAATCTGCGAACGAGAAACATTGAAATTATTCTGGACACAAGCGGCATGGCAATTAAGCTAAACATAATAAACCAACTATGCATTGAAAGCATTGTACGAATCATAGAGCAATCTTATACTTCAGTTTATTTAGCGGCACTAACTACTGCTTTTCAGATCAACGGCAATCATTTTTTCTCTACAACTACCTTTGAACCTTCAACCCGTATAACTATAATATCAGAACCGCGAGAAATGTAATCTCCATCAGTAATTACATCAACTCTTAAACCGTTTAATAATGCTGTGCCAGAAGGTCTTAGATCTGTCATTGCCGAACCATTGATTCCAACTAACTGCTCAAATTGAGTATTTGCGGCGTAACCGGATTTAGCGGAAATATTGTCTTGCAGAACCAATTTGTTAAATATTACGGACTTAGGCAGATATTTCCAAAGGAAGTAAATCATAATTCCAGTCATTACAAAACTTACACCAATCTGAATTATTGCAATCGAAATAGAATTTGTAGAAGCAATTTCCAAATCGGAAATTAAACCGAAGAATAGACCAAGAATCATCAATACAACGCCCGCAAACCCGGCAATACCAAAGCCGGGGAAAACAAATATTTCTACTATCAAAAGAATTACACCAATTACAAAGATTAGAATTTCCCAAATAGTAGCTAACTGCAGTATGTAGCTTGTTCCAAAAAATAATGCAAGGGCAATTAAACCGGCAGTTCCGGCTAAACCCCAGCCGGGTGTTTTAATTTCGGTAAACAGTCCTATCATACCAATCATAATCAGTAAAGAAGAAATTATAGGATTGTTTAGAAAGCGTACAATATCTTCAGCCCAGTTAGGCTGAATAAGCACATCCTCTTCATTATTCAAACCGTAAACATTTTTTACTTCTTCAATAGTAGTTAAAGTAGTATCAGCCATTTTGAACTTAACAGCTTCTTCGGTAGTGAGTGTAACAAGTTTAGTGCTGTCATCTTGTAAATCTGCCACAACAACAGTTTCATCCACCATTGCTTGTGCAATATCTGTTCTTCTGCCTGTTTTTTCAGCGGTGGCTCGCATTTCCGAACGCATATAAGATTGATACTTTTCAGCTTGCTTCTTACCCTCTTGATCTACAACGGTACTAGCGCCCATGGAAGCGCCTGGAACCATTACAATTATTTCACAAGAAAGTGCAATTAAAGCGCCTGCAGATATTGCGCGTTTATCAATAAAAGCAATTGTTCTTACTTTGCTGTTGAGTATTGCATCTTTAATTTGAGTAGCAGCATCAACCCTTCCGCCAAAAGTGTTAATCTTAAAAATAATTGCCTTTGCCGAGCTGCTTTCGGCTTCTTTTACAACTCGCTTAACGTATGGCGCTAAACCAAGATCAATATCTCCTGCTATCTCAGCTATATAAACCTTCTGTGCAGAAACAAAAGACAATAAGACAAAGCTTAGTAGAACTGTTAATAATATTTTCATTTTCATGACTACCTCATATGAGAGATTAGTGTTTACTCAAAGCGAAATTAAAAATTTTATAAATCAATTTAGCAATAAAATAGTAAGAAGAACTTGCTGAGCCAGGCACAAAACCCATTACATCGAAACCAACTATTGTCCTATCTTGCCCAACAATTTTAAACAAATACATAAGCTCATCCCAAAGTAAGCCTCCTGGTTCTGGGTTTTCTACTTCTCTTATTACACTTGGGTCGAATCCGCTTAAATCGATAGTAATGTAAACTTTGTCCGTTAAATCTTTATTAACAAGTTCCTGCCAATCAGCGCCATACATACCAAGTTTTATTTCGCATGCAAGATACTGATGAATCTTTTTCTCCAAACGCAAATCGTTTTCTTCTTTGCTCTGAGAGCGAATTCCTACTTGAACAATTTTGATATTTAACTCTGCTGCCCTTGTAATTAAAGTTTCGTGTTGAGATTTACTTTGCCAAGATTGTTTTAAGTTCGCTTTAGAATCTATGTGTAGTAAAGACAGTGAGGTGTATTTATGAGAGAAAGCTTTTAGCGCACCGAAGGTAAGTGAATGGTTCCCGCCAACAACAGCTATAGTTTTATCTGTATCCAAAAGTGAAGAGATTTCTTTCTCTAATTTTTTACAGACATTTTGGTAAGAAAGTTTATTAAGATTAAGTGTTCCAAGAGTGTAAATTCCCTTTTCTAGACATAACTCTCCGCCCATCTCTTCATCATAATGTTCAAGTTTTGCAGAAGCTTTCAAAATTTCTTGTGGAACATTTAGAATGTTTGACTTTGCTTTGCGATTCTCTGAATATATTACCGGTATTACTACGGCTTTAGAGCTATTCAATGATGAATACTTTTTATCGAGTGAAAGGAAATTAGTTTTCTTATCAGCTTTCTTCATTTACCACCTTTTAAGTAAGCAGACGTGCCAAACAGTTTTTTCGTAACTTCGTGGCAGATAGACTTATCTTTTCTGCCACGAAGACACAAAAGCACAAAGACGATAATTATTTATTGCTTTTAAAAATTACTTAGATTCTTCTTTAGATTTATTTACCGATGCAATAGCCGAGCGTTCAAATTTTATCTTAACGTTGTTTCCAACATCAAGCAGAAGAGTTTTATCTTCTATCCCGGCAACTGTACCATGCATACCGCCGCTCATAATTACTTTATCACCTTTCTGCAAAGAATCCAGCATCTTTTGGTGCTGTTTCTGTCTCTTTTGCTGCGGACGAATAATCATAAAATAAAATATTGCAAAGATTGCACCAAACATAATTAGCGTGCTAATCATTCCTCCGCCGCCTTGTCCATCTGCCGGAGGTGCCATTGCTAACAAGAAATCCATTTACTGCTCCTTTTTTGATTGTACATTTATTGATATTGTTTTCACAAAATTATTTTTCCATTCTACAAAAGTTCCGTCTAAAATTCTTTTTCTCGCTTCACGCACCAAATTTAAGTAAAAAGTTAGGTTGTGTATAGTGGCTAATTCCATTGCCAAAATTTCTTTGGCGTTAAAAAGATGGCGTAAATATGCACGCGTAAAATTTTTGCATGTATAACATTCGCAGTTGAGATCAAGCGGATTAAAATCATCTTTGTAAGCCGCATTGCGCATCGAAACAATGCCTTGCGAAGTAAACAAATAGGCATTACGCGCGTTGCGAGTCGGCATTACACAATCGAACATATCAACACCTCGTGCTATAGCTTCCAAAATATTTTCCGGGCGACCAACACCCATTAAATATCTTGGCTTGTTCTGCGGAATAAAGTCTGTAGTAAAATCAACCATTTCATACATTTCTTCTGTTGGTTCGCCAACTGCTAATCCGCCTATTGAATAGCCATCAAAATCAATATTAACTAAATCTTTAGCAGAACCTTCTCGTAGTTCTTTGTAAACACTTCCTTGAATAATACCAAAGAGAAATTGCGCGTTTCCGTATAAAGGTGTAGTAAGTTCAAAAGATTCTTTGTTCAGAACAGCCCAGCGAGAAGTTAGCTCTTTAGATTTTTTTGCATACTCAAAAGTGCAAGGGTATGGTGTACATTCATCAAGCGGCATTAGAATATCCGAGCCAATACTTCTTTGTATATCGATTACTTTGCGCGGTGTAAAAAAATGAGTTGAGCCGTCGATATGTGACTTAAACTGAACTCCATCGTTCTTAATTTTTCTTAGTTCAGATAAGCTGTAAATCTGAAAACCGCCGCTGTCTGTAAGAATTGGTCTATTCCAATTCATAAAACTGTGAAGCCCGCCGGCTTTTTCCAAAATTTCTGTACCGGGACGAAGGTACAAATGATAAGTATTGGAGAGAATAATATCTGCATTAACTTCATTTTCAACCACTCGTTGAGCAATTGCCTTTACGGTGCCTTGAGTGCCAACCGGCATAAATATAGGTGTTTGAACAGTTCCATGATCTGTCTTGAAAACACCAGCGCGCGCCTTAGAGTTTTTATCTGTATGAATTAGAAAAAATGGTAACAATAGTTTTTAATAAATTTTTCGGCGGGAAAGATAACCAAAAAAGTAATGTATTACACTTGGGTTTACGGTGTTAAACTCTTTGTTCCAGTTTGCCGTTCCAGCTGATAATTCCATCCTCCAAATTATAAACTTGCTGGAAGCCGTTTTTCATCATAAACATGCAGGCAGAGCTGCTTCTGTTGCCGCTTCTGCAATAAACAAAGTAGGGTTTTGTTTTATCAAGTTTCAGAACTTCATTTGGAAAAGTTTCTTCATAAATATCAATCAATATGGAATTAGGGATTCTAGTGTTGTAATGCTCTTCTTCGGTGCGTACATCCAAAATAACAGCATTTGGTGTTGTGCTAACTTGTTCTGCAAATGTATCAGAGTCCAGTTGGTTTACACGTATTCTATTAAAAAAAGCAGCAGACATACTCTGTCCTTTCCAAAAATTATACGGGCTTACTTTGTTCGTGAGTAAGTTTTACCAAGTCAATTTTGGTTTTATCGGAACGTAAAATCAGCATAGTATAATCATCAATTTTGAATGATTCACCTTTTACCGGTATTCTGCCAATTTTGTACATAATGTAGCCGGCAATAGTCTCATAATCGCCTTCAGGAATTCCTAAATCATACTCTTCGTTTAGCAGATCAATTTCAGTTTTACCGCTGAGTACATAAGAGTTGCTTTGTACTTTACGAATCATTTTTTCTTCTGCTTCATCATACTCGTCGCGTATTTCACCAAATAATTCTTCAATTAAATCTTCAACGGTAATAAGCCCGGCAGTGCCGCCAAATTCATCTACAACTACTGCAACGCTTATTCGTTTACTTAAAAACTCATTTAGCATCTCAAGACTTTTCTTTGTTTCTGGCACAAACAAAACTTCGCGTATAATTGATTTCCAGTCGGCTGGTTGTTTGAAAATATCTTTAGTAAATAGCCAGCCATTTATGTTATCGAGGTTTTCATCGTAAACTAATATTTTGGAATAGCCGGATTGAATGAAAGTATCGAGAACTTCTTCCATAGTAGAAGTTAAATCAACACCTACTAATTCTGTACGAGGAGTCATAGCTTCATAAACTCTTTGCTCGCGTATATCAATCACTTTGCTGATAATATCGGATTGAGCTTCATCCATTTTGCCAGCTACGGAGCTTTCTTCCAGCAGGTTTTGCAAATCATCCTTATCCGAAATTTGCATAATCTCTTCTTCTTCTTTTAGATTAGTTCTGCTTAACACAGATGAAACTGACGAAGTTAGTTTAGCAATAGGATACAATAAGAAGGCAATAACTCTTACAGGCAGTGCAGAAAAAAGTATAAAACTATCGGCAAGCTCTTTACCTAAATACTTAGGAATCAATTCACCAAGTATTAAAAGAAGGAACGTAGAAATAATAAGAGTAAAAGCCCAATGGATGGCAAACAACTCGTAAAGAATAATATAGCATAAGGTGGCAAAAATAATGTTAATGAGGTTGTGGGAAATTAATATTGTAGAAAAAAATATGTTGGGATTATCAACAAAGTACTTTGCATTTAATGCCATAAAGTATTTCTTGCGGGCGCGTAGTTCTATTTTAATTTTATTAGAAACAATGAAAGCAATTTCTGAAGCAGAAATAACAGCACTTGCTGCAAGCAGAAATATCAATATTAGTAATTCGTTTAACATGCTATCTGTTGTAAATGAAAATAATGACAGTACAAATGTAGAAAAATGCGTTAATAATCATAGGTAAATCTGTAATTAAGGCATCAACAACATTTTCTCCTTTATCTTTTTTAAATACCAGATACATATAGCGGAAGATTCCGAAGATGACGAAAATAGTTGTAGCGGCAAAATACTCTGAGCCAAACATCTGCACAGTTCTTTCTGAGACTGTATAAAGAGCGTAACTAAAAATTACTCCGCCGCCTGTAATGGAAGATATCTGATCAATAAAGCTCAAGCTGTAATCCTTCAGAACATTTCTTTGTTCAACAGCTTTTTCACTAGTGGCAATTTCAACACGGCGCTTCATAACAGCAAGAAACAGCGATAAGAATAAAGTAGTAAGAATTAACCAGCTCGAAATATTAACAGATATTATTACTGCGCCTCCAATAACGCGAAGCATAAAACCGAGTGCAATACAAAATATATCTACTATAACAATCTGCTTAAGATAATGTGAATAAAAAATGTTCAGCACAACATATGCCCAAACAATAGCAACAAAAGAAAGATTAACAGTAAAAGAAATTAGAATTGTAGAAGCAAAAAGGAGCAATGCAATAAACTTAGCTTCCTTTACGGTTACTTTTCCGCTTGCAACTGGTCTATTTCTCTTAAGCGGGTGAATGGAATCCCGTTTTGCATCTACAATATCGTTTACAACATAAATTGAACTTGCAGCTGCAGAAAAAAGTATAAATCCTAATACCACTTCAAAAAAATCTGTTCTATTAAATAACTGCTTGGCAAAGATTAAAGGCACAAAAACAAAAAAGTTTTTTGCCCAGCTTGTAATACGCAGCAGTATGCAATATTTAGCCAGCTTAGAAAACAACAGTTTCCTCGTAAACGCCAAATTGTTTTTTTAATTCTTCTACCATTTCGCCTAATGTAACATAGTTTCTTGCAGCATTAACTAACACCGGCATTAAATTATTGCCATCTATAGCTGCAGCGGCTAATTCTTTCAAGGATTTTTCCACTTCCAAATTATTTCTGCTTTGACGTAATTCCGATAAATGCTTTTTTTGTTTTTCTTCTACTTCGGAAGAAACTTGCAGAATAGGAATATCAATTTTCTCATTCACTTCAACAAACTCATTTACACCAACAATAAACTTTTCTTTTTTCTCAAGCTCCTTTTGATAACGATAAGCTGAATCGGCAATGTTCTTTTGAAAATAGCCGGCTTCAATGGCGCTAATTACACCGCCAAGCGAATCAATTTCATCAAAAATTATATTTGTTTGTTCTTCCATTTTGTTGGTAAGCGATTCAACAAAAAAGCTGCCGCCAAGCGGATCAACAGTGTTAGTTACTCCTGTTTCGTAAGCGAGCAATTGCTGAGTACGCAATGCTATTTTTACAGCTTTCTCACTTGGCAGCGCAAGAGTCTCGTCCATAGAATTTGTATGAAGAGACTGAGTTCCGCCAAGTACAGCCGCCAAAGCTTGAAATGCAGTTCTAACAATATTGTTTTCCGGCTGCTGAGCAGTTAAAGTGCATCCTGCTGTTTGTGTATGGAAACGTAACCACAATGAACGCGAATTTTTCGCTCCATATTTTTCTTTCATTCGTCTTGCATAAATTCTTCTTGCTGCTCTAAACTTGGCAATCTCTTCAAAGAAATCTAAATGGGAATTGAAAAAGAATGAAAGTCTTGGTGCAAAGGAATCAATATCCATTCCTCTTTCTAAACAAGCTTCGATATAAGCGAAGCCGTCTGCAAGAGTATAAGCCAATTCTTGCACTGATGTTGAGCCGGCTTCGCGAATGTGATAGCCGCTGATAGAAACCGGATTCCATTGCGGAACTTCGTTTGCGCAGTATTCAATCATATCAGTGATGATTCTCATAGAAGGTCTCGGCGGAAAAATAAATTCTTTCTGCGCTATGTACTCTTTGAGAATATCGTTCTGCAAAGTACCGCGTAATTTTTCAAAAGGAACATTTTGCTTTTGTGCAATAGCCAAGTAAAAAGCAAAAATCATAGCAGCAGGTGAATTAATTGTCATCGAAGTAGAAACTTTATCAAGAGGAATTCCGCTGAATAAAATTTCCATGTCTTGAAGAGATGAAATAGCAACGCCGCAAATTCCAACTTCACCTTTGCTCATTTCGGCATCTGCATCCCAGCCCATTAAAGTTGGAAGATCGAAGGCAACAGATAAACCAGTTTGCCCATGTTCTAATAAATATTTGAAGCGTTGATTTGTATCTTCCGGCGAACCAAAGCCGGCAAACTGCCGCATAGTCCAAATTTTTCCTCTGTATCCATTTGTATGAATGCCACGTGTGAATGGATATTCACCAGGAAAGTTTAGGTCTCTCAAGTAATCAACTTGCACAATATCATCCGGCGAGTAAAGAGGATTAATCTGCTCTGCAGAAACTGTAGTAAACTTCATTCCGGTTTCTGAAGCTTTATCTAATTTATTTTGAAAAGAATCTTTTGCCCTCTTGTAATCTTCAGAGATCATATCTCCTCGCTTTCAAAGGTTATTTTGTTTTGGATAAAATTAGGAAACAGATTATGTACGTCCAAATCTTTTGTCGAACTCTTCAAGTGGAATTTTTATAACTATCGGTCTTCCGTGCGGGCATACATAGGGCATCGAAGTTGCAAATAGCTTATCAACCAAAATTCTCATCTCGTTTTCGGTTAGTCTGTCTCCTGCTTTAATTGCAGCTTTGCATGAAAAAGATTTTGCCAGATTATCGCGCACCTCTAACTGTTTTAACTGTTCATTCTTTCTAAATTCATGAAGAATACCGATCAGTGTTTCTACTTCGTGCTCAATTTTTAAATCGGAAGGAATTCCGACAATCAGAATTGTATTCTTCGCTTGATACTTAATTTCAAATCCAAGATTAGTTAGATATACTTCCAGTTCTATCATCAATTGATAATCAGCCGGGTCAAGTTTTACATTCTGCGGAAAAAGTAAATGCTGTGAGAATGGAATGTTCGCTTCAAAAGATTTAATAGCAAGCTCGTAGAGAATTCTTTCGTGTGCAACGTGTGCATCAATTATCATTAAGCCGCTTTTAATTTGGGAAAGGATGTATTTGTTATGAAGCAAAACAATAAACGGAGTTTCCAAGCCGGAACTTGGAGATTCGTGGTAAACTTCTGTGTGCTTTTCTTCAAATGGAGTTGTAACAACTTCTTGTGGAGATGAAGAACGTAATTCTTTGTTTATGTTTCCAAATAGTAAATCAATTTCTTCCTCACCCATTAACGCAGAAGTTCTTTCGCGTTTAAACGGGATATCTGAGAAATCTTCTTTACTGCTTCTCTGAAAATTTTGAAATCTCAACGATTCGTTTTCCGACTGGGTGTTTTGAAAAGAAACAGCCGGCACTAAATCATAGCTTCCAATAGTTTTCTTTATCACCGCATTTACAAAAGAATAAATCTCACGCTCATCATCAAACTTAACTTCTAATTTGGAAGGATGAACATTCACATCAACACGCTTAGGATCAATCTGTAAAAACAAAACAAAGAAAGGATAATCTCCTTTATCCATCATGTTTTCGTAAGCAGAAAAAACAGCGTGGCTGATAATCTTGCTTTGCACAAAACGGTTGTTCAAAAAGAAATATTGTTCGCCTTTGCTTTTGCGAAGATATACCGGTTTGGTTACAAACCCGTTTAAGCTGATGTACTCCGTTGGTTCGTTTACAAAAAGAACTGCATCGAGAATATTATCAGCAAAAACAGATTTCATCCTTTCATTCAAACTGCCGGAAATAAAATCGTAAATCAAATCATCATCGTTGTAAAATTTTAAGGCAACTTCGGGATGGCTTAGAGAAATCTTTTTAAATGTTTCTAATATGTGCTTCAGCTCGGTTTGATTACTCTTTAAGAAATTTCTTCTTGCCGGCGTATTGTAAAATAAATTCTTAATAGAGATTGATGTGCCTTGCTGGAAAGAGCCTTTCTCTTTAGTAATTGAAGAATCTTCTCCAATTTTGAGTAAAGTTCCAAGTTCGCTTTCCTTTTGTTTAGTTCTAAGCTCGAAAATTGAAACAGCGGCAATTGATGCGAGCGCTTCGCCGCGGAACCCGAAAGTGCGGATAGCTTCAAGGTCATCTAACGAAGAAATTTTACTTGTTGCGTGCCTTTGAATTGAAAGCAGAGCATCTTCTTCATTCATTCCTTCGCCGTTATCTATTACTTGAATCAAACTTTTACCGGCGTTCTTTACTACAACTTCAACTTGTGCAGCGCCAGCATCAATAGAATTTTCAACCAACTCTTTAACAACAGATTCGGGACGGTTAACTACTTCGCCCGCAGCTATTTTGTTGGCTAAGCTCTCCGGCAGTATTTTAATCTTTTGAGACAATCAACACTCTTGTAAATTTTCTTTTCTAATATACGTATGTATTGTGAATTCCTTTAATTCTTCTGTTGAGAGCTTTTTCCATTCTGCTTTTTTGAATTCGGGGAACTTTGTATCGCCTTGAACTTCAAATTTCAATTCAGAAATAATCAACTTATCGGCTATAGGCAAAGCAGCTTTGTAAATTTGTGCGCCTCCAATTATAAAGCATTTATTATGACTGCTCGATTCACAAAATGCTACAGCCTTTTTCAATGACGAAAAAACTAAATGCGCGCTTTCCACTTTTGTAGTTTTCAAACTTCTTGATATGATAATGTTTACTCTGTTTTTAAGCGGAGCGCCGATAGCTTCCCAAGTTTTTCTCCCCATAATAATTGGATAACCGTTTGTAGTTTTTTTGAAATGCTGCAGCTCAGCTTTACAATCCCACGGAATTTTACCTTCGTTGCCTATCACTCCATTTTGAGAAACAGCGGCTATAATTATCTTTTCCAAGCTAAATTGATTCTTTAAGTTTATTTCCAAGGAGCGGTTAAACCAAGTTTTTCTAATTTATCCTCAAACTCAATTCTTTCTCTGTTAGCTGCAAGTTTTCCATCTGCTTTTCTCAGCCAGCCAAACTTTTCTGCCGCATCAATTGTATCTTCAGTTTTACCGGCAGCTAAATTTTTGAGCGCTTCAACTTCCATAGAAGATAATTCCATTGAATTCATTCTATAATCTTTGAAAGCTTCCCAGGCAACCGGGCACCAGCGGGCAACAATTTCATTTCCAATTGCTGCGGCATAAGAACGAATTTCAAACTGCGCATGAGAATGCATTCTTAACGAAAGAAAATTTAGAAGATTATGCAGATCAATTTTCCAATACGCTTCGGTGTAAGTTGAAAGCGGCAGGTCTTTACGTGCCTGCTCGCGCGCAACACCGAGATTTAATCTTTCTTGATAAATTTCGCGTGCAAAATTTTGAAATTCTTTTTCCCGCTCAGTCAGCTTTGAACCAATTTCAACCGGAAAGAAACCTTCGCTTCCTTGCTTGTTATCTTTAGACTGCACTCTCCACTCAGTTTCACTTGTCTGCTGCGATGAATCAATAGCAAGTGAGTAACGTGTTGAGTATTCGTTTACATTTGCAGTTCTGTGTCGGATCCACTGCCTCCAAGCATCCATAGGAACTCGGACGTGCAGTTTAATTTCGCACATTTCAAATGGGGTAGTATGGCGGTTTCTTAACAAGTAGCGAATTAGCCCGCGGTCTTCGGTTACTTTCTTTGTTCCTTTGCCGTAAGAAACCCGCGCAGCCTGAACGATAGATTCATCTGTTCCCATATAATCTACAACGCGGACGAAACCATCATCCAAAACCGGAAATTTTTTGCCTAATATTTCTTCTAAAGCTGCAACTTTTATTTGTTCTAACTTTTCTTCTTTTTCCATTTATATACTGTTATTTGTTTTTGAATTACTTAGAGGCAGCGTTAAGTGCTTTATTTAATTATTAAAGATGCTGCTTCTTGCATATCATATAGTGCGCACTCAAACAGCTTAGCCAGCGAGGCTTGCGCCAATAATCAATTTTTATTTTTAGAATTTTTTGCTGCGAAAAGTTTAATAATGTCTTTGCCAATTCTTCTGCAAGCCATTTCAATTCCTTTATCAATTTTTTGAATTGATTCTTCTTCCGAATTAAAATATTCGGCAACCTCAATAACATAAAGCATTTCAACTTCCGGCAAATCGCCTTCTGTCTGCCCGCAAACTAAATAAATTGGAATTTCCTTTTGTGCAAATTCATTTACAATAAGCATAGCGCCTTTGTTCATAAATGATTTATAATCTAGCTGCCCTTCGCCAGTAATTACAATATCGTAATTGTTGTTATTTGTATCGTGTATTTTCAAATCATCAACAATAAAATCTGTTGCATACTTAATATCTACATCAAAGAAGAGTTCGAAAGCAGCTGTAAGTCCGCCTCCTGAGCCGTTAAGTAAATCAATTTTCTTTTCGCTTATGCCGAGTACAGAAAGAACATCTTGAAATCCTTTATCCATTTCTTCAGCCTCATCTTCGCTCGCACCTTTTTGAAGTGAGAAAACTTTACTTGCGCCTTGATCGCCAATCAAAGGATTGTCAACATCGGCAATCAGTTCAATTTTAAAAGGTACTTCAATTTTTTCACCTTCAAAACCGCTTATTCTCGAAAAGTTAGCCGGAATCGGGTCAACATCGTTATCATCTTCATCCAGAAATCTCCAGCCTACTGCTTTAAGCATTCCTAAGCCCAAATCGTTAATAGCCGTTCCTCCAATTCCAATTACAACTTTTTCAATTGCCAAGACACCATTTTCAACAGAATCATTTATATGAATAAGCAAATCACCCATTCCTTTAGAAGAGAGAAGCATTGGATTGCGAAATTCTGTTGGCACAAGTTTGATTCCTAGGACTTCTGCGCTTTCAACATATAAAGTTTTAGCTGCTTCGGAATAAGCAACAGGACAGAACAACTTTTCATCGGAGTGAGGATAAGAAATTTCAAAATGAAGAAATTCCAGTCCAAAAATTCTTTGAGCAACTTGAAGGAAGCCATCGCCGCCATCGGAAATTGGTTTCAAATCAAAATTAATTTGGCTTCTAATTTCATCCGGCAGCAATCTAAACAACGATGTTTTCATGTATTCGGATATCTCGACAGAATCTGCACATTCCTTAAAACTGTTTGGCGCGATAAGAATATTAAATTTTTTGTTTTCCATAACTCAACTTTGTTTTAATGCTTCCTTAAAAGCGGTTAATAAATTTTTCTTTGTTGCTAATAAATCCTGCGAAATAATTTTTACTTCTCCTAAAACAGGCATAAAGTTGGTATCGCCATTCCATCTCGGTACAATATGAAAATGAATATGTTCATCAATTCCGGCTCCGGCAGCTTTGCCAAGATTAGCGCCAAAATTGTAGCCATGCGGTTTCAGTGCAATTTCAAGCGCTTTCATTGTAAGCTGAACTACATCCATAATCTCTTTCATCTCTGCTGCCGAAATAGAACTAAACTGCGGGGTATGCCGGTTAGGAATTACCATTACATGTCCGCTGTTGTATGGAAAAAGATTAAGAGTAACAAAACATTTTTCTGAACGGTAAACTACAAGGCAGTCATCACTTTCCATATTTTCATTTTGAGCATCGCAAAAAACGCAGTTGATTTCTTCCTTTTTCTGTTTAAAGGATTCAATATAATTTGAGCGCCAAGGAGACCAAAGTTTTTCCATACAAGCACAGTTTGTTGCTGCTAATTTAACACGGTTGGTTTAAAAATGAAAAAGCGGAAGAAATTCTTCCGCCTTGAGCAAAGGAAATTTATGCTTCGTCGCCCTCTTTCGATTTTTGATATTCTTCAATAATCTTGGCTTCAACATCTTTAGGAACTTCTTCGTAATGAGAGAAAACCAAGCTGAATTGACCACGACCTTGAGTTAAGCTGCGAAGCTGTGTAGAATATTTATGTAATTCTGCCAGTGGAACTTTTGCTTTAATAATTTGGAACGGACTTTCGGAATCCATACCTTGAATTTTTCCTCTGTGAGATGAGAGGTCTCCCATTACATCACCCATATATTCTTCCGGTATCTTTACAGTTACATCATAAATCGGTTCTAAAATTATCGGTTTGGCTTCCATAAAACCTTTCTTAAAAGCCTGCGAAGCAGCTAACTTGAAAGAAACTTCATCCGAATCAACATCATGGTATGTACCATCGAACAAAGTAACTTTAACATCTATTACTTTACTGCCGGTTAAAATACCTTTAGTCATTATTTCTTTAAGACCTTTTTCAACTGCCGGTATAAATCTGCCGGGAACAACGCCGCCAACAATTGCGTCAACAAACTCGTATCCGGCACCGCGTACTGTTGGCTCCAATTTCAAGTGTACGTGTCCGTATTGCCCGCGTCCGCCCGATTGTTTTTTATGTTTGAACTCAGCGTCATCACATCTGCCGCGTATTGTTTCGCGGTAAGGAATTCTTGGTTCAACTAACTCAACATCTACTCCGTAGCGGTCTTTCAATAGCTTAATTGCAAGATTAAGCTGCAGTTCACCTTGTCCCGATACAATTGATTGAGAAATTTCCGGATCGAATTTTGACCTAAGCGTTGGTTCTTCTTCGTGAGCAGTGTGAAGAGCAGCAGAAATCTTATCTTCATCTCCTTTTGCTTTTGGTTTAACTGCAAAACGAATTACCGGCTCAGGGTATTTCATTCCAGGTAAAGCTACGGTAAAATTCTTAGAGCATAGTGTATCACAGGTATGGCTGTCTTTTAGTTTAACTACAGCTCCAATATCGCCGGCATTAAGTTTCGATACTTCTTTTCTGTTCTTTCCATTTAGCACAAAAATTTGTCCTAAGCGTTCAACTTTATCTCTATTTGTATTCATTAAATCCATTCCTGCAGAAAGTGAACCAGAATAGACTTTGAATATAGAAAGCTCGCCAACATGCTTTTCAGAAAGAGATTTAAAAATGAACAAAGCTGCTTCTCCTTTAGAATCGCAAGAAATTTTAACTGCGTTTCCGTTGTTTTTCATTTTTGCTTCAACAGCGGCACAATCTGCAGGGGATGGAAAAAACTTAGAAACGAAATCTAGAAAAGTATTAACACCTACAGCTTTATTTGCAGACAATGCAAATACAGGAATTATACTTGCTAGTAAAACAGAAGCCTTCAAACCTTTCTGAAGTTCTTCATCTGAGAGTGTTCCTTCTTCAAAAAACTTATTCATCAACGCTTCATCACTCTCTGCAATTTTTTCAATCAATTCTTCTCTTAATTTATCTGCTTGGGCTTTCAAGTCGGCTGGAATATCTTCTTCTGTAACTTTTTTCGAGCCTGCTTCGCCGTAAGTAATCATTTTCATTTTTATAAGGTCAACAACAGAACTAAAGTTGCCACCTTCTTTTGCAGGAAAAGAAACAACAATTGCATCAGGGCTTAATTTGCTCTTAGCCTGCTGAAATGTTTCAAAGAATTTTGAATGCTCGTTATCAATTTTGTTTATAATGATAGCGGCTGGTTTTTTATTTTTCTTAATTAACTCCCAAGTCAACTCTGTACCTACTTCAACACCTTCAGCGCTCTTAATCACCGAAACGCCTAAATCTGCAACGTGAAGTGAAGAAATTACCTGACCAACAAAATCGGGGAAACCAGGTGTATCAAGAAAATTAATTTTTGTGTTGTTCCATTCTAAATGTAAAGGACTTGCAGCAATAGAAATTTGTCTATCAACTTCATTTTGGTTGAAATCGGAAGTGGTGTTTCCTTCTTCAATTCTGCCAATACGGTTAATTTCGCCGGCAGTAAAAAGCAATAATTCGGAAACTGTAGTTTTTCCACTTCCGCCATGCCCAATGAGCGCAATATTCCTTATAGCTTCGGCTTGATATTCTTTCAACTTGTTATCTCCTAATTAAATATTAAAATTACTTTCTTAACTCGTGCCAAAATGCGGTAAAGCCTCTGTAAAAAGCTTTAATATTTTGAACAAGATTGCGAGCCGGATATTCCGCTCCATCGAATCTGGCAACAGATGTAAAATTCGAAAACTTCATTCGCACATTCTCAATAGATCTTTCTATTCCTTCCCAATAATTTTCTGCCGAAGAAACTATCCGGTTTGCTCTGAGTGTGACTTCATTG
>CAZNTN010000016.1:0-83660 GCA_964575995.1 uncultured Melioribacter sp. | reverse complement strand
TCCCTGCTACAAACATAGAACCATAACTGTTTTGGAAAGTGAGGCTGTATAGTTTACGTAACCGCGCTTCATATGTTGAACCATTATCACTTGTAGTTATAGTAAATGTAAAGGAGTGTGATGAATTTACATTTTCAAGATTTTTAAACCAACCGCTTGTGTTCACAGAGCCGTCATGCCAAATTCTCTGATAGTTTTGATTATCAGTTTGAGGTGAAACAGTGCTTAAAGTAACACTTTGACCCGTGTTTTTTTCAAAACTAAATGGTGCAGTTTGTGTCCCATGATCGCTCGTAACTATTAAACCGTGGGTAACACCGCTTTGGTCTGTAAAATTGTTATCTACTGTAATTCTTGGGGGTGGAGTAATTTGAACATTATGAGTTACAGCTTCGTCTTCCACAACGAGGTATGGAATAATTAAAAAATTTTTGACCTCATAACTTTTAGCTATAACCTTAATTGTATGTAACCCTTGACTTAGATAATAGTTTATTGATTTCTCAAATACAAGGTTTCGATGTGTGCCATCATCAAATGGTGGGAGCCCCTTAACATCTCTAACAACATCCACCTCAACATCATCAACATAGACCCAAACTTCAGCAGGACGGAAAGTACCATTAAACATGTCTGAAGATAAATTCTCAACTTTATAAGAAATTGTAACAGTCTTTCCGTAACCATTAATCCCGCCCTCGTATTTTGTACCGCTTTCAGGAGTTAAAGTAATTCTTGGCTTGCTAATAGCAAAAACAAGTTGAAAATTGAATAGAATAATGCCAATAATTATATAATAGATTCGATCCATTTTCATATTATTTTCCTCATGTTTTATTTTGATATTTTTTTAAGAGTTCCGCTAATTTTCTTTTTGTGTGACCCTCCTTGTAAATGGTTAGATTTTATTTATTTTAATAAACAGAATAGCCCCAGTTTTATTTCGATAAAACTCAGGCCGCAAACCTAAAGGACTATTCATTTTAGAGAGATGGTGTGCCAACATCATCTCTCATTAATTAATAAAGTTAATGTTGCATTTCCTCCTCTAATTGATCTTGCCATAGTAAATTAGACTGCGCCCTATAGAACTCTCGTATACAAGAAAGAATACATCTTTTTCGAATATAGCGGCACCTGCTATATGCGTTTTGGGTTTGTCAAAGCGTATCAGATATTTCAAATCACTCCCATCATAATGCACCAAACCATCCAACATGAACAAGAAAAGATCGTTACTGCTTCTTCCCCAAATACGTTGGTAGAAATTTGGATTGTCAACCTGTATGATGTTTTTAAATTGCCCACCTACTCGTTTTGCAATTCTATTACCAAGAATAAAGTACACCTCATTATTAATATAACCGAGAAAAGCTTGTTGACCACCCGTCCAAATGCTTCCATAGAGTTTATTATATTTACCTTGATGGTGCTCGTAAATAAGAGTGCTATCATTGTATTTACCATTCCCTGTTTTGAGTGCTTGAAAATATACTCGGCCGATTTTTAAATCTTCATATAGATGAGCAACTAAACCAAAAACCGAAGATGTATTTAAAACTTCCCATTTATTATTTAGAAAATGTGCTATAACACTATTATTCAAACCACCAACTATTGTATCCGGGGATCCTCCAAATACATAAAAATCATTTCTATTTTTCCCCCAAATATTATTTAAATAAAACTTTTTATGTTCATCTTTAGATATTTCGGCAAATTTTGACCAGTTAGAACCATTAAACTTCCAAACCTCACCTTTTACCCCTGCAGCACCGGCAACAAAAACATTACTGGAATTTTCACCCCACAATGGTATTGGGCTATTCATTCCACTAACAGAATAGTAAGACCATTTTTGTCCATCGTAATGAAAAATATTTTTACCAAAGTCTCCTGGACTTGTTGCCCATACATCAGTAGGTGAACTTGCCCACATCCTAAAAAGAGTATTGCCGGGATAATATAACGTATCCACCTTCCACACATAATCTCTTCTGCCTGCGGGTGGTTCCGGTTCGGTTATGCTTTCTTTACAAGAAAATGTTGTTAGTAGTGTAGTTAAAAGTATTGCTAAGAGGTTTGCAGGTTTCATATCTCCCTCCTGTTTATTGTAAGCTATTTTTCTTTTGTAAATATTAATGTTCTTTCTTGAGATAGTCAAATCCATTTATTTTTACCAAATTAAATTTGTGTAAAACAAAAGCCGCATGTTTTTACTTTTTTACATCATCTGCCTCGCCAGACTACCAATTTTTCTTTTGTCCCAAAATTTCCATATCCACAAATAAATGTTTCGTATCCATTTGACCATACGTTTCTAAATATGAATGTTGGGTCAGAAACATTAAACAAAGATGAAATATTTGACCAATTTGTACCATTGAAGAATCTCGCTGTTTTATAATCACCTACTGCAATTAAATAATTTGTAGCTGATTCGTATAGACCATCAATAGAATTATTAATGTTAAGTATCTGTGTCCAAATATTTCCATCAAGTTTCCACAAACCATAAATACCATGAGACCACAAAGACACCCCAGTATGCAAACCTCTGTAACCCCACTTTATTTTAGCTGAAGGCGAATCTATGATCATAGAATCAATAACCGTCCAATTTTTGGCTTGTCCATTTATAAAATAATATTTTTCAGTCCATGGATTATCTTTTATTGTTGTCAAAAGTAAATGTACTTTGTTATTAAAAAACGATACACTCTTAAAAAAGAGTTCTGAATTTGGTAAAGTTGCTATTTTGAAAGTTTCGTATGTCCATTTAGTCTTATCGTATTTCATTATCATGCCATTCCTTCCACAAGCCCAAAGATTGCCATCGGTATCTTTACACATATCTAATAAATCACCCTTTATTCCGTTTGTATTATACTTTGTCCATTTGCTTCCATTATAATGCGCTAAAAATATTTCATCTCCGGTATATCCGCATGCCCATAAGTCACTGCTGCTGTAACCTGCAATATCACTTACCCTCATGCCACCAACATCTGCCGCTATGTTGCTTTCCTTCCAGCTCTTACCATCAAAATGCCAAATTAAGCCGCGAGCAATATCACTCCAGCAGACTAACCAAGCATCGTTAGGTGCAAAGACAAGTAAATTCCTTGGTATTAGTTGTGCATATTGGTCAAAGCCTTTTAGTGTATCGGCTGTCCAAATCATATCTTGCGGCGCTCTTATTATACGCGGGCGGCTGTCGGTTATGCTTTCTTTACAAGAAAATGTTGTTAGTAGTGTAGTTAAAAGTATTGCTAAGAGGTTTGCGGGTTTCATATCTCCCTCCTGTTTTAGTCATTCAAAATGTGTCAAGTTTAACTAAACACAATTTAGTTTTTTTCTTTGCTTAATGCCAAGCAGGTAAAAAATTATTCACCAACTTAATTTTAAATCTGAATTTTAATCACTACAAACCGGCTAATTGTTTTCAAAATTGATAAATCACTTGTTGATACTATCATTTAATCATATGAATAGATAGATGGGGTGGCTTAACAAAATCAAAAAATGGAACCACGCCAACCAAGATGGCGGGCACGCGCAGATTTTTCATGATAATTATGATTTTCACTGATAATCAAATCTTAACAAATCACAATAATCAGTGTTCGTCGGCGTTCTACTTTTTTAGTCGCTTAGTAGCGGTAAAAAATACAAGGATAGAAGAATACAGTCCTAAGAATGGATTTAATGAGCAATATAATTCACCCAATTGGTGAGTTGGTTTATACCGTCTCTAAAGGAACTTAACAAATAGGTGTTTTCATTATTCTATGGATATGGCGTTCCTAACGGAGCTAAAAATACGTATGGTAAAATTTGTAAGTAGAGAATACCGAAAAAGCCAAAATCCATTTTGGGATAATACGTAGAGCATCTAGCTCATTGCTATATCGGTTTTGAGATAACCATATAAGTCCATCATCTGAAGAATTGGTTTAAAAAGAAGAAGGCGGAAATCTCTGCAGAAAGCCCAGCCGAAGTACCTTCTGTTTCAATAACCGCCGCCGTAGAAAGCTTTTTGAGGGTGTTTGCTTTCAATTTGTTATTTATTTGTTATAATTAGTTCAATTGAAATGCCAACTCAATAGTGCGAATTTTTGTTTTTTTGAGGGATTTCATTTGTTGGTTATGTATCAAATTGAATTTTAAGTTCAAAAAAAGACAACGGTGCTTTGGTGGTGAATTATCTTAGGCTTGAATCTGATAGTAATCTTACCAAGAAACACATAATTACTCACATTACGTAAAAAAGATTTAACGGCTAAATAGAGTTCTCTGCGGAGCGTAACTTAAGGGTATCTCTAAAAATTACTTATTTTAAAAATAGCACAATGATAAACCTGCTGCAGGCAGGTTAAACAGACCCGCCTGCCATACTTTAACAAATAAATATGCGGGCATGTTGCCTCGTGGTTTTGTTCCTAGAGCGAAGGAGGAGGATTAATTACCTAGACCGATCTTAAAAGCTTTTCCGTATGGGAAGAGTTGGGTTTGCCCGCAATCTAATTGGTCGGGATTGGCTTTTATTATTGACTTTGCAAAATTAACCCGCAACTGCTTATCTTATATTCTCAAAAAATAGGATTATCTATGACGGAAACTACAACAAAAAAAGCCGGTGTATTTAGATCATTCTCAAGAGATTTTTGGTTGGTAATCGTATTTGAGTTTTTTGAACGCGGTTCCTATTACGGAATGATGAGTATTCTTTCTGTTTACTTTACTGATGTTCTTTTTTTCAGCAAAGAAAGTGTAGGCGTAATTAAAAGCACAATTCAACCGCTGCTTTATATTTTACCGATACTTGCCGGTGCAATTGGCGACAGATACGGTTACAAAAAAACTTTGATTTTTGCATTTGCCTTTTTGGGGTTAGGATATTTTCTCACAAGCCAAACAACGGATTATCCATTAGTTTTTGCAAGTTTAATAATAATGGGAATTGGCGCAGGTGCATTTAAGCCAATGATTTCTGGAACGATTTCGAGAATAACTACTAAAGAAAACAGTACGCTTGGGTTTGGTATTTTTTATTGGTCAATTAATTTTGGCGCTTTTTTGTTCCCGCTTATTTTAGTTCCAATCTTAAAAAGCACATTTGGCTGGCACTCGGTAATGATTGCTTCGGCAGTGTTTACTTTTGCAATGTTAATTCCAACTCTTTTGTTATACCGTGAGCCGCCAAGACCGGAAAGCACTAAAACTTTGCCCGAAGTTTTTAAGGGAATGATAATGGTTCTTTCGGATGTACGTTTTATTTCTTTAATAGTTATCTATTCCGGTTTTTGGATTCTCTACTTCCAAATGTTCGATTCGGTTTTATGGTATGTTAAAGATTATGTGGATGCTACATCATTAAATAATGCCATTAATAGCTTCTTTTTGATATTTGGGCTTAATTTAAACTGGAAGTTCGATGTTGAACATGTAACAGTTATTAATGCTGGTACAATAATTTTCTTGCAAATGATAGTATCGAATATAGTTAAGAATACTAAAGCGCTGCCTACAATGATTACCGGTATTACACTTGGAACCATTGGAATGGCAATACTTGCTATCTCAACAGAAATTTGGGTGTTTGTTATTGGTATTACAATTTTTTCAATTGGCGAAATGACCGCACATCCAAAGTTTATCAGTTATGTTGGTTTAATTGCTCCGCCTGATAAAAAAGCAACTTACCTAGGATATTCGTTCCTATACGGCGTTATTGGTTCTTCTATTGGCGGAATACTCGGTGCTAATCTTTATGTGCATTTTGTCGATAACCTAAAAAATCCACAGGCTCTTTGGTTAATCTTTAGTATGATTGGAGTAGTTACCATTATTGGGTTACTTCTATATAACAAATTTATTGCTCCAAAACATTCAGAATTTTAAAATATTCTGATAGTATTATTTTATGCAAAATGAGTAAGCTTAAAAAAGCAGTTTCAAAAATGAAACTGCTTACTTTTCTGGTTTTGTAATTTTTTTCATTAACAATTCACTTCATATTATGAATAAACGGTTCTGCTTAAAAATATTTTTGCTTGCACTATTTACTTCTTCCTTTAATATATACTCTCAGGCAGAAAATGTTTCTATTGATCACGATGTTTACCTCTTTTTGAAAGAAATGAAAGTGAAAGGGATAATCAGCCGAATACATGATGACAGCCCAAATATGTCTCGTTACGAAGTAAAAAAACTGATTGGTATAATAGAAGAGAGCAGGACACTTCTTAGCAAAACCGAGAGAGGCTTACTTGTAAAATTTAAAGACGAGTTTTTTGATGAGGAAGCAGACAGCAATAATACTTCCCAGTTTTTTGGCGATGGCTTCTCTTCTTCATTCTCGGATTTGTTCTCCAAGAAGAACCGTTATATGTATGCCTACCGGGAACCGTATGCTAATTTTTATTTGAATGCTTTAGGCAGATTTGCATTTGGTCATACTTTTGAACCAGCACAGCATAACTCTACTTTCTATGATATAGGCTTCCGTTTTAGCGGAACGGTGTTTAAGCACTTGGGATACAGTTTATCAGTTCAAAAAGGAGGCGTTAGCGGCTCACAATCTTACGCTAAACTTTTTGATCCTCGTCTCAATTATAACTTCAAATTTATTGAAGCAATTGAAAATATTGGCAACTATGATTTTGCCGAAGGGTATTTGCGTTATTATGTTGAGCCGGTAAAAGATATGCGGCTTGCGCTTCAATTAGGAAGAGAAAAAATTAAATTTGGTTATGGCTACGGAAGCAAGTTTGTAATTTCCGGCAATCACACACTTTTGGATTTTTTCCGGCTCAACTTTGATTATGGCATTTTTAGTTTTACTTCATTAACAGCATCTACAGTTGGTAACTTCAACGAAAACCGAGATTTGAACTATACTAAGTATTTGGCGTTAAATAGGTTTAAGCTGAACTTCCCAAATCTTTTTGAGTTTGGAATTGGAGAAAACATTATTTATACGGGCAGAGGAATTGATTTGGCTTACCTAAACCCGATGATTTTTTACAAGTTTGTTGAAATGTCTTTGCAGGATAGAGATAATGGTACGTTGTGGTTAGATTTTCAAACACACTTCTTGAAAAATGTTGAAATTAGCGGAACATTTTTTCTCGATGAAAATATTTTGTCGCAGCTTCAGGATTTGGACTTGTTCTCTAACAAAACAGGTTATCAAATTGGAGCTTTCTGGTATTCCCCCTTTTCGTTAAATGATTTGTCTCTTAAAGCCGAGTACACAAAAATTCGTCCTTATGTTTATACACATACAAACGAAAAAAATACTTACACTGCTTATGGAGAATTGCTCGGTCATTCCATTGGACCTAATTCTGATGAAATACTTTTTAAAGCAGATTACAACGTAAACGAGTGGATTCGTTTTAGCAGTTCTTATCAGTACATTCGCTCAGGCGAAAACATTTATGATAATGAAGGCAGATTACTCTTTAATGCTGGAGGAAATCAGTTTGTGCCTTACAGAATGAATCTTGACCCTAAAAAAATTGACTTCTTGGATGGAGAAAGAATAAATAAGAATGTCTTTACGGCAAATCTAAAAATTGAGCCTTTTCGGAAGTTCTACCTTAATTTAACATACAAACTATTGATAGTTAACAACATAACACGAAATCTTGAAGACAAAACAAGCTATGTTTTGTTTACAACCAATTTTGAATTATAGTTACATAAACAGAGCAATTTCATTTAGCTGCTTACGTTTAATATCCGGAACGGCTGCGCCTTCTTTGGGGTAACCAACTACAAGCAGCAAGAATGGACGCTCGCTCTCCGGTCTATCCAATATTTTATTTAGAAATACCATAGGGCTTGGCGTGTGGGTTAAGCAGACTAATCCGCTCTGATGAATTGCGCTTATTAATATTCCGGCAGCAATACCAACAGATTCGTTGGTGTAATAGTTTTTCGATTTTCCACCATCTGGATTCAACGAATATTTTTCTTCGAAGATGGCAATTAAAACAGGAGCTTCCTCCAAAAATAATTTGCTTTCATTTGTTCCAAAAGGTTCTAGTGCATTCAGCCATTCTTTGGGCGCTCTCTTTTCGTAAAATTCTTTTTCAACCAGCTCGGCAGAATATCGAATTTTTGATTTTATCATTTGGTTTGTTACTACAATAAACTTCCAAGGTTGTTTATTTGCGCCGCTCGGAGCGCTGCCGGCTGTAATTATGCAATTCTCAATTACTTCTGCAGGTACAATTTTTTTAGAGAAATCTCTTACAGTGCGCCTTGTAAGCATCGAAAGTTTATATGCTTCCGATTTTTTAATTATTTCATTCTCGGATAATTGACAGTAGTCTAAAATTTTTACTTTCATTTCGTTCATAAAACACCAAAGATTGTAGAAGAACTTACTTTAAGGCATCTCTAATAAATGTTATTCCGAACACGGCAAATCGGTATCGGAATCTCAACTTTGTCTATTTGAAAGAAAACGCTCCGCTCCTTAGAATGACAAACATTTTTGGTTTTTAGAGATACCCTTTAATGTAATTACGTTTTTTTAGCTGTAAAAGGAAGCGAAATGATAAAAGTTGTACCTTTACCTGCGGTGCTTTCTACAGATATACTTCCTAGGTGCTTTTCTATTATTTCTTTACAGAGAACTAAACCGAGCCCGGTGCCTTTTTCGTTATTTGTGCCATCGGTGGAGTGATGCAAATCTATGCGGAACAATTTTGGAATATCTTGCTCTTGTATTCCAACACCAGTATCGGAGATAAATATTTGCCAAGTGCGAAAGCTTTGTTTAGCGCTTACGGTTATACTTCCGCCCGGGCATGTAAATTTTATTGCGTTTGATATCAAATTTCTAAAAACTAACTGCATCATTTCGGGGTCGCCGAATATTTCAAAACCACAATCGAAATTTTTGTTCAATAAAATATTCTTGCTCTCTGCATTTGTTTTATGAACTTCAAACGATGATTCAACAAGATCGTTTAGCTTTATAAATGTTGGAATAAATTCCATTCTGCCGGACTGAATGAATGACCATTGAAGTAAATCACTTAGCAAGCGGTATTGAGTTTTAGCGGATTTATAAAGTTCAGCGCTAAGTTTTTTTACCTCGGAGGCAGTCATAGTTTCTGCTTCTTGTGCAAGTATTTCGGTTAAACCTAAAAAGCCGTTAAAAGGTCCGCGTAAATCATGTGCTATTATCGAAATAAATTTGTCCTTTGTAGTATTTATTTCTTTCAGCTCCTCTTTCTGCCTAAAAAAGTCCTTTATCATTCTGGCTATTCTTCCAAACTCATTCTTATCGCCGGATAAATCTTCTAAATGAGTTGATTCTTCTTTTTCCAAGCTGTAAGAAATTTTCTTTAGCGGAGTTAAAACATAACTAATCAGAAAGAATGAAATTGCAAACAACAAACCAACGGTAAGAACTACACCGGTTGTTAATTGCCAGTTTAAAGCTGTGGATGATTCTTTCAGCATTTTCGATTCGCCGGTAAATACAATTTCTGCTAAAGGATTGCCATTGTAATCGTTAAGTGCTTTAGATATGCGGATAGAATTTTTTAGATTATTAGAAGAAGCCTGGCGCGGGTATCCTAATAATTTTATTTCGGCTCTGCTTGTTGTAAGAAGATCGAGCTCGTTTAGGTAATCTTGAGTCCATAGTCTTCCAACAATAAAATAACCGCGAGGTGGAGTTTTTCGCTTTATGTCAAAACTTGGCTGAACAGGCGCAGTTCTTATTTCTAATAAACCCGCTTTGGTATTAATAAAAAAGTGATTAAAACTTTTTTTAGAGAAGATTGAGGCTAATTCACTTTTGGAAAGCGGAAAGTTTATGAAGCTCGAATCGTTTAGCGAATTTGTTGTGTAGGCAGGAGAAAGATCTTTTTGGTAAAGCCAAGCAGCTTGTGCATTATAAGTAGGCATTGAAGCTGCTATTATATCATCTCCCCATTTAGTGTCTTTAGTTTCTGCACACTCAACCATTTCATCCCAGTAAGTATCGTTAAAAGCCCAAGATTCTATTCCCTTTCCAACCAAATTAATTATGTGGTCAATAAGTATCTTTTTTGTATTAGTTTCTTCTTCTAAAATTTTGGTCAGCTTTTTTTCTTCATTTTCTTTTATGAGAAAAAGTATAGCAGTAAAGAAAGCGGCAAGCAGGCTTATAAATAAGATTATCTTGAATTGTGTTTTTCCTATCTGCACAAAACTCCTTATATAAGTATATGTCTGATACCTCTAAAAAATTAAAATAAAAAACACGAATGATGCAGGCTAGCCAGCGTTAAGCAAGTTGAACACCTGCGCGTCTCGACGAAGCGGCAATAGCTCAATACGGGGTTTAACACTGATTAATCTGCGAGAATCGGCTAAATCCGGTTTATCTGCGTTCTATTAAAAATGTATCGGTTATGTACAATTCAATTTTTCAAAGGTCTCTGCTTACATGCCGCTTAAAAAGGCTGCGGCTCGCGTAAATAAACCCGCTAATATTTGCTGATTAACGGCAAATGAAAAATGAACTTGCTTCCTTTGCCTGCTGCACTTTCAACCCAAATTTTACCTCCTTGTTTTTCAATAAATTCTTTACAGAGAATAAGCCCCAGTCCGGTTCCAGCCTCTTTGTTTGTGCCAAAAGAGGTATGGCTTATATCTAACCTAAATAGATTAGATAAAATCTTATCATCCATACCTACACCATTATCAGTAACGCTAATTTCTGCCAATTCATTTTTCCGTTCTGCCCGTATTGTTATTGTGCCATTTGTGCCTGTAAACTTAATGGCATTTGTAATTAAATTTCTTAAAACAGTATTGAGCATATCTTCATCGGCAAAAACTATTATATCGTATTGAATTTCATAGACAATCGAAATACCTTTTCTAGCGGCGGTGGTTTCGAGTAGTTCCATATTTACTTTTACCAAATTTGGCAGGGCAATTGCTGTTGGATGAAAGTCGATTCTGCCGGTTTGAGAGCGCGACCATTGCAGCAAGTTTTGAAGCAGATTGTGAGAAACTTCGGCAGATTTTTTCATTTCTTCTAAGTAAAACTTTCTTTCTTCATCGCTAAGCTCGCTGTAATCTGTTAAAAGAAGATCTGAGAAACCTAAAATGGTAATGAAAGGATTTTTAAGGTCGTGAGCGATTATAGAAAAAAATTTATCTTTAGTTGTATTTAGAATTGCAAGTTCATCGGCAACTTTTTTGAGTTCATCGGAGCTTTGTTTACGAGCAATTACTTGCGCAACCTGTTCGGCAACAAAAATAAGAATCGATAATTCTTCCTGTCCAAAAGCCGTTTCTTTTTCATAATCTTGTACAACAATTACTCCAATAGTTTTATCCGAAATTTTTAGTGGAACGCCGAGCCATATAGCCTGAGGTGCACCAATTAGTTCAACAACACCGCTTCTGCGGAGTTCTAAATCGCCATGTGCATTAATTAAAGTAGGCTTACCTGTTCTTAAAACATATTCTGTTAATCCTTTCCCAACTTTTTTTGGCGGCTGAGGAGGGTCATATTCGTCTACAAAATAGGGAAATGAAATCGTGTCGTTTTTTTCATCATATAATGCTATGTAGAAATTTTTTGCTGACATTAATCTGCCAACAACTTCGTGTATCTTGTGAAACAAGCTGTACATATCTGAAGCAGTGTAAGCATATTCGGAGATATCAAATAACGCCTGCTGTATTTTTTCTTTTCTGTTACGCTCTGTTACATCTCTTAGAATTGCTTGAACAAGATTTTTCCCTTCAATTGAAACCGCTTTTAATGTTATTTCAGTATCAATAAGCTCGCCGTTTTTTGTTATATGCGCCCAGTAAAACCTTTGTGGAACGCCTTTCATAGCAGCATTAATTTTCATTGAAGCCGATTCGCAAGAAGTTAGACCATCTGGCTGATACTCTGGAGAAAACTGCGCTGGAGACAGCCCGATAAGTTCGTTGCGGCTGAATTTTAATATATCGCAGACAGCTTGGTTACAGTCTATAATAACATCTCTCAGCAGAAACATTCCATCAATAGAGTTTTCGAATAAAGAGCGGTAAAGAAATTCGCTTTCTTTAATTCGCTGCTTGCTTACTATCTCTTCGGTCATATCTCTTGAAATTCCGAATGTACCAATAATCTTTCCATCTTGATCATAAAGAGGCATCTTGCTGGATGAAACCCAGGTGGTTTTTCCATCTAACCAATCTTCCTTTTCTTCTTTACAAATAATAGCTTTTCCGGTAGAAATAATTTCTTGTTCATCGTTAAAAGCTGCAACGGCATGGTCCCCTCCAAACATATCAAAATCTGTTTTGCCTATTAGGTCGTTAGGATTTATAACATTGTGTTTAAGAGCCATCGCCGGGTTTACTTTAATAAACTTGCTCTTAAGGTCTTTGAAGTAAATGCTGTCCGGGGTGCTGTTGAGAAACGCCTGCAGAAGATTTTGTTCTACTTCAAACTTAGAGGCAATTTCCTTTTGCTCGGTAATATCTTCAACAAAAGCAATAAGAATTTTTGCTTTACCGGCTGCCTTCTTTACAACGCTAACGCTTAATTTGCTGTACAGAGTGCTGCCATCATTTTTTAAATATCTTTTTTCTAATTGATATTGAGTGCGTTTGCCTTCGCATAATTCTTTAAACAGCTTTTTGTCTTTCTCAAAGTCCTGCGGGTGGCTGATGCCTGTAACAGTAAGCTGTTTAATTTCTTGCTCTGAGTAACCGAGCATTTGACAAAGTGCATTGTTAATCTTAATTATTTTTCTTTCGGGAGTAAATAACACTATTCCAAAACCAACGTTTTCATAAATGGCTTTGAAATAACTTGATTCATCATTAGAAAGTTTATCCGCTTTAGGATTTTTAGAATCTGCTTTCATTTGATTTGTAATTTTTGTTTTCTGTTTTTTTATCGAAGTAGTCTGTTTTTTTGTCATCGTTATCTCATAAAGTAGAAATTGCCTGCAAAACTCTTTTTAAATTAACAAAAAGTCTTAGAAATTGTAACTTAATATTTGTCAGCAGCGGAAATTACGCAGAAACCTGTTTTGATGAAGTTAAACATTTCTTATGTAGCGCAAGTAAATAAGTTCTTGTTCTTGACCTTTTTAAAATATCAACAGAATTTGCGTACAAAAAATCGTAATTCGAAATGGCAGCAGTGCCTAAGACGGAGAGCTGGGCGAGTATTTATAAAATTTCGGGTTGATTATTACGCAGCGTTAATTAAAAAAGCAGTAACGAGTCTAGTTAACAACTTTACTTGCGGCTTTGCGTCTTGGCAGAAACCTCTTTTTTTCTCGCAGAGCCGCTAAGCCGCAGAAATTATTGAAGTTACGTTCCGTATCCGTAGTAACTTGTTTTAAGGCGTTAAATCTTTCTTGCGCAAGGTGAGTTGCTAAGGTAAAAAAAGACAAAATAAACTTTATGATTAGTCGGTATATTTTAATTCAACAGAAGGAAGAAAGCATTATTCATTTGAGAAACCTTAGTAACTATAATAAACAGTTATGAATCAACCTTATTACCTTATGTGAATGACAATGAAGCTCCCCGCCGCAAGCGGCGAGTAATTTAACCCGTAGTGATTAAATTTATCAGATACCTTACAACATAGTGTATTGTTATTAGGGTGATAGAACACTAGCGTCTTGGCAGAAACCTCTTTTTCTCGCAGAGCCGCTAAGCCGCAAAGACTATTGAAGTTAAGTTCCGCAGGTACCTGTTTTAAGGCGTTAAGTCTTTCTTGCGTAAGATGAATCAGTAAGAAAAGAACTTGTTCAATCTAAAATTTTATAGATAGAGCTGCTTTCTGCTTCTATTGTAATTGCAGCTTTAGCATCTAATTTAGTTTCCATATTATTTAACAAATTCAATAGCTTGTTATCAGTCGAAATCATTTTTTTCATAGGCAATAAATTTACATCTTGGTTTTTTTTCGAGTTATTTACTATAATCATACACTTTTCTATTCCCAAAGTTCTGAAATAAACATATACATCATTTACGGGCGGATAGTGTATTAGTTTGCCTTCTGCTAACGACAGATATTTTTTTCTCAAGCCGATTAATTTTTTTATGTGATTAAATAACTCGTTCTGGTTTGGCTCCCTGCCATTTTCTGTAAATGCGTCTCGAGAATGATTTGGAAATCCACCGGGAAAAGGAATTCTTAGAGTACCATGATCGTCCGTGCCAACAAGTCCAATTTCTGAGCCGTAGAATAACTGAGGAATTCCTCTTGTAGTTAAGAGAATATCATAAATTAATTTTGTTTTCTTGAGATTACCTCTTGTAAAATAAGCAACTCTGGGAACGTCGTGGTTATCAGCAAATGTTACAAGTTGTGTTGGGTCCGCATACAAATAATCTTTTGCAATTACATTATATACTTGATACAAGCCGGTGCGTCCCTCTGCAAGGCTGATCAGCACATCCCTAAGAGCAAAATCTGTAACGGCAGGCAGGTTAGAATTTATTTTTCTGAACTTGCTATTTTGCTGGTAAGTAGAAAGCAGATCTGCATCGCCTGTCCAAACTTCTCCAACAATATTTATTGTAGGAAATTCTTCTTTAACAATCTTTGCCCATTTAGAAATATAAGTCTGATCGTTGTAAGGATAAGTGTCTTCACGAATTCCATCAATCCCGGCAAACTCTATCCACCAAATTGTGTTTTGAGTAATGTAGTTTTGAACAAAAGGATTGCGTTGGTTTATATCCGGCATAGAAGGAACAAACCAGCCTTGTTCAACGTGTTTAATAGTTGCACTGTCAGCATAAATATCGCTAAAAACCATTTTGTGATGATTAGCGCTAAGATGATTTTCTAAAGAGCCATTAAGCCAATCATCTGCAGGCAGATTTTTTAGCCATGGATGATCATCACTCAGGTGGTTAGCTACATGATCTAAAATTACTTTCATACCGCGCGAATGTGCCTCAACAACAAATTTTTTATAGAGCGAGTTAGAACCTAAGCGCGGGTCCACTTTGTAAAAATCTGTTGCTGCATAACCGTGATAAGAACGGAAAGTATTGTTTTCTACAACAGGCGTAAGCCAAAGCGCCGTTACACCAAAATCTTTTAGATAATCTAATTTGTTAATTACACCTTGAATATCTCCGCCGGCTCTTCCCTGCGCCGGAATTTTCTGCATATAATCTGTGTACCCGGCAACAGAATCGTTTGTAACATCGCCGTTTGCAAATCTATCCGGCATTAAGAGATAGATAACATCTTTAGAGCTGAAGCCTTTGAATCTGCTGCTTTGTTCTTCTCGTTGTAAAATTGGAAAAATAAATGAAGTTTTTTCTTTCCCATTGCTGATGATTAACTGATAATCATTTGGCGAAATATTTTGAGAAATAATAATATCAATAAAAGCGTAAGACGAGTTTTCGATTTTGTGTATTCGTTCAATTTTGATTTTAGGGTTATCAAACTTTGCAGATATGCCGGTAAGATTATTTCCATAAACCATCAGTTGAATTTTATTCAGCTTCATTCCGGTCCACCAATTTGGCGGATCAATTCTGCTGATAGAAAGGTTTTGAGCTGATAGAGTTATGCAAGAAAACAAAACCACAAAGAATATTTTTTTCATTTCTTCCTCTTGAAACTGCTTATTTATAATATTGGAATATTTAAGCCAAAGACAAAATTGTTGGTACCAAAATAATTCAACTTCCAAGTAAACTCTAATTTAAAAGGAAAAAGCGCCTGCCCAATTGCAAAGCCTGCTTCGGCAAAAGGTTTGTTAAATTCGATCGGGTTGCGGCTAATACCATAGCGGTTTATAAAAGGCAATATTGATTTACTTTCATTCTTGGTTTCAACAATTGCTGCATTTAAGAAAACACTCACGTTCATTTGCCAGTCGATTAAAAAATCTAAACGAAGTAACCGAAATAATTCATCACCGAGCTCATTATCAATTGATAGTACAAGGGCTTTATCGCCAAATACTTCGTCTGTGCGTAATGTTCTAAACGAGTTGGATTGACTTGCCCCGCTAATATTTCCGGGCAGTGCATACATCATCTGAAATGGTACTTTTCCGTTTGAAAAAAAGCCTGCTAAGTTGAAACTTGTTCTGGCAGCGCCGAATGTTGGAATGTATCCGCCGAGATTTATTCTGTAAAGTTGAAAATCTAAACTGCTTTTTAAGAAAGAAGAATTGCTAAAGGTAAAGTTTCCGCCAAATGTAAAATTGGCGCCGCCTTGATTAATCTTTCTTCTGAAATATCCATCTTCTATAAACTTTCTAAAATCCAATTGAAAGTTTGTAGTAATGGCTTTTATTCTCGTATCATAAATTGGTTGAACGGAATTGTAGGTTTTATCTCTGTTAAATATCGAAAAATCTGTGGTAACATATGCAGAATTGTCTGTTCTGTCTAAGTAACCAAATCCTAAACTAAGCACAGGAAAAACCTGGCTCCAAAATCCTGCACTAAATCCATTTGTGTAATAGTAATCGCGGAAATCATACTTACCAATTAAGCTGACCAAACTGGAAGTTGATTTACTATAACGCACCGCTTCTGAAAATAAATCGGTCAATTTGTTGAATGCACGAAAAGTTAAATTGCTTGTTCTGTACCTGCCAAGATAATAATTAGCGGCAAACTCGCCTTTAAATTTTTGGTCATCAAATCCGTACGATAAATCCAGCCGCAAGCCGCTTCTTTTATCAAACTGTTGAATTGCATTAATGCCAAAATTTAATGTATGTCCCTCTGCTCTGTTAAATGAGTAAAGCGAAAGCGGACCGGTTATTGTTATGTTGTCTTCAATGTTTATAGCGGGTGAAAAAAGTGAAAATCTATCCCAAAATTTTTTAGGTTTTGATTCGATGCTGTCTATTCTTGCATAGGCTTCAAGTTCATCTTCTGTATTAGGAATTGTTTGGGTCGATTTCCAATACAGCGAATCTTTTTTATCAGCGTCTGAGTTTACTTTTACAATTGTCATATCAAAGACATCTTCGCCGAGCGGGCTGTTAATTTGATAATCATAAAAAATTGTGTTCAACTCGAAACCGAATTTTACTAAGCCAAGCGGATTGCCTTCTACAGAAATTCTGTAATCAATCGGCATCACAACATTGTTTTCAAACTCTGTAAACTGCTGAAGAATATTTATCTTATCGAAGATTTTACCTGGATTAGCCGAAGCGTTCAATCCCACTTCCAGTTTAACCAAATTGTAAGTCTTATCGGCAATGTAAATTGTTCCCGCAAATCCGGGGTCAATTTTGCGAAGAGGTTCAAACCTAATTTTGAAAAGAGATTTTTTATCGAGAGCGAGCGTGTCCTCAATAATATAATCGTAATAGTCAATCGCATCATTTGCAATAGGGCTTAGCAAATGCCTGTTAAGAAAACGAATATCATCTGTATAAAAATTTTGTAAAAGCCTTCCACCGGTAAAAATATTAATTGCACTTGGCGTGTTTGCAGATTGCTTGCGTGCAATAATTTCATCTTTGTACTCGTTTGGCTTTCTAAAGTAACCTTTGCTTTCGTTTTCGATTATTCCAGTAATTTTCAATTTACTTGTGTCTTTGCCCCCGCCAATACCAACACCTACATTGGTACCGGAAGCCGATAAGTCTTGCGTAGTTTTAACAATTCCTTTTGTATAAGCCTTAAAAACGTATGAGTTGATTTTTTCATAGCGCTTATTTTTGGAAGTAATTGCCCGGCGTATAATTTCTAGTGCGGGGTTTTCGCCTGGCAGAACGGTTACTTCCGGCAAATTTACCGGAACAGGAGTTAATCCAATATTTATCGTTTCATTATTATTCAAATTAACTGAAACAGTATCGGTAGTATATCCTATGTTTGAAACTATTAATTGATAATTTCCTTTTGCTAATCTCAACTCATAAAAACCTTCGTTAGTAGCAGAGGTTCCAGAGAGTGTGCCTGCAATTCTAATATTTGCATAAGCCAATCCTTGCTGAAAACTATTCTTATCGTAAACTTTTCCTTTCAGAACAAATTGCTGCGAAAAAACCTGAATAGAAGCTATAAGCAAAAACAGAAATATATTCAGCATATAGAAACTCCAAAAATTATCTTTTTTATTGCGAGGCAGTAAAAATAATCAAACAAATATAGCTTTGTTTTACTGCGCTGATATAAAATTATTACCTTAAACGAAATCTTTTCATAGAATGTTTCGGTTGTTAAACTCTGCAAGTAAAAATTCAACTTAAGAACAGAAGAACTGCCAAAGCACTAATAAACTCAGCCGCCCAGAAGTTTCGTATCTGGAAAACTGGATTAATCTGTCATTGCTGCTGCTCTAATCCGTTAAGTGGCAAGTATAAAATTGAAATGGAAACCTCATACTAACAAGAGCAAAAAAATTAACCAGATGGACTTCAACAAAAAATTCTTTGACTATGATTTTCAAAAGTATGTCTTTATAGCCTAAGTATATTTTAATGACAAATTAGTTACTCATCTTACGCAAGAATCAGAATGAAAATTATTCTCTGTGATCCCCTGTTTTTGCTCTTTGCTTCTTTGTTAAATATATAGTGTTTTGTCACTAACACTTCTGTACATACTTTTAGCTCACAATTTTGCCGAAGGATGTATATCATAATGCTATTTTGTAAAATAAGGCAATAAGGTTAATTAACTTGTGGTTAGGTATGTTACTAGGGTAAGAAAGACAAAATAAATTTTTTGATTAGTCGGTATATTTTAATTCAATAGAAGCAAGAAAACCTTATTCATTTGAGAAGCCTTAGTAACTATGGTAAACAGTTATGAATCAACCTTATTCCCCTATTTGAATGACATTAAATTTATTAGATACCTTCCAACATAATGTATAGTTATTAGTGTGACAGAACACCAGCTTTTTGTTACACAGATAAGTAGCGGAGTTACACCGAGATAAAGTTTTGCGCAAGGTGAGTTAGATATTAAGCAGAATGTTCTCTATAAAATGTAACCGAAAGTTCACTTAGTACTTAACCTTTAGTAATTTTGCCGAAGAATATTAATCAACCAAGGAAACACAATGTTTAAAGAAGTTAAGAGGCAGCAAAGCTATAAGAGGATAGACCAAAAAGTAAGATTGTTTCTAACAAAAATGACGCTTGAAGAAAAAGTTGGACAGATGACACAGCTTGCACTTCAAGCGGTTTCTGAGCAGGCAAAAACTAAAGAGCAAGAGCATATTCTCGATGTAAAAAAATTAGAAGAAGCAATTGTTCAGTATAAAATAGGTTCTATTCTTAATGCGTGGGATGCAGCTTTCTCTTTGGAATATTGGCACTTCATAATTAAAAATGTTCAAGATATTGCCCTAAGTAAAACACGTTTGAAAATACCTGTTCTTTATGGCGTAGATGCAATTCATGGCGCAACATATACTTCGGGCGCTGCTTTGTTTCCGCAAGCCCTTGCAATGGGTTCTTCCTTTAACCGTGAATTAGAAAAACAAGCCGGTGCTATTTGTTCAAAAGAGGTTCGTGCTTCCGGCATTCCTTGGAATTTTTATCCAGTGTTAGATGTAGGAAGAAATCCAACTTGGCCAAGACTGTGGGAAACTTTTGGCGAAGATACTTTTTTGGTTGGTGAAATGGGTAAAGCGTATATAGAAGGTGCACAGGCGTACGATATGAGCAAAGATGGCAAACTTGCAACTTGCTTGAAGCATTTTGTTGGTTATAGCGTGCCTCTTAGCGGTAAAGATAGAACACCTGCCTGGATTGGCGAAAGAAGTTTGCGCGAGTATTTGCTGCCTCCATTTAAAACTGCCGTTGATGCCGGAGCAGAAACAATTATGATTAACTCGGCAGAGATTGATGGCATTCCTGGTCATGCCAATTATCATTTGCTTACAGAAGTTCTTCGTAATGAGTGGAAGTTTAAAGGCTTTACAGTTTCGGACTGGATGGATATTCAACGTTTGCACACAAGAGATAACGCGGCAGATTCTCAGGAAGAAGCAGTGCGTATGGCTGTTATGGCAGGCGTGGATATGAGCATGGTTCCATTTGATTTCTCTTTTTGCAATATTCTTATTAAACTTGTTAAGCAGGGCAAAGTGCCAATGAAAAGAATTAATGAAGCTGTTAGCAGAATTCTTCGCGTTAAGTTTATGACGGGCTTGTTCGATAACCCTTATTCTAAAACTGCATTTGAAAATGATTTTGGCTGCGTGCAGCATACATCGGCAAATTACGAAGCTGCCAAGGAAACAATTATTCTTGCTAAAAATGAAAACGAGACCCTTCCTCTTTCTAAAAACACAAAGATACTTGTAACAGGACCAACAGCAGATAAACTTTCTGTGCTTAATGGCGGGTGGACGGTAACTTGGCAGGGCAACACTGAAGAGCTTTATCCAAAAAACAAAATGACTGTGCTCGATGCAATAAGAGCAAAAGCTGGAAGCGGTAATGTTGTTTTTGCTCACGGTGCAGATTTTAATAAAGAGATTGATATTAGAGCAGCAGTAAACAAAGCAAAGAATGCAGATATAGTTGTGCTCTGCCTTGGAGAGCCGGCTTACTGCGAAACACCCGGCAATATTACAGATTTAACGTTGGATGAAACACAAATTAAATTAGCACAAGAAATTTCAAAAACCGGCATACCGATTGTTATTCTTCTGTTAGAAGGAAGACCTAGAGTAATAAATAAAATTGAGCAACTTGCAAATGCTGTTCTTGTTTCTTTCTTGCCGGGAATGGAGGGCGGCAGAGCAATTGCAGATGTTTTGTTCGGCGATGTAAACCCAAGTGCAAAAATGCCAATAAGCTATCCTCGTTTTGTAAACGATTTTGTTCTTTACGATCATAAGTACTTAGAATCGCGTGATGGAAATGTTTACAATCCACAATTCAAATTTGGGCATGGCTTAAGCTACACAACTTTTGTATATAAAAATCTTCGTTTATCCAAAAAGAAAATTGTACAAGGCGAAAGTGTAAAAGTTAAAGTTGATATAACTAATAATGGAATGAGAAGCGGAAAAGAAACCGTGCTTATGTATTTATCCGATTTATACGCTTCGGTTTCTCCTTGCAGCAAACGGCTGAAAGGATTTGAAAAAATTTACCTCGAACCGAAAGAAACAAAAACCGTAGAGTTTGTTATTAATCCGGAACAAATGTCATTCATAGGTTTATATCTCAAACCAACCGTTGAAAAAGGAAAATTTGCAGTAAGTGTAGATAATCTAAAAGCAGAATTTGAGCTGGTTTAACTGCTCAACAGCATTTAACAGATGCTTTGCAAGAGCAGCTATTATTCTTTTGCCTAATCAAACGGGTTATTCGTAAATTAATTTAGAAACTTCTTTGAGGATAAGATGAAAAGAAAAAATTTGCTATACCTATTAACTATTTTTTCTGCAGTAGCATTTTTATCGGCTTGCGGCTCTTCAACGGTTGTTCTAAACAACTGGCGCACAGAAGAAATTGTAATTGACGGAAATTTCCAAGACTGGAAAAACAATCTTAAACTTTTGCCCGATCAAAAAATCTCACTCGGGTTTACTAATGACGATAAGTTTTTTTACATGTGTTTGGTTACAGAAGACAGAATGAAGGTGATGCAAATAACAAGAGCCGGGTTTATTACATGGTTTATTCCCTCTGGCGGCAGTGAAAACACTTTTGGTATTAAATATCCTCTACCAATCAAAAATATTCCGCGCGAACAAATGCAAAACTTAGGAAGAGAAATGTTTCAGCAGGGCGGATTGGATAAGATTGTTAATATGATGATCGAAAAGCAGAACGAAATGCAAATCTTAAACTCAGATAAATATTCCCTTTCGCTTTTATCAACAGATAACAAGGATGGAATAAAAGCTAAACTTGGCTACATCGAAGGAAAATTTGTTTACGAACTTCAAGTTCCATTAGCCGTTCACTATGATTATTCTTTTCAAATTGCTTCTCTTCCTGGGGATAAAATGCAGATTAAATTTGAAACTGAACAAATTGAATCTCCTGCCGGAAGAGGTGCTATGATGCAAGGCGGCGGACAAATTGGCGGCGGAATGAGACCGGGCGGTGGAAATATGCAAAGATTTCAAATGCCGGAACCGCTTAACTACTCCGTTGACCTAAAGTTGGCAGAAAAGAAATAATTAATTCACTTTACGCAAGAATGACTTAACGTCTTAAAACAGGTTTCTACGGAACTTAACATCAATAGTTTTTGCGGCTTAGCGGCTCTGCGAGAAAAAAGGAGGTTTCTGCCAAGCACAAAGCCGCAAGTTAAAGTTGTTAACTATCCTCAAGATATCTCGTGTAACAGAACTTATTTATTTTGAGAGCAGATTCGACCTCTTTTTATTTTGCTTATTAAATTAATAAGTGAACTTATCATATTAATAAATTGCCAAGAGTTTTCTTTTTCCGAAACTTGGAACACCACATAAATTCTAATTAAATACAACTTTAGCAACCCGAACAATCGCTGCTTAGGGGCATAGTTTTTGCCTTAATTTTCGATTTTATGCTCAAATTAATGCAAGCTAACTAAACTAACTTTGGAGTGATTAATGGCTTCTACTGCACCAATGGCAGCGTCTGCTAAAAGTAACGGTAACGGGCAGAACTATTCTTTTGCGCTTACAGTACTAACTACACTTTTCTTTATGTGGGGTTTTATCACCTGCTTGAATGATATTTTAATTCCTCACTTGAAAGCAGTTTTTACTCTCAACTATACACAAGTTATGATGATTCAATTTAGTTTCTTTACTGCTTATGCCGTTGTTTCACTTCCTTCCGGTATGTTAGTTGAGAAACTTGGTTATAAAAACGGAATTGTAATTGGACTTATAACCGCGGGCATCGGCTGCTTAATGTTTTATCCCGCTGCTGGTTATCAATCATACATGATGTTTTTAGTTGCCTTATTCATTTTAGCAGCCGGAATTACTTTACTGCAAGTTGCAGCAAACCCTTATGTTGCAATTTTAGGCAAGCCAGAAACTGCATCAAGCAGATTAATTCTTACACAAGCGTTTAACTCATTAGGGACAACAATTGCACCGCTTTTTGGTTCTGTATTAATTCTTTCTCTCGCAGTTAAAACAGCAGATGAATTAAAAGTAATGACTCTGGATGAAATATCGGCTTACAAATTAGCCGAAGCAAGTGCTGTTCAAGCGCCTTACTTAGGTTTAGCCGCAGTTCTTTTTATTATTGCCGCAATGTTTGCCGTTATAAAACTACCCAAAATAGAAGCCTCTGATGTCGGCTCAAGCGGCGGAGAAGGAAAAAGTTTACAGGATAAACACCACAGTGCCTGGGGTTACAAACATCTTGTTCTTGGCGCTGTTGCCATTTTTGTTTATGTAGGAGGCGAAGTTGCTATTGGTTCTTTTCTTGTAAACTATTTTAACCAGCCAGAAATTGCAGGCTTAAAAGAAGTTGATGCAGGCAAATATGTATCGTTCTATTGGGGCGGTGCTATGATAGGTAGATTTGTTGGCGCTTACTTAACTACTAAAATAAAACCTAATTTATACTTGATGGCTAATGCTTTAATTGCAGCTGTTCTTGTGCTTGTTTCTATGTTTACTTTTGGTCAAGTTGCAATGTGGTCTATTCTTGCCGTTGGGCTATTCAATTCTATTATGTTCCCTACTATATTTACACTTGCAATTGACGGCTTAGGAAAGCATACTGGGCAGGCGTCTGGAATTTTGTGCACTGCTATTGTTGGCGGCGCTTTAATTCCTGTTCTTCAAGGTTACTTTGCAGATACAATCGGAATTCAACTCGCCTTCTTTATTCCGGTTTTGTGCTATCTCTACATTGCTTATTATGGTTTCAAAGGTTATAAGCCGGCTTTGAGATAATACAATCATAAATGTTGATTTCCGCTATTTTGCGGTAATGAATAAGGAAGCTTTTAATGGAAATAATTAAAGTAGCCGTAGGTATTGATGTCGGAGGTACAAATACGGTTTTCGGGTTTGTAAGCGAAGCTGGAAAAATAATTTTTGAATCTTCTATACCAACTCGTGCAGAACAAAAAGCAGATCAGTTGTTTGAAAGGCTATTCAAAGAAATTAATTCTTCATTTAAAAAGTATGCAAAGAAATATGAGTTAGTTGGCATTGGAATTGGCGCACCAAACGCTAACTACTACAAAGGAACAGTTGATTCTCCGCCAAACTTAAATTGGGGAAGTGTTAATGTTCTTAAATTAGTTAAAAAATTTTCTCCTCTGCCATCGGCAATTACAAACGATGCAAACGCCGCTGCTATCGGCGAAATGATCTTCGGCGCTGCAAAAGGTATGAAAGATTTTATAGTTATTACTCTTGGAACCGGATTAGGAAGCGGCATTGTTGTAAACGGACAGTTGGTTTATGGTGCAGATGGCTTTGCAGGAGAAATTGGACACACTATTCTTGACCCTAACGGAAGAGAATGCGGATGCAGTAGAAAAGGGTGTTTGGAAGCTTATGCTTCTGCTACCGGAATTCGTAGAACAGTTTTTGAACTAATTGGCACTACAAACATTCCAAGCCAGCTTCGCTCTAAAACCTTTGCTTCCCTTTCGGCTAAAGATATTGCAGATGCTGCTAAGAAGGGTGATAAACTTGCGCTTGCAGCTTTTGATTACACAGCTAAAGTACTTGGTTTAAAACTGGCAGACTCGGTTGCCCATTTAAGCCCAGAAGCAATAATTCTTTTTGGCGGGTTAGCTTTAGCAGGCGATTTAATTATAACCCCGACTAAGCGCTATATGGAAGAATTTATGCTCAACATTTTTAAAAACAAAGTTAAAGTAATACCATCTGCTTTGCCTGGTGCAAGCGCAGCCGTTCTTGGTTCTAGCGCTTTAATCTGGAACGAATTAAAAAGAATTTAATAAATCACGTTTGGCAGAAATCTGTTTTGAGAAGCTAATTCTTTCCTGTGTAACGTGAATTACTAATTCGAGGAGGAGTCTTTACTCTTCTCTTTACTTCTTTTGAACTCCGGTTAATCATTAATGAAATAATTAAAAATGTAAATTATAAAACAAACGAAGAGGAAGGAATGAAAATCAGATTGTTAATGATAGTTATGATTATTGCGTCATCTTTTGTCTATTCACAAAAAATAAAGGAAGATGTACTCAATAAAAAAGTTGATGAGCTGCTTGCAAAAATGACACTTGAGGAAAAAGTTGGACAAATGACTCAAGTTGATTTAGATGCGATTAAAAATCATCCTAAAGACATAGCAAAGTATGCAATTGGCTCGCTTCTCTGCGGCGGCGATACCGAAATACCAGATATTACTGCTAAAGGCTGGGCAGATACTTACGAGAAATATCAAAACATTGCTTTAAAATCACGTTTAGGTATTCCTATCATCTGGGGAATTGATGCAGTACACGGGCACAACAACGTAGATGGCGCAACAATTTTTCCACACAATATAGGTCTTGGCGCTACTCGCAATCCTTTGCTTGTTGAAAAAATTGCAGCTATAACAGCTAAAGAAATTAAAGGAACAGGAATACAATGGGATTTTGCACCCTGCGTTGCAGTTGCTCTTAACGAGCGGTGGGGAAGAACTTATGAAAGTTATGGCGAAGACCCAGACCTCGTAAAACAACTTGGCGTTGCATACGTTAAAGGAATGCAGACAAAAGATTTATCTAACAAGAATGCTGTGCTTGCAAGTGTAAAACACTTTGTAGGCGATGGCGGAACCACAAATGGAAAAGACCAAGGTAATACCGAAGTTGATGAAGCAACGCTTAGAAAAATTCACCTGCCCGGTTATGTTGAAACTATTAAAGCCGGCGCTAAAAATATTATGATTACTTTCAACAGTTGGAACGGAGTAAAAGTACACGGTCATAAATACTTGATTACAGATTTACTTAAAGGTGAGCTTGGCTTTAAAGGATTTGTTGTATCCGATTGGGCAGGCATCGATCAGGTGGACCCCGATTATAAAACCGCTATCCAAAAATCTATTAACGCCGGAATGGATATGGCTATGATTCCATTTGGACCCGATAAAGCGAACAATTACTTACAGTTTATTACCTACTTAATAGAATTAGTAAACGAAGGTAAAGTTCCGATAGGCAGAATAGATGATGCCGTGCGCAGAATATTAAAAGTAAAATTTGAAATGAATCTATGGGAAAACTACAAAGTTGATAGAAAGCTTACCAAAGAAGTCGGCTCGGCAGAACATAGAGAAGTAGCGCGAAATGCAGTGCGTCAATCTTTAGTATTGCTAAAAAACGATAACAACATTTTACCATTATCTAAACAGCTAAGAAGAATTCACGTTACAGGAAAAAGCGCTGATGATATTGGAAATCAATGCGGCGGCTGGACAATTATATGGCAGAGCAAAAGCGGCAATGTAATTAGCGGAGGAACAACAGTTCTTCAGGCTGTTAAAAACACTGTTTCAAAAGGAACTAAAGTTACATCTTCTGTAGATGGCTCCGGCGCTGAAGGCGCAGATGTATGCATTGTTGTTGTAGGTGAAACTCCTTACGCCGAAATGTTTGGAGACCGTGAAGATTTAAGTTTAGCTAAAGAAGATATTGAAGCAATTGAAAAAGCTAACGCTTCCGGCGTGCCTGTTGTTGTGTTATTAATCTCCGGAAGACCAATGATAATTGAAAACGAATTAAATAAATCTAATGCGTTTATTGCTGCTTGGCTTCCTGGCACAGAAGGACAAGGTGTTGCAGATGTTCTCTTTGGAGATTTCAAGCCAACCGGAAAGCTTCCTCATTCTTGGCCAAGAAATATGAAGCAGATTCCAATTAACATTGGCGATGCAGATTACGATCCTCTCTTCCCGTTTGGTTTTGGATTAACATATTAAATATTCGATAAGAGGCAGTAACAAGCCTCTTTTTTAAAGGAGAAATTTGTAAGATGAAAAAAATTCTTTTATTCCTTTTGGTCAGCTCAGCTTTTTTTGCGCAGCAGAAAACAATAGTTCAAAGAGCAGATTCGGTTTTGGCTTTAATGACACTTGAAGAAAAAGTTGGACAGCTCGTTCAATACAGTGGAGACTGGGCAACAGGCGCAGCACAAGGAAGACCATCGGAAACAAGCGATGAACTTTTAAAACAGGGCAAAATTGGTTCTTTTTTAAATGTTGTAAGCTCAGAAAAAACTATGAAACTGCAAAAAATTGCTGTTGAACAATCTAGATTAAAAATTCCGCTGCTTTTTGGTTTAGATGTAATTCATGGATACTTTTCAACTTTTCCAATACCAATAGGCGAAGCAAGTTCTTGGAATCCTTCGTTAATAGAAAAATCTGCGCGTATGCAGGCTATCGAAGCTTCATCTGCAGGTATTAATTGGACTTTTAACCCAATGGTAGATATTGCCCGCGATCCGCGCTGGGGAAGAATTATGGAAGGAAGCGGCGAAGACCCTTACTTGGGTTCGTTAATGGCGGCAGCGCGCGTAAAAGGCTACCAAGGAGATGATCTTTCTGCCCACAATACCATTTTAGCTTGTGCAAAACATTTTGCTGCTTACGGCGGCGCAGAAGGCGGAAGAGATTACAATACTGTGGATTTATCTGAACGAAATTTGCGCGATTATTATCTGCCTCCTTTCAAAGCAGCAGTTGAAGCCGGAGTTGGCTCTTTGATGGCTTCTTTTAATGAAATTGGAGGCGTGCCCGCTTCGGCATGCAAATTTTTGATGACCGATATTTTACGCGGCGAATGGAAAAGCGATGCCTTTGTTGTAAGCGATTGGAATTCAATTGGCGAGTTAATTCCACACGGTGTTGCTAAAGATAGAAAGCAAGCTGCAGAACTTGGAATTAAAGCCACTGTTGATATGGATATGGAAACAAGCGCTTACTTTTACCACTTAGCACAATTAGTTAATGAAGGTAAAGTTGATATAAAGTTTGTTGATGATGCAGTACGCCGGGTTCTGATTGCCAAATTTAAACTTGGCTTGTTTGATGACCCATACAAATACAGCAATGTTGAAAGAGAAAAGAAAACTATAAAAAGCAAAGAAATTGTTGATGCAACAAGAGAAGTTGCACAAGAGACTTTAGTTCTGTTAAAAAACGAAAATAATACTTTACCGCTCAGCAAAACATTAAAATCTATTGCTTTAGTTGGACCGCTTGTAAAATCTAAAGATGATCCGCTTGGCGGCTGGTCTGCTCTTGGAGACAGTAACGATGTTGTTTCTGCTTACGAAGGATTAACAAAAAAGATTGGCGTGGATATCAAAATAAATTACGCCAAAGGATGCTCGATCCTTGGTAATGATAAAAGCGGTTTTGACGATGCAGTTAAAGCAGCTAAAGAGTCTCAAGTAGTTATTGCTTTTGTTGGTGAACATAGAGGTATGAGCGGCGAAGCAAGCTCGCGCGCTAAATTAGATTTACCAGGCGTGCAAGAAGATTTAATTAAAGAACTTAAAAAGACCGGTAAACCAATTGTTGTTGTTTTGATGAATGGAAGACCGCTTACTATTACTTGGCTGCAAGTTAATGTTGATGCAATTATTGAAACTTGGTATCCTGGAATTAGCGCCGGCTTAGTAATTGCAGATGTTTTGTTCGGCGATGTAAATCCAAACGGTAAGCTGCCCGTTACTTTTCCACGTTATGTTGGGCAAGTACCTATTTATTACAATCATAAAAATACCGGAAGACCGCATAATCCAAAAGATCGTTTTACTTCTTATTATATGGATATAGAAAACACACCGCTTTATCCATTTGGATTCGGTTTAAGCTACACAACTTTTGAATATTCTAATCCGGTATTGAGCAGCTCTACAATCAAGAAAGATGAATCGCTTACAGTAACTGTTGATGTAAAGAACACAGGCAAAGTAGAAGGTAAAGAAGTTGTTCAGCTTTACATTCGCGATTTGGTTGGAAGCGTAACACGTCCGGTTAAAGAATTGAAAGACTTCTCGAAAATTAACCTTAAACCTGGCGAAACAAAGAAAGTAACTTTTACAATTACACCAGAAAAATTAAAATTCTACGATATCAATATGAATTATGTTGTTGAACCGGGAGAATTTAAAGTTTTTGTTGGAACAAACTCGGTTGATGTAAAAGAAACTTCTTTCACAGTAGTTGAGTAGGTTCGCTGATGAAGGCAAACATCAAAACAGTTACATTGTTAATTGCAGCAGGCGTTTACTCTTTCGCCGGATGCTCTTCATCAATTATTAATAAGAAAGAAATTGGAAAGCAGGCAGAGCGGAGTTTTTCTGGAAGCTATGAAAAGGAAGTTGATGTGAATTATCTCTTGTATCTTCCTAAAGATTATGATGTAAAAGAAAAACTACCGCTTTTGCTTTTCTTGCACGGCGCCGGTGAAAGAGGTAATAATCTTGAGCAAGTAAAAACTCACGGTCCAGCAAAACTTATTGCACAAGGAAAAGATTTTCCGTTCATAGTTGTATCTCCTCAATGCCCGCCCAATTTACGCTGGAAACATGAATGGCTTATCTCTTTAATTGATGAATTAGTTTCTAAACACAAAGTTGATGAGAATAGAATTTATGTAACCGGGTTAAGCATGGGTGGTAATGGAACATGGCGTTTGGCAATGGAAATATCCAACCGACTTGCTGCTGTAATTCCAATTTGCGGCTGGGGAGATACTTTTGCCGCTAATTTGATTGGCGATTTACCAATCTGGACTTTCCACGGCGCTAAGGATATTGTTGTGCCGATCAAATCTACGGAAGATTTAGTGGCAAGATTAAAATCAATCAATGGCAATGTTAAATTTACCGTTTATCCAGATGCAGGTCACGATTCTTGGACTGAAACCTATAACAATCCCGATATCTATGAGTGGCTGCTAAGTCATTCTTTAGATCAAAGGAAAATCAAATAATAATATTTGGTGAAAAATGAAAAGATTATTTGTTGTTATTTGTTTGATGTTGTTGTTTGCCGCTGTTGGATTAGCACAATCAGACAAATTTGTTAAAGTTGATGGAAAATATTTTGTTGAGCCTAACGGAAATAAGATTCTGCTTAGAGGAATTAATCTTGGCAACTGGCTAAATCCTGAAGGCTACATGTTTAAATTTCAAAATGTAAACTCTTTCCGCTTGATTGATAACACTATTAAAGAATTAGTTGGCGCTGATGAAGCTAGAAAATTCTGGAAAGATTTTAGAGATAACTACATCGCAAAAGAAGATATTCGTTTCATAAAAAATTCCGGGTTGAACCATATTCGTCTTCCATTCAATTTCAAATTTTTCTTAGTAGAAGATCATCCAGAAATTTGGTTAGAAGAAGGATTTCGCCGGCTTGATGATGCAATTAAATGGTGTAAGGAAGAAAACCTTTATGTTGTTTTGGATCTTCACGCAGCTCCGGGCGGACAAACCGGAGATAACATAGACGATAGCTGGGGCTATCCATGGTTGTTTGAGGATGAACAGGCACAGAAAACAACAATCGCATTATGGAAAAAAATAGCAGAGCGCTACAAAGATGAAGAGATTGTTATTGGTTACGATCTGCTCAACGAACCCATTCCTCATTACATGGAAAATAAGGAAGAGTTGAATTTACTTCTTGAGCCGCTTTACAAAAAGATTACTGCAGCAATTAGAGAAGTGGATAAGAACCACATAATATTCTTGGGAGGCGCTCAGTGGAATACAAATTTTAAAATGTTCGGCGCACCGTTCGAAAGTAATCTTGCTTACACCTTTCATAGATATTGGATGCCGCCGGAACAAAAAGAAATTCAAGACGTAATTGATTTCGTAAACAAATACAACGTACCTATGTATATGGGCGAAAGCGGCGAAAATGAAGATGCGTGGATTGATGCTTTCAGAAAGTTACTGGAAATGCATGAACTTGGCTGGTGCTTCTGGCCTTATAAAAAAATGGATTCACCGCGCGGAATGGTTCAGTTTGAAAAAACAAAAGAGTGGGATGAAATTATTAAGTATGCAGAAACACCAAAGAAAAATTTTGAAGAAATTAGAAAGGTAAAACCATCGCGCGAAGTTGTAAATAAAGCTTTATCAGATTTGCTAGAAAATATCAAATTCAAAAACTGTACTGTGAACCAAGGCTACATTAAAGCGCTTGGCTTGTAAAATGTAAAACGATTCTAATTTTACACTTAACTTGTAGAAACGCAGCTGTAACAAACTTGTTTTATCGGCTTTTCTTATACAGCAGGATAAGAAAATGAAAACTATCTTCTTAACTCTATCATTTGTTTTGTTAGTATCTGCACAAGTGAATTCGCAGAGCTTCAGCGGCGGATTCAACTTTAACCTTCCGTGGAATGATTCTACCACACAAAAGTTTTTACCCAAATTCCCCGTAACAAAAATTGCTGATGGAAAATTTGTTGCTGCAGACGCCAATGGTAATTTTGTCTTAGATGGAAAACCGATTCGCTTCTGGGGCGGTAATGTAGTTGCCAGCGGCGCTTTTCCGTCTAAAGATTTAGCTGCGGGTATTGCAGGAAGAATGCGCAAGATGGGAATTAACATTATCCGCTTTCATCATATTGATAACGACTGGGGTGGACCAAGTTTATTAACCGGAAGCGATACGCGGGTTCTCAACCCAACTTATCTCGATTTAATGGAAAATTTAATCGCCAAGATGAAAGACAACGGAATTTTCATCAACATGAATCTTAACGTCTCGAGAATGTTTAAGCCGTTTGATGGAGTAACTTATGCAGATTCTGTTAAAAATTACGGAACAGATTTTTTCAAAGTAGTTACCTGCTTCGATCCTCATTTAATACAGCTTCAAAAAGAATATGCACAACAGCTTCTTACGCATGTTAATCCTTACACCGGAAAATCTTTGGTGAACGATCCGGTTATGGCAATGGTTGAGACCAATAATGAAAATTCTTTATACCGCGGCTGGAAGGAAAATATTCTTAAACCCATTAAAAGCGGCGGCAAACTTGTTTATAGACACGTAAGAATGCTTGATAGCTTGTGGAATGATTTCTTGCAGAAGAAATATTCAAACACGGCTAATCTAAACCTTGCTTGGCGAGGCGAAACTATTAACACCGGTATTGGAGAGCAAATTATAAACGGCGGTTTTGAGCAAATCAGTTTGCGTACAAATTGGGCGCTCGAAGAACACAATGGCGCAGATGCAGATACGTCTCGGGACAACACGGTTTTCTTTAAAGGAAATTACAGCGCAAAAATTCAAGTAAAAGCTGCAACCGGAACAGAATGGCATATTCAGTTTAAGCAGGCTACGTTAAATCTAAAAAAAGATTCGCTTTACACTGTCAGCTTTGCTGCCCGCGCAGATGCAAATCATCAAATAAATGTTAGTGTTATGAACGATCTTTCACCTTGGAACGGTTACGGAGGAAAGAACTTTCTTATAACAAACGGATGGAGTATTTACACATTCAGTTTTAAGGCGAGTGAAACAAATAATAGCCGAGCGCGCATAACATTTCAGCTTGGCAAAGAGAAGGGAACATTTTGGCTTGATGAAGTTAGTGTAGCTAATGCTTCGCTCAACGGGCTGCTTGCAGATGAAACTCTTGAACTGAAAAATATAAGAAGAATTGATTACTCGGATTGTGTTAGTTATTCCGATCAACGCGTGAAAGATATGTCTCAATTTTACATTAAGCTGCAGCAAGATTTTTATAAAGACTTGTTCGGCTATTTAAAAAATTTGCTTGGAGTTAAAGTACCAATTGTTGGCACAAACTGGAATCTTGGTGCGGCGGATTTGGCGGCTCAGAGTGTTGCAGATTATATTGATAATCATTCCTATTGGGATCACCCTTCGTTTCCAAATATTCCATGGTCAAATACAGATTGGTTAATTTCAAACAAGCCAATGGTTAAAGATGTAAATGGCGGAACAATTCCGGGTTTGTTTGCCGGCGTTCCGATAGTTACCAAGCCATTTACAATCAGCGAGTACAATCATCCTTTCCCAAACCGGTATCAAGCCGAAGCCGTAAACTTCATTTTAGGTTATTCTTCTTTTAACGGCGCCGATGGAATTATGCTTTATGAGTATGGAAGTTCTTCAAACTGGAGTGATGATAAAGTAGATTCATATTTCAGCATTCACCGAAACCCAATTTTTATGGCACAATTTCCAGCCGCCGCATATGCTTTCAGAAATAATTTAATAGCGGAGTCTTCTTTCCCAAGGAAAGTTAATTACAAAACAGAAACTATTTATTTGATGCCAAAGAACGATAGTAATCCTTGGGGAAGCTCGGTTTTGTTTGAAAAAAAACTATCGCTGATTAATTCGATCCATACAGTAAGTTACAACAGCGCAGCAGAGACAGATTTTACAAATATGCAAACGGCTCCGGTTAGTCCTTATAAAACAGATACTGGACAAATAACATGGGATGTTACAAACGGAGTTTATTCTATAGCTGCAAATAAATACCAGAGTGTAACCGGGTTTTTTAATACACTTGCAGGAAAAAGAATTGGTAATATCTTTTTCAATCCAACTGATAAAGAATATTTTGGCTCGCTTTCCTATCTGAGTTTAGATAGAGAAAGAGATTTAATTACACTCGTTTCTAAAACACAAAACACAAATATGATTTGGAATGGAACAACTACCATTAATAATAATTGGGGAAGAATGCCAACTCACATTTACCCTTTAAAGCTAAAACTCGATCTGGCAATAACTGCAGATTCAATTCGTGTTTATCCGCTTGATGTACGCGGGCAGGAATCAGAATCAACGGCAAGGACTTACAAACCATTTGAGGCAAATCAGTTTTCGGTTGTTCTGGATCAAAACGTAAACAGCACTCTTTGGTTCGGTATTAAAAAATATGGCAATGGAATTGTTGGTGCAGAATATAATTCAGAAATTCCTACAGAAACATTATTGATGCAGAACTATCCAAATCCTTTCAATCCAAACACGGTAATAAGTTACAAGGTACATGCAGCAAGCCATGTAACTCTAAAAATTTACGATATTTTAGGAAGAGAAGTTGCAGTGTTAGTTGATGAATACAAACAAGCCGGAACTTATAATTCTCAATTCTCCATTCTCAATTCTCAATTAACCAGTGGAATATATTTTTACAGGTTACAAGCCGGAAATTTTGTTCAAACAAGAAAAATGGTCCTTTTAAAATAAAAAAGATATTAAGGTTTTTAGAACTACCCTTAAGATTGGTCTCGTTGAATTAAAACAAACGATTACTGATACTAAAAATGAGGAAGTTGAACATGAACACTTTGCTTTCGCCAAAAAAACCGCTGAAGTTAGAGAGCCATATGGCTAATCCCGCGCAATTAGATGAGATAACAATACAGTACTGTTTGCGTATTGTACGGCTCCGGTAAACATAATTCAAACTTACAAACTTCGTTCACATTTTGAATCCGGTTTAGGCGTTGGAATGCAAGTGGAGTTTACAAAAAGTAAAGTTACACTGCTAAGGCTCGGCGGAAAAAACTTGGAAAAAATGTGGATTACAAATGGAGAAATTATCGAACCGGGCAGCGATGAAAATCTTTACAGAACACAAGTAAATGTAAAACTACATGGCAGGCAAAACCAACAGAAATGCTTAACAATCCTTTGTGAAATCACGTGCTGCTACTATGCGGTAATTACGTAAAAGAAATGCAATGCTGGTGGAAGACATTTATAGAACTGTGATAAAAAAAAGTTGGTGCATCAAAAAATCTTTCCTCAAACCATACGAACTATACGAAAAACATTTTTTAGACACGAAATTATTTCATTGGTAATTGTACTAGCGTCTTTGTTTTTGTTCCTTAATTACACTCTTTTAACAGGGTACAATTATTGTGCAAATATTGGTTTGCATTCCAAGGCAGGATATTCTATAATAACTATATAAAACATAGGAGGGAACATGGGATTATTTATTCGGCGCATTTCAATTCTTTTCTTGCTGCTTGCAGCAACGACATCATTTCCACAAACAAGTCTAAAGGTTCTCGATCCGGAGCAATCATGGAGAACTTATCCCGGAAGTATTGATGAAGCTATTTTCTCTGTTGGACCTAAGGGAATCTATTTTCAAATTAGCGCTTACTTAACTTTTTCGGCAAAGGGTTCAAATTTAACGACTGCCAATCCGCTGGAAGTTGTTTACAACTTTGAATTACCGGAGGGAAGTATCGTTACAGATATGTGGCTTTGGATTGGGGATAAAATCAGCAATGGTAAAATAATGGACTTGTGGACAGCCGCGCAGATATATGAAAGCATAGTTAAGAGAAAGCAAGATCCAGCTTTTCTTAAAAAGACAGGTGCTAAAAGCTATCAACTCCGTGTTTATCCAATGGGCGCAAAAGAAACAAGAAAAGTTAAAATAACTTATTTAACGCCGGTAACTTGGGGACTTAACAATGTAGTTCTAAATGTTCCTACAAATCTTTTATCTGTTTCGGCGCTGCAAATTCCCAAACTTCTTTTGAAAACATGGAAAACAACAGATTGGGGCGCGCCTACATTTTCTGATCGTAATTATACTTTCGCTATTAAGAACGATTCTTTCTTTGGTGAACATTATGAAGCAGATATAACAAATCTTTCTCGTATTTATAATAATTTTTTAACCTTTCAGAGCCCAATGGTAGATGGTGTTTACTTTAAGCATTACAAGAAAGGTGAAGAAGGATATTATGAACTTGCTTTGTTTCCGGGGAATACACTGCCGGCAAACACAAAAAAAATACTTTTTCTTATTGATTATGATTTAAGAAAAAGCACAACTACAAGAGAGCAGATACTTTCCAGCTTAAAGCTGCAAATCAGATCAAACTTAACGCTAAACGACAGCTTCAATATTATGTTTTCCGGATTGAGTATCGGGAAGGCATCGCCTGCTTGGGTAACTGGAGATCCGGCAAACATTGATAAAATATTTACTTCTGTTAGTGAAAACTCGATATCAACATATAGCAATTTACCAGCGCTAATGAGCGCGGGGATTGAATACATAAATAAAAACGGCGCTTCGGGAAAAATGTTTTTACTTTCTAACTCAGATTTGCAAGGCAATAGCGTAACGGCAAATCAATTGATTTCCGATTTGAGAAAACTGATGACTGTAAATTATCCGGTAATGATTTATGACTATAATGATAAAGAATATACTTACTACTACTTTAATAACCGGAATTATATAGGCAACGAATACTTTTATGATAATTTAAGTCGTGCTACAGGCGGAACTTATCAAAGAATAGCCGGAAACATTAACACAACTTTGTTGAACTTGTTTTTAAAATTAAATGGAACGATAAGCTCATATGATTTATACACTTCTACACAAAGCGGCTTTTGTTTTGCAAGGTATTCTCTCCTTGGAAAAGGGGAGCCAATATCAATTGGAAATGCTGTGACTCAATTAGGGAAATATACAGGTGAGTTTCCTTTCAATATGAAATTCTCGGGAATTTATAATACTCAAGCCTTCAGCAAAACAATGGTTCTAACAAATGCAGCGGATAAAAAGGGTGATGATGTAATAAAGCAAACTTGGGTTAGTAATTACATTAATCAACTTACAAGTGCTGCTGCGAACAATTCAATAATAAACGAAGTAATTGGCTTAAGCAGAGCGCATAAAGTTTTAACCTTATATACAGCTTTTCTTGCTCTGGAAAATGATACCTCGTGGTGCACTACATGTTATAATGAAAGTAAAACCGGCGGTAATACAGACCTTGCTGTAGATGGAACATCAGAAATACCAAGTGAATTCTCGATGGACGCTTATCCAAATCCGTTTAACTCGCAAGTTACAATTACAGTTAAAATTCCAAGTAATATGTTGGGGAAAAAACTTTCGTTCAAGGTTTACAACTTGCTTGGACAGGTGGTTAAAACATTTTCTTCAGATGAGGTTCAAAACAAAAACGTGTTAAAATTGTTTTGGGATGGAAAGAACAACTTTGGAGAAACACTATCGAGCGGAGTTTATTTATTCAGTGTAAGCGGCGAAAAGTTTGTGAAATCAATTAAACTTATGTATATGAAATAGCCTAGCTCAATCAATTTTACTCCACATAGCCCGCTTTTGCGGGCTTTTTCATTGACTTGACACTGCTCAAGTTTGTGTACTATTTAACGATAATATTAACAAAAACGGTTAGTTCGATGAAGCGATTATTATCAGTTTTAGGTTTATTATCGGTTGCTATGCTGCTTAGCAATTGCTCAACTATCTTGAATACAACCACTCAAAGTGTTGAGATTAATTCCGTTCCGGAAAATGCTAAAATTACAATAGGCGGAAAAAAATTTGGCTTAACACCGCAAACAGTTAACATTGACCGCGGCTCAAGTCATGTTGTAAAGATTGAGCTTGATGGATATGAACCTTACGAAACCCAGATTACACAGAAAATTTCTATTTGGTTTTGGGGAAACGCATTGAATGGCTTCCTGCCAGGAATGTTGATTGATATGTTTACCGGCGCAATGTATAATTTGCTGCCGGATGGTATTTCCGTTGATTTACAAACAGCAAAACCAGAACCAGCTAAAAAATCTAGGTAACACTTTCAGAAGAAAAAAAGTGGCGCACTCAGAGCCGCCACTTTTTAAGTGCGAAGCGCGATGCACAGTTTACTCGAAAAACATTTTCCATTCTTTTGAATCCATAACATCAGTTTCGAAATAGAGAAGTTCGTTATCGGAAACTTGTTTTACTTTACGAGAGTTAGTTTCTGGATTTAGTGATACGAACTTATTCAAATTCTCGTTTGAATCGAACTTAATTATAGCGTAGTAAGAATAATTGCTGCCCGATTCGATAGGCAGTAAGTAAACAACATACTTGCTAAACTGTTCAAATTTATCTAACCAAGCCGGAAAACCATTTTGAAAGCCGAGCGCTCCTTTAATAACCTTAAGATTCTGTAGTTGTAAAGCAAACTCAGGTTTGGTAAACCTATCCGGTATTTCAAATAATTTATCTTTGCCCTTAGCTAATACTTTCTCGAACAGATTTATAGTTAGTTGTTCGGCTTCATTATTTCCTTTATCGTTTGCGATTGAGATATAAAATCTTCCGAGTGCGCATTGTACTTGAAATGGTGTAATGCAAACATATTTGGAAAGTGTATCCTGCCTGCCGCATTTGAAATGAGATACAGAGAATATTCCAAAGGCAGATGTTGGCTTAATCATTTTGTAAAACTCAACCCGAAAGTTTATTCCGTTCCATTCAACTTCCTGCAAGAGTAATTTATCGAAACCATATTCTAAATAAATATCTGCGCCGCCATTTATAATTCCCCAAAGCGCATCGCCGGAATAATATTCTGAACGTATAATTTTTCCGCCGATAATATCTTCGCTTGTAAGGGAAGGGAAATCAATATCTGTTTGTGCTTGAATTCTTCCGCCAAACATTAGTGTAATAAGTACAAAAGTAGTTATGCTTCTCTTCATCACAATTCCGATTTGATTAAATTAATTTTATCAATATCTGCTATACCCAAGCCAAGTTTCTCGGCTAATTCCATAAAAATTCTTCCGCGCAGGTTATCTTCTTTCTGAATCTTTTCGGCAATTCGTTTTTTTATAACAATGTCGTAACCAATTCTATCAACTGCTACTGCATCTGTTCCTATCAATATAGTTTTGTAATTTGTAAAAAACTGCGGATTAGCTCCGGGTCCGCCGTTGAAGCATCCTTTAATTCCATCTGCTATGTTGAGCACAACTTTATCACGAAGAGGAGGAAATGCACAGACTTCGGCAGTAGTTTCGTGCCATAATTGTTTGTGCAGTCTTCCTGTGTTGGTAATGCTTCCGTATGCAAGGTTCTTTAGGCATAGAGTTACCGAAGAACCGGCATTCTTCAAAATCGGTACGTTGATAATTTTATCAACCATTCGTGTAACAATTTTTGTGAAGTAAGAATATTTTCCTTCATTAACCATATAAGGAATAGTAGCGCTGTCATATTTTTCTTCGTAGTCTGCCCAGTAATACCACTCTTTATCAATCATACGTTCGCTGTAAAGCCTGCCGTTTTCATCGTACATCTTTCCGTTTTCTGTTCTTTCGGTTCCAATAATTTTAATTCCCGGGAAATTATCTTTAGTAAAACCGGCTTCTGCTAATTGTTCTTCGCGTCTATCCCAAATAAGAATATTTTCTTTCGGAATACCTGCTTCTGTAAGCTGTTTAACAATTGCTTGTGTTACTTCAACGCTTGTAGATAGTGTTATTCCTGCAACAGGGTTTACTTTTAATCCAATTCTATCTTTTGGATTAACAAACTTCAACCATGATTTATTGAGCGAGCTTTCGCCCGTTAAATCCATCATTCCTTTTGCGAGCATATCGTAAACAACTTGTGCAGCAATTTTATTTTCTGTAACACTTCTTTCGCTGCTAACTTGCACAACTTTAGCTGGAAACAGACCAGGCATAGAAAGATTTGTGCGCGGCTGTTTAAGTGCGTCTTCGATATTTGTTTTAGGCTTTTCTGGCGCAGCGACAGATTGGGCAACGAGCTTAGCGCCTGTTGCAAAGAAAAGTAAAGAGATAATAAAGCAAATTAAGTTTGATTCTCGTGTTGTGTTTTTTGTTTTCATCTTAAGACCACAATTGTGATAGCCAAACTTAGAAATAACAAAGATGAAATTACAGCTATGAATAAATGAAAAATTAGTGAATTTATTTACCGGCAAATATCGAAATGTATTTTGTATATGCCGAATCATCAGGCAAAGCGCCGTTTACTTTACAAACTTCTAAAGCAAACTCGTTTGCAAGTTTATTTATCATACTAAGAGACATCTTCTTTAGGTATCCTAAACACAAAACAGCCGAAAAAGCATCGCCCGCGCCAAGAGTATCGGTTACTTCTGTGTGTATTGATTTGTAGTAATTCTGCTCATCTCTGCCGAAAAGATATGCGCCGTTTCCGCCAAGAGTTAAGCCAATCAATTCAATTCCAAATATGTTTAGAAGAGCTTTGCATGCAGCATCATCATTTTCTGGAAGGCGGAACATTTCTCTCAAAGTTTCAAGTTCTTTGTCGTTCATCTTAACTACGTTGGATGAACTCAGCGCTTGTTCAACTAACTCTTTTGAATAAAAGCTGTGTCTTAAATTCAAATCGCAAAAGTATTTTAGCTTTGGCTGGTTGAGCAATGCAGATAAAGTTTTTCGAGTTATTTCACTTCTTGCCGAAAATGTTCCAAAGTAAAGCAGTTCAGTTTCATCAAAAAGTTTTTTAGTAAACTCATCGCTTAGTTTAAGAAAATCATAAGAACAGTTGTAGGTGGGTGTAAAACGTGGAGTTTTGTTTTGGTCTAATTCAACCAATACTGTTCCTGTTGGATGCTCTTTATCAACAATTATGAGGCTTGTATCAAAGTTTATTGAATTTAGTTTGGCTAGAATCTCTTCTCCGCAGCTATCATTGCCTACAGAAGAGATAAATTTTGCTTTGCCAAAAATCTTCCAGATGTGATAAATGAAATTAAAGGGCGCACCGCCAAGTCTTTTTTTATCCGGATAAACATCCCATAGTATTTCACCGAATGCGGCTATGCTTTTGTCTGCGCCAAACATTTTTGTTAGATCCTCTTCATCATACAAATGCTTTCATGATTGCCGATGTACTCACCGTAATTATCAATCCAGCTATAGCCCATTCGCTCGTACAAATAAATTGCTTCCGGCTGATGAACGCCGGTCTCAAGGTAAATTGTACTTTTATTTAATTCCGCCGCCCACTTTTCTAATTCTTCAACTATAACTTTGCCAACTCTTTTTCCTCTGTACTGCTCGCGCACAAACATTCTTTTCAGTTCTATCCTCTCCTCACATTCGGTAAATCTTCTTAAACATCCGCAGCCAACAGCTAAGCCATCCAAATAAACAATAATTACGCGAGCATCTTCTGGACTGATATTTCCATTTTCGTATATCTGCTGTGTATGCGGATATCTTTTCCAAAGGTCTTCATCCAGCATTTTTACAAGCTCGAGAAAATCTTTATCGCCTCCGTTGGATCGCTTAACTTCCATAGCTAATTCTAATTTTTAATCATACTTGTTTAGCAGCTCTTTAACCAATATAAAAAACTTTGCATTAGTAAACTTGTTTATTTCCGATTCTATATAGTGACTTGCCGGGCTGCTCATCTGGAACACGTTTTATTTTGAAATTGCTGCTACAATTAACGATCCAAACACATCTGCAAGAAGCTCTTTGATGCTTCCTCCATTAATTTCCGTAATGATTGCGTTTTTTACTTTAAAGAATTCTGAATCTTTATTAGTAAAGTCATTACCATGGTTCCAATTTACATCTTTTGCAGTAATGCATATAATGGCTGCTTTAACACAAGTAAAATAGGAGCACCTGACTTGTAACAATTAGTATGATAAGGGGTTTAGTCGCAATATTAGGTGAAAAGATATTTTCTATGCCATCTTAATTTAAAATATGTTTGGCTTCGTTATTAATAATTGAGCGTAGTGTGAATTTTTCCCCGGCTCTTACGTGTACTAATTCAGCGTCAGTAACTCCTTTTAATATTTTCAAAACCGACTTAATGGAACTTCCAGTTTTTAGTCCATTAATGTCGTGCGCGCTGCATATTTACTTGATAACTACAACCCTTCGTTCTATATATTCTACTATCAAAACAGCAGCAGCTTTTGACGAAGTTCTTGCAGTACGAACGCGAAACATTCTATTTTTCTGCCCTTAGTATGACAAAGATTGATAATAATATCGATTTCATTCTTATTTCGCATTTATTTTACTCGCTTTTATGTGTTATTATAAGCCTGGAAAGTATTGGTTGTGAATAATAGCTTCGTACAAATAAAGCCATTCCTCCGCTAAATATATTCTTGGTAGGTTTTACTGCGGTTTGGAGATTATTTAGAAGTGAAAAACGATTTGCGCTTATTAAGAGAAGTGCAGGAACAAGATTAAGATCAAGAACAAGAGATAGTCTTGATCATGATCTTAATCTTACTCTAATCTTACAAAAGTTTTTTAATGTGTTCTTCGTAAACTTCTTTTGGTTTTAAGCCAACATACCTAGCAACAATCTTTCCTTGTTTATCTATAATAAATGCAGTTGGAATTGACTGAACTCCACCATAGCTTATTGTAACAGCCTCGTTGCCATAAACAACAGGATAATTAATACCATATTCTTTAATAAATGGAACCACTTCCTTTTTTGTCTGCGGTCCATCTAACGAAATACCAACAATTTCAAAACCTTTACTGCCATATTTTTTCTTTAACTCTACTAAATCTGGAACTCCTTTACGGCATGGCGGACACCAAGTTGCCCAGAAATCAACTAATACTACTTTTCCTTTTAAACTGGAGAACTTGAGTTTTTTTCCATCAGATGTTGGTAATTCAAAATCTGGTGCTTGTATAGATTTTTGTTCACCTTGTGGCACATAACTTGGAGGATAAGGACCGTTTGGCTCTTCACCACCAAACAAATAATCTGAATTATTAAATACAAACAGCAGAATCACCAGCGCGAAAAATACTCCAGTGTATATTCTTCCTCTCATTTGCTTTGTTAAAACCGGCGCTTTCTTATTTTTATCTGTATTCATTTCTTTTCCTCTTTTGATAGTATTAAAATAATAAATTCTGTTCGTGTAGTAAAATTATATTGATTTACACATCTACAACTGGTTTAGTTCCTCTACCGAACAAGAAATATCTTTCTCTGAGAGTCCTTTTACTTAGCTGCGTTTCTAAGCGTTCTCTAAACCGGGCGATACAACTAATTCTTTTTTTGTTAAGATGCGAGGCTTCCGTTAAATCATAACCGTTAGTTCAATTTAATTTGTTTTGCTATCATCGGCTTTCTTTTTGCTTGGTATAGTAAAAACTAAACCGGCAACTCCGCCGTAAATTGTTGATATCCACGGATTGCTTGTTATTGCACAAGCACCAGAATTACAGCCAATAAAATAATAATATGCGTAGCCCAAAGAAGCGCCCGCAGCTACAGGAAATACTTTTTTTATCAAAAAGCTCTTATCTATTTTCAATTTAGCCTTTCTAATTTTGGTAATAATTAGATGAATATTTAGAGACCAAGATTCACCCGGTTGCAGTTTATTTTCTTCCCTCTCCCCATTTTAGAACTTCCACTTTTACATCTACAATTCCGGCAGTAATCATATCTAATGCTTTGGCTGCACCGTAAGATACATCTATTATTCTGCCTGGATGAAATGGCATTTTATCGTTAATTGGAATTGTTATAGTTTTTTTATTGTAAAGATTAGTAACTCTTACAACAGTTCCCATTCTGTAATTTGGATGTGCGGCTGTAAGACCATGCATATCATATATTTCACCGCTGTAAGTGGGCTTGCCGTTATATTGATCAGCATAATAAGAAGCAATGCCTGTTTGAGCTTCAAGCACATCTTCGTTGTAATCGTTTTGGTTATTCACTGCTTGGGATACGGTTTTATCTGATACTGCTTGTTCTGTTTCATAGCTTGTTTTTTGATAACGTACAGTGGAGCTGCAAGCAGCAAAAAACAACACAAATGAAAGAATTATTAATAATTTAGTCATGGCTGCCAAAACTGTTGCTTTAAAATACAAAAGGGGTTGTAACTTCGCTCCATTTTGTACTCATCAGCGCGTGGGTTTCCAGCCAGGATAACCTGTTATGCCCTGCTATACTAATTTTTTACAATATTTTTTGTCGATGCTTCAAATTACCTAATTAAATTTGGTTTCTTGCAAAAATTTAACTCTAATCTTTTGTGGGCTTATCTTTTTTCATATTTTTGTAAGGCACTATTGCAAAACATCTCGCCTTTAACATTCACAAAGATTGGAGCCAAAGTAGAATTGGATAAAAACACCCGCACACCCAAACTAACCGCTAAACTTGTATTGAAAGATGGAAATATTTTTGAAGGAAAACTTTTTGGCGCTCAGCGTTCAGCAGCCGGAGAAGTTGTGTTCAATACAGGTATGGTAGGCTACCCGGAAACACTTACCGATCCTTCTTACAAAGGGCAAATATTGGTAATGACATATCCACTGATAGGTAATTATGGAATTCCGGAAATGGATGATATTGGAAAACTTCAGCAGCATTTTGAATCCGATAGAGCTCAAATACAGGCGTTAATTGTTTCCGAAGCATCTACAAACTACAGCCATTGGAATGCTTTCCAGAGTTTGGATGAATGGCTTAAAGAATTTGGAGTCCCTGGTATTTATGGTATTGATACACGCCGTTTAACAAAAATTCTTCGAGAGCATGGTACAATGCTGGGCAAGGTTGTTGTTGATAAACAAAAAATAGAATACTACAATCCCGATGTTGATAATCTTATCTCTAAGGTTACTGTTCAGCAAGTAGAAAAATATGCGGGCGGAAAAAAGAGAATTCTACTTATTGATTGCGGATGCAAAAAAAGTATTCTTCAAAATCTTATAGAGAGAAACGTTACAGTTGTGCGCGTGCCTTATGATTACGATGTTGATAAAGAAGATTACGATGGTGTTTTGCTTTCAAACGGGCCGGGGAATCCAGTTGTTTACAAACAACTTATTGCCTCTGTAAAAAAGCTTATACAGAAGCAAGTACCAACACTTGGCATTTGTATGGGGCATCAAATACTTTCTCTTGCAGCCGGAGCCAAAACATATAAATTAAAATATGGGCACCGCAGCCAAAACCAGCCTGTTAAAGAAGTTGGCGGAAACAAATGTTATGTTACTTCTCAGAACCATAGTTTTGCTGTTGATACAAAATCGTTACCGCGCGGCTTTCAACCTTGGTTTGAAAATTTGAACGACTACTCCAATGAAGGAATGAGGCACGAAAAATTACCTTTCAGCAGTGTACAATTTCACCCGGAAGCGGCGCCTGGGCCAGTAGATACCGGATTTATTTTTGACGAATTCTTGAAGGATGTAAAGTGAAATTCAAAAAAGTATTAATTATTGGAAGCTCGGCTCTTAAAATTGGAGAAGCCGGCGAGTTTGACTACTCTGGCTCCCAAGCTATCAAAGCAATTAAAGAAGAAGGCATTTACACTGTTTTAATTAATCCGAATATTGCTACTATTCAAACTTCGGAGCATCTTGCAGATAAAGTTTACCTTCTGCCAATCAACACAAACTATGTGGAAAAAGTAATTGCAAAAGAAAAACCGGACGGAATTATTTTAGGCTTTGGCGGGCAAACAGCATTAAACTGCGGTCTCGCTCTCCATCGAGAAGGGATTCTAAAAAAACACAACGTAAAAGTTTTGGGAACGCAGATAGAAGCAATCGAGAATACTGAAGACAGGCAATTATTCTGCAATAAACTTTCCGAGATAGATGTAAAATTTCCTAAGAGCAAAGCAGTAACTACTCTTGAAGATGCAATTAAATTTGCAGAAGAAATTGAGTATCCGGTAATTATAAGAATTGCCTATGCGCTTGGCGGGCTTGGTTCCGGCGTTTGCCGTAATAAATCTGAACTAAAAAAACTTGCTTCGAGAGCATTAAATTATTCTGCTCAGATTTTGGTTGAAGAATATCTCGAAGGCTGGAAAGAAATTGAATATGAAGTAGTACGTGATAGATTTGATAACTGCATTACTGTGTGTAATATGGAAAACATTGACCCGATGGGAATACACACCGGAGAAAGTATTGTAGTTGCGCCAAGCCAAACCTTAACCAACAACGAGTTCCATATGCTTCGCGAAGTTGCAATTAAGACAATCCGCCACATAGGAATTGTAGGCGAATGCAACATTCAGTATGCACTGGATCCACATTCTCAAGATTATAGAGTAATTGAAGTAAACGCTCGCTTAAGCAGAAGTTCTGCGCTTGCTTCCAAAGCAACAGGCTATCCGCTTGCATTTGTAGCTGCAAAACTTGCACTCGGTTATGGTTTGCACGAACTGCCAAACTCAATCACTAAAACAACAAAAGCTTTTTTTGAACCAGCGTTAGATTATATTGTTGTTAAAGTACCTCGCTGGGATCTGAAAAAATTTCGCTTAGTTAAACGCAAACTTGGTTCTTCGATGAAATCTGTTGGCGAGGTAATGGCTATTGGCAGAAAGTTTGAAGAAGCAATTCAAAAAGCGATGCGAATGCTTGATATTGGCGTGGAAGGATTAACAGCTAGCAGAACTAAAGTTGAGTTTGATGAACTAAAAGAAGCGCTTGAAAATCCAACCGAAGAAAGAATGTTTGCAGTTGTGCAGGCATTAAAACAAGGTTACTCGGTAGATTGGGTGCATTCATTAACTCACATCAACAAATGGTTTTTATATAAGATTCAGAACATAGTTGATATCGAAAAAGAAATTGCAGTAAATAAAGATAAAATTTCCAAAGAACTGCTGCTGCATGCAAAACAGCATGGGTTTTCCGACAGGCAGATTGCAAATGTAATTAATAAAGATGCGCACGATGTTTACGAACTTCGTGAGAAGTACAAAGTTCGTCCATTTATTCAACATATCGATACACTCGCTGCCGAATATCCTGCAAAGACAAATTATCTTTATCTAAGCTACAATTCTTCTTTGCACGATTTTGAATTTAAACTGAATGCTCCAATCATCATTTTAGGCAGTGGTCCTTACAGAATAGGAAGCTCTGTAGAGTTTGATTGGTGCTGCGTAAATACAGGCAAAACCCTAAGAGAAAATGGTTACAAAACCGTTATGATTAACTGCAACCCAGAAACAGTAAGCACAGATTACGATGAAAGCGATGCGCTGTTCTTTGAAGAACTTACAACCGAAACTATTTGGGAAATTTACAGTGTGCTTAAATCGAAAGGAGTTATTGTTTCGATGGGCGGGCAGACCCCAAACAACCTTGCGCTTAAATTGCACAAAGTAGGAATCAAAATTTTAGGTACTTCGCCGCAGTCAATTGACAGAGCAGAAGACAGAAGCAAGTTTTCTAAGATGTTAGATGAACTTGAAATTGGACAGCCTGAATGGAGCAATCTTACCACCGTTAAAGATGCTCTTGCTTTTGCAAACATAGTAGGATACCCAGTTTTAGTTCGCCCTTCTTATGTATTAAGCGGCGCTGCAATGGCTATTGCAACAGACGATTTTGAATTAACACGTTTCTTGCAAAAAGCCGTAGATGTTTCCAAAGAGCATCCAGTAGTTATTTCTAAATTCTTGGTTAATGCAAAAGAACTCGAGTTTGACGCAGTAGCGCAGAACGGGAAAATTATCTGCTCGGCAATTTCGGAACACGTTGAAAACGCTGGCGTACACTCCGGCGATGCAACTTTGGTTTTACCTGCTCAGCGCACTTATTTAGAAACGATGCGTCAGATAAAAGAATTCTCAGCGGCTATAGCTAAATCGTTAAATATTAACGGACCGTTCAATATTCAGTTTCTCGCTAAAGACAATAAAGTAAAAGTTATAGAATGTAATCTTCGTGCATCAAGAAGCTTTCCGTTTGTTTCTAAAACATTAAAGAAAAATTTTATCGAAATCGCAGCAAAAGTTATTGTAAGACAGAAAGTAGAAAAAGTTGAAGACCTGACTTTCAGCTATAATTATGTTGGCGTAAAAGCGCCGGAATTTTCTTTTACACGTCTTGAAGGCGCAGACCCAACAACTGGCGTAGAAATGGCTTCAACCGGCGAAGTTGCATGTATTGGAGAAGATTTTGATGAAGCATTTTTGAAGGCATTAACTTCAGTAGGCTATCGCTTTCCAATTAAATCTGTTTTAATTTCATCGGGAACTATAGAATCAAAATCCGAATTACTTGAGCCTCTGAGACAAATGATGAAACTTGGAGTTAAGTTTTATGCCACATCCGGCACAGCTAAGTTTATGCACAGTAACGGTATTCCTGTTGAAACAATAGAATGGCCAACAAACAATAAAAACTCTAATGCCGTAGAGCTAATAAAATCGAAAGCGGTTGATTTAGTTATTAACATACCCAAAAACTTCCAGGAAGAAGAATTAACTAACGATTATTTGATTAGGAGAACAGCAGTAGATTACAAAATACCGTTAATTACAAACCGGCAGCTTGCAATGCGCTTAGCAGAGGCAATAACTAATAAAGACCCGTTAAACTTAGAAGTGAAAAGCTGGGATGAGTATTAATAACAGTACTAAAAACAGCACTATTCTTTGCATGCTTTTAAGTTTTCGTTTCTAACGCCTATGTGCTTATAGTGGTAAGCACTGGCAGTCTTTGAAGTTCAAGGTTCTTCTGCTTACTCAGGCGCATAGGTGCTCGGTACCTCTGATTCTTCTTTCCCCTTTTTTCACGTTACATCTCAAACCACACCTTTAACGCCTGCCTTCCCAAAAGGCAAAATTTACTAACAGAAAATTTGGGTTAATAGAGTTTCTTTGTATTTTTGAAATGTTAAATTATAAGGGGTTGTTAATGGCAGAGACTCTATTACCTGCTATTTTGGTTGTTGAAGATGATTTAGAAAATCAGAAGTTCTTAAAAATTTTTCTAAAAAGAAGTTTTGAAGTTAAGATGTGTGATAACGACGAAGAGTTCTACAACATTCTTAACAATAATCATATCGATATTATATTGATGGATATTTCTTTGAGGGGAAATAAAGACGGATTTCAACTTACTCAAGAACTTAAAGCCAGCGAAAAGTTTAAAAACATACCTATTGTTGGGCTTTCTGCTCACGCTCTAAGAAGAGATAAAGATAATGCATCTAATGCCGGCGTAGATGTTTTTCTTACTAAGCCTGTTGATGCAAATGTTTTACTAAATACTTTGCTTGCCGCTCTCGAAGGAAAAACACCAAATCTCTATTAGTTTTTACTGATGCAACATTTAGCAGTAAACTTTCGTCTAAAGAGCAAAACAATTCTTGGAGAAACTATGGTCAAAAAACTATTCTTTCTGTTCTTCGCATTGATTATGCTTAGTTTGCCATTATTTGCGCAAGTAGTGGATTCAACCGATACCGAAGAGGATGATGACTTTTTTGAAAGAAAACATAAGCGCTGGTGGAAAAGCTGGACTAATAAAGATTGGACTGACTGGGAGCTTAAAGGCACACCATTTATTGAAGGCAATTATGGAATAGGAAAAATCGAAAACAAGAATATGTTTTATGATTTTAAGAGAATTGGACTTGCCGAACTAAAACTCGGTTATACTACACGCGAAGATTTTTTTGATGAAAAAATTGTAGAGTTCAGCGATAAATACTTTTTCATCTCACGCCTTGGTTCGGATATAATTGAAACTGACCCTAAGTTAAACGAGATGCGCAGCGAGATGTGGCGGTTTGGATTTGCTAAACGTACCGGTTACGGCTACAAACTTGGCAGTTTTTCTATTCTGCCCTATAACACAAGCGGCTTTGTTTGGTCGAGACTGCATATGAAAGATTTTCCACCTTCTGTTTGGCCTGCAATTTATCCACCATTACCAGGTCAAATTGCTGCCGAAGCAGATAAAGCATTTCTCGATAGAATCAACGATACATTCCGCTTTGGAACAAATACTGAAGCAGGAATTAATTTTGATATAGATTCCGCTGTTGGCTTTAATATAGGTTACGAGACTTCTGTTCTATTTCCCCGCCACATGTTTTGGAAACATCTCGGCAGCATTATTATAGAAGGCGCTGGTAATAGTTTATTAGAAAAGTTTATAGATGAGATTAGCTATTCTTCTCCGCTTTCGGTTCCATTAGTAAATTTTGTTCTGAAAGGCGCTTACAATTATGCTTTCTATTCCTTAAAGAAAGAAAAAATGAATTGGCCTTTCAATACCGAAGCACCGCTTACTTACGAAACAATAAAATTTGGAATGACATTTACTTTCTAAGCTAAATAAGCTTTCACTAAATTCGAGATTTTTATCTAAGGCGCAAATTTTCTATGTGAGAGTTTGCGCTTCTTTTTTAATCCAAAAAAATTATGAGGAATACACCGATATATTAGATTAAATGATTGGTTCATCATAAAGTAGCGTACTTTTTCATAACTTGCAGGAAAAAATGGACACAAGTTTACTATACCACAGATTTGGGGTGGTTCTGCATTTCTTTTCATTCAAAAAATTGCAGTTAGGCTGCTAGAGTTAGCGCCAAAAGCATGGTGTTCTTCTCTACAAGCTCCAAAACTTTTCGGGAAACTAAATTGTACTAACCGTAAATTGTAATGCAAATATTTTCGGTGTAACAATGGCATTCAACTTCAACAAGTTTACCGTTAAGGCTCAAGAGCTTGCTCAAAACTCAATAGAGATAGCTCAGAACTATAATAATCAAATTGTAGAACCAGAGCATATAGCTGCCGCTCTTCTTCAAGAACAACACAGTGTGGCGGGATCGCTGCTGCAAAAAGCCGGCGCCAACTTAAACCAAATGAAACTTAAGACCTGTGAACTTTTAGAAAAACTTCCTAAAGTAACCGGAGCCGGCATTGGCAATCAGCAGCTTTCTCTAAATAGCGCAAAACTTTTTGATCAATCTGTTGAAGAAGCAAAAATACTAAAGGATGAATACGTTTCTGTTGAACATATTCTTCTGGCTTTGAGTGAAGAAAAAGGAAACATTGGAAAAATGTTTACCGATAATGGAATTAGTAAAAATGTTCTTCTATCGGCATTAAAAGATATACGAGGAAATCAAAGGGTTACAAATCAGAACCCGGAAGAAACTTACCAAGCGCTGCAAAAATATGGACGCAACTTAAATGATCTTGCTAAATTAAACAAACTCGATCCGGTAATAGGAAGAAATGAGGAAATACGCCGCGTTCTTCAAGTTCTTTCACGCAGGACCAAAAATAATCCGGTATTGATTGGTGAGCCTGGTGTTGGCAAAACAGCAATAGCAGAAGGAATTGCACATAGAATTATTTCCGGGGATGTTCCCGAATCTTTGAAGACCAAAAGAATAGTTGCGCTTGATATGGGTGCGCTTGTAGCCGGCGCTCAGTACCGCGGTCAGTTTGAAGAAAGATTAAAAGCAGTTGTAAAGGAAGTTCAAGAATCCGATGGCGAAATAATTTTATTTATTGATGAACTTCATTTATTGGTTGGAGCAGGGAAAACCGATGGCGCTATGGATGCTGCAAACATTCTGAAGCCGGCACTTGCGCGCGGCGAACTTCATGCAATAGGCGCAACAACTTTGGATGAGTTCAGAAAGTACATCGAAAAAGATGCGGCGCTCGAAAGAAGATTTCAGCCTGTTCTTATTGCCGAGCCAAATGAAGAAGATTCTATTTCGATCTTGCGTGGATTAAAAGAACGATACGAAATTCATCATGGCGTTCGTATAACAGACAGTGCAATAGTTGCGGCAGTTCAGCTTTCAAGTAGATACATCTCCGATAGATTTTTGCCTGATAAAGCGATTGATTTGATTGACGAATCCGCCTCTAAGCTTAGAATAGAAATAGATTCTATGCCGGAAGAACTTGATGCAATTGAAAGAAAAGTTAAACAGCTCGAAATAGAAAAAGAAGCTTTGAAAAGAGAAAGCGACACAGAATCGGCGGCAAGATTAACCGAGCTTCAAAAAGAGTTAACAGAAATTCTTGATAGAAGAACTAGTTTGCGCGCTCACTGGCAGTTAGAAAAAGATAAGATTCATAAAATACGCGCGATGAAAAGTGATATTGAAAAAGCTAAAACAGACGCAGACCGTTATGAGCGTGAAGGAAACTTGGGCAAAGTTGCAGAAATTCGTTACGGGGTAATTAACATGCTCGAAAGAAATATTAAAAAAGAAAGTGAAGAATTAGAAGCAATACAAAAAAACAACAAAATGTTAAAAGAAGAAGTTGATGCAGAAGACATTGCCGAAGTAGTTGCTAAATGGACCGGCATTCCGGTAAACAGAATGCTGGAAAGCGAACGAATTAAATTACTCCGCTTAGAAGAAGAACTTCACAAAAGAGTTGTTGGACAAGATGATGCAGTTACGGCAGTAGCAAATGCAATTAGGAGATCGCGTGCTGGTTTGCAAGATCCCCAAAAACCTATTGGCTCTTTTATTTTTATTGGTACTACCGGCGTTGGAAAAACAGAACTTGCACGAGCTTTAGCAGATTATTTGTTCAACGATGAACATGCTATGATTCGCATTGATATGAGCGAGTATATGGAAAAGTTTTCTGTAAGCAGATTAATAGGCGCGCCTCCGGGTTATGTTGGTTACGATGAAGGCGGGCAGCTTACCGAAGCCATACGCCGTAAACCATATTCTGTTCTCCTTCTCGATGAAATTGAAAAAGCGCATCCAGATATTTTTAATGTTCTGCTTCAGGTTCTAGATGACGGGCGCTTAACCGATAACCAAGGAAGAACCGTTGATTTCAAGAACACAATTATAATAATGACTTCAAACCTGGGTTCACATTTAATTCAAGATAAATTGCACGAGCTTAACGAAAGCAATTTTGAAAGCATAATGGGAGAAATGCGGGTTAGTTTAAGCGAGCTTCTGCGCGCAACTATTCGCCCAGAATTCTTAAACCGTATCGATGAGATTGTTCTATTCAAACCGTTGTTAAGAAGCGAGCTTAAGAAAATTATTGATATACAGCTTCAAAAGGCGGGCGGAATGTTAGCAGAAAAAAATCTAACTCTCCTAATAAATGAAGATGCAAAAGATTTTCTGCTTCAGCATGGTTACGATGCTGCTTTTGGCGCACGCCCATTAAAACGTACAATACAAAAGTATTTGATTAATGCGCTATCGGCAGAAATCTTGATGAACAAATTTGAAAGCGGAGACACAATTTACGTTTGCTGTCCAAAAGGTGATAGGCTCAAATTTGAAAAGCATTAGTTCAAAAAGGGCTTCAAAAGTAATTAACGCCAAAAATTCAATAGAGAATTAATGTGAAACTAAAATTTACTTTTCTTTTGCTGCTTGCATGTCTCTTTAGTATGCGGGTTAACTCTCAAAACAAAACCATTACAGCGGTGCGTATTACAGAAGACATAAATCTGGATGGATATATCAACGAACCTGCTTGGTTAAATGCTTTTCCCATTTCAGATTTTCTTCAACAGGAACCGGTTCCGGGCAGCAGCCCAAGTTTTAAAACTGAAGTAAGAGTTTTGTATGATGATAAAAACATCTACTTAAGTGTTATGTGTTTTGATGATGAACCGGAAAAAATTATAGCGCGCGAAATGAAGTGGGATGGCTTTATAAGCGCAGATGATAACATCAAAATTATTTTTGATACGTTCGACGATAACCGCTCTGCTTATTGGTTTGCTACAAATCCGCTTGGCGCACAAGACGATGCTTTGCTAACCGGCTTTGAAATGAGAGATTTTAACGAAGACTGGAACGGGGTCTGGGAAGTTGAATCAAAAATTTTGGATAACGGCTGGAGTGCAGAATTTATTTTTCCTTTTTCTACCTTCAAGTTTTTTGATAAAGAAAAACAAACGTGGGGTTTTAACATTCTTCGCGCCATTAGAAGAAAAAATGAAGAAGTTCTCTGGACTTCTGTTGGGAGGAATCTTGGATTATTAAAAATTTCTTTTGCAGGGGATTTAATAGGAATTGAGAATATTAAAAGAGGAAATCCGGTTTATCTTAAACCATACTTTACAACAGGCGCTCAGTTTACAAGCGGCGAAAAAAAATACACGTATGAACCGGGCTTAGATATAAAATATGGAGTTACAGAAACATTATCACTCGATGCAACTTTTAATACAGATTTTGCTCAGGTAGAAAGCGACCGTGCAAGAATTAACTTAACGCGCTTCCCTCTATTCTTTCCTGAAAAAAGAGAATTTTTTTTAGAAGGGAAAAAGACTTTCGATTTTAATCTTGGTGGAAACAACACTTTATTTTACAGCCGTAGAATTGGAATTAGTAAAGGAAGACAAATACCTATTATAGCCGGCGCAAAACTTGTTGGAAGAGTAAACAATTTTGAAGTTGGCGCAATAAACATGCAAGCCGAAGAAACCGGAGCCGAGCCAACCACAAACTATGGAATAGCACGCGTTAAATACGATTTGTTAAATTCATCTTATGTTGGCGTTCTTGCAACAAATAAAATTTCGGGACAAGGAACGAGCAATTCTTTAGGCGTAGATGTTAATTTTTCTTTCAATAATTTTCTCGGCGATAAAAACTTAGTTGTTTACTCCTCGCTTGCAAAAACTAACGAAAAAGGAGATCATAATAATTCTTGGGCGGGTAATTTCTTTATAGATTATCCTAACGATTTTATAGATACTTATCTTGGTTATAGATTTATACAAGATGGTTTTAATCCAGCCATTGGGTTTGTCCCGCGAAGAGGCTTCAAGCAGCTTGTTTATAACCTTTCCGTTTCACCAAGAATTAACTATGGCGGAATTAAACGATTAGATTTTGTGCCGGTAGAAGCCAGTTTTTTTTACGATAACAATAACGAACTTGAATCCGCCAGCCTATTATTTAGTCCTCTCGAAATTGAATTTGACAGCGGAGACGAAATTGGTTTTGGTATAGGACGCACATTCGATAGACCAACTGAAGATTTTGAAATCTTTGACACAACAAAAGTAAATGCCGGCAGATATTGGTACACATCTTACGGCGCAGAAATAGAAACCAGTCCATCGCGTGGCATATTTGGAGAAGCAGAAGTAATTACAGGCGGTTTTTATGATGGAACAAACACTTCTCTATCTACAAGAGCTTCGGTTACAATAAACAAACACTTTACAATTTCGGGTGATTATGAGTACAATAAAATTAAGATGAACAATAACTCGTTTAGTACCAACGAAATTGGCGCACGGCTAACCCACAATATTTCTACCCGAATGATAAGCTCCATCTTTGCACAATGGAATAATGAGTTAAACGAAGTAAATATAAACTACCGCTTTAATTGGAAGCCGAACATTGGCAGCGATGTTTATCTTGTTCTTAATCAACTGCTTTCAACAGATAGAAAGATTCACTCTAAAGATTTTGCTATACTTGCTAAAGTAGTTTGGATGATAATAATATAACGGCAGTGTAGAAACTAGAGTGTTGAGCGATGAGCTTTACTAAAAACTAAGTATGAATAAAATATTAATTATTGCAATATTGTCTTTACTTTGTTTGGTATTAATAAGCGCACAAAACAAAAACTATCCAGATATTACAATCTTTGAAGACGCAGCTCGTCACTTCAACGACACACTTGCACTCAAATTTACTTTCTCGCGTTACAAGCCATCTCAAGTTAAAGAAATTGCATGGAATTTAGTTAAGTATCAAAATACAGATGGCGGCTGGCCAAAGAACATTGATTGGCTTGCAATAATTGAGCCCGATACGGTAAAAAAATTATTAAGCGGTCATTACAAAACAAGCACTCTTGATAACCGCAACACTTATTCTCAAGCCGAATATTTAGCACAAGCTTATTTATTAACTAAAGAAGAGCAGTTTAGAAAAAGCACGGAGCGTGCAATAGATTATGTTCTTAGCACTCAAAGTGCTTCGGGCGGATGGCGAGGCTGGGATGTTGATGCAATCACTTATAACGATGAAGTTATGACCGGAGTTATGAAATTATTGTTAGATATTAAAGAAGAAAAAGAGTATTTCCGATGGATTGACAGGGAGCGTAAACTAAAAGCAGAAGCTGCGCTGCACAAGGCAATTGATGTAACTCTTAGATGCCAAATAATTGTTGATGGCAGGAAAACAGGCTGGAGCCAGCAGCACGATCACAACACATTCTATGCTGTTAAAGCAAGAGCTTACGAACTTCCGGGAATCGCCTCGCTTGAATCTGCCGCCATTGTAAAATTTTTACTTTTAATAAAGAACAGTTCACCGGAAATTAAAAATGCAATTAATTCCGCAGTTGATTGGATGCAGAAATCTAAATTACATGGAATTCGTGTTGTTGCAGATAGAGAAGATTCGTTAAAATCGTTATATAACTCACGCAGACCAGATAGAAAATTAATTAAAGATAAAACGGCGCCACCTATTTGGGCGCGTTACTATGAAATAGAGACGAATAAACCATTCTTTTGTAACAGAGATGGAATAAAAGTTTACTCTCTTTCGGAAGTATTACCAGAAAGAAGGCGAGGCTATGCTTGGTATGGTTATTGGCCAAATGAAGTCTTAAACTTACATGCCAAATGGAAGAAGAATTTGAAATAAATCTATCGGTTGTAAGAAAAGATTTATGGATATAAACTTCTGAAAAAGTAAAATGTCTTCGCGAGAAGTTTTTTGTCGAACCAGTCTAAAATAGTTCAAAGACGTTATTTTGGTTTGCACGCTTCGCTCGCAAAGATAAGTTCTTAGTTTTTCACAAGTTTCGGATATAATGAAAGAATCTGTAATTTACGCAAGAGGTTAAATCAATCTAATAAAGAAGGATAAACAAATTGAATGAGTTATTAATAAATGGCTTTTCAAATCTAAACAACCCGGCTATACTTTTTTTTGTGCTTGGTTTCATCGCATCAATAATCCGCTCTGATATTAAAATTCCAGAGTCTATTGTTAAGATATTATCTATCTACTTAATGATATCTATTGGTTACAAGGGCGGTTATGAAATATCTCACAGCGGAATGAGTGATGATTTACTCAAATCTTTTTTCATCTCTTTAATTATAAGTGTTGTAACAACAACACTGGTGTTTGTAACAATTTATCATTTGTTAAAAAAAGATTCTCTAAATGCCGGGGCTATTGCTGCTCATTATGGCTCTGTTAGCGTAGTAACTTTTATAACTGCAGTTTCCTTCTTAGATAAAATAAGTGTGGAATACAATAGTTATATAGTTGGTATGCTTGCTATAATGGAATCGCCCGCAATTTTAATTGCTTTGCTGTTTGTTAAATTTTTTAATAAAAGTAATACCGGCGGCGAAGTAACAAACTTTAAAGAAATATTTAAGGAAGCCTTATTTAATGGAAGTATAGTGCTGCTTTTCGGCAGCTTATTAATTGGATTTGTAACCGGCTCTAAAGGATATAATTTAATCTCTCCTTTTTTTGTTACTCCTTTTCAAGGCGTACTTACCCTGTTTTTATTGGAAATGGGTATGATTGCAGGTAAAAGAATAGAAGAATTTAAAACAGTTGGACTAAAGCTCGGTATCGTTGCAATTCTGTTTCCAATCATAAACGGTATTATTGGAGTATTATTAGCTTCATTTATCGGCTTAAATTTAGGAACTACAACATTATTTGGAGTGCTTGCAGCAAGTTCCTCGTATATTGCCGCACCAGCCGCCGTTCGCTTAGCTCTGCCGAAGGCTAATCCAATTTATTATATCACAATGTCTCTTGCTATTACTTTCCCTTTTAACATAATCTTGGGCATTCCTCTTTATTACTCTCTATCATCTATGTTACAATAATCATTAGGATAATTATGAAAAAACTTGAAATAATAATCGAATCTGTTGAACTCAATAATTTGACAACAATAATTGAAAAAATTGGTGTTAGCGGATATACTTTGATAAAAGATGTTGCTGGTATGGGAAAACATGGAAAAAGTGTTTCTACTTCGTTAGTTGATGTTGGTGAATATTATTTGTTAATTATTGTAGATAACGACAGCATCATAAATCAAGTTATTGAAAAAATAAAACCGTTATTCAAAAATTACTCGGGGGTTATGTTTCTTTCTGATGTTATTAAAATTACTTAGTCCCAAATTTTTATTTAGGTATCCATTTGTTATAATGCCATAAGGAACACGCAAGTATTAAGAGCGGTTCTAAAAATATCAATATCATCTGTCCCGCCTATGCGGCTTTGGCGGGATTGAATTTTTATAAAAACTAATTTTTAGCACTGTCCTTGAGTTATTGATAGTATTGACTTAGTGTAAAATTTCAATATCCAAGATTCATAAAATCTTACTGTGCTTGCCGGGATTAACCCAGTACATAAAAACGGGACAGCTTTATTGCCGCCCCAAAATTAAATGTAAACTAAATAGTTTGTTTCGTACTACTTATCTCGCACAGCTTTTTTCAACTGTACTAACAAAGCGCCTGAGGCAGCAATCAACATTCCTATTACCTCTTTAAGAGTAATCGTTTCGCCTAAAAATATCCAAGCAAGAAATGCAATTTGAATAAGCATAGTTCCGTTTATAATAGAAGATTCCATTGCGGTTAAAGAACGGAGAGACAAATTCCATAATGTGAATGCGAGCGCCGTGTTTATTCCGGAAAGCCAGACTAAGAATAAAATGTTTTTCAAACTAATTGCTGGAAATCCTTGCGCTGCAATTCCAACAATAAGAAGCGCTGCAGAACCAGCTCCCATACTAATTATTGTTACCGTAAGCGGATGAAACTTTGCACCTCGGTTTACGGATCTTCCAAGTATAGAAGAACTTGCGTTAGCAATTACACCTACCAACATTACTATTAATCCGGTAATTTTATTTGCTGCAAGATCTGCGGGAAAGAAGTAAACAACAACACCTGCAATAAATAGAAGCGCGCCGAACCACTGTTTGGAAGATGGTTTTTCCGATAAGAGAAAAACTCCCATTATGGCAACAAGAACCGGAGTAAAATTTAGTATTAAGCTTACCGTTACAGATGGAAGCAGCGAAAGACCAAGAAACAGCGTTCCTTGTGTAAATGTGTAGAAAGTAAATCCGAGTAAAATTAGTTTATGCCAATCACGTTTTTCAATTTTTTTAATTTCTTCAATGCGTTCTTTTCTTAAAGCAAAAGGAAGCAGACACATAAACGCCATAGTGTAGCGCAATCCTGCAAAAGTAATAGGTGGAATTTCTAACAACCCAAGTTTAATAATGATGAACGATGTTGACCACATGAAAGTTACAAGCAGAGCAATAAATACCGAACTTGAGCGTGATAGTTTTTTCATTTGCCAAAAAACAATTTAAGCGCTACTAAAAGAAGAAACACTGCAAAAACTTTTTTGATTAAATGGTCCGGCAACCCAACTGCAGCTTTCGATGAAAGATAGCTTCCAATAACAAAAGTGATAGTCATTATACCAATTGCTTTTATGCTGATATATCCGGCTTTGTAATAATTCATTACAGCAAAAATGCCAATTGGAAGAAGCAGAAGCCCAAGCGAAGTGCCCTGTGCTTCTTTTTGCGTGAACCCGAGAAAAGCCACAAGCATTGGTATAACTATAATTCCGCCGCCAACTCCAACCATTCCGCTTAAAAGTCCGGCAGTAAACCCAATTATTAGTAAAATTAATATTTCGTTCATTGTTTTCCTTTGGTTATTAAAAATGTTTATGTGTTGCCTTTACTCAATGTTTAGCGAAAATATTGTTTTATACGCTGACCGCAAAAAGTACTAAGCTCTTTCTGTAATTGCAGAGATTATAAAGAAGCCCGTCCGCTCTTTGGCGGGTAGGCGGCAAATAATCTACAAACGCAACTGTATATTCATCTGCAAATTTGAGTTTGACTGGATAAAAGTCAAATGCAACAATGCACTTCTGAAAATAATATCTGTTTGTGTTCTATTCAAGACTAAGCTTGTTATGGCTCAACTGCCGGAAAGCAGGTTCAGAATTACACTAAAAACATTTTTCTGAGACTTTACACCAACATAATAACTCCAGAATAAATGTTTCATTAGCCCATACAATAAAGTATTTTTACTGCAACAAATAGTATGGCAATGATAAATCTTTTTACAACTACACTGCGAAGTAAAATTTTACTTGGCTTTATGGTGATATTGATGATTATGTTTCTTGCAACTCTGTGGAGTATTTATAACTTCTACAGATTTAACGAGTACATCAAGCAAACGATGCAAGATAACTATTCGGTAATTATTTATGCCGATAACATGAGCAGGTCGTTAGATGAACAAGTAGAAGCAGTAATTATAATGTTCAACCAGGATTTCAGCCGCGGCGATAGTTTGTTCTCGAAGAGCACATACGAGTTCTTTTACTGGCACCTAAAAACCAAAGAGCTTACCCTATCAGACGAGGAGGAAAAAATATTAGATGAAATGCAGGTAGAGTTAAACAGGTTTAAAGAGAATATAGATAAACTTGATTTCAGAATCTTTCTGCGCGGAGAAGCACCACGAGTAAAAGTTGACCTTGGAAATTTGATAACAGAATTGCAAAAAATTAAAGGTATGTGCAACAGAATACTTATTCTAAATCATTACTCGCTCGAAGAATCCGTTCAAAATGTAAAGACTATAACCCAAACAGCAGCAATTACAATTTTGTTTATTCTGCTCGGTGCAATTTTTATTAGTTTTGTTTTTGGTACAAAGTTCTCAAATTACATTGTTAAACCTATTACAAAGCTCAGAAAATCGGTTTCGCACATAGCTGTAGGAAATTTTAGCGAAAGAATTGAATTAGATGAAAACTCTGACGAGATAAACAACCTTGCCGATGAATTTAACAAAATGAGCGAACGACTTGAACGTTACGAACAAATGAATTTGAACAAGATACTTTATGAAAAAAGAAAATCCGAATTACTTATAGAAGGAATTAATGAGCCAATCTTAATGGTTGATGATAATTTCAAGGTCTTGCTATCCAATAAGTCTTTTAACGAAGTCTTTGGCGAGAAAGCAGTTAAGAACTCAGAAATAAAAAAAATACTTAAACGCGAAAGAACTAAAGCCAGAGCTCAAAACAAGAATGATTTACCGGCAAAGAAAGAAGATTTTATAAGCATTAAAGACAGTCAAGGAAATCAAAAATATTTTAATGTAATAGCCGCAAGCTTAGATATTCCTGAAAGCGAAACACAAGGAACAGTGTTTGTTTTTAACGATGTAACAAAGTATCAAGAACTTGATAGAATGAAAAGCGAGTTCATCGCTAAAGTATCTCACGAGCTTAAAACTCCTCTTACTTCTATGGGAATGGCGCTTGGTTTATTTGAAGATGGTGTTGTTGGCAGCGTAAATGAAAAACAGCACGATCTTATTGTTTCGATGAAGGAAGACTATGACAGGCTTAATAAACTTGTTTACGAAATTTTAGAGCTCACCAAACTTGAAGCCAACATAGGAAAAATCAAATTTGAAACCTTTGAAGCAGCTAAACTTTCAGAACACATTAATAAAAAGTTTTCGATTCAAGCAAAAGAAAAAAATATTAAACTGGAAATAATTGATAAAAGCAACGGCTGTAAAATCAACGGCAATATAATCAGCATGATGAGCGCAGTTGAAAACCTTGTTTCCAACTCGCTCAGGTTTACACCCAACGGCGGAGATATTAATGTAGAATTCATAAAAAAGGAAGATGATTTATTCATCGAAATTTCCGATACTGGAATTGGAATAAGTCCGGCTAACCTTAAGAAAGTATTTGATAAGTTTATTCAAATTGACGACTCAGCGCCGGGAAGTCTTGGACTTGGACTTTCAATAGCAAAAGAAATTATAGAAATTCATGGCGGTGAAATTAAAGCCTTCAGCGAGCTGGGCAAGGGAAGCATTTTTCAAATTAAATTACCGGCAGCATAATGCAGATTAACAGAATTTTAGTAGTAGATGACGAAATAAATATTCTCAAAACAATTGAGCTCGCTCTTCTTTCTCATGGTTACAACCCAGAGGCTTTCTCAAATCCTATTGATGCAGTTAAGAGAACAAAAGAAGTTTTCTTTGAAGTCGCTTTTGTTGACCTTAAAATGCAGCCGCTTGATGGTATTTCTACTCTCGTTGAAATTAAGAAAAACTCTCCGGATACAACTATCGTTTTGATGACCGCTCACGGTTCTATAGAAAGCGCCGTTGAAGCAATTAAAAAAGGTGCACACGATTATATCAGCAAACCCTTTACTCACAAAGAGTTTTTGCATATAGTCGAAAAATCTTTTGAGCATCACCGCCTTGTAAAGCATGCACGCGGATTGGCAGAACAGTTAGAACAGCCATTTATAGACGAAAATTTTATAACCGTAAATCCTCAGACAAAACAAGTATTGCTCACAGCTAAAGAAGTTGCCAACAGCGATATACCTGTTCTTATTGAGGGAGAAAGCGGTACGGGTAAAGAACTGCTTGCTAAGTTTATCCACTCTAATTCAAATAGAAAAGACAATCCTTTTATTGCAATCAATTGCTCGGCTATTCCAGAAAATCTTTTTGAAAGTGAATTGTTTGGACATGTTAAAGGAGCTTTTACAACCGCCATTAAAGATAGATTAGGAAGATTAGATTTAGCAGACGGCGGAACACTGTTCTTAGATGAAGTAGCCGATATTCCCAAACAGATGCAGGTTAAACTTTTACGCTTTCTGCAAAACATGGAGTTTGAACGTGTTGGCGAAAGTATAACCAGAAAAGTTGATGTAAGAATTATAAGCGCTACTAACAGAAAAATTGAAAACGATTTAGCAAGCGGAGTTCTACGCGAAGATTTCTATTATAGAATTGTTGGCATAAGACTTCGAGTTCCACCTCTAAGAGAAAGAAAAGATGATATTGAAACACTGCTGCAAAATTTTGTTCTGCGCTACGGCTCAAACAGAGAAATTACCGTTGCCGAAGAATCTAAAAAACTTCTGATGGAGTATGACTGGCCGGGTAACGTTCGCGAATTTGAAACTACAGTTAAAAGAATGCTCGTATTTGCAAAAAACAACATTGTTTTACCTGAACACCTCCCTCAAGAAATTAATGTTTTCAAACCCAAAACACTTACTCAAACCGTTCAAAAAATTGATGAGCTTGAACGGCAGCATATAATGGATGTATTAAAAATGGCTACAACTACAAAAGAAGCCGCCAGAATATTAGGAATATCGGAAACCACATTGTGGCGTAAGAGAAAAATGTATGGATTATAACCGCATAGCCTATTTCAAAATGAAAGCCCCTTCATTTCATTATGAAAAAAATAGTTGTATAATTCCGACTAAAGCCCCATTTTTAGCGCCTAATTAACACGTTCTTCGTAAAAAGCCGTATGGCACGTTTTTTTCATATAATAAACAGAACACAATAAATAACAAGGAGCAACACACATGAAAAAATCTAGTTTTGTAATGATTCTATTCGTTATCGCTATGGCGGTTTCCTACGCTATATTCGAATTCATTCTAGGAAATCCTTCAAACTTTGCTGATTATGCAACAAAGGGAACAAGACATGTTCCATATGCAGGAAACTTTTTAGGAATGTCTTATGTAGGCGGTCCAATTGTATCATTATTAATTTGTCTTTCAATAATGGTAATTGCAATAACAATTGAAAGATTCCTTACACTAAAAAAAGCAGCTGGAAAACAACCAATTCCAAAATTCTTTAAGAATGTAGTAGATTTAATTAGAGAAGATAAATTAGACGAAGCAGTTGCAGCATGCGATAAACAAAGAGGATCAGTTGCAAACGTTCTTAAATCGGCTATTACACGTTATCAAGAAGTTACAGCAGATAAATCATCTATTGATAAAGAAAAACAATTAATTGAAGTTCAGCGCGCAGTTGAAGAAACTTTAATGCTCGAAACTCCTCTTTTAGAAAAGAATTTAATTGCTCTCTCTACAATCGCTTCTATCGCTACAATGGCAGGTCTTCTTGGTACAACAATCGGTATGATTCGTGCGTTCAGTGCTCTTGCTCAATCCGGCGCACCAGATGCTATCGCGCTATCAACCGGTATTTCCGAAGCGCTTATAAATACCGCAGGCGGTCTTTTTGCAGCTATTTTGGGTATCGTTTTTTACAACTTCTTTGTTAATAAAGTTGACGGATTCACATTCCAGATAGATGAAGCTAACTACAACGTAATGCAATTATTAAAAACTAAGTGAGGTAATTAATGCCGCGCATTAAAAAGAAAAGAGTCGCAATACGTATAGACATGACTCCGCTTGTGGACGTGGCGTTCTTGCTATTAACGTTTTTTATGTTAACAACAACTTTCAAACCACAGGAAGATGTGCAAGTTATTTACCCAATGTCTCACTCGGAAATTAAACTTCCTGAATCTAATACTATGCTGGTTTTTGTTGAAAAAAACGGAGCAATTTGGATGGGATTCGACACTCAAATTATGATGGACAGAATGTTTGGTACTGAATTTAAGTACAAACAAGCAAGCCCAATTAAAAAGGAAGAGCTTGGAGAAACTTTAATGAAAGCAAGAATTGCAAACCCTAAACTTAGAACTATTGTTAAAGCCGATGCTTCTGCAGAATATGGCGTTATTGAAGATATAATGAATATTCTTGAGCAAGTTAAGATTACAAGGTTTAACATGGTTACAAATTTTGAAGTTAAAAGTTAAAACAGGAGATTAATATGGCCGGTGGCGCAGTAAGCGATGGTGGCGGACAGAAACGGCAGCGTAAATTTAGCAAACGTAAGCCAAAAAAGAGAGTTAGCATTAATCTTGATATGACTCCTTTGGTTGACATTGCGTTTCTATTGTTAACATTCTTTATGTTAACTACAGTCTTCCGTTTGCCACAAACGCTCGAAATAAACCTTCCTCCTAAAGATGTGGATATTAAAGTTGGTGAATCCAATCTTTTAACTCTGCGCGTTGATGAAAACATGCAGATGTATTGGAATGTTGGATTTGAAGTACCACAAAAAATTAAGTGGGAAGAAATGAATGCGTTCTTAAAAAACAAGAGAACAGAAAACCCTAGATTTAATGTTCTTATTAAAATAGACAAGAAAGCAAAATATCATATGATGATAGATATAATTGATGAATTACGCGTTGTAGGTTTAGACCGTTATGCATTGGCTCCAATAACGGATATAGACAAAAAAGAAATGGCAAGAGCTACTTAAGGAGGAGACAAAAATGGCACAAACAGCAGCATTAGAACAAAATAAGGTGTATGGCTTTTTAGAACATAAAGCCATTTACATCCGCAACTACATCATTGGTGTGGCGCTCGCTATTTTTATTCATCTTCTTTTGATTGGTTCTTACTACTTAGCAGAAGTTCTTTCTCGTGCTGAAGTTGATGGAACTCCTGTGGTAAGAATGAAAATAAATTATAGCGACTTAGGTCCGCCGCCATCAATAGAAAACGTAGCACCTCAAATTCAGGTTGCAGGTCCGGTTGCAGCTCCTACAGTAGGCGTTCCAGTTCCGGTTCCAGATGAAGAAGCTCCGCCAGAACAAGTGATTGCTTCCCAAACCGAATTAGCTCAGCAGCAAGCACCTGCCTTAGCCGAAGATTTAACAAGCGGTGCTCAGATTACTCAGGATATTACAATTGAAGAACCGCCTAAAGATGAAGACCCGGATATGAACGCTTTTACAGCCGTTGAAAAACTGCCGGAAATGGTTCGTCAAGTTTCCCCAGAATATCCAGAAATTGCTAAACGTGCAGGTATTACCGGAAAAGTTTTTGTTAAAGTATTAGTTGATAAAGAAGGAAGACCGAAAAGAGCAGTTGTTATCAAATCGGATTCTGAACTTTTCAACCAAGTTTCAATTGACGCTGCTATGAGGAGCGCTTTTACACCCGCTCTACAAAACCAGCACCCAATTGCTGTTTGGATTGTACTCCCTTACAGATTTACTTTGGAAGGACAAAACTAATATGAATATGCAGAAGCTGATGGTTTACATTGGTTATACTGCCGGCGTATTATTTATTGCGTTGGGAATAGCTGTAATAGTTACAGACCTATTCCCAACTACTATAGATGAGAGCGTCAAAATTATTTTTGGGGTGGTAATGATTCTTTATGGGTTCTATAGAATAGCAATAATATCTTTTAAGAGTCGACAAAGAGATAATTATGAAGATACTAATGATTAAACTCCTCTTTCTTTCAACTTTCACTCTGTTTTTGTTTATTAATTCTGGATGCAAGCCCCTGCCGAAGGAAACGGCTATAAAAGGAGAGTTAATATGCTATGCAGATGAATCTCTTTACTCTATGGTAAAAGCGCAAAGAGATACATTTGTTTCCCTTTACCCACAATCAAAAATTGCTGTTGAAAAACTGAAAGCACGCGAAGGCATAGTTAAAATGCTTAATGGCGAGATAGAAATGTTTGTAAGCTCTCGCGGTATTAATGAAGAAGAAAGCCAGTTTATTCAAAAAACAAACTTAAAAATTCGTGTGATGAAATTATGTTTTGACGGTCTTACAGTTATAGTTGATACGAATCACTCCGCAGCTAGAATAACAACAACAGAATTGAAACAACTGCTGCTCGGTAATAGTAAGAAATATAGAGTGTTTATACCGGATCAAAACTCAGGCGTTTATGAAAACTTAAAAGTTGAATTGCTGGAAAGCAAAAAACCAAGCGGCGCTTTTATTTTATCAAACGAGACAGATGTTGTGAGCAGCGTAATCAAAAATAAAAATTCTATAGGTGTAGTTGGATTAAATATAGCGCGTGAATCCAAAGGAATTAAAATTTTAAGAGTAGGTACAGATGATAGATCAATTACCGGCGGAGAGTATATAGAGCCTGTAGCCGGTTATTTATCTAATGGAGAATATCCTCTAATAAGAGTGTGTTATATATTTTTAAACGAAATAGGAATTGGCCTCGGGTCTGGGTTTTCAACTTTTATGACAAGTAATCCAGGTCAGAAAATAGTTCTTGCACACGATCTTGGTCCGGCAACAGTTCCAATAAGATACAATAAGATGACGAGGTTAAAATGAAACGAACCACCCTTCTTTTGTTGATCGCTTTTCTGGCGGTTAATGTAGTTAGTGCACAAAACAAATTTGCAACCGCTCAAAAAGCATTTGACAAAAAGGATTACAAAACAGCGTTCACTCTTGCAAAAGAATTGCTGGATGCAGATGATGCAACAAATGCAAATAAATTATTCATTCAACTTAGAGAAGTTAATTTTGACCCTAAGATTTATGAATATTTAGGTGATTCATACGCCAAAATGGGAGTTACCGAACTCGCCATCATCAACTACGAGGAAGCAGAAAAAACGGATTCGCTTAATATTAATCTAAAATTTAAAACTGCAGATTTATTTATAAAACAAAGAAAATTTACAGATGCAATAAACAAGTATTTGAAAATACAAGCCATAGATCCAACTAACGCCAAAGCATTTTTGGATGCAGGCAACATTTTATTTAAAGCCAAGCTTTTTGCAGATGCTGCCAAAATGTATGAAAGCTATCTAAAGCTCGACAAGTCCAAAGAATCTTATGAAAACATTACCAGGTCTTTTTTTGAAGCTAGAAACTGGGAAAAAACTTACGAGTATGGTCAAAAATCTGTTGAACTATACGGAGCCACACCAATTATTAATAAATATGTTGCAACGGCATCTCTTCAGCTCAAAAAATTTGATGATGCAGCAAAATTCTATGCACAAGTTCCGGATTCCTTGTTATCTGTAAACGAATTGGAAAGGGTGGGGCGTACTTTCCAAATTATAAATGATAACGCAACAGCAATGCAGTATTTTGAAAAAGTTATACGTTTAGATAGTACACGCAGCAGCATTTATTTTGAGCTTGGCACTAATTTCTTCCGTCAGAAAGATTATGAAGGAGCTGTAAAATATTTTACTGCCAAGACCGCTGCCGATTCTTTGCACGAGCAGTCATTTAGATACATGGGCTTTGCATATTTCCAACTGGAAAAACTTGAAGAGGCAAAGGTAAATTTGCTAAAAGCTATTTCTCTAAATCCAAAAGAACTTAGTACAGTTTATTTTTTGACTCAAGCATATAGAGGACTGGATTCTTTAGAACGAGCTTCTGATACTTACAAAGAAATGATTGAATTGATAGGGGATCATGAAGCAGAACACAAAGACAAATTATTAGAAGCTTACTCATTTCTTGCTTCAAGAATGATGGTTAAAAAGGCTTGGGCTGGTGCAATTCCTTACCTAAACAAAGTAGAAAAGTTAAAACCGAGCTTGGATGTTTTCAGAATGCTTGCTTCGTGCCATCTTTCGGCAGGTAATAACGATGCGGCGATTAGCTATGCAAAGAGAGTATTAAAAAACAACCCAAATGATAATGACATGAAGAAAATTTTAAGAGTATTAAGTGCAGATTAATCTCTGCACTCTTTTTTTATTAACGGAATAATTAATATTAATGATAGACACACGAGAACTTCATTTTAATCCTTGGCATCACGTAAGTCCCGGAAAAAATATTCCACATATTGTTAACGCTGTAATAGAAATACCAAAAGGATCGCAGGCAAAATATGAATTAGATAAAAAAAGCGGCTTGCTTAAATTGGACCGCGTGCTTTTTTCGTCTGTATTTTATCCGGCTAATTATGGATTTATACCACGCACACTTGGAGATGACAGCGATCCATTAGACATTCTAGTAATTTGCTCAGTAGATGTTGATCCGCTTTGCATTATTGAAGCTAAAGTTATTGGCGTAATGGAGATGGTTGATAATATGGAGAAGGATGAAAAGATAATTGCAGTAGCCAAAAACGATATTTCGGTTAATCATATAGACGACTTAAAGGATTTGCCGCCGCACACAACAGTTCAGTTGCAAAGATTTTTCGAAGATTACAAAAAACTTGAGCACAAAAATGTAGTAGTAGAAAAAATTGTTGGCAAAGAAGAAGCATTCAGAATTATAAAAGACTCACTTTTACTTTACAACCAAGCATTTATAGCAGAAGAATTAGAATAATGGCTTTTAACGAAAGCAAGCATACCGAAGAGCCCAAAAACAAGATGAACCAAATGAGTTATCTAACTTTGTTAATTATATTGGTTGGGGGAACTATGCTGTTTATTATGGCATATTATCTTTATTTCCTTTTTGTATAAGCACTGTCCCAGAAGCTATTTCCAATTCTCATTTCTTTTTATACTTCCAGAAGTAATAGAATGGAAGTCCGCTTAAAACAAGTATAAGCCCCATCATAGCGTTTTGTGTATTGGAAACAATTGAGTTGACTAAGAATAGAAATGCAAAAACAACAAAGATTGCAGGAGTAAATGGATAACCCCAAACTTTGTACGGGCGTGGAAAGCTGGGCATTTTTTTACGAAGCACAAAAACTCCGAACGCACCTAACAAATAGAAAAGCCACGAAGCAAAAATTACATAATCTGTAATCATATCAAACGAACCGGAAAGTACAAGTACGCAGGACCAAATGCCCTGTACAAGTAAAGCCGTGTGCGGAGTTCCAAATTTAGGATGAACATTTCCTAATCTTGTAAAGAATAGATTTGCCCGCGCCATTGCAAATGGAACTCGTGCCGTAGAGAGAATGCTTCCGTTTAACGCTCCGAATGTAGAAATAATAACTGCAATAGAGATTAGAGAAGCTCCGCTTGTTCCAAAAATTTTTTCTGCTGCAGATGCTGCTACTAGTGGAGAGCTTGCCATTTCATCGATAGGAAGTACATACAAAAAAGCAATGTTAATTAAAACGTAAACAGCAATTACAATCAACGTTCCGTAGAAAAGTGCTAATGGAACATTTCTGTTTGGATTTTTTACTTCTCCAGATACGAATGTAATGTTGTTCCAAGCATCGTAAGCCCAGAAAGCGCCGGCAAAAGATAATCCGAGCATACTAATAAAACCTACAGATGATGTTTGAGATAAGGCAGTACCAGAATATAGGTTTGTTAAAGTTCCGTTACCAAGTAACAGCAGTAAAAATGTTATTAATAATATGGAGGTAATTTTTATAACGGTTACAACAGTTTGCACGGTTCCGCCAAAAATTACTCCAGCGTAATTAACTCCGGTTAAAAATGCTGTAACGGTTATGGCGGCAGCTTTAGTCCCAAAATCTGCAAATGGATGTATGTTTCCAACAAGAGGCATATACAAAGCAAACTCCTGCCAAGCCTTAGGTAACTGAGGGTATTTGATAAAGTAACCGAGGTATTCAGCAAAAGCAAAAGCAATTGCAGCTTGGCTTCCGGTTTGAATAACCGAAAGAATAGACCAGCCGTATAGATAAGCGGTGAAATCCCCGTACATTTTTCTGAAGTAAACATACTGTCCGCCAGTTGCATCAATCATACCAGCAATTTCTGCATTTACAAGTACTGCAATAAGAGTAATCAAGCCGGCGGCAATCCAAACAAAAATTAAAAGTTCTGGTACGCCTAATTGCCCCGCCATAGTTGCGGGTTTACGGAATATTCCAGAACCAATCATTGAGCCTGCTACTAACATCATTGCAGCAGTTAAGCCTAATCCTCTTATCAGCTCGGTTTTTTTTGTAGGTTCGTTCATATATTCTATTCGGCAAAAGTTGGGGCAAAATAATCAATCAAATTTTATTCTCAAACCAATTAGAAAAAATGTTTTAGAAAATGTTGCAAGAAGCCTTATGTAGAACAAAACGTTTCTACTATTGCGAAAAATAATTATCTTCGCATAGCATCATCTCAGTAATTACTTAGTATTGCTAAAAATGGAGAAACTATGGAAGAGAATAAAAAAGAAAATACTGTAAGCAACTTCGGGTTTTATTTTTTAATGGGAATTATCGGCATCAGCATCCTTTATATTATAGGCTACCTTATATACACTGCCATTTTCGGCTAAAAAATTTTTTAATCCATCACATTTAATGGCTCACAAAAAATCTGACCAAACCAGCTTTAGCGAAGTACTTAAAGCTATGGGACTTGTATTCGGGGATATTGGAACAAGCCCAATTTATACTTTGAGTGTAATTTTTCTATTTACAGCGCCTACACCTGAGAATGTACTCGGAATTTTATCCCTTATGTTCTGGACTTTAATAATCTTGGTTACATTAGAGTACACTTTCTTAGCGATGAATCTTGATTCCAAAGGGGAGGGCGGAATTGTTGTATTGAAAGAAATTCTACACGGCAAATTGAAAAAGGGAAAATCTATTGCGTTTGTAACTTTTATGGGTTATGTGGGAGTTTCTCTTTTAATGGGAGATGGTGTTATTACTCCAGCAATAAGTATTTTATCTGCCGTAGAAGGATTGCAGTTAATTCCGGGAATGGGAGAAATAAGCGTTGATACGATTGTGTTGATCACAATAATAATTACAATTATGCTCTTTGCCATTCAGTCCAAAGGAACAGACAAGGTTGCCTCCTCTTTTGGTCCAATTATGGTTTTGTGGTTCTCTTCACTTTTTGTAACCGGATTTTTTTCACTAATTAATAATCCGTCGGTTTTCTTTTCTTTAAGCCCCCATTACGGGATACAATTCTTGATGAATAACGGGCTTGCCGGTTTTATAGTTCTTTCGGAAGTTATATTGTGTGCAACAGGAGGCGAAGCTTTGTACGCAGATATGGGACATTTAGGAAAAAAGCCGATACGCAAAGCTTGGATTTTTGTGTTTATTGGGCTGGTAATTAATTATTTTGGACAAGGCGCATATATAATAAACGAAGGCGCTGGGTTCAATCAGAAAGCAAATATTTTATTTTCTATGGTTAAGGGGCAGGCAGAGTATCTATACGTTCCGTTTTTAATTTTAACATTACTTGCAACTATAATAGCATCACAAGCGTTGATAAGTGCAGTCTTTTCGCTTGTATATCAAGGAATTAGAACACATATCTTTCCCCTTACAAGAGTTAAGTACACCTCTTCACATTTGAAATCTCAAATATATATTGATTCTGTTAATTGGCTTTTATTAGCTGCTGTTATCTTTATCATTTTGATTTTCAAAAAATCTCATAATCTGGCGGCTGCTTATGGGTTTGCAGTAACTGCAACTATGGCAGTTAGTACGGTATTTATACTATGGATTTACACAAAGCAGAAATCGAGGTTCAAAGTAATAATCGCATCTATTGTGTTTGTAGTTAACATAGCTTTTCTACTTTCTGTATTTACAAAAATTCCACACGGCGGTTACTGGTCTATTATTATTGCGGCTGTTCCTTTTGTAGTAATTTATATTTGGACAAAAGGCAACAAAGCAATCTATCGTTCATTTCGTTCACTGCCTATAGATACTTATTTAGTCAGTTACGAACAGATTTACAGCTCCGGTAAATTACTGCCTGGCACGGCGCTTTTCTTTGCTAAAAGTTTAGATATGATTCCTCCGTATATGGTGCATTGTACTTTAAGAGGAGGCATTCTTTATGAAGACAATGTACTCGTTTCTGTTGTAACAACAGACTCGCCTCGTGGAATTCATAAACTATATGTGCCTGATATTGCTGAAGGTCTTTCCGGCTTTGAAATTCAAATTGGTTATATGGAGCGTTTAGATGTTCCTAAGCTGCTAAAAGAAACGGATATAGATCCTAAAGTTATGTTTTATGGTGTTGATGATATTAAAGCAAAAAGATTTTACTTAAAAATCTTTGCTTTCATTAAACGAATTACTCCAAACTTTGTGCAGTTTATAGAACTACCATATCATAAACTTCATGGAGTAATTACAAGGATCGAGATTTAGTTTTAGGTGCATCGAAACTATAACTTCTGTTGCTTGAGCCGGGCATAAAACACTGTTAGATAAGGCAGCAAAGAAGTGTGTTTTTGATCAAGCCACTACCCTTTTAAGAAGTTTCTTGACAACCGGTTATCTGTTTTAAGATGACTAATCACCGGCTCTATCGCTGCTCTTCTTCTAAATAAATCTTTACCATATTTCTTTCTTAGCATATTGACTCATTGATTTATTTGGTGGCTTGGGAATCAGAATTTCTGTTTCTCCAATTTTTGTCTTGCCTTTGTATCCTCTGTCAGCTATTGCAAGACTTGGACGTACTCCTCGTAACTCTTCACATTCGTCTTTTGCAGCTATTCTTTTGTGCCAATATTCGGTTGAATATTTTTAGCTTTGCTTCGTATTTCTCTTTTTGTTCCGAAGCTAATTTTCATTCAAGCTCTCGCACAAGGCGTCCCCGGAAATTGTCTTGAGCATCCTTTCAGCTTGTATGGCTTTTTCTTGTTCTTAGGATGATTTCTAAATCTCTGCGCCATTAACAGTTTCTTGGGCTTTCGCTAATAGCTCTAACGCTGCTCAACATCTTCTTCGGTTTTCTTTGTGCATTGGTCTATTATTCTTCTGTATAGTCACCACTTCTTTTTCCATAGCTGCTTTCCCATGATTAGCCCTTGATAGAGAAAACTCTGCTGGTTTAGATCGTGGGAACCCCCTTTCATCTGATCTCATCGTTTGTATTTTTCTGCAAGATTTTGAGTGCAATTTATTTAGCACTTGCAACTTTTAACAGTCGTTTTTCCGCCACTTTTTCTGTTTTTCGTTTTAGAATTTTAGGGATAATGTTTTTTCGCTTTCTAAGGAGCAACTAATTAAGGACGAAGATCGGCTTCAATCTTGCGCGCGGCTTAAGGCATTCCATCTTTATTTACCAAAGGAAGAATTGCGGCTTTAATCGGCGCAAGTTTAGGATGAAAACGAAGTACGCTTCTCATTTCCCCTTTTACTTCTTCTTCATAGTAAGCATCAACCAAGAACTCCATAAATGAACGGCTGGCTCCGGTGGATGTTTCAATAATGTATGGTATAGTTATTTTCTGTTTCATCATCAAAATATTGCTGGTTTTTTTCGCCCTATGTTTTACTGTTTTCTTCTTCCTTTCCTTTCTTCTTTCCTTCTGAAACCTTACCGTTAGTTTTTTGCACGGATTTCTTCTGAATTTTTAGTGTGTTCCTTTCCCAAAACACACCATCAACATAACCTTGAATCGAATTATCTTCTTCTGCGTTAATAAGTCTTTTTTCAGCCCAGACAGCATATTCTTCGTTAATCTCAATTCCAACAAAATGCCTACGAAGTTTCTTTGCAACAACAGATGTAGTACCTGAACCTAAAAATGGATCGAAAACAACACCGCCTTTGGGACAGCTTGCTAAAATAAACTTAGCAATAAGTTTTTCGGGTTTTTGAGTCGGGTGGTCTGTATTCTCGTGCATTGACCAATAAGGAATGCTTATGTCATCCCAAAAATTCGAGGGATAGGTAATTCTAAAATTTCCATCTTCAGTTTCGGTCCAATCTTTTGGTTTGCCATCAACCTTGTAAGGAGCAATAACTTTCCTTTTCATTTTCACAGAGTCAACATCAAAAAAATAATCTTTGGAGTTTTTCACGCCAAACCAAACATCTTCCATCCCATTTTTCCAGTTAGATTCTGCGCCACGCCCTTTTTCACGCTGCCAAGTTATTCTATTCATCACGGTCAAATTCTCTTCCATAACCTTCTGTAAAGCCCAAGTACATTTCCAATCGCCGCAAATATATAATGAGCCATTTGGTTTTAGTACCGAAACTACTTTAGAGAACCAAGACCGAAGATATTCTAAATACCCATCATTGCTGAGCGATTTAAATATGTATCCATTAAAATTTTTAGACAGGTTGTAAGGTGGATCAATAATTATTAAGTCTGCAAACTGTTTTGGTATTTTATCAATTGCCTCAAAAAAATTACCCAGAATTGTTTTATCTAAAACGTCTTTTAATTCAAATGAAGTATTGCTGGTTAATCTGATTAGTTTATCAGATAGTGTAACTTTCTCTTCATCAATTACAGTTAATGTTCTGTTTCTACCTGCTCTTAGTTTTTCTGCCATATATTCACTTTTGGCTTAGTTTTTTCAAATAGTTATTTACTTACAATAAGGGGTGGTTCTAAAAATATTAATGTCTTTTGTCCTGCTATGGTGGATTAAATTTGTATAAAAACTAATTTTTAGAACTGCACTAAAGCTAATCAAATGTAAAAAATTATGCATTAGAGTTTTCAAAAATTTATGCTTGTCGAAAAAGAACTTGTTCTGAGTACTTGACGCAAAAAAGTTAATGAGAAATGCCCGTAGCTTGCAGATTAGCGAGCGCCCAAGGCAGAGCCGATTAAGAGGAATCGCTCTCGTTTTAATATTTAAGACGGCAGCAAGTTCACATTTCTATAAGTACTTTGCGTAGCGATGGATTCAGAAGTTGTGAAAATGACTATTAAAAGCTTTATTTGTGCTAAATAAAAATTTAGATTTGCCTGTAACGAAAGCGTTTCTCTTACGGAGCCATTATGAAACTGCTAGTATTATTAAAACTTATTACTTTTTTAGCTGCTTCCTTACTGCTTATTTCATGCTCATCATCTTCAATTTATGACAGCGTTTACCCGGCTTTGAACGATGGTAAATACGATAGTGAATTTCCTTATCGAAACTCATCGGCACAGTTAGAAGAAATAAGCAGTTCTGTTAGAATGATAAACAGCATAGCTTTTTATACAAGCTATGTTTTTCCGGATGGAAGCAGATTTTTGCGCCGCGAGCTGCCTTCGATAGACTTCAGAAAGAAAGCCATTAATGAAGTGAGCTTTAGCAGAACAGCATCCGGTACAGCTACAATAATTGATGTAACAAACGGCGCTGTAGTGCTGCTAACGGTTGCACATGTTGTAAGCTTTCCAGATACACTCTACTCATACTTTGTAAATCCCGATGGCTCAGCTTCTTCATTTGTGCAAAGTATTTCGATCAAGTCGAGACAAACTAATTACATTCCAAATCTGCCGGATAACGGCGAGCTTGATGTAATAGCCCAAGACAGAACATTAGATGTAGCGCTGCTTGGGCGTAAGTTTGATGTGAAAGATGTTATAGGCATCCATCCTTTTAATTATACTTGGGGAAGTTCAACAGAGCTTGAATGGGGTTCGTTCGTTTATGTCTTTGGATTCCCGATGAACTATAAAATGATTTCAAAAGGAATTGTTAGCAGTCCAAGTAAAGATAAAAATACATTCTTGATAGATGCTGTGTTTAACCGAGGTTCAAGCGGCGGAATTGTTCTAGGCATTCGTGATGGAGTTCCAAATTTTGAATTAGTTGGATTGGTGCGTTCTGTTCCAGCTGAGTTTGAACAAACTCTCCGTCCTTTTGCTAAAGACAACGATTTTGAATTTAATCCTATGATTCCTTACAAAGGAGAAATTTATGTAGAAAAGGAGCAAGTGCTGCGTACAGGTATAACAAAAGTTTTAGGAATTGAAGTTGTAAAAGAATTCATTGTTAAGAGTAAACAGCAGATTCTTAATAAAGGATTTACATTAAACGCGTTTTTTAATCCGCCGCAAAAGCTAAAAATTATAGACAGAAGCTTTTAAAATATGGTTCATATTCAACGAAGCGCTTCAGATTGAGTTTCTTTTAAAATAGCACAACTAGACCAGATGCTCATACCGCATTTTATACCCAATCTTCCTAAGCAGCCTGCCAAATGTGTGCAGAAAATTTGGTTTAACACTTTTCAGAGTCAGCACAGTGTAAAGAAGAACTTTAGCATAGCAGCGCTTAAACTTTCATATTACCAAAAAATCAAAAAACGAGAGAGCATTATTTATGTTAAAGCTGCTTTTGCATCATATAGAACAACTCAGATCCCGGTCCTAACGGAAGTTCCAATCCAAACCATACGAAGAACAATAAAGTCCAAACAATAAAGAATGCAATAGTGTATGGAAGCATAGTTGCAATAAGAGTACCAATGCCTGCATTTTTATCATACTTATTTATAAATGTTATAATCAAAGCAAAGTAAGACATCATAGGAGAAATAATATTAGTAGTACTATCGCCAACTCTGTAAGCAGCCTGAACCAATTCCGGTGAATAACCAAGCAGCATAAACATAGGAACAAAAACAGGAGCCATAATTGCCCATTTAGCCGAAGCACTTCCAATTACAAGATTTATCAAAGCTGAAATTATTATGAAAGAAAGAAGAAGTGGGATGTGCCCTAAGCCGGAAGCTTTTAAAAACATAGCGCCTTCAACGGCTACAATTTGACCAAGATTAGTCCAATTAAAGAAAGCAACAAATTGAGCTGCAAAGAAAACAAGAACAATATAAGAGCCTAAAGTTTCCATAGATTTAGTCATTCCCTTAATCACATCAGTATCTTTCTTAATGGTTTTAGCGCCAATGCCGTAAGCAAGCCCGGCAATCAATCCGCCGGCAAAAATAAAAGCGACAATTCCACTTAAAAAGGGAGATTTAAGAATAGAGCTTGCTTTAGGGTCACGCAAAAAACCATCGGCTGGCGCAACTCCAAATACTATTATTATAGTAAAACAAGAAACAGCTAAAAGAGAATAGATTAAGCCGCGTTTTTCATCGGCTGATATCGGTTTAATTTCTTCTGCCTTAACATCGCCTTTATAAACGCCAAGCCTTGGAATAATTATTTTTTCTGTTATCCACGTTCCAGTAGCTGCTATAAAAAAAGTTGATACAAAAAGAAAATAATAATTTGCAGCTGCATTCACTTCGTAAGCTCTATCAATTATATGTGCAGCTTCTTGAGTTAAACCGGCAAGAAGCGGATCGATAGTGCCAAGCAAAAGATTTGCACTGTAACCGCCGGATACACCAGCAAATGCAGCAGCTAAGCCAGCAATTGGGTTTCTACCAACTGCAAGAAAGATCATAGCAGATAATGGAATCAAAAGCACATATCCAATTTCGCTTGCCGTGTTAGATAATATTCCGGCAAAGACAACTACAAATGTTAAAAGTTTTTTCGGCGCCTTTATTACTATTAACCTTAATACTGTGCCAATAAGCCCGCTGTGTTCTGCTACTGCAATTCCAAGAAGAGAAACTAGAACAGTTCCTAATGGAGCAAATGAAGTAAAGTTGGTTACCAAATTCTTTATAATTCTATGAAGTCCCTCTACAGATAAAAGACTTACTACTTTAATTTCCTGATTAGTACCAGGCATTATTACCGATAAGTTAAATTGCGAAACAATCCATGAAAGGATAACAACTCCTCCGGCAAAAAGAGCAAATAAGGTAGTTGGATTAGGAAGTTTGTTTCCAATTTTTTCTATTAACGATAAGGACAGTTCTATAAAACTTTTCTTCATAAGCATTCCCTGAATTTTTACGTACTAAAAGAAAATGGCGGAAAATAATTCAACACTTTAGACTAAAGGCACTAATGCACAATAGGCGCCGTTAGGCGCCTATTGTTTTAGCGGAGTTTCTCGAGCAGAAAAAGAAGCAGCTTATCTATTGAAACACGAACTTGTTCCATCGAATCGCGCTCGCGCACGGTAACAGTTTGATCTTCCATCGTTTGAGTGTCTACAGTAATGCAGAACGGGGTGCCAACTTCATCCATTCTTCTATAACGTCTTCCAACTGCGCCTTTATCATCATAAAAAATTCGCAAGTAAGGACGAAGATCGGCTTCAATTTTGCGAGCAACTTCAGGCATTCCATCTTTATTAACCAATGGAAGAATTGCGGCTTTAATTGGCGCGAGTTTAGGATGAAAACGAAGCACGCTTCGTAATTCGCCTTTTACTTCTTCTTCGTAGTAAGCATCAACCAAGAAAGCCATAAACGAACGGCTGGCGCCGGCAGATGTTTCAATAATGTATGGAATGAATTTTTCTTTTGTTTCATCATCAAAATATTGCTGGTTCTTGCCGCTGTATTCTTGATGCCTGCTTAGATCGAAATCTGTTCTATTATGAATTCCTTCAATCTCGCCCCAGCCGAATGGAAATTCGTACTCAATATCTGTTGCGTTCTTAGCGTAGTGCGCAAGTTTATCTTTTGGATGATCGTGAAAGCGTAGTTTTTCCGGTGTCATTCCAAGCGATTTGAACCAAGCTATTCTTCTATCTTTCCATTCTTCGTAGTGTTGTGTATCGCTGCCCGGTTTGCAGAAGTACTGCATTTCCATCTGTTCAAACTCTCTTGTACGGAACAAGAAATTCTTTGTGTTTATTTCATTGCGGAATGCTTTTCCTATCTGGGCAATACCGAATGGAAGTTTCTGGCGGCTAGAGTTTTGTACGTTCAAAAAATTTACAAAAATACCTTGCGCGGTTTCGGGGCGTAGATAAATTATGTTAGAAGAATCATCTATTGGTCCCAAAAAAGTTTTGAACATAAGATTAAACTTACGAGGGTGAGTAAATGTACCTTTGTTTCCGCATTGTGGGCAGCCGAGTAATTTGAGAAAATTTGGGGCATTAGTTTGATCGTCTAAAATTTTTTCAAATTTCTCTGTAAGAGTTCCTTCTTCTTGCAGTATTGAAGCGTCTAATTCTTTTAACACTTTCTCCTTATTCTTATCCGAAATTAATTCAGCCAAAGTATCAACTCTAAATCGGGCTTTGCACTGCTTACAATCAATCATCGGATCGGTAAAGTTTTCAACGTGCCCGCTTGCTTCCCAAACGCGAGCGTGCATCAAGATTGATGCATCCAATCCTTCAACATCTTCGCGGTAAGTCATTGCTTTCCACCATTCTTCTTTAACGTTCTTCAAAAGCTCAACGCCGAGCGGACCGTAATCCCAGCAGCCGTTTAATCCGCCATAAATCTCAGATGATTGAAATACGAATCCTCTACGCTTTGCGAGTGATACTATCTTTTCTACCGTACCGCCTAAAGGCGAGGTATATTCCTTTTGTCCCTTTGCGATTTTACACCTCATTGAATCTGTTAATAAATTAGGCGCAAATATAGTAAATGAGAAAGGAAGTTTGAAGTTGTAAATAGGCAGTTATATTATCATAACCGATCAGCGTTCAGCAATTTTTCTGCCTCGAAGTTTTAGTGCCTGAATTACTTAACCCATTGGCAGGCTCTGCCTTAGGCAGGCAATTCTATAATGTAAAAGAGTATTCTGCAAAGAGGCAAAGCCTCATTTCTTTCTCAGTGCCTTGGCACTTAGCGGCAATAACAAACATAGTAGAAACCGCACTACCATAGATTGATTAAGATTTTTAAGATGATAATGATCATAACAGATTAACCTGCAAAACCTTAGCCAGGCTGCAATTCTTTCGTATTGCGAAAGTGATAATATTTATTTTAACAAAGTCTCGTAACTGAGCTAATTATTTTTCTTTTTTTTGCAAAGCATTAATACACAAATATTTGATGGACTCATAACATAGAAACAGTTGAAAATCTGAAAATAATTGCGTAATCTAACTAAGAATATTTCCTATTTAATAATAATTATCTATGAAAAGTGAAAAACACCGAATATGCCTTAAGGATAGTAATCTTAAAATTACTCCACAAAGGTTAGCCGTTTTAGATGCATTAAACACGTTAAAAGATCATCCTACAGCCGATAAAATCAAGGAATTTGTGGTTAAAAATCATCCTAATATTGCTGTTGGTACAATCTATAAAACCTTAGATTCCTTTGTAGAGAAAGGATTAGTTAAAAAAGTAAAAACAGAAAAAGATGTAATGAGATATGATGCGATTCTAGAAAATCATCATCATTTGTACTGCGAAGAAACTGAACACATCGAAGATTTTTTTGATGATGACCTTAACAAGATGCTGGAACAATATTTTAAGAAGAAGAAAATTCCAAACTTCAAAGTAAAGGATGTTAAGCTGCAGGTAAATGGAACGTTCGACTACAAAAAAACATAAGCGTGCATGTTCCTATCAAAACATTTTTACTAATTATTTAGTATAAACAAGCAGTTTGGAAATTTGGTTTACACATCTGGAAATAGCGCTGAAAACAAAAGAAAGATACTAGTTCAAATCAACAACAGGAGTAGAAATGAGTAATGAGAGCAAATGCCCAGTAACGGGAAAAAGCGTTGCAGGCAAAGGAACAACCAACAAGGAGTGGTGGCCCAATCAATTAAATTTGGGAATTCTCCATCAGCATTCACCATCGTCTAGCCCGATGAGCGAAGATTTTAATTATGCTGAAGAATTTAAAAAGTTAGATCTAGCAGAGGTTAAGAAAGATTTATATTCATTAATGACCGATTCACAGGAATGGTGGCCGGCAGATTGGGGACATTATGGCGGGCTTTTCATTAGGATGGCTTGGCACAGTGCTGGTACTTACAGAACTGCAGATGGACGAGGTGGAGGCGGCACCGGAAATCAACGTTTTGCACCTGTAAATAGTTGGCCGGATAATGGCAACTTGGATAAAGCCCGAAGATTGCTTTGGCCAATTAAACAGAAATATGGCAGCAAAATTTCTTGGGCAGACCTAATGATATTAGCCGGCAATTGTGCTTTAGAATCGATGGGATTTAAAACTTTTGGTTTTGGCGGCGGACGCGCAGATATTTGGCAGCCTGAAGAAGATATTTATTGGGGTAGTGAAGATAAATGGCTTGGCGATAAACGTTATAGTGGAAACCGCCAATTAGAAAATCCGCTCGCGGCTGTGCAAATGGGGCTTATCTATGTAAATCCAGAAGGACCAAACGGAACGCCCGATCCGGTTGCATCTGGTAAAGATGTACGCGTTACTTTTGCCAGAATGGGAATGAACGATGAAGAAACAGTAGCATTAGTAGCGGGCGGGCATACTTTTGGTAAAGCGCATGGCGCTGGAGCTCCGGCTTTAGTTGGGCCGGAACCAGAAGCAGCACCTATTGAAGAACAAGGTCTTGGCTGGATTAATAAATTTGGAACGGGAAAGGGTGTTCACACTACAACAAGCGGTATTGAAGGTGCATGGAAACCAAATCCTACTAAATGGGATAATGGCTATTTCGATATGCTTTTTGGTTATGAATGGTCTTTAGTTAAAAGCCCAGCCGGTGCCTGGCAGTGGCAGGCAGCAGATATTAAAGAGGAACATATGATTCCTGATGCTCACGATACATCAAAAAAACATAGACCTATGATGACTACCGCCGATTTATCTCTCCGTTTTGATTCTATCTACGAGCCTATTTCAAGAAAATTTCATAAAGATCCAGAGGCTTTTGCAGAAGCTTTTGCAAGAGCTTGGTTCAAACTTACTCACCGCGATATGGGACCTAAATCTCGTTACTTAGGTAATGAAGTACCTGCCGAAGATTTAATATGGCAGGACCCAATTCCAGCAGTAGATCATAAATTAGCTGATGATAATGACATAGCAGAGCTTAAAAATAAAATCTTGACTTCGGGGCTGGCTATTTCAGAACTTGTTTCAACTTCTTGGGCATCTGCATCTACATTCCGCGGTTCGGATAAAAGAGGCGGTGCAAACGGTGCACGTATCGGTTTGTCGCCTCAAAAAGATTGGGAAGTTAATCAGCCCAATCAATTAGCTAAAGTATTAAATTCGCTCGAAAGTATTCAAATAGAATTTAACAGCTCTCGGAAAGATGGTAAAAAAGTTTCTATGGCAGATTTAATTGTTCTTGGCGGTTGTACAGCAATTGAAGCCGCTGCAAAAAATGCAGGTTACTCGGTTAATGTTCCATTTGTTCCAGGACGTACCGATGCTGCACAAGAACAAACAGATGCAGAGTCTTTTGCTGTTCTTGAACCCGAAGCAGACGGATTCCGCAATTACTTAAAGACCGAGTTTACTGTTCCCGCTGAAGAACTGTTAATTGATAAAGCTCAACTGCTTACATTGAGCGCACCAGAGATGACAGTACTTATTGGAGGCTTGCGGGTTTTAGGTGCCAATGTAAATAATGTGCAGCATGGTGTTTTTACTAAACGCGCCGAAACGTTAACAAATGATTTCTTCGTTAATTTGTTAGATATGAGCACAATATGGAAGCCGATCTCTGAGGCCGGCGGTCTGTTTGAAGGACTCGACCGCAAAACTGAAGAAATAAAATGGACGGCTACACGAGTTGATCTGATTTTTGGTTCTAACTCGCAGCTTCGTGCATTAGCAGAAGTTTATGCGCAAGATGATGCTAAAGAAAAATTTGTGCACGATTTTGTTGCTGCTTGGAACAAAGTAATGAGCCTTGACCGCTTCGATCTAAATTAAGATGTGAAGAAGTATTTTACCGAGGCTGTCTTTTTTAATTAAAAGCAGCCTCAATTTTTTTCTATTCAAAAATTCTTTAAACTCCTCAAATTGTGTTCTTAGAGTTAAAAAGTGAAATTTTAATGAATCTACTTCTTTTTCGAGAAAGACAGCACGGTTGTTTAAGTCGGCTTCATTAACAACTACAGTTTTCTGAGGTTCGCCGCAAAGCAAATGTGCATAACGGTTTTCTCTGCCTGGTTCTTTAGGAAGTTTAACTACAAAAGGACCACTTTCAATACAAACAAACTATCGAGTGTTTCTTCAGTCTCAGCTAAGTCTTTGAACTCATAAATTTTGTAACTGCGGTTTCGTATTTCTCCTATAGTCTGCACTCCGCGAAGTAATAAAACACACATAACTGCAATCTGCTGCTTAGTTAAGTTATAATACTGTGTAAAGTGCTGGCGGCATTTTAAGTTTTGACAATTAGTGCGGTAAGAGTTTCAATTTCTTAACTAGCTCTGCTTCCGGGAAAAGTGAAATCTGTTCAGAGGTTTCTTTTATAAACTCTCGTGCCTTTTGATAGAGCAATGACGGAATAATTAATATAGGCAACGGTCTCACTTTTCCACCGATCAGTGGCAGAGACCGTTCCTAAACGTAGAGACGCGTCGCACGCGTCTCAACTATTACAAATATTATTACTAAGACGCATTTGGTGCGGGAGACATACTCGGTGCGGGAGACGCATTCGATGCGTCTCTACTTGTGTTTAATGATTTTGATTTATGCCCTTGATGTTAGACGACTTGTACCGCCATTGAACCAGATTTTGTTTTTACTTTTCTTATCGATAACCTGCACAAAATAATAATTAGTGCGGTAAAATCGGCTTTCTTAAAAGCTAAGCGCCTACAAATCAATAAGCTACAAACTTGCATCGACTACCCGTCAAAACTCAGGAAGAAGGTA
>CAZNTN010000015.1:0-87205 GCA_964575995.1 uncultured Melioribacter sp. | reverse complement strand
ACGAAGTCGCTCCACCAGATGCGCTCCAGCTAAACGTGTGATCGATGGCAACACCCGTTGCACCGTTGGATGGTGAAGCAAGCGATGGTGCTGCTGGTACGGCGACAATCGTGGTGAAGCTCCTGACACTGGAATAGGGGCTTGTCCCGCCGGCGTCCGCAGCATTGACCCGCCAGTAGTAGAGCGTGTTGTTGGCAAGACCATACACCTGATGAGATGTGCCTGTGATGCCGCTCCGGTCATAGACGAGTGGTGTGAAACCGGAGTTAGTAGAGACCTGCAAATGATACGAAGCAGCTCCACCAGAAGAGTTCCAGCTAAACGTTGGATTGGCGGCAATGCCTGTTGCACCGTTGAATGGTGAAACAAGTGATGGTGCCGCTGGTGCAGCAACAGTTCCCGCAGTGTTTGTGCGAAGAATTATGCCAGCTCCTCCCACCGCCGTTCCTCTGTTGGCATCTGTGAAGGAGACCCCATAGAGATCATTCGTCGTTCCGCTTGGCTGGCTCGTCCAATTTGCGCCGCCATCTGTGGTGAGAAGAATTGTGCCAGCACCTCCCACCGCTGTTCCTGTGTTGGCGTCGGTGAAGGAGACGCTCCGGAGGTGATTTGCCGTGCCGCTCGTCTGGCTCTCCCAATTTGTACCGCCATTTGTGGTGCGAAGAATTGTTCCATTATCTCCCACCGCTGTTCCTGTGTTGGCGTCTGTGAAGGAAACGCCATTGAGCCTATTCGTCCCAATTAACTGTCTCGTCCAATCTGTACCGCCATTTGTGGTGCGAAGAATTGTGCCATTATCTCCCACCGCTGTTCCTGTGTTGGCGTCTGTGAAGGAAACGCCATTGAGCCTATTCGTCCCAATTAACTGTCTCGTCCAATCTGTACCGCCATTTGTGGTGCGAAGAATTGTGCCATTATCTCCCACCGCTGTTCCTGTGTTGGCGTCGGTGAAGGAGACGCTATAGAGAACATTCACCGTACCGCTCGTCTGTCTCGTCCAATTTGCACCGCCATCTGTGGTGCGAAAAATTATACCATAAGATCCCACCGCCGTTCCTCTGTTGGCATCTGTGAAGGAGACGCCCTAGTACTCCGGACCTTCTTTACCATGAAACTGTATCGTCCATGTCTGACCGCCATTTGTGGTGCGAAGAATTGTTTGAGCTCTACCCACCGCCGTTCCTGTGTTGGCGTCGGTGAAGGAGACGCCATAGAGCGGCAAGCTCGTTCCGCTCGTCTGGCTCGCCCAGGTCTGACCGCCATTTGTGGTGCGAAGAATTGTGCCATTATCTCCCACCGCCGTTCCTCTGTTGGCATCTGTGAAGGAGACGCTCCGGAGTAGATTTTCCGTTCCGCTTAACTGGCTTGCCCAGGTCTGACCGCCATTAGTGGTGCGAAGAATTGTTCCATTTGCTCCCACCGCTGTTCCTGTGTTGGCGTCGGTGAAGGAGACGCTCCGGAGGTGATTTGCCGTGCCGCTCGTCTGGCTCTCCCAATTTGTACCGCCATTTGTGGTGCGAAGATTTGTTCCATTATCTCCCACCGCTGTTCCTCTGTTGGCGTTGGTGAAGGAGACGCCATAGAGCGGCAAGCTCGTTCCGCTCGTCTGGCTCTCCCAATTTGCACCGCCATTTGTGGTGCGAAGAATTGTGCCTCCATCTCCCACCGCTGTTCCTGTGTTGGCGTCTATGAAGGAGACGCTCCGGAGTAGATTTCCCGTTCCGCTTAACTGGCTTGCCCAGGTCTGACCGCCATTAGTGGTGCGAAGAATTGTTCCATTTGCTCCCACCGCTGTTCCTGTGTTGGCGTCTATGAAGGAGACGCTATAGAGAACATTTATCGTTCTGCTTGACTGACTTGCCCAGGTCTGACCGCCATCTGTGGTGCGAAGAATTATACCATATTCTCCCACCGCCGTACCTGTGTTGGCGTCGGTGAAGGAGACGCTCCGGAGGTGATTTCCCGTTCCGCTTAACTGGCTCGTCCAGTTCAGACCGCCATTTGTGGTGCGAAGAATTGTGCCAAGATCTCCCACCGCCGTTCCTGTGTTGGCGTCTATGAAGGAGACGCCATAGAGAAGGGGGTTTTGCAAGAACCAACTTGACTGCGCAAAGGCAGTGTCGGTAACGATCGATGCAGCGGACAGCAATATGAGTAGTAGTAAGTGAATTTTCATATATATTCCTTTGTTATGATGTCCTTGTGTGGGCATTGCGCATAACGTGCCTGTATTGCTGCCGTGCCATATTTCCGGCTTACCTTACAAAAGCTAAACTAGTGTACTGTAACTAACGCCTCTCGGCACATATCAACCTTTGTAATGATAGTATCAGCATCTTTTGTCCATTTAAGTATTTTTGGTGCTTCGTTATGTTTTTCTAAAAAAATTAAGACTCCTCTCTAAATAGCCCGCTTATTAGTAAGTGAACACAAAATGGCTGGTTACCTGGCAGTTTCATTTTTATGATTCCACAACCAAGTAAAAAATAAAGTTGATAATAAATTCTCTGTTTTAACACTATAAAAACAAACAACTTACGCCACTTTTTTGTGTTTTTCGTTTTAGAATTTTAGGTAGTAATTACAACCGCGAATAATTTTTTATAGTTGACGCCGCAAACATTGAATCTGTCCGCTGAATATTCGTCTTTATCTTTTTGGCAGCTAATCAACCGATTTTGAAAATTAAAGATTGCTGCACTACAGAATGGAATTTCATCGAGTGATTTTAGTCCCATTGCTGTTTTGGTCAGCAAATTGAAATTGATATTCTTGAAAAGTTCTTCATAGCTCCACGAATATCTGTTCATCAGTATTAACGCTGAGACCAATGCGTTTACAGGTGCATTTGGACGGCTGTCTGTTTCTGAAAACAATACCGAGAAATCTTCTTCGTTTATAGAACAAAAAATGATTTCATAGAATTTGTATTTATCTGAAGCAGTTAATAGTTTTTGTTGTTTAGAGGGCAGTGTGTTTAAGAAGCTGAACAAGTTCCCATGGCTATGTTTTGTGCTTTTCCTGAACATTTTGTTAGCTTAATAATGATAGGATTTTCTTTCAGAAATTTATTTAAATATTTTGATATATAAAAATTATTTATCAAACAATCGTACCATTTTTAGAGTGAAGTCAGTTTTATTTTTGATTTTAGCGGAAAAAATTAAAAAGCCCTCATCAGAAATTTGACTAAGCTTGCTTTCAAGGTTCAATTCCTTTAGCATTTCGGAACTGCTGACACCGGCGAACAAAATTCCATCATCAGCAAAACTATTTTTGAACTCGGCTTTCTTTTCGAGCAGCCCGCTTAACCCATTTTTAAGCTCTTCTTTGATTGCAGAAAAAGTTTCCGACTTCCCTTCGATGAAACAAGCCTTGATTAATTGAGAATAAGTTTTCAGCAATCCTGCATCCGAAACTTTGTCGTATCTAAGCCATAGCCTGCTGCCGTCTTCTGCAAATAAAGCCGCAGCGAGGGCAAAAAGTAAAAAGAATTTTTTCATAGAAAACTCATCTGAAATGAATGAACTATTTTAAGTACTCCTTCAAAAATTTTCCGGTGTGCGATCTTTCATTATTGGCAATATCTTCGGGCGTACCAACACAAACAATTTCGCCGCCTTTATCGCCGGCTTCGGGACCAAGATCAATAACCCAATCGGCGCATTTTATAATTTCTAAATTGTGTTCAATAATTACTACAGAGTTTTTTTCTGCTGTAAGCATCTGAAAACATTTTAGCAGTTTTCCGATGTCGTCAAAGTGAAGTCCGGTTGTAGGCTCATCGAAAATGAAAAGAGTGTGGGAAGTTTTTTTCTGCATAGCCAGATGATAAGCAAGCTTAACACGCTGAGCCTCGCCGCCGGAAAGTGTAGTGGATGGCTGTCCAAGTTTAATGTAGCCCAAACCAACATCCGAAAGCACGCGTAGAGTTTTGAGAATTTTTTCATTGTTGGTAAAAAAATCAACTGCTTCATCAACTGTCATATTGAGAACATCAACAATGTTTTTGCCTCGGTATGTAACCTCTCTTACTTCCTTATTAAAACGAGTTCCTTTGCAGTCTTCGCATTCGAGATAGAGATCGGCAAGAAACTGCATTTCGATAGTTACATAACCGTCGCCATCGCAAGTATCGCACCTTCCGCCTGGCACATTGAAAGAAAAGAAACCCGGTTTATAACCGCGTGCTCTTGCCTGCGGTGTGTTAGCGTAAAGTTCCCGTATTAGTTCATAACCTTTAACGTAACTAATAGGAATTGAACGGGGAGTTTTTCCAATTGGCGATTGGTCAACGATTTCAATTTCATCAATGTAGCGGGAGCCGTCAATCATATCGAACTTGCCAATCTTTGTCGGATGGCCGCCATTCAGCTTTACAATTCCACCGTAAAGAACATCGTGAACAAGAGTAGATTTGCCGGAACCGCTTACACCGGTTACAACAACTAATTTTTTAAGCGGAAACTCTACCGAAATATTTTTGAGATTGTTTTCTTTTGCGCCGGTAATTTTAATTGATTGAGTATCAGCCATGTTCCTTTCTTTAGGAATTGGTATAGAAAGTCTGCCGCTTAGATATTTGCCGGTGAGTGAGTTTTCGTTTGCTAAAATTTCTGTAATTGTTCCGGCAGCAGTAATCTCGCCTCCATTAACACCGGCTTTTGGTCCCATATCAAAGATAAAATCGGCTTCTTTCATCATTTCGGAATCGTGCTCAACAACAAGTACAGTATTTCCGAGATCGCGCAGCAACTTTAGAATATTTATCAAACGTGTATTATCTCTTGGATGAAGACCGATAGATGGTTCATCTAAAACGTAAAGCGTTCCCATCAAAGCGCTTCCAAGCGAAGCAGCAAGATTTATTCTTTGCGTCTCTCCGCCGGAAAGTGTGCTGCTTAATCTGTCAAGCGTTAAGTAGCCAAGTCCAACATCATTTAGAAAAGCGAGGCGTTTAACTATTTCATCGTAAACACGTTTCGCAACTTTTCTTTCATAATCTGTAAGCTGAACAAGTTTAAAGAAAATTTGAGCGCGTTCAATAGACATCGAAACAATATCGTACATCGAGCGGTCATCAATTTTAATCTGCAGAGCTTCTCTTCTTAAACGAGAACCCCTGCATGCAGAACAAGTTGTGTAGCCTCTGTATTTGCTAAGCATGATGCGGATTCCCATCTTGAAAGTTTTTTCTTCAAGATGTTTGAAGAATCCGTTTAACCCGTGGAACGAAGCAAACCCATCCCAAATTAAACTTATTTGTTCTGCAGTTAAATCTTTGAAAGGAACGTTAAGTGGAATTCTTCCATTGTTTGCTTTTACCAAATCGCGAAGGTATTTGCTATGATTAATGGTTCGCCACGGAACTATTGCTCCTTCCATTATACTCAAATTAGGATTCGGCACAATGCGTTCAATTTCGTAACCCATTGTTTTGCCAAAGCCCTGGCAAACCGGGCATGCACCAAATGGGTTGTTGAAAGAGAAGAAGCGCGGTTCAGGTTCTTCGTAACGTATGGCGCAGCACTCGTAGAACTTTGTAAAACTTTTTACTTCTGTAGTATCTGCATTTATAATTGCAAGTCTTCCTTCACCTTCTTTAAATGTGGATTCAATTGATTCGGCAAGTGTTTCGCGTACTTTGCCTTTTTTTACTTTGAATCTATCGATGACAACAAAAACATCTTTTTTAGATTTAGGCGGAGTGATTTTTGAGTTAAGGTCAAGAAGTGCTTTGTTAGCGAAAACTCTGAAGAAACCCTTTTTCTTCAAAAGTTCAAGTTCTTCTTTTACACTTCTTCCTTCATGCGAGTGAATAGGAAAGCCGAGATAAAATCTTGCTTCTTCGTTTTGAGCTTCAAGCCATTGGCTCACAGTTCCAACAGAATCTTTTAGAACAACATTGCCGCAGCTAAAGCAGTAAGTTTTTCCAATCCGTGCAAACAGCAGGCGAATGAAATCATAAATCTCTGTACTAGTTGCAACAGTAGAGCGAGGGTTACGCGCGCCGGTTTTTTGTTCAATTGCAACCGCGGGAGAAATTCCGAATATGAAATCAACATCCGGTTTGTTCATCCTTTCCAAAAATTGGCGTGCGTAAGAAGATAAGCTTTCTACATAACGGCGCTGTCCTTCTGCATAAATTGTATCGAAGACAAGCGAAGATTTTCCGCTGCCGCTTACCCCTGTAAATACAACAAGTTTATTGCGTGGAATTTCCAGCGAAACATTTTTAAGATTATGCTGACGCGCCCCTCTAACAATTATATTATTAGAAGAATTACTTTTTTTCTTTGGCATTAGTTCATTTTTCTAATTTGCAAAAAGCAAATTAACAAATAGCTTTGCTAAAATTCCAAAATAATTATGTGCCGATTAGTTTATCAGTCCTTTGATCCGGTTGATAATCTTATTGAATCTGAAAATTTCATAGAAAGTAACAATTGATACACCAAGAATAATTATTGCAGACGCAGTCAATAGTTTTAATGTTATAGTCTCACCCAAAATAATTATTGAAAGCAAAGTTGCTATAATTGGCTGAAGGTAGCTGTAAATTGCAACAGAAGTTGATTGCGTATTTTGAAGTGCAAATGTAACAACTATGTATGGAATAAAAGTACCGGCAACTAAAACCATCAGCAGCGCTAAATATCCATCAAGCGGAATAGAAGAAAAATTAATATCAGCCAAACTTGGAAGTGTAAAAGGCATTATAAGAAAAGAAGAGAAAATAAAAACATAAGTAATTACCGTGAACGCACTATAGATGCGAAGCATCTTTTTAGAAATTACCAAATAGACGGCATAACAGCATGAGTTGGTAATTATAAATAGATCGCCAAGCAGATTTTCATTCAGCCGAAATCTCCCAAAATCAATCAGGAAAGCTACTCCGCTGAAGGCAACTATAACGCCAAGAATCTTTATGAAGTTTAGCTTTTCTTTTTTTAGAAGCAGAGCTGCAACAAGAGTAAAGATTGGTATTGTTGTTACAAGTATTCCAGCGTTTACGGCAGTTGTAATTGAAACTCCCTTGAGATAGAAAAGCTGATTGCCTGCAACACCGAAAAGACCAAACAAAGCAAACCACCAATAATGTTTTCTTTCTTTAATCACCTCCTTCTTTAAAATGAAAAAGATTATGCTAAAAAGAATGGCTGTTGAGATTACTCTAAAAAATACAACACTCATTGGAGGAAAATATAGTAATGCCAATTTAGAAAATGGTGGAAGCGAGCCAAATGTAACTTGTACAATCAACAACGGTATGTGAACACGCCAAAGCGCTTCTCTTGAAAACTTTTCCATCAAACTATTACTTTATTTCTTAGCAAAGTTATTAAAATGATTTCACTTGGAAAGAGAATTGGCTTTAATATGATTAAATTTGTCAGGCATAAATAATAAACCAACAGAATGAATCAGTTTAACGCAAAAAATATTCTAATAATCAATCTTAAATTTCTTGGTGATTTAATTGTTACTACTGCTGCAATAAGAGCAATTAGAGAGAAATATACTTCGGCAAAAATTACTGTGTTGGTAAGAAAACAATACAAAGATGTTCTTGCAGGAAACAAAAATATAGATGAAATCATTTTTTATGATTTGTTGAATAAGGAAAAGCGAGGAATTACTAAGTTAAAAAGCGAAGTGAAGTTTATAAACTATCTCAGAAGCAAAAGGTATGATTCTGCCGTTTCTTTGCAGGCAGGAGATAGGTATGTGCTTTGGTCATTTTTCAGCGCTGCAAAATTTCGTGTGGGACCAATAAAAAACAACCTGGCTTTTTTATTAACGCATAAAGCTAATGTATATGAAAACAGAATCAACTTTATGGATTACTATCTTGAAATTGCCAGGACTTTTGGTGCCGAAGCAGACAGCCGGCAAACAGATTTTGTTTTGAATCCCGCATTCAGTAAATGTGTTGATGATTACTTTTCCGAAAAGAACATTTTAGAAAGTGATAAAATAATTTGTATTCATCCCGGCGCTGGAGAGTCTTCGCGTAAATGGAAACTCGATAATTATCCTTTACTAGTTAAAAAAATTATAGAGGAAACTGAATACAAAATAATTTTTACAATTGGTCCGCAGGAACACAAGCACAGAACAATTTTTGAACCGCTAACCAATTCGAGAGTTTTAATTCACTACTCCGAAAATGTGCATGAACTTGCGTGGGTTATAAATAAAGCAGCATTGTTAATTGGAATGGATTCGGGCGCAAGGCATCTTGCAGCCGCGCTAAATATTCCTTCTCTGGCTCTTTTTCCAGAAGATATGATTGCAGCATGGTGGTTTTATAAAGAAGAGAATAAGCAGTTTTACTTAGCAGGAAAGAGAAATAATGGGGATAAAGAAAATCAGTTCTTAGATAAAATTAACGTTGAAACAGTATTTGAGAAGGCAGTGCAAATTCTGAAAATGAAATGGGTATAGAGCCAAAGAAAATATTGGTAATTAAATGGGGCGCGCTTGGAGATATGGTTATTTCCACCGGAGCTATCCGTTCTGTAAAGGAAACTTTCCCCAATGCACGGGTTGTTTTGCTTAGCAATAGTTTGATGCAGCAAATTGCGCCAGCCGGTTCAATTGTGGATGAATTAATTGTTTACGATGAAAAGAAATATCGTGGTGCAAAATCCATTTCTCAACTGCTGAAGCTTATCATTCATCTTCGTAAATACAAATTCGATTTGGCAGTCAACCTTCGCTGGCATTCTGATAGATGCGCTGTTATTACTTATCTAAGCGGAGCTATAGAAAGATCAGGTTCCGGCCCGCAGAATATGATGAGCCTTTACACAATTAAAGTTCCTTTTCAAAGAGGCAGATATCATGAAGTTCACCGCAATTTCGATATTGTTAAAGCTGTTGGTATTAGAGTAAAAGATGAAACACCTTACACTCACATTTCTGCTGACGATGAAAAATTTGCATCTGGTTTCTTTTTTCAAAACAAACTGCACAAAGAAAACACAATTTGTATTCATCCAGGCGCTTCAAAACCAAACAGGGCTTGGCTGCCAGAGCGTTTTAAGGAAACGGCAGATAAGTTAGTTGAGAAATATGATGTAAATGTTATTGTAACTTGGAGCGGCAAAGAAAAAGATTTAGCTCAGTTTGTAGTTTCTGCAAATCCAGAAAAAATATTTTTAGCACCACATACTAAAACAATTGGCGGGTTAGCATCACTGATTAAAAATTCTAAGATGTTTTTAACAAACTGTACCGGACCAATGAATGTAGCTGTTGCGGTGCAAACCCCAACTTGCGCTATTCTTGGTTCATCAGACCCAATAGATTGGGGTCCGTATGGAGAAATACATAGAACAATTAAATCTCGGCTTGTGTTGGAATCTTACACCGATGAGCAGGAAAAGGAAGCGATGCGAGCTGTTTCTATTGAGCAAGTTTGGAGTGTTGTTAGTAAACGCTGGGAAGAATTAACAGAAAGAGGAGACTGTTTCAAAAGTAATGTTTTATAGCAAAACAGCACACTGATGGCTCGAAAGGATTAGCCAAAGCTGTAAATAAGACCTTTGGAAATTACTGTCTAATACAACGCTGTCAACGGCATAATAGAGAAAACGTAGTAAGTTATTTAAGCGAAAAATGATGCGTTACATTATCGAGCCAGGCTACAATTGGAAACTATCATTGCTCCCATCATTCAATATAAAACCCTAAATTTGCAACCGTAGTTTTAGCCGAAACAAATTATTACTTCATCGGTTAAACAAAAGTTAAATCATCAATAAAGGTTATTATAATGTTCAATTTCGATTTTATGGAACTACTAGTTCACGGCGGTTTTACTCTTTTTATTCTAACAGTATGCTCTGTGCTTTCTTTAAAAGTAATTATTGAAAAATGGATTACTCTAAAAGTGCTGGAACCAAGAATTCTAGAGGAGCTTTCCCTTAAAGTAAAAGAAGCCATCCGCGAAAAAAATTTCAAAATGGCTCATCACGTATGTAAGGTAGGCAATGTAAAAAGAATGGGATTTAACATACCCGCTCCGTTAGCAAATGTTTTTCTTTATATGATGAATAACCTTAGTTACAAGAAAGAAGAATTATTGGATCTTTCATTTTCTAAGATGGATCAGGAATTGGTTAAATTAGAAAAAGGAGTAAGTATATTAGGCACAATGGGTAATATTGCTCCTTTTATAGGTTTGTTTGGAACAGTGTTAGGAATTATCCGCTCCTTCGAAGGTTTATCCGTTAATGAAGCATCAAGCTATTTAACAGTAATGGGTGGTATTGCCGAAGCGCTGATTGCAACCGCTGCCGGAATTTTGGTAGCAGTTCCTTCTGTAATCTTCTACAATTATTTTGTAAAGCAAGTAAAGCAAAGCATTCCGTCTATGGAAACTGAAATTAAAGAAGTTCTTTACTTACTGAAAAAGGAAACCGAATAATGAGACGTTACAGAATTGATGATAAAGAGATCTCTGAAATTAACATTACTCCATTTACTGATGTTGTTCTTGTGCTTTTATTAATTTTTATGATTGCCAGCCCATTTCTTGTAGTTGGCGCACTAAAAGTTAAGCTGCCAGAAGCATCAACAGCAGAAGCAATAAACGACAGCAAGAATGTAGAATTGTTTTTAGACTCTGCAAATAAACTTTATATGAACGGAAAATATCTTACAATGCAAGAACTTATTATTCAGATTCAGATGAAACTGCAAGCAAACCCTGCTCAAGGCGTAGTAATAAAGGCAGATAAAGAAGTATTCCACGGAAATTTCATCAAACTTCTTGATGAACTTAAAAAAGTTGGTGTTACAAAATTTTTAATTGGCGCAACTAAAAGAAGCGATTAACAGTGATTTCAAAAAAACTTAATATCGAAAATACTTCTACACTAATTTCGATCAGCTTTCATACTATTATTATAGCAGTATTCCTATTATTTAGCGCTTTGAACTTGAAAGATGAGTTGGTTGAAATCCGTTTCGGCGAACCGGGCGGCGGCTCGGGCGGTTTTGGACCAATGGATAATGAATACTCTATGATGGATGTTGGCAGCACTGTTAATCAACCTGTTGTTGAAGATTTAAAGGAAGATGAAAAACAATCAGTTGATGTTCCGGAAGTTACAACAAATGAAAGCGCTAACGATGAAGAAAAAATTGCTATCTCGAACGAGAAACCGGAAACAGTAAAACCTGCTAATGTTAGCGATGTTGTTCGACCTACGGCTGGCAACAATCCAGATGGAAGAGGCATTGGCAGCGGGCGTGGTACCGGAAGCGGAATTGGTGATGGAATTGGCAGCGGATTTGGCGATGGATTAGGAGACGGCTTTGGTATTGATTGGGGAGGCAGAATTAGAAAAATTTATAATTATATAATTCCTAAATATCCGGAAGGTGTTTACAAAGAAATTGATGTTAAACTTCGTTTTGTAATTTTGCCGGATGGCAGCGTTGGAAGAATTAATGTTGTTAAAAAAGCAGATAGCAAATTAGAACAAGTTGCAATTGAAGCATTAAAACTTTGGCGCTTCGAACCGCTTGCACTAACTCAGTCCGGTGCATCTCAAACTGTAACCATAACCTTTCCGTTTAGGTTAGAATAACTATACTTTCTTAGGAAATTTATTTTTTAATTTTTCTTCAACAATTGGCGGGACAAAACCGGAAACATCTCCGTGGAAAGCTGCTAAGTTTCTAACTATCGTTGAATTTAAGTAAGTGTAGCGTGCGTGAGGCATAAGCAATATAGTAGTAATATCATCAGCAAGTTTTCTGTTCATAAGCGCCATTTGAAACTCATATTCGAAATCACTCACGGCACGAAGTCCGCGGATTATACCTACTGCACCAACTTCTCGTGCATGATCTACAACCAGCCCGCCAAAAGAATCAACACTAACGGTAGAAAATTCTTTCATACTCTCTCTAAGCATTTCAATTCTTTCATCAACAGTAAAAAGTACTGTCTTTGTTAAATTTTTTGCAACCGTAACAATTACCTCATCAAATAAATCAACTGCACGGCGCACTATATCAATGTGTCCGTTTGTAACTGGGTCAAATGTCCCTGGATATATTACTTTTTTCATATTATTTCCAATTTTGTTTACGTATAAATATAACCCAAAAAATTAATTGAAGGGAATTTTTTGAGGATACGGCAGCTCGTTTGAAACTTTTCCTCAATAATTCGTATTATATTTACAATAAAAACAAAAACAGTTTGAACAAATTTTTATCAGAAATCTTAAATTTTAGCAAAAACCAAATTGTTTCGGATAACAAACTTGTTAGATTTGCTTTCCAGCACGATTTGCCCATCTTAGAAACGCTAATCGAATCATTAAGTTGTAGTGATTGCCTCTTTCTGTTCTCTAAGCCGGCTGAATCATATAAATTCTTATGTATCGGCTCCGTTGAAAATAGACATCTTGCTGATTTTATTAGTAAAATTTCAAATGGCAGTTTAGAACCGGATTTCATTGTAGATGCCAACGCCAATTTGCAGACGCCGAAGAATGTTCCTTTAGTTATAGGAGCCGAAAAATTTCCTTCTTACAAGGATGACGATATCTGGCGAAGCTATTCCGGCTCTAAATGGTTTATACCACAAGTTTTGCTTTACGAAGATTCAGCTTCGTCATTTATAATTTTTCACTTTTTCGGAAGTAACCCTCCAATAGATTTTTTTGAAAATGTAATAATTTCGATATCAAAAACAAAAGAGAGAGTAATTAAACACAATACCCGCTTTGAATTATCGCACTACACCGAAATTAAGAAATGGACAAACGGCGTTAATATTGCGCTTAACGAAATTCGCAGCAACAACATTGAAAAAGTTGTACTTGCCAGGAAAATTCAGCTAAAGCTAAAAAGCCGTTTCTCTTTATCTCATGCTTTAACTCAATTGCAAAGTGAATATTTTGAATGTACAACATTTGCTTATAAAGAAAACGATTCTACATTTTTCGGCTCAACGCCGGAAAAAATTTTATGCATAAATGAAAATGAACTCGAAACAGAAGCATTAGCCGGTTCTATCTCAAGAGGTTTGAACGTAGAAGAAGATTTAATTAAAGAAAGTAGTTTGTTGAACGATGCAAAAGAAATGAAAGAGCATAAAAATGTTTTGAAATTTCTTCTAAATAACTTAGAAAACTTTTCGGAGAATATTTCTTACAGCGTGCAGCCGCAGATTAAAAAACTCTATAACATTCAACATTTGCACACAGCTATTAAAGTTAAACTAAAAGATAAATATGATATTTTAGAGCTTCAAAAAGCAATACATCCTACGCCGGCAGTATGCGGAGTGCCTCAGAAAAATGCTTTGGAATTGATAAAAGATTTAGAATATTTTGAGAGAGGATTGTACGCCGGAGTTATAGGCTGGTTTAATGCAGAGAAAAGAGCTGAGTTTGTTGTTGGAATCAGAAGTGCGCTTTTAAAGGAAAATATATTAACGGCTTTTGCAGGCTGTGGAATTGTAGAAGGCTCGGATCCTATTTCCGAGTTTCAAGAAACCGAATTAAAATTTAGACCAATATTATTTTTGCTTGAAAATGAAATTATCGATCAATCGTAACACTATCTGGTGTGATGTTTTTACGAATCGCTTGTCTGAACTTGGTGTTAAACATGTTTGCATCTCGCCCGGCTCACGAAGCACTCCGCTTATTTTGTCTTTTGCTTCCAACAAGAACTTTACTATTTATCCCATTGTAGATGAAAGAAGTTCTGCATTTTTTGCATTAGGGCTGGCAAAAAAAACCAGATTTCCGGTTGCCATAGTAACTACTTCCGGCACCGCAGTGGCAGAACTGTATCCGGCAATAATTGAGGCTTACTATCAAAGAGTACCATTAATTGTTTGTACGGCGGATAGACCTCGCAAACTTAGAGGAAGCGGCGCAAATCAAACTATTAACCAGCACAACATTTACAAAAACCATATTAGAATGTTTTCGGATTTAGGTTTGCCAAATTTGAAGGACATCTGCGCAGTAAGCCACTCTGCCGAAGAAGCTGTGCGAGTTTCCTGTTTCAAAGACAGAGGTCCGGTTCATCTTAATTTCCAATTTGAAAAACCGTTCGAGCCGAAAACAGCAACTGATATTGTTGATATAAAACTTATAGAGAAAATTTATTTGCCAGCCTCGTTTGAACTGAAAGAGAAGCACACTAAGCAGATTAATTTAGAAAAACTTGCTAAAAAATTTTTTGGCAAGCGCGGGTTAATTCTTATCGGGTTTAATAATTACGGAGAAGGTTTTCCTAAGCAAGTTATCAGCTTCTCGGAAAATTTTGGGTTTCCAATTTATGCAGATGGTTCTTCATCGCTCCGCTATGGTAATCATAGAAAAGATAATATTATAGAAAACTTAACGTCCATTCTCCGCGCTAAGAATTTTTTAGACAAATATGATCCAGAAATAATAATTCAGTTCGGTAGCGCTCCTACTTCCAACGTTATGTTAGAGTTTTTCAAAAACTCTAAAGCCGAAAAAATCCTTTGCAACGAATTTGGCGATTTGAACGATCCTTCTCTCACCGCCAAAAAAATAATTGCAATGGATCCAGAGTATTTCTGCGAAACGATAAGCAGTGCGGTCTCTCAAAAAAGCAGCACTTCCATATGGCTTGATGACTGGCGCTCGATGAATTTGATTGCAGGGATTCACAAAGAAGAATTAATTGAAAATGCTTCATTCGCATTTGAAGGGCGATTGCCAAGCGAAATTGTTTCTTCTATGCCTGATAAATCGAGTTTATTTATTTCAAACTCGCTGCCAATCCGCGATTTCGATTTCTTTGCACCAACACATAATAAACGCTTGAACATATTTACCAACCGAGGCGCAAGCGGTATTGATGGAATAAACTCTACTGCGCTGGGAATAGCTAAAGAATCTAAGGAACCAACTTTTCTGTTCACCGGTGACTTGGCTTTCTTTCACGATATGAACGGAATACACAATTCGATGAAATTCAAAATTCCGATTACAATTATTCTTGTTAACAACAGCGGCGGAGGCATTTTTGAATCGCTTCCTATTTCCGAATACCGTGAAGTAATGAAAGATAATTTTCTTACTCCTCTTCAAATCGATTTTAAAAAGTTTGTTGAAGCTTACGGCGGCAAATATGTAAGTATTAAGAGCTGGAATCATTTGAGAAAGGAACTTACATTCTCTTCAGAAAGTAGAAAGCTTGCCGTACTCGAAATAAAAACCGACGCTAAAAAATCCAAACTGCTAAGACAAAAATACTGGAGCGCGGCTGCAAAGGAAATAAACCATTATATAAATGAAATTAAATCTCGGCGGAATCCAGTTTAACATTCTATGCAATCAGTCTAAAACTCATGTAAATAAAACTCCAATTTTATTTTTACATGGTTTTACAGGATGCGCTTACGATTGGAATTTCATTTTAGACAAACTGCCTCAAGAGTATTTTCCTTTTGCGGTTGATTTAATTGGTCATGGACAAACAGATTCGCCAGAGAAGGAAGATGAATATACATGCACAGCTATTGTACGCCATCTCAACTTAATTCTAAACCACTTTGGTTTTGAAAAAATAATTATTGCAGGCTATTCAATGGGCGGAAGAGCTGCTCTCTCTTTTTCGTTAAAACACCCTCAGAAAATTATTGCCGGCATTTTTGAAAGCTCTACCGCAGGTATTGAAGATATAAAAGCTAAGAAAGAGCGTGTAGAACACGATTTTATTTTAGCAGAAAAAATACGCGAAGATGGGGTTGAGCTGTTTCTTGAATATTGGTTTAGCTCGCCAATGTTTAACTCACTGCAAAAGCTAAACACTTTTGAAGAACTTAAAAGCATAAGAAGCCAGAACACAATTACCGGTTTAGCAAATTCACTTTCTGCATTTTCAACTGGATTAATGAGCAGCTATTGGAACGACCTTTACAAACTAAAATTTCCAATACTTCTAATTTCCGGTGAGCAGGATCAAAAGTACACTTCGTTCAACAAGAAAATGCTGTTAAAATTAATGAACGCAACACACAAAATTATTCCGAAAGCAGGGCATAACACTCACTTAGAAAAACCAGAGCTTTTTACTAATTTAGTCTTGGAATTTTTAAACAAGATAGAAGGAAGTAATGAGCTTAAAATGGATTAGCGGAAAAGAATATCAAGATATTGTTTACGAGAAGATGGATGGAATCGCAAAGATTACCATTAACCGTCCCGAAAAAAGAAACGCATTCCGCCCCGAAACTACAAAAGAATTATACGATGCTTTCTCTTACGCACGCGAAGATTCTGATGTAGGTGTAATTCTCTTAACGGGCGCTGGTCCTGCACAAGATGGCAAATACGCATTCTGTTCCGGCGGCGACCAATCTATACGTGGTAACAAAGGTTATGTCGGCAAAGATGGTGTTTCACGTCTCAACATTCTCGATGTACAAAAACAAATTCGCAGCATTCCCAAACCGGTTATTGCTTTAGTAGCTGGATACGCAATAGGCGGAGGACATGTTTTACACGTTGTATGCGATTTAACCTTAGCCGCTGATAATGCTATCTTTGGTCAAACCGGGCCTAAAGTTGGCAGCTTTGATGGCGGCTTCGGCTCAAGTTACTTAGCAAGAATTGTTGGTCAAAAGAAAGCACGTGAGATTTGGTATTTGTGCCGCCAGTACAATGCTCAAGAAGCTTTGCAAATGGGTTTGGTAAACAAAGTTGTACCGGTTGAGCAGCTCGAAGCAGAAGGCATTCTGTGGGCAAAAGAAATTTTGGAAATGAGTCCACTGGCAATTCGTCTTCTTAAATCTGCTTTTAATGCAGAACTTGATGGACAAGCCGGAATACAAGAACTTGCCGGCAATGCAACTTTGCTTTACTACATGAGCGATGAAGCACAAGAAGGCAAAAATGCTTACAACGAAAAACGTAAGCCCGATTTCAAGAAATTTCCAAGAGTTCCATAGTGATTATTTTGGAGCAAAAAAATGCGAGATGGCTTAGAAGATGATTAATAAAACTGTAGTGTTAGCAGCAGAACTATATTTAGATTAGCTGTACTTTATGTTTCGTGTACACACGTGTGAATGTTTGAAAGGAAGCAGTGAATTATGAAAGTAAAAGAACCTCTATTTGACTATATAAGTCCCAACATTGATTATCAAATCAAAAAGGGAGATAGTTTATCTGTCCTTAAGAAAATTGAAGACGGGAAGTTTGACCTTATTTTAACTTCACCGCCGTACAATGTTGGAAAATCTTACGAGACCAAGACTAGTATTGAAAAATATTTGGAGACACAGGGAGAAATTATCAGTGAACTTGTAAGAACTCTTTCAGACAAAGGCAGTATATGCTGGCAGGTTGGCAATTATGTTGACAAAGGAGAAATTTTTCCTCTTGATATATATTATTATCAAATTTTTAAGAAATGTGGGCTGAAGCTTCGCAACAGAATTATCTGGCACTTCGGACATGGGCTTCATGCATCAAATCGGTTTAGCGGACGATATGAAACATTGCTTTGGTTCAGTAAGACTGATGATTATATTTTCAATCTCGACAATGTAAGAGTGCCATCAAAATATCCAGGCAAATTACATTTCAAAGGTCCAAAAAAAGGGCAGCCATCCGGTAACCCACTTGGGAAAAATCCAAGTGATATCTGGGAAATAATTGAACATGACTGGGATAAGGGTATGTGGAATATTCCAAATGTAAAATCAAATCATCCAGAAAAAACAGAGCATCCTTGTCAGTTCCCGATTGAACTTGTTGAACGCTGCGTTCTTGCTTTAACAGAAGAAAACAGCTGGGTTCTAGACCCTTTTTCAGGTGTTGGCTCAACGGTTCTCGGAGCTATTAAAAATAATCGAAATGCATTGGGAATTGAGAAAGAAGAAGAGTATTGTAAAATTGCCTTAAAACGAATTCTAGAATTTAGTGAAGGGAAGTTAAAGCTTAGACCAATCAATAAACCAATTCATGTACCTACAAAGAATGATAAAGTTGCTAAAGTCCCTAAAGAATGGCTGGCACTTGATTCTAACAAGGACAATGGAAATCTCACGGCATAATTAAACAGAGATTAATATGCAAATAGCCCAGAAATATTCACATTTAAACGGTGAAGAATACTTAATTGTACACCACAAAAAACTTTACAAAGAAATTATTAAGACTATTGAAGGCATTGATGCTTCAAAATTTTTAACTAAAGAGAGCAAAGAGAAAACCAAGAACAGCAAAATGCTTTATAGCCCTATTGCGCTCAACAAAATATTTAACACTAGATTTAAAAAACTTGGCTGGCACGAAAGCCGGTATCAATACTACATTACAACAGAACAAAAATTACTACACGAATTAATTGCACTTCCGTACGAAAAACAAAAAGACTTTCTTGTTTCAAAAGGAATAAAATCTCCAATTTCTTCATACAAGCAGACTGATTTTGTTAAAGAGCAAATTGCGGTTGAAGTTCAATTTGGTAAGTACGCTTTTGTTGCATTCGACTTATTCGTAAAACACTTGCTTTTTTATTCTGGCGGTGTAATTAACATAGGCATAGAAGTTTTACCGACAAAAAAAATGCAGTCTCAAATGAGTAGTGGTGTGGCTTACTATGAAGGTGAAGTTTATAATGTTCTACGTCACGGTAGAAATAATCCACCAGTACCATTACTAATATTAGGAATAGAACCGTAGCTGTCAAAGAAGCAATAATATATCTACATTTGAAAACATCTTAAAAAAATTGGAGTAAAATTTAATTGTTGGCAACTAACACAATTACAAAATTTGATGCATGGGTTTTAGCAGCTCGGCCAAGAACTTTACAAGCGGCACTTGTTCCGGTTTTAGTTGGGAGTTCGATTGCAGTACACGATGGAAAGTTTAAACCGCTTGCAGCCATTATTGCGTTAATATGCGCCCTGCTTATTCAAATAGGAACCAATTTTGTAAATGATCTTTACGATTTTATTTACGGAACAGATAAAGTAGACCGTGTTGGTCCAAAACGAGTAGTAACAGCCGGATTAATATCAATTTCCGAAATGAAAAGTGGAATTGTTTTAGCGTTTGCGTTGAGCTTTGTTTTTGGGATGTATTTAGTTTACGTAACCGGCTGGGAAATTTTACTGCTCGGCACAGTTTCTATTTTAGCTGGAATTGCTTACACAGCCGGACCATTTCCACTTGCATATAATGGATTAGGCGATATTGCCTCATTTCTCTTTTTCGGTTTAGTTGGAACGGCAGGAACCTACTACGTTCAAACGGGCGAAGTTTCTGCCTTTGCATTTTGGTCTTCTATTCCTGTTGGTGCTCTTATTACTAATATTTTAGTGGTAAACAATTACCGCGACCGGGAAGAAGATCTGTCTAACGGAAAAAACACACTTGCAGTTTTACTAGGCGAAAAATTTACACGCTTTCAGTATGTCGCTTTTATGCTGCTAACTTACACAATATTATTTGTTGTTTACTTTACATATAAAAACAGCGTTTGGGTTTTTCTCCCTTTGCTTTCGCTTCCTCTTTCTATAAAAGTTGTAAAAATGGTTTTTACTTTACACGGAAGCGAACTAAATAAAACATTAGAACTTACAGCTAAACTTTCTGCATTGTATGGATTATTATTTGCCGCCGGTATTTTGATATGAGAATTAAAGAAGCAAAGTATTTTCCTTTTTCATTGAAGTTAAGAGTGCCATTTGTAAACTCTGCTGGTATATTAACCGAAAGGAAAGGATTTATTTTAAAACTAACCGATGAATTTGGCAACATAGGTTATGGCGAATGCTCGCCGCTGCCCGGCTTCAGCATAGAAACTCTTAATGATGCTGAACTATCATTAAACAAAATTATTTCTTACCTGCTGAACTCTAAACGGGAAGATGATCATAATGTTCCTGCCGATTTTTCTTCGGTTGCTTTTGCAGCAGAACAAGCTATGCTGGATTTAGCTCTTGCACAAAACAAAAATTTATGGTTGGATAAACTTGGCATCGAAGACAAAATCATTCCTGTTAATGCTGTTATTGGCTTTGATGACTATCCAAACATTTTCGAGAAGATTAAAAACAAGATTGAGTTAGGTTACACAACATTTAAGATAAAAGTTGGAAGAGATAATCCTTACGAAGATTTTGAACTGTTAGAAACAATTAGAATTAATTTTGGTTTTGCTATCAAGCTGCGTTTAGATGTAAACCAGAAATGGACATCGGATGAAGCGATTGAATATCTTAACCGGTTTAAAGATTTTGAAATTGAATATGTAGAAGAGCCATGCGAATTTGCCTGCAGCACTTTTAGAACCGGTGAAGAAACACAAATACCAATTGCTTTGGATGAATCTCTTAAATCGTCTTTCGATGTGATAAATTTAATAACCGACAGTAACACAGAGTACTTTGTAGTTAAGCCAATGACGGTTGGCGGCATCTCGGCTGTGAAAAGAATTATTGATTTAGCAGAGCAGAACCAAAGAAAGATTATCATTTCTTCCGCTTTCGAAAGTGCAATAGGCAGGCGGGCGTTAGTTATGCTTGCTTCTCTAACAAACCACTCGCTGGCTCACGGGCTGGATATTTCTGAATATTTCGTAAAAGACATTTGTGCCGATGTTTATTCTGTAAATAAAGGCAGTATTGAGTTTTTCGCATCTGCTATTCCACACAAAATTGATTTAAATCTTCAATGATAAATTTAACTAACTCTGAGCATTGGCTCATCGAGAAAGCTTCCCAAACCCCAAATCAAATTGCAATTCTTTCCGATACAGAAAAATTAACTTTTGAACAACTTGCAAAGTCTTCTGTTTCGGCGGCTAAATATTTATTAGAAGCCGGAATTAAGGATGGCGATAATGTTGGCATCCTTTCTCAACATAACTACAAGTTTTGGATTTTGGTAAATGCTCTTTGGTTAATTGGCGCTGTTCCAGTTCCATTAAATTCTAGAAGCACTTCAGAGGATATCCAATGGCAGCTTCAGAAAGTTGAAGCGAGTACTTTAATCAATTTAAATAATGAAAGAAACAAATACGCATTGATTAGCACCATAACTTTCGATGATTACTATTTTACAAGAATCAGCCAAAGCGAGCTTGGTTTTTTACACTCTTTGTTTTCTTACCCCTTATGCGGGCATTCTCTTATTCTATTTACTTCCGGCTCTACCGGAAAGCCTAAAGCAGTAGTTCATACTTTTATGAGTCTGTACGAAAGTATAAAATCAACCGATGCTCACTTTAATCTAAGCCGGCAAGATATGTGGCTTGCCTCCCTTCCGCTTTATCACATTGGCGGATTTATGATCTTAGCAAGGTGTTTAGCCGCCGGCAGCACTGTTGTGTTTCCCAAAAGCTTAAAACACAACGATATTGTTGAATGCAGTTACAATTACAATCCAACTCATATTTCTTTTGTATCAACTACTCTTAAAAGAATACTTGAAACAGGGGAAAGACCAAACAAGAATCTCAAGTACATTTTTTTAGGAGGCGGACCGCTTTCTAAAGAAATATGCGAGCGCGCTATACAAAACGGATTTCCGATTGTTAAAGTTTACGGCTCTACAGAAACTTCATCTATGGTATGTGCACTTAAACCAGAAGAATTTACTTACAAAGCTCAGTCGGTAGGAAAGCCTCTTACAGAGCAAATATCAATCAGAGAATCGAATGGAGAACTATTAATTTCATCCCCAACATTATTTAAAGAATATTGCAATGATGATAAGGCAGCAAAACAAAAAAATCAGAATGGATTTTATCACACAGGTGATTTTGGCAGGATTGACAACGATGGCTATGTTTACATTGAAGCGCGCCGGGAAGATATTGTAATTACCGGCGGCGAAAATGTAAGCGCTAACGAAGTTGAAATTGATCTAACTTCTATACCGAAAGTAAGTGATAGTTTTGTTTTCGGATTAACCGATGAAACTTGGGGAGAGATTCTCTGCGCCGCAATTGTATCACAAAACTTAACAGAAGAAGAAATAATATCGGCGCTTAGAATTAAACTCGCATCGTATAAAATTCCCAAAAAGTTTTTCTTTGTCAGCGAAATACCACGAAACGAAATTGGAAAAGTAAAACGTAAGGAATTGATGCAGATACTTAACTTAAATGCAGTTTAAGCTGTTCTTGAAATTCAGCAGGAAGTTCAATTTTTTCAAACTTTTCTTTTAATACACAAACATGCACAGTTTTGGCTATTGCCGTAAACTGATCGTTCCGGTAAAAACGAAATGTAAGCTCGAATGAAGAACTTTTTAACAAACTTACGGTTACATCAACCTTTAGTTCATCGCCAACAAGTAACGGGCGTACATAATCAGCCTCTGCGTGCATTATTGGCAAAATAAATTCACGGTCGAAAAAGAAATTTCTTTTCGGAGAAAGGCTGCGCATAAAATCTTCGTAAGCAGCGTGAACATACTTAAAAATGCTTGCGTAAAAAATTATACCAGCCGGATCGGCATCGTAGAAGTAAACCTTAACATTAGCAGAAAACACTAGCACCTCAATTTCTTGGAGCAAATTTAATCAACTCTTTTGCATTTCACATTATAAATTTTGTGGTTAACTTTTAGACATAAAATTTTCTATGAACTATACATTACAACAAATATTGCTGCTATTGCTGCTTAATGCTGCGGGTTCCCAAATTTTTTCACAGGAGATAAAACGGGAATACTATAAAAACGGTAAAGTAAAATCCGAAGGCGCTTACTTTGGCCAAGTGCGTAACGGTATCTACAAAGAGTTTTATGAATCCGGCAATCTTTGGAAAGAATGGAACTACCTTAACGGCAACGAAGAGGGTATTTCTACATGGTATTTTGAAGATGGAACAAAAAGCATGGAATGGAATTACCGCAACGGTAAACTGGAAGGTGTTTCTAAATGGTTTTATGAATCGGGCGAACTTTGGTCTGAACCTAATTATGTTAACAACATTCAAGATGGATTTACAAAAACATATTACAAGAGCGGTAAACTACAGGCTGTTTGGAACTACAAAAACGGAAAGCTTAACGGACTTTCAAAAATTTTTTTCGAAAATGGCAAGGTTGAAGTTGAACGTAATTATGTTGATGATAAACTTGAAGGCATAAGCAAAGTTTATTACGATTACGGCGTTCTCGCTCTTGAAGCAAAATATGTTAACGATAAATTGGAAGGAGAATCTTACCTTTTTTATCCTGATGGCTCTATTAAGGTTATAGATATATACAAAAACGGGCAGATAGTAAAACGCACGCGCTACGGAATTCAAGGCAAGTTTGATAAAATTGAAGAGAGCTTTGAAGAATTTTATGATGAAGGAACCTTAGGCAAACAGCTGCACTTTAGAGAAGGAAAACTTGAAGGAACAATAAGAGAATATTACCAGAGCGGGTTCTTGAAATCGGTTTTGAACTACAGGGCAGATAAACTTGAAGGAGCAGCTCTTTATTATTATGATGGCGGAACTAAAGCTGAAACAGCAAATTTTAAAAATGGAATAAAGCTTGGATTAACAATTAAGTTTGATACTAAAGGAATAAAAATTTCGGAAGAGAATTATTACGGCAATCTTAGAGAAGGTGAAGCCAAAACTTTTTATGCCTCCGGAGAAGTTGAATCAATTAGAAATTATAATAACGATAAACTTGGCGGTACGATTAAATGGTTTTCTAAGAATGGGATAATCTTAGCAGAAGAAGAATATATCGCTGGACTGCGCGAAGGCATTTCAAAATATTACCACGAAAATGGACAGATAGCAGATTTCAAGATTTACAAAAACAACTTGCTGAACGGCAAATGTTATTCTTACGATGATACCGGCAAACCAATTAAACAAGCTGAGTACAGAGATGGAGAGTTAGTTAAGGGCGGTTCTATTAATTAGTTTTCTCTGCTTATAACCGAAATAATTTTAGGCATTAGCTGCTTGTTTGTCTTCCCCGCTTTCCAAAATGTTATTAAGAAATAAATTGCTATTAGTCCTGCCCCAAAGAGAAATGCGAAAAACTCTTTTGCCTTGTATTGTGAAAAAAGTGACAGTCCAAGAAAAATACCAACTACAAGCAAAATTAATGGAATGCCATAAAGAGAAAAGGAAGCGTTAAGCAGTTCGGCTCCTTTTATTTCAAAATGTATTTTGTCGCCGGGTTTAACTCCAAAGGAATCTATTACTCTAACAATATTTTCATCGCCCGATTTTGGTTTGCAAATAATTTTAGCCGAGCAATCATTGCAGCTTTCACTTTGAACTACTGCAATATCTGCAAAACCATTTTCTGCTGAAATAACAATTCCTTCTTCAACAATTACTTCGCTGTTCATTAATTAGCCGAAATTTCTTTTGATATTTTGTAGCCAATTGCCTTAGTAGAACATTTATCGAAAGGAATTTTTGATTCATCGAAAAGCTCATGAACTACTTTTCCAAGGCTGCCTTCCATAACAACACCGCCGTCGGATTTACGTGCGCAAATTCCGCATCCAATGCAAGAAACAGAGCAAACTTCTTTAGAACGTTTAGGGTCATCTTGATTCATACAAAAAACGAAAACATTTCTATCGATTGGATGCATTTCCAGAACATTACGAGGACATGCTTTAATGCAAACGGCGCATCCAGTGCATAATTCTTCAATTACTTCTGGCAAGCCGTTATCGTTCATAATCATGGCGCCAAAAGGGCATGCAGTTTCACAATCGCCGCCGCCAAGGCAGCCGTAGTAACATAGCTTATCGCCGCCGGAAACAATACTCATTGCTTTACAGCTTAAGGGTCCGTAATACTCTGCCATTTTTTTAACTGCGTGACTGCTGCCTCCTCGGCATAAAAGAACCGGAACGTTTTTAACTGTAGTGCCTGCTTCAACGCCAAGTATTTCTGCAATTTTTATAGCTGTTTCTTCACCGCCAACAGGGCAGCCTGTAACAAGCGATTTACCATCAACAAGATTGACTGCAAAATCGTAACAGCCTGCTTTACCACATCCGCCGCAGTTAGCGCTTGGCAGTATTTCATTTATTTGAGCAATGAGTGGATTTTCTTCTACCCGAAGTTTTTTATCTGCAAAGGCTAAACCTCCGGCAAATATAAATCCCAAGCCTCCCATTGTAACTATAGCAAGAATAATTCCTATTTCCATTTTTACCTCTTCAAGAAATTTTTAAAACCAGAAGACTCGTGAATCGTTCCGGTAGTATCAACAATGATTCCCTCAACATCTTCAATTTTTTCTATTAACTCGATTCCCTTTTTTGGACCCAGAACAAAAATTCCGGTAGAGAGAGCGTCGGCAGTAAGTGCATCTTTGGCAATTATTGTAACTGCTTCACACTCATTTGCTGGATAACCTGTAGCGGGATTAAAAATGTGAGTAAACCGCTTTCCATCTTTCTTAAAATACTTCTGATAATCGCCGGAAGTGGAAATACCAAATCCATTAACTTCAACAGCGCCAAGCAATTCTTTTTCTTTGCGCGGGTGCTGAATGCCTATTTTCCAATTGCTTCCTTTAGAAAAAACTTCGCCGCCAACATTTACGAGATAATTCTTAATACCGTACTTCTCTAAAATTTGCGCGCAATTATCTGCTGCATAACCTGGTACAATTGCATTAAAACTTATTTTCACATTTTTTGGTTTAATTAAAATATTAGGCTCTCTTAGTTTTACTTTATTCCAGCCAACATTCTCTACAGCTTTAATTATTTCTTGAGGTGATGGAAGCCGCGGTGAATTCTTTTCAAAACCAACAAGGTCGATTATTTTTCCTATAGCCGCATCAAAAGCGCCGCCTGTTAATTTCCACAGCTCGTCAGATTTTTTAAGCATCAAAAAGGTTTCAGCATCTACTACAATTTTTTCATCGCTGCTATTATTGATTTTCCACATATTGTTATTCTTTATATAAGTGGAAAAAAGTGTATCGAGTCTTTTAGATTCTTCAAATGCAGCGCTGATAGCTTTGTTAGCTTTTTCTTCATCTGCTCCTCTCACTTGCACTTCTATTGTTGAACCCATTACAACGGTTGTGCGTTTGATTGTGTTTACTTCGCTGCTTTTACAAGAGACAGCTAAAAGTAGAATTAGTAAAGAGAAGTATTTATATCTCAATTGAATCATTCGTTAAATTATTTTATTTGATGTTCTTGATTTTGCTGCTGACACAGAATCAAAACCTATGGGCAACTCTAATAATTGTCATTCCTAACTCGACAAATTGGGATCGGAATCTCAGCTTTGTCTATTTGAAAGAAAACGCTCTGCTCCTCAGAATGCCAAACATTTTTGGTTTTTAGAGAAGCCCTTAAATCATTCCCGCAAAGCCCATAAATGCCAAAGCTAAAATACCGGCTGTAATAAGAGTAATTGGAACGCCTTGAAACGGTTTAGGCACATCTGTTAATTCTAATTCTTCTCTAATTCCAGCCATAATTAATAAAGCGAGTGTAAAACCAACACCTGCGCCTAATCCAAAAACCAGGCTTTGAATAAAATCATATTCTCTCATAGTAAGAAGAAGAGCCAATCCTAATATCGCGCAGTTAGTAGTAATAAGAGGGAGAAAAATGCCAAGCGCACGGTAAAGCGCCTGGCTTGCTTTCTTAATTACCATTTCAACAAACTGAACTAATGAAGCAATAACTAAAATGAATGAAGGGATTTGTAAGAATTCCAGGCTGTAAGGAACTAAAACAAAATTCCACAATAACCAGCTTACTATTGCTGTAAGCACCATTACAAATGTTGTTGCCAATCCCATGGATAATGCAGAAGAAGTTTTGTTGGATACACCAATAAAGGGACAAATACCCAGGAAGTAAGAAAGCACAAAGTTATTTACAACCGAAGCCGAGATAAAGATAATTAACAGATCCATATTAAGCCTCCTGTTCTTTTAATAACTTAGATGAGTTCTTAAGATTCTTGATTTTTTCTTCTATAGTCAGTCTTTTTTTCCTTTCTTGATAGGAATTAGCAAGACCCATTAGTATTCCTAAGGTTAAGAAGGCGCCCGCTGGTAAAATCATAATTGTCCAAACTTCAAAACTTTTTGGCATTACTTGCATTCCTAAAAATGTTCCTGAACCAAGAATTTCTCTTATGCCGCTCATAGCTACAAGAGCAATTAAGAATCCTGTGCCGTTTCCTAGTGCATCCATAACCGATTTGAGGGGTCCATTCTTAGAAGCAAATGCTTCTGCTCTTCCAAGTATAATACAATTAACAACTATAAGAGGAATAAATGGTCCTAATGATTTTGAAAGCTCTGGGAATTGTGCTTTCATAACTAAATCTGTTAAAGTTACAAACGAAGCAATTATCACAATGTATGCAGCAATTCTTACCTGGCTTGGAATCAACTTTCTTATAATAGAAATAAGCAGACTTGAAAAAGTTAATACAAACGTGGTTGCAAGCGCCATAGCTATACCGTTCACTACAGTAACAGTAACAGCAAGAATAGGGCACATACCAAGCACTTGTTTAAATATTGGATTGTTATCCCACAAACCTTTTACATACTCGTAAGTTAAACTTCCTTTTTTCATAATAACCCCTTCTCTTTAAGTGAACGGGCTTCTTCAAGAGAATTGTTAATAATATCAACAATTGCCTTAGCCGAAATTGTAGCGCCTGTGATAGTTTGAATTTCGTTCGGCTTGGTAGGAGCTTTACCTTTAACCCATTCAACTTTTGGTTCTGTAACCAATCCGTTAAATTGTTTCTTGAATGGGTCTTCTAGAATTTTTGTTCCAAGTCCCGGAGTTTCACTTTGTTCTAACACTTCGTACATGGTTAGTTTTTTCATGTCTCCGCTAAGCCCCATCATTATTCTAATCTTACCTACAAATCCGTTTCCTTCATAAACAAGTGAGTAGCCAATTAATTTATTTGAAGCATCCATTACTTTATAGATTTCGAATTCTGCGTTAGTTACAGCTTCGTAACTTTTTCCATCGGGGTTAACAAGAAAGATAGCCTTTTCGATTTCAGCTCTTTTGTTGGCTTCAATTAAAGGAGTTGCCCAGCCGTTAACACCCGCAAGCAAGCCGCCGGCAATAATTCCAATAATCGAAAGCGTAGCAATCATGTGAATAATTGTTTTCATTGTAAATCTCCAAATATTCTGGGGCGGGTAAATCTGTTAATTGTTGGAACGAGCGCATTCATAATTAAAATTGCGTACATAACTCCCTCGGGCAAACCGCCAAATAATCTAATCATAACTACCAGGAGTGAAATCCCACTTCCGTAAATCCACATTCCTTTAGATGTTATTGGGGAAGTAACCCAGTCCGTTGCCATAAAAACTGCGCCGAATAGAAATCCGCCTGCAAAAATTTGGAAAAATGGGCTTGGGTACTTTATTGGGTCTATAACCCAGAATAAACCACCGAAGATTAACATACTTAAAATCATTGCAGCAGGAATTCTGTAATTAACAATACCAATTGCAAACAAGAAAATTCCTCCTGCAAGAATTGCAGCTGCAGAAGTTTCGCCGAGCGAGCCGCTTACATTTCCCCAAAACAATGGTTGTAGTTCTGTAGCGGCTTTATCAAACTTAAAAGCAGCTAAGGGAGTGGCTGAAGTTACAGTATCAACAGCAAAATTTGGCTGTACCCAAGTTGTAGTTGCAACAGGAAAAGCCGCTTGCAAAAAAGCTCTTCCTGCCAACGCAGGGTTAAAAATGTTGTATCCTAAACCGCCAAATACTTCTTTACCAATTGCAATAGAAAACACAGAACCTATTGCAGCAGCCGATAAAGAGAAGTTTGGCGGTAAAATTAAGCCGAGCAGCAGTCCTGTTATTACGGCGCTTCCATCTTCAACAGTAATATTTCTTTTTCTAATCTTTTTAATTGCAAACTCAGTAGCAGCACAAAAAGCAACGCATGTTGATAGAATCACCAATTGGTAAGCACCAAAAAAAACTACAGAAGAAATTACAGCCGGCAGCAGAGCCAGCACAACAAACCACATCGCTTGTTTTGTGCTCCAGCGGGAATGCACATGCGGCGATGTGGAAAGCTCTAATTTGTAAGTCGGGTTTGCAGCAGTTTCCATATCATTTTTATTTGTTAAAAGAAATTGTTTATTACCAAATCATGCTATTTGATCGTATCCAAAAAGAAGACAAGATCAAAATTAACCTTAATTAATCCAACAACATTAATTCCTTAATACTCTTGCTCTTGTTTCCGCTCTTGCTCATGCTCACGTTCCTTGCATAGCCAGAACTCTCTGTTTACCAAGACGGATCCATTGTACAAGAGGAATATTAGCGGGGCACTCATAAGTACAAGTTCCGCACTCCATACAAACAGTAATACCAAGCTGTTCTGCATCTTCAAGTTTTTCTAATTGTGTTAAGCGTGCAAGTTTTGTAGGAATAAGATTGAGCGGACAAGATTCAACACATTTGCCGCATCTCAAGCATGGAGTTTCATCATAGGCATTTACTTCTCTTGCAGTAAGAACAAGAATGCCGGAAGTTGCTTTCATAACGGGAGCAGAAAAATCATATTGAGCCACGCCCATCATTGGTCCGCCTACAACAACTTTAACGGCATCATCGGTAACGCCGCCGCAGAAGTTCAATATATCACTTAGTATCGTTCCTACTTTCACAATTAGATTTTTCGGCTGCTTAATTCCTCTGCCAGAAACAGTTAAAGCGGCATTAAGCTGAGGCTCTCCTTTAACAACGGCATCAAAAATTGCTAATGCCGTTCCTACATTTTGAATTGCAGCACCTGCATCAAATGGAAGTTTACCAGGCGGAACTTCTTTTCCGGTTACTGCTTTGATGAGCATCTTTTCTGCACCTTGCGGATATTTGGTTTTAAGTACTTCAACAGTAATGCCCGGGCAGTTTTTAACAGCAAGTGTAAGTTTTTCTATTGCCAGCGGCTTATTGTCTTCAATTCCAATTGCACCTTTTTTAACTCCAAGTGCTTTCATTATTAATTTTAAACCAGAAATCACATCTTCTGTACGCTCAATCATAAAGCGGTAATCGCGAGTTAAGTATGGTTCGCACTCACAGCCGTTAAGAATCACTACATCAATTTGCTTTCCTTCGGGCGGTGTTAGTTTAACATAAGTTGGAAAAGCAGCGCCGCCCTGTCCCACAATTCCAGCCGCTTTTACTCGTTCTATAATTTCTTCTTGCGTAACGTTTTCAAAATCTAACGGAGGCATAAAAACCGGTTCCTCTGTTCCGTTGGATTGTATAATAATTGCATCTTTAGGAAATCCGGTTACGCTGGAATCTGCCGCAACTTTAAGAACTATTCCGGTAACTGGGCTGTGAACCGGAGATGAAATAAAGCCATTCTGCTCTGCAATAATTTCGCCGGATTTTACCTCGCTTCCCTTTTTAACTAACGGTTTAGCCGGTTTTCCCAAGTGCTGAGTAATTGGAATTACTAATTGTTTTGGAGCAGGCATTATTTCGAAAGGAAGATTTTCTGTTAAGGATTTCTGTTCGGAGGGATGTACACCTCCCTTGAATGATTTTGAGCTTTTTAGTTTACCCATAACCTTACTTTATTTTTGGGAACAATCATATATCCTCGACATAAAACGTGCCATCGTGTATAAATTTGCTTTAGCAATTTTTGAAAGAAAGTGCTGATTTTTTTGATTTTTTTGTGTGTAACTAAAAGCGTTTCGGCAGATAAATTGCATTTCTTTTCATTTATGAAAAAGTTATTACTTAATTAAGAAATAAAAGATAGTAGGACAAACTATCCGCACTAACCTAAAACGAATATTTAAATGTGAACGGGATTAATCCCTTGTCTTTTTTACTATTGGATTATAAACTAAATTTGTATCAAAGATTGGTTTACTGAAAGAACAAAAACCGATGTTTAACAATTATTTAACAATTGGTTAATAGTTCGGTAATCTTTCAAAGCTAAGTTTGGTTCTACAAATTGCACGATGTTTCACTTTAACAGATAGGCATGGTTAAGAAAAAAATTCTATTCATCTGCGGCTCGCTCAATCAAACATCAATGATGCATCAGATTTCACGCTATTTAAGCGGGCACGAGTGCTTTTTTACACCTTACTATGCAGATGGATTTATAAACTTTGTTGTTCAACTTGGTTATCTAAACTTCTCAATTCTAAACGGAACTTTCCGAAAGAACACAGAAAAATATTTGCACGATAACAGGCTTAAAATTGATTACCGCGGCTTAAAAGCTGACTATGACATGGTTTATACTTGCGCCGATTTGATTTACCCCAAAAACATCCGTAATAAAAAAGTTATTCTTGTTCAAGAAGGAATGACAGACCCGGAAAATTTGATGTTCTACCTGGTAAAGTATTTTAGAATTCCACGCTGGATTGCAAGTACTTCTGCAATGGGAATGTCTTACAGATATAACTACTTCTGTGTTGCATCAGAAGGTTACAAAGAATTTTTTATCAAGAGAAAGGCAGTACCGCCAGAAAAACTAATTGTTACGGGCATTCCAAATTTTGATAATGTAAAACAATATCTCAATAACAATTTTCCTCACAAGAACTTTGTTTTGGTCTGCACTTCCGATTCAAGAGAAACATTTAAGCTTGAAAACAGGATAAAGTTTATAAAAGAGTGTGTAAAAATTGCCAATGGTAAACAATTAATCTTCAAACTGCACCCAAACGAAAACTTTGAACGTGCCTCGGGCGAAATAAACAAGTACGCACCGGGCGCTCTTGTTTTTACAAATGGAAATACAAACGAAATGATTGCTAACTGCGATGTGCTGGTAACAAAATATTCTTCTGTTTCATTTGTTGGTCTTGCCCTCGGCAAAGAAGTTCACTCCTATTTTAATATTGATGAACTAAAAAAACTTCTGCCTTGGCAAAATGATGGAACTTCGGCAGAAAGAATTGCCCAAGTTGGAACCGAATTACTTGAAGCCGAATATACTTCTGAAGAAAAATTATCGGTTGGTACAGCATGAAAATTGTAACAGTAATACAAGCAAGAATGTCTTCAAGCCGGCTGCCGCAGAAAATATTGCTGCCTATTCTTGGCAAACCATTGTTGTATAGAATGATTGAACGGGTAAAGAAAGCAAAACTTATTGGAAAGCTTGTTGTTGCAACATCAACGAATGCAGATGATGACGAAGTTGAAAATTTTTGCTCAAAAAATAACCTCGTTTGCTATCGCGGGCATTTAACAGATTTGCTTGATAGACACTATCAAGTCGGGAAAACGTTTTCTGCTAATGCAGTTGTTAAAATTCCTTCAGACTGCCCATTGATTGATCCGCAAATTATTGATAAAGTAATTCGACATTACATTGAAAACGATGAATTAGATTTTGTCAGTAATCTTCATCCCGCTACATATCCAGACGGAAACGATGTTGAAATTATGTCTTTCGATTCTCTTGAGTGTGCTTGGAAAGATGCTGCAAAAAGTTACGAGCGCGAGCATACAACGCCATTTATCTGGGAAAATGCTGACACATTTAAAGTTGGAAACATTGTATGGGAAAGCGGATTGGATTATTCTACAACACATCGCTGGACAATAGATTTTCCGGAAGACTATGAATTCATACGCAGGGTTTATGAAGAACTTTACCCAAAGAATCACAATTTTTCTTTGAATGATATTTTATCACTATTAAAACAAAAACCAGAAATTGCAGAAATTAATTCCCGGTATTTAGGCAAATACTGGTACCAAAATCACCTTGATGAATTAACCAACATTGATGAATACAAAAACAAGTTGAACAATGACAAACAAAAAACTGACTAAGCTGCAGAATCAAGCGCTTAAAGTTCGCGGTCATATTATTAGAATGAGCGGGAACGGCGGCTGTTTTATAGGCGCTTCCCTTTCTTGCGCTGATTTAATTCTTTATCTCTACAAAGAATTTTTAAATGTAACACCGGTAAATCTTAAAGACCCTAAAAGGGATTATTTCTTTTTATCAAAAGGGCACGACGTTCCCGCTCTCTACGGAACTTATGTTGAACTCGGCTGGCTCGAAGAAGAACGTCTTAAAAATCACCTTAAAACAAACGACACAATTTATTGGCATCCAAACAGAAATATTCCAGGAGTAGAATTTCATTCCGGTTCACTTGGTCATAATCTTTCTGTAGCTATGGGCGTTGCAATGGATTGCAAACTCCGCAAACAAAAAAACAAAGTGGTTGTAGTAGTTGGCGATGGCGAGCTAAATGAAGGTTCGATGTGGGAAGGATTGCTCGTTGCCTCTGCTTACAAGCTTGATAACTTAATTGTTGTTGTTGACCGCAATCAGTTTCAGGCAAATATGCCGACTGAAGAATTGATTCCGCTCAATCCGCTTAAGAAAAAATTTGAAGCCTTTGGCTGCACTGTTAAAAAAATTGATGGACATAATTTTGAAAAAATGGATAAAGCATTTAAATCTTTCCCGTTCGAAAAAGGAAAAGTTTCGGTTGTAATAGCGGAAACAGTTAGAGGAAAAGGTTTACCGAGCATTGAAAAACGTGCTGATAGATGGTTTGCAAATTTTAAGCAAGAAGAAATTGAAGGTTTGTTAAAAGAATTGTACAGCAAGAAAAAAACGAAATTATCATCAGAAACAATTGTAGCGAGATAAAATGACTTACGCAGATATAGTACTTGAACTAATTAATGAAGATGACCGCTACATGATCATGACATCGGAGAACAGAGCTGCATTTAGAGAATTGCCGCCGCTCATTCCCCAAAATTTTATTGATACCGGAATTACAGAACAAACGATGATTGGCATGGCTGCAGGTCTTGCGCTTCGAGGAAGAGTTCCGATTGTGCATGCGCTTGCAACATTTTTAACTATGCGTGCATTTGAGTTTATTCGCACAGATGTAGGAATTGCAAATCTTCCTGTTAAACTTGTAGGAGCTGTCCCCGGTTTTCTTTCAGATGGAAACGGACCAACTCATCAAGCTATTGAAGATGTTTCAATTATGCGCGGCATTCCGCCGATGAATGTTTTTTGTCCAGCAGACGAAGATGATATGCTAAAAGGTTTGAAGGCGATGATTACTCATCCTTCTCCATTTTATATGCGTTACAATCCAACTAAGGCATTGGTTGAACATTCGACGCTGGTAATTGGTAAATCAGAAACTTTTGGCGATGGAACAGACATAGCAATTTTAGTTTATGGATTCTTATTCGGCGAAGCATTCAAAGCAAAACAGCTTTTGGAAGAACATGGAAAATCTGTAAGACTAATAAATATCCGTACTCCAAAACCGCTTGATGATGAAGCTGTTATTAAAGCGGCAAATGAATGCAAACTTATTGTTGCACTCGAAGATCATTTTATAACCGGCGGACTTTACTCAATAGTAAGCGAACTATTGATGAGCAAGAGAGTTTCGGCAAATGTTTTTCCAATTGCACTAAAAACTTGGTTTAAGCCGGCGCTATTAAATGAAGTGCTCGAGTTTGAAGAGTTTACGGCAGAGAAGATTTGTGAAGCTGTAAGCAATAAGATTTAAGCGTTAAGCTATCAAGAGAATTTTTGAAATGAGAGATTTTAAAAAACTTCACATCTGGAAACGCGGGCATAATCTAATATTAAAAATCTACGAGATTACAAAGTTGTTGCCCAAAGAAGAATTATATGGACTAGCCTCACAGATACGTAGAGATGTTGTTTCAATTCCGACAAATATTGCAGAATGGGCTGGCAAAGATTCGAATAAAGATTTTATCAGATATTTAAATATTGCTTTGGGTTCTCTAAACGAAATTCAATATCTGAATTTTTTAGTTAGAGAATTAAAATACTTACCAGAAACTCAAGTCTCACAACTGGAAATAGAAGCTAATGAATTAAAAATGATGATTGATTCGTATTCATCAAAAAATTTCGGGAAACTAATTAGGCTTAATGCTTAGGGCTTATAGCTGCGGAGTATCGATGTCAAACAAAATAAGTTTAGATAACAACCTTCCAATTATCACGAGATCCAACGAACTATACAACCGTGCAATTGGATTGATACCATCTGTAACCCAAACGCTTGCAAAAGGACCAACACAATGGATTAGCGGCGTTGCGCCAAAGTATTTAGTAAGAGGAAAAGGCTCTCACGTTTGGGATGCTGATGGAAACGAGTACATCGATTTTATGATGGGCGTTGGTCCGCTTTCACTTGGCTATGCTTATCCAAAAGTTGATGAAGCAATAAAAAAGCAGCTTGAAGATGGAATTACATTTTCAATGATGCATCCGCTTGAAGTTGAAGTTGCAGAATTGATTAGAGATATCATTCCAAACGCGGAAGCTCTCCGCTACAGTAAAACCGGTGCAGATGCAACAAGCGCTGCCGTTCGGTTAGCACGTGCTTATACAGGAAAAAATAAAATTCTTTGCTGCGGTTATCATGGCTGGCACGATTGGTATATCTCCGTAACAGCACGAAACAATGGAATTCCAGAAGCAGTGCAGGCAAACACTTTTACATTCAACTACAATGATATTGATTCGCTTAAAGACTCAATAGATAATGATGTCGCAGCAGTAATCTTAGAACCGGTTGTATTCCACGAGCCAAAGGATAATTTTCTTCACAAGGTTGCAGATCTTTGCAAAGAAAAAAATGTTGTTCTAATTTTTGACGAAATGTGGACCGGCTTTAGAATGGCTCTTGGCGGCGCTCAAGAATATTTTGGAATTAAAGCCGATCTTGCTGCTTACTCTAAAGCAGTTGCTAACGGAATGCCGATTTCTATTCTTGCCGGCAAAAAAGAAATTATGCAGCTTGCTGATGAAGATGTTTTCTTCTACACAACATTTGGCGGCGAAGCGCTTTCTCTTGCCGCAGCAAAAGCAACTATAGAAGAACTTAAAGAGAAAAATGTACCGCAATTTTTGGATGAGCAAGGAGCTAAACTAAAAAATGGATACAACGAAATTGCACAAAAGGTTGGAGCTGATTTCACTAAAGCAATCGGCTATAACTGGCGCTCTATGGCAACATTTGATGAGAAAGCAGGAGATCCGCTTCTTCAAAAATCTTTGATGCAGCAAGAGATGATTAAGCGCGGTGTTCTTTGGCAGGGATTTTTCAATATGTCGTTTTCACATTCAGACGAAGATGTTAACTATACTTTAGAAGCGCTTGAAATTTCCCTTTCTATCTTAAAAGAAGCATCCGAGCTAAACCAATTAAAAGAAAAGTTGAAAGGCGAACCTGTTCAACCGGTATTCAGAAAAGTTGATAACTTTAATATGAAACCGGTAAAAAAATAACTTAGTACGCAGAGTGTAGAACTAAAAGTGTTATACTAAACTAGTGTTTTGTTACTAACACTTCTGTACATACTTTTAGCTCACAATTTTGCCGAAGGATGTATATCATAATGCTATTTTGTCAAATAAGGTTAATTAACTTGTGGTTACGTATGTTACTAAGGTAAAAAAGACAAAATAAATTTTTTGATTAGTCGGTATATTTTAATTCAATAGAAGGAAGAAAGCCTTATTCTTTTGAGAAACCTTAGTAACTATAATAGACAGTTATGAATCAACCTTATTACCTTATGTGAATGACAATGAAGCTCCCCGCCGCAAGCAGCGGGGAATTTAACCCTTAGTGATTAAATTTATCAGATACCTTACAACATAATGTAAGTTATTAGGGTTACAGAACACTAGCGGCTAACTTCTAAAAGCTAGGAGCAAAAATGGAATTATTCTCTCTAAAAAATAAAACAGCAATTGTTACAGGAGCGCTTGGATTAATAGGCAAAGAACATTGCAAGGCATTAAGCGAAGCCGGAGCTAATGTTATTGCTGCTGATATTGATGAATCCAAGAGCAAAAACTTTGCGAAGGAATTATCAACAGAATCAATTGGAGTTTCTTTGGATGTAACTTCTCCTGATTCGATAAAGAATCTGCGAGAGATAGTTTTAGAAAAGTATGGGCACATTGATGTTTTGGTAAACAACGCTGCTATCAATGATATGTTTGAAGATCCAAAAGCTGCTGCCGAGCAATCGAAGTTTGAAAACTACCCGCTGGAACTTTGGCAAAAATCTATTGATGTAAATCTAACCGGTGTATTTCTTTGTACGCAGATACTCGGCTCGGAAATGGCTAAGCAAAAATTCGGAAGCATAATAAACATTGCATCAACCTATGGAATAACCGCGCCTGATCAGTCTTTGTATATTAAACAAGACGGCACTCAAGCATTTTATAAACCGCCGGCTTACTCAGCCACAAAGGGCGCTGTAATTATGTTCACACGCTATGTTGCTTCCTACTGGGGCAAAGATGGCGTGCGTGTTAATACTTTAACTCCAGGCGGCGTAGAAAATCTACAGGATAAGTTTTTCATCGAGAAGTATTCTGCTAAAACGCCGCTTGGAAGAATGGCGAAACCAACAGATTACAAAGGCGCTCTGATTTTTCTTGCATGCGATGCTTCGAGCTATATGACAGGCGCAAATTTAGTTGTTGACGGCGGCTGGACTTCTTGGTAAACTTGCATTAGGTGTTTATGAAAAAGAAACTTGATAAAAAACAACTGCTCAACAAAGCAGCTAAAATTAAATTGGCTATTGCCGATGTTGACGGCGTTCTAACCGATACTGGAGTTTACTACTCAACTAAAGGGGAAGAGCTAAAACGCTATTCAATACGCGATGGAATGGGAATTGAAAGACTCCGTACTCTTGTTGATGTTGAAACGGGAATTATTACACGCGAGAATACTGACATTGTAAGAAGCCGTGCGAACAAACTTAAAATCACTGAACTTCATTTGGGAGTCATGGCTAAAGAACTAACGCTTGAAGAAATCTTAACTCGTAAAAATCTTAAAGCTGAAGAAGTTGCTTACATGGGCGATGATACAATTGATGTTGAAATTATGAAACGTGTTGGTTTAAGTTCCTGCCCAAACGATGCAACCAAATTTGCAAAAGCTGTTGCTGATTTTATTGTTGAAAGCAAAGGAGGCAACGGGGCTTTTCGCGATTTGGCTGAATTAATTATTGAAGCAAAACTAAAAAGTAAAAAAGGTAAATAACTTGCCGAAGCTACAAGTTGGTAATAGGTTTATTGGAACCGGAGAACCGGTTTATATAATTGCCGAGATTGGAATTAATCACAATGGTTCTGTTGAGAATGCCATAAAATTAATTGAAGGCGCTCGCAAAGCCGGCTGCGATGCGGTTAAGTTTCAAAAGCGCACGCCGGAATTATGTGTGCCGCGAGATCAGCAGGAAATTGAACGCGATACTCCTTGGGGAAGAATTTCTTACATAGAATACCGACGCAAAGTTGAGTTTGGCTTCGAACAATATTTTGAAATTGACAGCTACTGTAAAGAAAAAGGAATTGATTGGTTTGCTTCTCCTTGGGATGAAGAAGCATTATACTTTTTAGAAAAATTTAAACTGCCGCTTTATAAACTTGCCTCGGCTTCTATTACTGATGGAAAATTACTCAAACTAATCAAAGCAACCGGCAAACCAATTATGCTATCTTCAGGTATGTCAACTATTGAAGAAATACGTTCTGCGGTTTCTTTTTTAGGCAGCGAAAATCTACTTCTTGCTCAATCAACATCTTCATATCCATGCAAAGTTGAAGAACTTAATCTAAGGGTTATTCAAACGTATCAAGATTTATTTCCCAGCATACCGATTGGTTACAGCGGGCATGAAACCGGACTTGCACCAACATTAGCTGCAGTTGCACTTGGCGCTACTTTTGTTGAAAGACATATTACACTTGATAGAGCTATGTGGGGAACCGATCAAGCAGCTTCTGTTGAAATTGTTGGTCTTCAAAGATTGGTTAAAGATATCCGCGATATTGAGAAAGCTCTTGGCGACGGAATCAAAAAAGTTTATGAAAGTGAATCAAGCAATTTGCAGAAATTGAGAAGAGTTAAATCAGAATCCGAACACAAGTTTTAGAAATGCCTATGGAGCAAAATCTTTCTCTTGGTTTATATTCATACGTAGTAGTTTCTAACGTTATGTTAATTCTTGCTGCAATAGATTAAAAAAGGCGCTTAAGAAGCGCCTTTTGTTTATAATCCTTGGATCTGTTTGTCTTTAGGATAACGGACACTAAACACAAATTTCTTTGCTGTTGATTTTCCCGCATCCAAATTCAAATCCCATTTTAGCCCGCCTGTTTCCTTTTTATACTTTCCATCAAAAAGTTCAATTGGTTTTACTGTTATATCTTCTTGCTGAGAAACCGGAATTTGCTCTTCAACTGTAATCTTAACAGCTGCTTTTTTATTGTTCTTAACTTTTATTTCGTAAGCAAAAGTTCTTTCAATATCGCTGCTTAAAAATTTATCTTCTGTAAAATCTTTTTGCTGCTCTCTGCTTACGGATATGTTTTCATCTCTTCCGAGCGAAACAAATAAAGTATCTTTAGTTGTTTCCGGATTAATGTAGGTTTTTCCAATGTAAGAGTTTTCGAAGTAAATATTAGCTTCGCCCGGCAACAAATTATACTCGCTCCAATTTGATAACTGCGCAACCAAGAAAGCATTGTTATCAAGTTTTGGAACTGCATAATACTCGTAGTTTGCTTTTACACTATAATCTTTTATAGCAACGGAATGCTGTTTGTTATCCGAAGGAATTGAATACTTAAGCAAAGGAGTAAATTCCACAGAGAGTTGAGTTTCAACAGCTTCAAAATAATCTGCCATTGTTTCTGCTGCTTGCGGTACAGAAGCAGCCATAATGTTATCCATCGCCGCCGCTTTCATCATACTACCTTCTTTAGTTTCGCGTAAAACTGCCTGCTTCAAGAAATCTAAATGCCAAGGAAATAATTCGGGCTTTATGTTGTTTTTGTTAGGATTTCTTGTTGAAAGAACAATATTAACATCGTTCCAATCGAAACCACTGTTTTGATAAACATTTGCAATATAGTTTAACTGAGCTGGCGTGTTAATCTTTTCAACACGAACGTTGTAAGTTGGAACCCAGCCGGCATCGTAAACAATGTAAGATAATTCTAAATTAAATACACCGGATGCTTTGGCGGAAATTGAAACAGCAACTTCGTTAGATGGCTTGTTAAGCTGGTTGTTCAGTTCGCTTAACTGTTTATTTACTCTATCAATATTCTTTTGAATTTTCTTTGAATCAGAAGTAACATTTAATAGCTGCAATTTTATTTCAGCAATTTTTCTTCTAAAAAAATCTGCCATCTTTTGGAGGTCGGTAACAGTAACGCCAATTTTCTCACTGCCAATATTTTTGTTAGCGAGAATTAAATCCAGCTCATACTTAAGAACATCGCCTTCGCTTTGTTTTATAGCAAGTGATTTGCTAAGCAGCTCGAGTGAATCTTCTAAGGCTTTAACAGCAGGATGTTTTTCGGGCGAGCGCATGTAATCGAATCTTTGAACCACCGAAATTATTACTCCGTCTCCTTTACCAGAAACATTAATGCTGTTTCGGTCCAGGTTCTGTGCTACTCCGGTAAGAACAACCTCATTAATTCCTTTTTCTAATTTTACTTTTGCAGAATGTTTTAGTTCGGCGCCACGCAAAAATACTTTAACATTAGAAAGATTCGGTTTAATTACAGCTTCGCCGGCAGCATAAATACTCTGCGCTGCTAATGCCAGCGCCATTATTGCCCAAATTGTTCTCTTCATAACTATCTCCATATTCTGCTCAAAAATACTCAAACTGCTTCTTATACAGAACCTTCAATTTTTCAGTTCCTTAACCTTAGGTAAGAGAAAACCATTCTAAATACATGTTTCCTTTCATAACTAAAGCTCTTTCTTTATTTTTAGTAAGAGTGAAATAGAAGATTCTATACCTGAACAGAAAGACGAGAATGAAAAAACTACTAATTGAATTATTAAAAAAATACTATTCGCAGATAAGTGAAAAATGGATTGATATACTTCTACCACTTTACAAAGACAAACTTACCGAAACACAAATACAAGCTTTTGTTTACAGCAGCCTAAATACATTTATAGATGTAATTAATAAAGCCGATTACAAAGAAGCCGATCAATTTTTGATTTCGAGTTACAATTTGTTTTCTGCCGCTAATCTTAACCTTCTAGAAATCAGCCAAATTTTCAGTCAAGGAAGATTTGCCGTGTTAAACGACATTGAAGCCGAAGCATCTGCCGATACAGACCCGGTTATACTGTTAGGGTTTTTAGATGACTTAATAGAACAAATTTACGCTCGATACGGAATGCTTCATCAAGAAACAAAGATGAAAGAAATAGAACTTGACCGAGACAGACTTGCCTCAAAACTTGAGTTTGACCAGCAGTATCTGAAAAGCATTCTCGTATCAGCCGATCAAGCAATTATGGTTGTTGATGAAAACGAAAGATTTATAGCTTGGAATAAAGGCGCAGAAAAAATTTTTGGTTACAGAGAAGAAGAAATAATAGGCAAGCCTTCTAGCATTTTGTTTCCTGCTGGAGAAAAATATGTAAAAGAGCGAGATCGAATTATTGAAGAGGCGCGTAGAATTGGGCACACAAGCATTGTTGAAACCGAACGCATCAAAAAGAATGGCGAGTTTATAACAGTTCGTTTAAGCGTTTCTCGATTACCAAGCGCAACTGGAGAATATGTTGGACGTTCTATTATTATTAAAGACCATACAGAATACAAACGCTTGCAGGCACAAATTGATCAATCAGAAAAACTTGCTGTTATCGGTCAGCTTGCCGCCGGTGTTGCACACGAAATTGGAAATCCGCTTACTTCAATTTCTGCTTTAGTACAAATTTTACAGCGCCGAAGTCAAGACCCTTTTATGAGCGAGCAGCTTGTTAATATTAAAGAGAACATAGATAGAATTACCAGAATTGTGCGAGAGTTAGTAGATTTCAGCCGTCTGCCAAGTTACGAAACTAACTTGCAGGATATCACAGATATTATAAAAACTGCACTTGGCATAGTAAAGTATGATAAGCGTGTACGCAAAGTAAAGTTTGCTACAGAACTTAAAGATTTTCTTCCAAGTGTAATTGTAGCAGCAGACCAGATTCTGCAAGTCTTAATAAATATTTTAATAAACGCTTTAGATGCAATTGAAGGTAACGGAACTATAATACTAAAGTCTTATTACGACCATGCAAATATTTATGTTAATATAACCGATGATGGCTGCGGAATGGACAGCGAAACAATTGAGAAAATATTTGATCCTTTCTTTACCACAAAAGAAGTTGGCAAAGGCACCGGGCTTGGTCTTTCTGTAAGCTACGGTATTGTAAAACGCTTTAACGGCGAAATAAAAGTGAGCAGCAAAGTAAAAGAAGGCAGCACCTTTACAGTATCGCTGCCAATTGCAGTTAATTAAGGAGTATAAATGTCTTCAAGAATTCTAATTGTAGATGATGAAAAACCTATTCGTGATTCACTTAAAATGCTTCTTGATGAAGAAGGATATACAACTTCTGTTGCCGCCGACGGCGAAGACGCGTTGCAGAAGCTTCAAGAAAAAAATTTTGATGTAGTAATTACTGATATTAAAATGCCAAAGTTAGACGGCATGCAGCTGTTAGAAGCCGCTTCAAAAGTTTCACCAGATACTTTCTTTTTCATAATGACCGCTTTTGCTTCAGTTAAAACTGCTATTGATGCATTGAGACATGGTGCTTATGATTATTTAATAAAGCCGGTTGAGTTTGATGATGTAATTCTTCGTCTAAAAAAGTTAATTGAGTTTAAGACTCTTTCTACCGAAAACCGCGCGTTGAGGCAAAGGTTATCTCTTGAAACCGGTTTTGTCAGCATAATTGGCACCAGCGAGCCAATGAAAAAAGTATTCGATGTAATAAGCCAGGTTGCGCCTACAAACAGCAATGTGTTGATAATGGGAAAAAGTGGAACGGGAAAAGAAATGGTTGCAAAAGCTATACATCAAAACAGCAAAAGAAAGGATAAAATATTTCTTCCTATAAATTGCGGAGCCATTTCCGAAAACTTGATTGAAAGCGAATTGTTTGGACACAAAAAAGGTTCTTTTACCGGCGCTAGTGAAGATAAACTTGGTCTTTTTAAAGTAGCAGATGGAGGAACACTTTTTCTCGATGAAATTGCAGAGCTTCCTATAAACTTGCAGGTAAAATTGCTGCGAGCGCTGGAAGACCGCGCTTTTATTCCTGTTGGCGGAACTAAACCAGTAAGTACAGATGTACGAATTATTGCGGCTACAAACCAAGACTTGTTTGAAAAAACAAAAGCCGGCAACTTTCGCGAAGACTTATTCTACAGGCTTAATGTAGTAGAAATAAAACTGCCAACACTAAACGAGCGCAAAGAAGATATTCCTCTTCTTGTAAGTCACTTTATTGATAAATTTTGCAAAGAAATGGGAAAGAAAATTCTTGGTGTTGATAACGATACTATGAAAATTCTTCTTTTGCATGAGTGGCGCGGCGGTGTGCGCGAACTGGAAAATGTAATTGAACGCGCTGTTATTTTTGCCTGCAGGGAAATTATTACCCCGGCAAATCTTGCAGATTACCTTAAAGCAAATACCTTACACGCCGGTGATACAGAAACATTAAAAGAAGCTCTTCGTATTTTTGAAAAGGAGCATATAACTAAGATTATTAAAAAGTACGAGTTCAATAAAGAGGAAGCTGCTAAAGCACTGGAAATCGGTCTTTCATCTTTGTACAGAAAAATGGATGAATTAGGAATTCCAACCAAAACTACATCCGATGATAGCAGCTAATTCTTACCAATGTTTTCATTGCTGTTACGAGCAAAGTAGTGTGGTGTTTTATAATGTGAATGAATTGATATGAAGAATATTCAAAATAAATTAGCCAGATTAATTTTCTCTACCGGAATCGTTTTTATTTTTACACATTGTTCCGGCGGACTTTCTTCCATTTACAATTTCGATTATCCGATTACCAAGTCAATTGCTAAGTCTAATTCCGGCAAACTAAATGTACAAATACCTCAAGGTTGGTTTGCAGCCGAAGACAATGAAAATTACAACGTTGATTTATGGCTCGTGAAAAATGATTATTCTGCCACTATTAAGTTTACTGCTGTTTCGCTCGTAGAAGAAACTAAAACGCGTTTTAGTGATGATGAACTTGCAAAAGTAGTAGAGTTGAATAAAGTTTTAGTTAAACATAGATTCGGAAAATCTTTTAAAGGATTTACAAATGAAAACCAATTTGGAAATTCGCCGGTCTTTTCTGCCTATCAGTATCTCGATGAAAAAAATCAACATGTGAGAACAGTAGTTTTTAAGTTTGGCTCACAGTTTTACGAATCGACTGCGTTTGCAATTAAATCTCAAAACCCTGCAGAAATTTTTAGAACCCAAAATACTGTACTTGCTTCATTAAAATAAAATCCGTTTACTCTTGTGCTTCAGTTTGAACAATTAACATTACTCTTTGTAATAAAAAGGCAGCAGAATTTTCACCTTTTGGATTGCATCGTAAACATTTCATAAATATGTTTGCCCAAGTTTTTCTAAATAACAACTTAAACAAACTAATCGAGGTAATTGATGAAAACAGTAAAATCCATTTCCCTTTTCGCTCTGATAGTTCTAATCTTGGGAAGCAGTTTAAGCTATGCTCAAAAGAAAGGAGATAAATCTCCCATGCCGGTTGGCGGAATGGAAGCAGTTGCTAAAAAAGTAGTTTATCCAGATGAAATAAAAGGCAAAAATATAAAAGGCGATGTACAAGTTATGGTTACGGTTGATTCAACCGGAACAATTTTGGCAGCAAGCATTCACAAAGCTTTGCATCCAGCTTGCGATTCTGCCGCAATTAAAGCTGTACGTTCGGTAAAATTCAAGCCAGGTGAAAAAGCAGGTGTAAAAGCAAAGAGAAGGGTAATAATTCCAATAACTTTCTAATGTCAATAAGTAACGTATAAGACAGACCGAGCTTGCCGGCAAATTGTGCAGGCAAGCCCGCTATTACAAAAAGACAATAATCTTATCAATTAAAATGAAAAAGATAATCTTACTTACATTATTTGTGGCTAGTTCAATTCAGGTTTCTGCGCAGCATATAAAGCTGCTGGCGCCAAAGCCTTTTGGCGGATACAATTCACTGATTTCAAAAGTAGTTTATGATGAAGAACTGATAAGAAAGCGAGTTCAAGGAATTATAGTTGTGCGCTTCAGTGTAAATGAAAAAGGGGTAGTGGAATTCTGCAAGATTGTAAAATCATTAAATCCTAAGTTAGATAAAGCCGTTATTGATGCTGTCCGCTCAACAGTATTTCTTCCGGGCATTAAAGATGGAAACAAAACTACAATGCAAGTTGACCTTCCGCTTTTGTTCAAAGATGGAAATGTAAGCCGGGATCTGTCCGCATTTAAAATTCCACAAGATTAGAAAAGTAATTTATTCTTACCGTTGAAATTAAACTTCAATTCAACTAATTATACTAGGCAAAATAAGTTTGGTAGTCATTCAGAGCAGAGACGAGGATTGTTGGCGTACTTACTTAAAATGCTCAGACGGAACATACTATACCGGTGGTACGAATAATTTTGAACGAAGACTTAAAGAGCATAAGTCGGGAAAACATGCCGGATACTCTTCAATGCAGTTGCTCGTTGAATTGTATATTCAATAGAAGTTGAGAAGCCGATTGAGGCAATATATTTGGAAAAATTAAATTAGAACTGGGCACAGTAAAAGAAGTCAGCTTTAATTAAAGGTAATTCTGATTCACTGCATTTACTTTCCTAATGCAGGAGTGAAACTCATTTCCAAAACAAAAGCAAGACAAACTATGCCTCGTCTCCGCTCGGAATGACCACGTATTCAAAAACATAAATATGAAATCTGACACAGAAAAAAATACATACGGCTTTTTAGAATTGAAGAGAATATACAGTAAGAACTTTTCTATTGGTGTTGCAGCGGCTGTTGCTATTCATTTTATACTTATTGTTGTTTATCAATTATCTTTTCCCAAAGAAGAAGAAAAAAAATCCACAGAAAAATTACAAATAGTAACTTATGTAGATTTGGGTCCGCCGCCATCCATAATTCCGGTTCAACCATTGGCTGCTGTTAATAATTCAAAGCCAGCTTTTGGCAATTTGAAGATTGCTAAAAAAGGTGAAGAGACAAGCGAGTTTGAAATACCAAAAATTAGTTCTCATGTTGAAAATGTTAAAGTTGAAGAATCGAAACCAGCAGAAAAAAAACAAGAGCCTGTTGATGAAACATATTACGTTGCCGTAGATATTATGCCCGAACCGTTTGGAGGTATAGAAAAGTTACAACAGAAAGTAAATTATCCAGAAGAAGCAGCAAATGAGAGTATTGTTGGACGTGTTTTGGTTAAAGCATTTATTAACGAAAATGGGGAAGTAACGCGTGCAGAAATTGTAAAGGGACTTGGTTACGGCTGCGATGAAGAAGCATTGTGGGTTATAAAAAGTACACGCTTTCGCCCCGGAAAGAAAAACGGCAAACCAATTAAAGTTCAGCTTACTATTCCTGTTTCGTTCAAACCGAGATAAAAATAGCACGCAGATTTATTAACTCACCTTACGCAGAAACATGTTTTGATGACATTAAACCTTACTTAGGTAACATAAGTAAATAAGTTCTTGATCTTACTATTTGCTCTACTTAAAATCTCCACAACAAAAATTTACACACAAAAATCGAAATCGAAATGGGGGCAGTTCCTAAATCGAATGGACGGGTATTTATCTATAAAATTTCGGGATAATTTTTACGCAGCATTAATTTAAGATGCTGCAGCGAGGGTAGTTAACAACTTTACTTGCGTCTTTGCGTCTTGGCGAGGAACCTCTTTTTCATATAGTTAACAACTTTACTTGCGTCTTTGCGTCTTGGCGAGGAACCTCTTTTTCATATAGTTAACAACTTTACTTGCATCTTTGCGTCTTGGCGAGAAACCTCTTTTACATATAGTTAACAACTTTACTTGCGTCTTTGCGTCTTAGCGAGAAACCTCTTCTTCTTGCAGAGCCGCTAAGTCGCAAAAATTATTGAAGTTACGTTCTGTAGTAACTTGTTAAAGGCGTTAAGTCCTTCCTGCGTAAGGTGAGTTATTAAGACGATTAAGATTTTTTACGATCTATCATTACCATCATAAATGATCTGCGCTCTATTCTGTCCAAATTCACATTTGTCAATATTCCAGAAGAAGAGGCGGGCTTTCAATTCTAAATTTGATACCAGCGCTTATCCATCTTCCCGGCAAAATTACGCCCGGTATATCGAAGTAAGATGTGTTAAATATATTTGTTGCTCGTACAAACAAATCAAACATTTGGATACGCACTGATAGTTGTGTATCAACAATAAAATGAGAAGTAACATTTTCTCTCTCTTCGTAGCGAAGCGACCAATTTTGCTTTATGCTTAGAGGCAGTTTGTTTGTAATGCCTATTATCAATTGATGACGTAAATGATCGAGCAGGTATTTAGATACGAAAGAGCCTGCACTTCGATTTGAAGTAAGATACACATAGCTAACACCGATTGAGGAAATAGGAAATTCTGAGCAAAGTTTTTCTGTAGCAAGCTCAAGATTAATTTCTGCACCTGCCGTAGTTAGATTAGAAACATTTTCTACGCGCCAAGGCTGAGTTGGTTCAGCTCTTACCCAATCTATCAAGTTTGTTCCTTCTTTAAGAAAAACCGAAGTGCTTGAAACAAAATAATTATGATAGTAAGAAAACCCTGCTTCATAATTAGTGGTTTGCTCGTAAAGTAAATTTGGATTGCCCATATTTGCCGGACTTACATAATAAAGCTCTGTAAATGTTGGAATGCGGAATGCTTTGCCAATTGATGCAAAGAGTTTAAATTCATTGCTAAAATTCAAGCTGAAATCAAAACCGGGCCAGAATTTCCAGCCGATTGAAGAATAGTTATACGCGAACAACCCGGCTGAAATAGAAAAATCATTTATTGGAGAGAACTTTTGCTCGGCGTAAAAGCCTGCTTTACTTCTAATGTGGGTTCCAAGGTTAGAACTTCTTATTTCATCGCGTCCAAACTCTCCGCCAAAGTATGTTACTCCAAGTAAAGAGCTAAGTGAGGTTTGAATTTCACTTCCAAAAGATTCTGTTCTATGAGTGTTGTGGTTCCAGTTTTGGCGCATATAATCTAAATGAAAATCATCGAGGCTGTTACGGTAAAATACTTTCGGCGAAAAAATTAAACCGCTAACAGGTATTTCAGCAGAAATGTTTGCAATTCGAGTAATTGTTCTTTCAAACTGATTTGGGAAGCGTTCCGAGTAAAAGCTGTTTGCTCCAAAACTTTTATCAATGTAACCTAACAACAAATTAATCTTGTTTTGCCCTAACGAATAGTTCTGTCTAATAGAAAAATTCTGCATATCATAATTTGTGTTATGGCGGTATCCGTCAGTTTTCTTTTTCGAATAAGAAACATTATTTGCAAGAATACCGCTGCTTAATGAACCGCTCAGATTGTACTCGAATAATCCGTGCTGTCCGCCAAGTAAAGAACCAGAGAAAGAATTCAACCTTTCTATTTTTGTAATGATGTTAACTGCGCCGCTAAAAGCGTTAGCACCAAAGATGCGAGTGCCCTGCCCTTTTAATATTTCTATTCGTTCAATGTTATCTATCGAAACCGGCAGATTAAGATTATGATGCCCGGTTTGCGGATCAGTTATTTTAACGCCGTCAATTAAAACTAAAGTCTGCTCAAAAGTACCTCCGCGAATAGCAATATCGGCTTGAGCTCCTTCGGTTCCGCGTGCGCGTAAATCTACTCCGCTTACGTACTTGAGCAGATCAATAACATTGTTTACCGGAAACTCTTTTATTTCATCTGCCGAAATTAATTTTACACTTCTCGATAAATTGTTAAATGTAATTGGAGTTCTTGCAGAGGAAACAACAATCTCATCCAAGTTGTAAGTTTTTTCTTGTGCTGATACGGATACTGAAATAATTAAAAAAATCAATAGAGCAGTTAAAGTTTTCATTGCAACCTCTTGTTTAAAATGAAAAACTCTCTCAGAAGCTGGATATTTAAGCAGCTTTGTGCGCGTATTGTTCTAACATCAATACAAGTGCGGCTTTTGAATCACACACTGGTGATTACCGCAACACAAAGCAACTCAAAGAGCAATTGAAAGAGTTTCTAAATATTTGTTTCTTTTCGAGTTCCGCTTTTTGCAGAAAAGATATCTCTAATATTTATTAGGGAGATTACACTGCCGATTAGACGGAACGTAATTACAAAATATTAAAGACTAATAAGATCCGAGTAAATAATAAACGCCATTAGCATCAGCAAAAGTACAAAACCGGCATTCTGGACAGCAATTTTCACTTTAACTGGTATTTCGCGTTTAATTATTCCTTCGATAAGAATTATTACAAAGTGTCCTCCATCCAAAACTGGAAATGGAAGGATATTAATTATTGCCAAGCTTAAGCTTAACATCGCAAGGAAATAGAGAAAAGGAATAATACCGGTATCGGCAGATTTAGCAGCATACTGAGCTATTTTAACGGGTCCGCCAAAGGCTTGATTAAAAGCAACATTACCAACAATAACATTTTTTAATGTCGATAAAGTGAGAACAGTATATTGCCCAATATTAACAACTGCTTGAGTCATTGAACCAAATAAACCATAAGTGCGTTTTTCAACTTCGCCGGTAAAGACAGTACCATGTTTAATTCCAATTAAACCTTCTAAGCTTGGTTTAACCGAAACACGAACTGTGTCTTGCTCTCTTAAGATAACAACCGGAATAAGGTTGGATTTGTTAGCCTGCACAATTTCTAAAACTTGTTCGGCGCTGTGAATGAAAGAATTATTCATATAGATGATTTCATCGCCGGGTTTAATACCGGAATCTTCTGCCGGAGAGTTTTTAAGTACTTCACCAACAATGGTTTTACTAGGATAAGGGAAAATGAAAAAGTCTTTTTGCAAGGCTTGGTTCATAACCTTGCGTGAAACAGTAATTGCAGTTTGCACTCCGGCACGTTCAATTTCAACTTTGGCATCGGTTGAAGCATTTTTCATCATCAAGTGTTCAAGTACTTCATCCCAATCGTTCATCTGCTTTCCATTTACGGCCAAAATTTTATCGTAAGACAGAAAGCCAATCTGCTCGGCTATGCTTCCGCTTTCTACATTGGAAATGGTGGTTGTCTTAAAGACCTGCTTTCCTTGAAAGAAGTTAATTCCCCAAAAGATTAATACAGCGAGCGTCAAATTCATCATTACGCCGGCAGTAATTACAAAGAGTTTTGCCAGCGTAGATTTAGCGCGGAACTCGTAAGGTTTTGGTTCTTCGGCAGCAAATTTTGTGTCGAAACTTTCATCAACCATTCCGGCTATTTTAACATAGCCGCCTAACGGCAGTAAACACAAACGATAATCTGTATTGCCATCGCCATCCCAATCTTTTGGCAGATCGCCAAAAGTAAATCCTTTAATCTTGTTCCAACCCAAAAGACGCTTGCCAAATCCTATAGCAAATATGTCAACTCTCATCTTAGAAAGTTTTGCCGCGGCAAAGTGTCCAAACTCGTGTACAAAAACCAAAATGGCAATTGTTATTACGAAAAAAAAGATATAATCCATATTACCTACATTTAATTAAACTTTTTAAGTAGAAGTTCTCGCGTGTTAAAATCTGTTTGAAATACAGTTGCAAGATCAAGAATTTTATCCGCAGGAATCGACTCCAGAGCAAATTGAATCAATTCCGGTATTTGCGAAAACTTAATTTTCCATTTCAAAAAATAATCTACGGCAATTTCGTTTGCCGCATTCAAAATACAAGGAGCTGTTCCACCTTCTTCAATTGCTTCATAAGCAATTTTTAGGCAGACAAATTTATCAAAATCGGGCTCAAAAAAGGTAAGTTGAGCAATTTTTTTAAAATCTGTTAAAACGCTTGAATAATTGAACCGCTGCGGATAAGTCAGCGCATAAAGAATTGGCAGTCTCATATCCGGCGAACTAAGCTGTGCTTTAATAGAGCCGTCGGTAAACTCAACCATCGAATGAATAATTGACTGCGGATGAACAATAACTTCAATTTTTTCTTTTGGAAGCTGAAAAAGCCAGAAGGCTTCAATCACTTCCAGACCTTTGTTCATCATAGTTGCCGAATCAATTGTAATCTTGTTTCCCATTTTCCAGTTTGGGTGATTAAGTGCTTCATCAATAGTAACGTTATCAAATTCTTGTTTGCATTTGTTTAGAAAAGGTCCGCCAGATGCAGTAAGAATTATCTTGCTGATATGTTTTTGTTCTTCGCCGGTTAAGCATTGAAATACAGCGCTGTGTTCGGAGTCTACCGGAATTAATTCTGCACCATATTCTTTACAAAGATTAATTATTAACTCTCCTGCAACTACAAGAGTTTCTTTGTTTGCCAGCGCAATTCTCTTTTTAAGTTTGATTGCTTCGATAGTTGGAGCCAAGCCGGCAAAGCCAACAAGCGCGGTTACAAGTATATCGTAATTATCGCGCTTGGCAATATCTAACAAACCTTCTTTGCCGGAAAGAACTTCACATTTGTTTCCTATTCGCTTTTTTAATTCTTCGGCTTGCAGCTTATCTTTTACAACAACTGCTTTTGTTTTGAATTCCGCTATCTGCTTCTCAAGTTCATCTATGCTGCAATTTGTACTAAGCCCAACAATTTCAAATTTGTCTTTGAAGTTTCTTGCTAATTCAATTGTGCTTTTGCCTATCGATCCAGTTGAACCGAGAACCAGAAGTTTTTTCATTTATTAACCGATATATCTGTGCGTAATAGCGAAAAGAAAGTTGATTAAAACAATAATGTTTATAACCTTGTTGGTAGTGTAAAGTTTCTTCAAGGATGTATATCCATCTTCGGAAATAGCGGCAGAGCTTTCCAGATCGTTGCCAATTATGTTTCTCAGCTTTTTTGCCGTTGGTATGATAACAGCACCAATTATTATTAGAAGCACAACCATTAACATTTGTTTTGTTGCAAGCCAATGGTTATCTGCCATGCTAAAAAATCCATAAGTACTATTGAGTACCAAGAAAACGCCGGTTAATAAGATCCCCGCAGCGCCAATAGTACCAAGCAAATTTGCAAAAGTTAAGTATAAACTAATGAACTTTCTTTCGCCGGATTTGTTCTTATTAGAAAGAATCTGCATGCGTAAAACCGGCTCGGCTGCTAAATTGATTAACCATATTCCGGCAAAAACGATGTGTAATGTTAAGATTGTGTAATAGTACATTTTGCTTTTCCTCTTTTCAAAGTTATGAATAATAAAGTGAGTTAGCTAAAAAAGCCGCTGCTTATTAGCTAAGTATATAAACTTAATATGCCTTAGTTTAGTTCAGAAATATCAATTTGAAAGGGAAACAATGAAACGGATATCTACATTCATAGTAATGCTCAGCTTTGCTTTATCTTCAAACTCATTTTCACTGCCGCGGTTTTCTCTTAGCCAAAAAGATAAGTGTGCAGACTGCCATGTTAATCCAACCGGAGGAATTGTAAGAAACGAAAATGGATTTTTCTTCGGCAAAAATGTAGTTAGTATGATTTCGCCGCGAGATGAAGAGTTTAAACTCTCTCCAAAACTATCAGAAAGTGTTTTATTTGGGTTTGATTACAGGTCTCAGTTTATGTACAATGGAGAACGTAACCGTTCAGATTTTATGGACATGACCGGTTCTGCTTATTTATCTGCAGCTCTTGCGCCTAACATTGATGTAATTGGCAGATATGATTTTGTTCAAAGAATTTGGGAAGGTTATGGCATTGCCAAAATACTGCCAAACGAAAGTTACATTAAAGCGGGTTCCTTTGTGCCATATTTTGGCTTGAGGTTAGATGATCACACGGCTTACACACGAGGCGGTGATTACGGACTGCTTTTCTCTAAAGGAATTGCGCAAGGTTTGATTTACAATCCGCTTTATGTGGAAGCTGGAATTGAATTTGGCGCCAATCTGACTGAAAATCTTTTCTTAACGGCAAGTGTGGGTAAACCCAAAAGCCACGCAACTTTTGCTTTCGATCCTACATACACAGCAAGGCTGGAGTATTCTCCTCTAATTGAAAAAATTCAATTTATACTTGGCGGCTCTTACGCTTCTGCAAAAACTAACCTGTTTACAAAAGTGCTTAATACCAATCTGTATGGCGGATTTGCCGGGTTTGGTTACAAACGCTTTACATTAATGGGTGAATATGATATTGCAAAAGACTATTTGGCTTCGGGTACAACAACTAAAGTCTTAATGCTTGAAGCAGCGTACAATCTTTTTGTCGGGCTCGATGTGGTTGCTCGTTATGATAAACTGGAAACCGGATTAGCCGCAGGGGAAACTAAGTTCGCTCACTTAATTCTTGGTGTAGAATTTTTCCCTTATAGTTTTGTTGAACTTCGTCCGCAGTACAGAATAAATTATGCCGGGAATAACAATGAAGGTTCTTTTGTTTTACAGTTTCATTTTTGGTATTAGTGGGTAGTAGGCAATAGGCAATAGGCGGTAGGCAGTAGGCAGTAGGCAACAGGCACTATGCACTAGGCAAAGGCAATAGTGTAATGAAGTGATTCCCGTTTGAAGTTGTGGTTATTTATCAAGCCAGCTTTCAAACAACTTTTCAAATTTTGAAAAATCTTCGTCTTCTATAGAATACAAAACCGAGAAAGCAAAATTATTCAAGATTGTTACTGCATTAATGCTGGCATCAAGTTTTTCAAGCTTGCCAATTCTTTGAGCTAGATTTTTGTTTATCTTCATTATGTCTTCGTACAAAGTGCCGAGTGAATTCATTTTCCAATCCGGCTCTAATCCATTTCTAAGTCTTAGAAACTGAGCAAACAAGAACATAGAAAAAGTTCTGTATTCAGTTTCATCGAGAGTTGCAAATGGAAGATGGAAACGGACCATTGGACGAAGCTTATCCAAAACATAACAGCCGCTTGTTGTCATTAATATTCCAATTAAACTGCCTGCACCGCTTTGAACGGATGTTTGCTTAGAGTATGTTCTGTTTAGAGTTTCAACATGAACAGTAACATTTTCGTAAGAAGGAATTCCGTCGAACATTTTTATTACTTTATCTAGTTGATAAGCAAGTGGGCAGAAATTATTATGCACACAGTCTTGCATAGGACAAAGAATGTTCTTTAGCAAAGTCCAATCTGGCGCAGAAATGTTTTCCGGCAAGATAATCTGATAAGTATCGGAGTTAATTTCTATTGCAAATAGTTTTTCGCTCTGGTCGTGGAAAACAAAACGAAAGTTTATTGTTTCAAATTTTGCATTGTTCATCTAAATCAATCCGCTTGTTTTACTTATAACATTATCGAAGTCATCAGTTAAAAATTTCATCAATTCACTTACAGTTGGAATATTTTTAATTAGCCCCGAGCATTGTCCTGCTTCCAACATTCCTTCTTCGGTATTACCATCAGAAATTCCAAGTTTTTCTCTTTTTTCACCTAAAAGGTTATTTAGTTCCGTTTCATTTGCTCCATTTGCTTCTGCGCTTTCTACAGTTTTACTCCAATTGTTTTTTATCAATCTAACCAAACCAATTTTTTTAAGAACAAGCGTGGTACTGTTGTCCGTTGCTGAAGCTATGCTTTGCTTATAAACTTCGTGGGCAGAAGATTCAACAGTTGAGGCAAAGCGGGTACCAATTTGCACTCCCTCTGCGCCAAGTGAAAAAGCCGCGGCTATTCCTCTTCCATCTGCTATACCTCCGGCAGCAATTACCGGAATTCTAACCGCATCAACCAACTGCGGAATTAAACAAAGAGTTGTTATTTCATCAGGTCCATTATGTCCGCCGGCTTCTACACCTTCGCCAACAATTGCATCGCAGCCAACGCTTTCTGCTTTCACTGCCTGTTTAACATTAGATACAACATGAATTACCGCGATATTATGTTTTTTAAGCTGCTCAATGTATCTACCCGGATGCCCCGCTGCAGTAAAAACTATTTTAATATTCTCTTCTACTACTGTATTAATTAGCTCGGTTATATCACCGCGCAGAAGAGGAATATTGACTCCAAAAGATTTGTTGGTAGAGGCTTTGCATTTAATAATATGCCCGCGAAGCAACTCCGGTTTCATTGAGCCTGCGCCTATTAATCCAAGTGCGCCATTGTTTGATACAGCTGAAGCTAATCTCCAGCCGCTAACCCAAACCATACCGCCTTGTATGATTGGATGTTTTATGCACAATAGCTTTGTTAATCTATTTTCAATTTTCATTATCAACCTTTTTAAATACAAGCCCAAAATCTTAAATCAACACACTCGCATTACCGAAGCAATGTTAAACCAGTGTTCCAAAATCTAAAAACATAACTATACATCCAAATCTTTTTCATTTCGAGGACAAGCGGTAAGCACATAGTGTTTTGTCACTAACACTTCTGTACATACTTTTAGCTCACATTTTTGCCGAAGAATGTAAATCATAATGCTGTTTTATGAAATAAGGTAATATGGTTAATTAACTTGTGGTTAGGTATGCTGCTAAGGTAAAAAAGACAGAATAAGGTTTTTTATTAGCCGGTATATTTTAATTCAATAGAAGGAAGAAAACCTTATTCTTTGAGAAGCCATAGTAACTATAGTTTATTAGATACCTTCCAGCATAATATATAGTTATTAGGATGACAGGATTCTTGTTTGTTTAACGCAGACCTATTAATTAAATTCGTGTAGTTAAAAAAGGAAATCATACAACTTGAGGGCAATAATACCAGCAGCCGGATTTGGAACGCGTTTAAAGCCACATACATTTTCACTTCCTAAAGTATTGTTGAATGTTGGCGGCAAACCAATACTTGGTCACATTATTGATAAACTACTTTCCGAGCAGATTACTAAAGCAACATTTGTTGTAGGTTATCTTGGCGAAAAGATTGTTGAGTATGTAACCAACGAATATCCAAAGTTAGAAGCAAATTATGTTACGCAAGAAATTGCTTTGGGACTTGGGCACGCAATTCAAATGGCAGCACCTACTTTTGATGAAGAAGAAATATTCATCATTCTTGGAGATACAATATTTGATGTAGATATTCATTCGGTTTTTGAAAAGAAAATTAGTTCACTTGGAGTTAAAACGGTAGAAGACCCATCCCGTTTTGGTGTAGCAGTTTGTGAAGACAGCAGAATAGCAAAGTTGATTGAGAAGCCGCAGCTGCCGATATCTAAGTTGGCTCTTGTGGGTTTATATTACATTAACAATGCCGGGCTGCTCGCAGAATCGCTTAACGAACTGTTTGAAAAAGATATAAAGACACGCGGGGAATATCAGTTAACAGATGCTTTGCAGTTGATGATTGAGAAAGGGCACAAGTTTACAACGTTCCAAGTTGATGGCTGGTATGATTGCGGAAAGAGTGAAACTCTGCTTGCTACAAATAAATACATACTACAGACAAAAGGAACAAACCGTAATATAAAAGGCAACACTATTATTGATCCTGTTTACATATCTGAAACAGCGACTGTAATTGATTCAATTATAGGACCCTTCACAACTATTTCGGAAAATTGTGTAGTTAGAGAAGCGATAATAAAGAATTCGATCTTAAGCCCGAGCTCACAAGTTGAAAAAGCTATGCTCGATAATTCGATAATTGGAATGAATGCAATAGTTAAAGGTAATTACAAAAAACTAAATGCAGGCGATTCATCAGAAATAGAATTTTACTAAAAACTAAAAGAGGTGTTAATGTCATACTTGTTCACATCCGAGTCTGTTTCCGAAGGGCATCCGGATAAAGTCTGCGATGCGATTTCAGATGGAGTTCTTGATGCAATATTTAAGCAAGACCCAAACGCACGCGTAGCCTGCGAAACTATGGTTACAACGGGGTTAGTTGTAGTTGGCGGTGAAGTTACTACTTCAGCTTATGTGGATGTACACGAAGTCATCCGTAAAACAATTAAAGAAATTGGCTATACAAAAGCAGAATATAAATTTGATGCTGAATCATGCGGCATCTTAAATGCAATTCATTCTCAATCCCCCGATATTGCAATGGGTGTAGATAAAGGCGGTGCAGGCGATCAAGGAATTATGTTTGGCTACGCTTGCGATCAAACTCCAGAGCTAATGCCAATGCCTATTGTTTATGCTCACAAGTTAGTTAAGAAACTTGCTGATATCCGAAAAAAGAACTTAAAACTCATGCCTTATTTGCGCCCAGATGCAAAATCTCAGGTTACTATCGAGTATGATAATAACAATAATCCTATACGTGTTGATGCAGTTGTAATTTCTACTCAGCACGATGGCGGAGTAAGTCAAAAAAGAATTGCAGAGGATGTTAAAGAGCACGTGATAAAAAATGTAATTCCCGAAAAATATCTTGATAAGAAAACTAAGTATTATGTTAATCCTACCGGGCGTTTTGAAATTGGCGGACCGCACGGAGACAGTGGTTTAACCGGAAGAAAAATTATTGTTGATACTTACGGCGGATGGGCTCCTCACGGCGGCGGAGCTTTCTCTGGCAAAGACCCAAGTAAAGTTGATAGAAGCGCTACTTACGCAGCACGCCACATTGCTAAAAACGTAGTTGCTGCCAAACTTGCAAAAGAATGTTTAGTTCAAGTTGCTTATGCTATTGGTGTTGTTCAACCGGTTTCGGTTTATGTAAATACTAGAGGAACGGGAGTTATTCCGGATGGATTGCTTGGCGAGTATATTAATCAAGAAGTAGATTTGACCCCACGCGGAATTATTGAAAGATTAAAATTGCGAAGACCGGTTTATCAGAAGACTTCAGCTTACGGTCATTTCGGTCGAAGTGATAAAGACTTCACTTGGGAACAATTGGATTTAGTTCCTTTGTTTAAAAAATTATTATAAGAAAAGGAAATAAGATGAGTATAGCAGCAGAAACAAAAACTCTGAATTATAAAGTAAAAGATATTTCTCTTGCAGAGTGGGGAAGAAAAGAAATAGAACTTGCAGAATCAGAAATGCCCGGCTTGATGTCTCTTCGCAAAGAATATGGCGGCACAAAACCGCTTAAAGATGCGCGCATTGCCGGATGCCTTCACATGACAATTCAAACTGCTGTTCTTATTGAAACATTGATTGAACTTGGCGCAGAAGTGCAATGGTCTTCTTGTAATATTTTTTCAACGCAAGATCATGCAGCGGCGGCAATTGCTGCTGCCGGAATTCCTGTTTTCGCTTGGAAAGGTATGAGCTTGGAAGAATTTGATTGGTGCATAGAGCAAACATTATTCTTTGGCGATGATAAAAAGCCGTTGAACATGATTCTTGATGATGGCGGTGATTTAACAAACATGGTTTTGGATAAATATCCGGAATTAGTAAAAGGCATAAGAGGTATTTCGGAAGAAACTACTACGGGCGTTCATCGTTTGTATGAAAGAGTTGAAAATGGTACGCTTCCAATTCCTGCTATCAATGTTAATGACTCTGTAACAAAATCAAAATTTGATAACAAGTATGGCTGCCGCGAATCTTTGGTAGATGCAATACGCCGCGCTACAGATTTAATGATGGCTGGTAAAGTTGCTGTAGTTGCCGGTTATGGCGATGTTGGTAAAGGCTCGGCTCAATCATTAAGGAGTTCTGGTGTAAGAGTAATTATAACCGAGATTGATCCGATCTGTGCACTTCAGGCAGCAATGGATGGATACGAAGTAAAGAAAATGATTGATGCAGTCCCTCGCGCAGATATAATTGTTACAGCTACCGGCAATGTTGATATAATAACTGAACATCACTTCCGCGCTATGAAAGACAAAGCAGTTGTATGTAACATTGGGCATTTTGATAATGAAATTGACATGGCTTGGTTAAACGATAATTACGGACAGACAAAAGATACTGTTAAACCGCAGGTTGATAAGTACAATGTAGATGGAAAAGACATAATAGTTCTTGCTGAAGGAAGATTGGTTAATCTTGGCTGCGCAACTGGTCATCCATCGTTTGTTATGTCTAACTCATTCACAAACCAAATTCTTGCACAGCTCGAACTTTGGCAGCATTATGATAAATATGAAAATAAAGTTTACATGCTTCCTAAGCATTTAGATGAGCAAGTTGCAAGACTTCATTTAAGCAAGATTGGCGTTGAACTTGAAACTCTAAACGAAAAGCAGGCAAAGTATATTGGTGTTACAATCGATGGTCCTTTTAAACCAGATTATTACAGATACTGATCTGAATTTTATAGTGAATGAGCCAGCTCTAAAAAGAGATTTTTGTTAGTTTACAAATGGATTTTAGTAAAAGAGAAATATTTTTTCACCAATTGTACCTTTTTATATTCTGCTCAGAAATTGAAAAAGTCCCGCAGATGCGGGACTTTTTTTTAAGCTGCTACAAAACCTGGATTAATAGATTCCCGAATTAGACCTCCATATTTTGCTTCCACTAACTGAAGCATCTCTTTTAACAGCGTGTAAATATTTGATGGTTTGCTTATATACACATCGCAGCCGGCATCTAATGCGTTTAACCTATCTTTCTGAAATGCGTGAGCTGTATAACATATTACAGGGATAGAGGACGTTTTTGGTTCGAATTTAATTTCGCGTACTAAATCTAAACCGTTTTTTTTACCTTTAATAGAAATATCCATTAATACTAAGTCGTATTCCTTTTTTGCTGCCAATTCGTAATATGTATCGGATGAATCACAAAAATCAACTTCAAAATATCTGCCCAAAAAGAGATCGAGAAATTTTTGGTTCTCATAATCATCTTCAACAATTAAAAGTTTTGGTTTTTCTTTGGGTAATTGCCCCATAGTTTGTCTCCATTTAAAATTACCGTAAAAATTGTTCCCTTTTCTTGTTCGCTTGTAAAGCGAATTTTTGCGTTATTAACTTTTGCAAAACTGTTTGCTATAGCCAAACCGAGACCTGTTCCATCGAAGCGCCGGGTGTAGCCCATTTCTTCCTGTGTAAAAGGAACGAATAGTTTTTCCATGTAGTCTCGAGACATTCCTTTACCGGTGTCAACAATATCTACATTAATATTCTCGGTTTCTCTATAAATTATTATCTCAACGCTTCCCTGCCTTGTATATTTAATTGCATTATCAATTAAGTTAACAAAGACCTGAGTGATAGAGTAATAATCGCAGTTAATAACAATGTTTTCTTCTGCGTTATTAGTCAAAATTAATTTAAGCCCTTTCTCTTCTGCTAATGAAACATACTCGGCATAAATAGTATTTAGCAGCGCAAATAAGTTAACTCTCTCTATACGAGCATCGTACCTGCCAGCTTGTATCTGAGACATATTAAGCAGCAAATCAAAAGTACGGTAAAGGCGCTTGCTGTTATTTTTTACAGATTTTAAAATGTTAATTAAATCTGTCCGCTTCGAGTCTTTTAATTCTTCACTAAGCAGATCAGAATATCCAATAATAACATTTAATGGTGAACGAACTTCGTGAGAGATCAGCGCTAAAAAGAACTCCTTTAATTTTTTTGATTCTTCAGCTTTTAATAAAGCATCCTTCAAATCTTGCTCTGTTAGTTTTAGTTCTGTAATATCTCTTCCATATACATGGCACATTTTAAATTTAGAACTGCCTACAATCAGGAATTGGTAGTAGCTATTATCAAAAGCAATAGTATTCATTAGCGTTTTGCTGGTATCAATTACTTCATTCAAGTTATAATCTTCAGTAAATGGAAGAATAGCCTGAACCTGCTCGCCGAGCAAAATTTTGTGTGGAAATATTTTATGAGCAGAATTGTTTGCAAGTATTATTTTTCCGGTTTCATCGAATCTAAAAATTGGGTCCGGTGAAAGCGAGGCAAATAAAGCCATTAACTCTGCCTGCTGAAGCTTCAAGTTCTCTTCTTCGGCAAGATGCTTCTGTTTTAAGGGTATAATTATGAAACGGTTATAAACCAGAATTACCATAATCATCACCGCCAGTAAGAAAAGACCAAATAAAATTGGATTCTCTACACTAATGAGCGATTCCGTACCCATCTTCTCTAGCGACTGAAAAGTAGAGTCCAAAGATGATTTGGGCAATAGTTGCAATAACAAAAAATTGAGAGGCATCGGCAAAAACCATAATGAAATTGAAATATTTGAGAATAACAGTTAAAATGTAAAACACAAGCATTAAGTAAAATATCTTTAATGCATTTGTTTCAACATATACAGTGATTAACCATTTGAGAAATATCAAAAGTAAAACTGCACACTCGAAAATGATTATTGTGTAATAATACTCTGTAGTCAATAAGGGTATCAGTAAAACAAAGAGCAATGGAAGTGCGATAAAGAAATATTTCAGCTTTTTTAAAATTTTCTCATTGGTAACGCTAACTATCAGCAGATAAATAAATAATATGGTAATCCATTCAGGAAGACTTCTTCTTGTTATCAATCCATAAACTAAATTTATTGGGTCTATTACAGCAAGGACAAGAAAAAAATCAAACATATAGCTTTTGTAATGTCGTATAGGAGGTAAAACCCATATTACAATACTTACTAAAAACAGAAACTGTGCTATTGCTGATAAATCCATCATTCGTAGCAAATTGGTGGACAAGTTAATGCAAATTCTAAAGTATATTCAGCCGCAGTTAAAGTAGTTGTAGAGCTCCTTTCTTCAACCATAATTGGAGAACTCCCGATTATCGAAACAAACCCTGCAACTTGATCTTTACTGAAAATAATAAGTGCATCGTTGTTTGTTATTGTCCGTACTTCTCCTGCAAGCACTTGTTTCTTTTCATTTACAATCGAAATCTTTCCGTTTTTAACTACAAAGACAACATAGTCTTTAGCTTTCAATAAAGCTTGTTTTAGCACATTCGGTTTCAGCTCTAAAGAGCTTTTTACTTCACCGAACAAAATATTTGCTTCTTTTTTGTCAAATATTTTTCCAACAAATCCCAATTTGCCTTGTGCATTAGAAACTGTGGAAAAAGATACGAGTAGGATTATGACAATTCCCAAAATTTGTTTTAACATATTAACTCCTGGCTGGTAAAATAAATTTTTATTAAACGTCTGAAAAGACCAATAGAAGATATTTAGTTTCAAGTATTAATGCGAGAAGATTTTTAGAAAAATTTGCCTGGAATCTTTTCACCGCAGTTTCTGCACAAACTGCCTAAGAGATTAAAAATTTTGCTTGAGTGCCAATCTCGTTGTATTAGCAAACTGTTACAGTTAGGGCAATATGTTGATTGGCTTTCTTTATGATGAACATTACCAAGATAGCAAAACTTAACTCCGCTGCTTAAAGCAATATTTCTTGCGTTAACCAAAGTTGAAACTGGCGTTGAAGATTTATTTTTCAACTTAAAATCCGGATGAAATGCTGTAAAATGAAGCGGCACATTTTCTCCCAAGTTTTTTAACAGCCAGCCGCACATTTGCTTTATTTCTTCTTCAGAGTCGTTTTCGTTTGGAATTAATAGAGTAGTTATTTCAAGCCAAATTTCCGTTTCGTTTTTCAGCCATATCAGAGTATCTAATACTGGAGCTAAATGTGAAAAAGTAAGTCTATGATAGAACGTTTCTGAGAAAGCTTTTAAATCTACATTAGCGGCATTGATGTACTTGAAAACTTCTTTACGAGCTTCCTTATCAATGTAGCCTGCTGTTACCATAACAGAATTTATATTTTCTTGGGCAGCTAATTTTGATACATCAACAACGTATTCGCCATAGATAACCGGATCATTATAAGTGAATGCAATGGAAGGGGTTTTGTATTTAACACCTAACGCTATTACCTCTTCTGGAGAAGCATAAGCTGAATGAACAGAGTTTAGTTTAGCTTTGCTTATAGACCAGTTCTGGCAAAACTTACAGCCTAGATTGCAGCCTGCGGTTCCAAAACTTAATATAGATGAACCGGGCAGAAAATGATTTAGTGGCTTCTTTTCAATCGGGTCAACTGCAAAACCGGTTGGTCTTCCATAACCGAGTGAGTATAATTTCCCATCAATATTCTGCCTTATGTAACAGAAGCCGTTTTGTCCCTCACCAATTGTGCAATAGCGAGGACAAAGCGTGCAGAGAAGTTTTCCGGTTTCGTGCGTTTCCCACCAATTAGCAATCTTAGGTTTTTCTTGATGGGATTTCATAATCTTTCCTAAAAAAATCCGGGCATTATCACTAAAACCCGGTATAAAAGTTAAGCGACTTCAAAACGGATCCAGTTTTCGCGGGCATTTTTCATTTTCAATCCGCCCTCGGTAAAAATAACAAGATCGCCTTTATTAACAATTTCTTCTTCGAGAAGCATTTGATGTACAATTTTAGAGGCGTTGTGTCTATCGCTAATATCTTTGCAGTGAAGCGAAATGACACCCCATTTAAGTGAAAGTTTGTTCATAGTTTCAAAACTGCTTGATACGGCAACAATTAATGCCTGCGGTCTAAATTTTGAGAGACTGTTTGGAGTGTTTCCTTTTTCTGTAAAGGCAACAATTACTTTTGCATTAATCTGTTTACTGATAGAGCAGATGCCTTTGTTCATCGAATCGAAAAGATTTTCATCAATGTATTCTGGTTTAGCAAAGTTAATTTCTTTTTCAAATTCGTAAGCGCGTTCGGCGTTTATAATTATTTCATTCATCAATTTAACAGCCTGAGCCGGATATTTACCGACCGAAGTTTCTGCGCTTAGCATAACAACATCGGTTCCATCCCAAACAGCGTTAGCAACATCCGAAGCTTCTGCGCGTGTTGGAACCGGATTGTTTACCATAGATTCCAGCATTTGTGTTGCTGTAATTACAAGTTTGCCAACTTCGTTGCATCGTTTAATAATTCTCTTTTGGATGATTGGTACTTCGTAAGATTTTAATTCAACGCCCAGATCGCCGCGTGCAACCATAATTCCATCGGAGGCATGAAGGATGCTTTCAAAGTTTGATACAGCTTCCGGCTTTTCAATTTTTGCAATGAGGGGAATATCAAAGCCTCTTTCGGCAATCCATTTTTTCAACTGCATAATGTCTTGAGCCGTTCTTACAAAAGAAAGCGCTACAAAATCAACTCTGTGCTTTAATGCGAACTCTAAGTTTGCCAAATCTTTTTCGGTTACAGACGGGGCGCTTAATTTCATACCAGGAAGGTTCATCCCTTTTTTCGGTTTTAATTTCCCTCCTTCAATTACTTGGCACATTACAGATTTTTTTTGTCTGCTTACTACTTTTAGGTGAATCAATCCGTCATCAATCAAAATTTTATCACCAACTTCAGCATCACTTGGAAGCAGAGCGTACGAAGTTGAAATTCTTGAAGCATTGCCAACAATTTTTTCAGTAGTAACTTCTATTTTCTCTCCTTTTACCAAATTAATTTCGGGCGATTCTAATTCACCTATTCTAATCTTTGGTCCCTGCAGATCAATTAGTATTGGTATTGGCAGTGATCTTGAAACGCACAAATCGTTTATCGAAAGAAATACTTTTTCAAAATATTCAAAATTGCCGTGTGAAAAATTTAAACGGAACGCATTGCAGCCTGCATCAATTAGTGCTTCTAATTTTTCTTTTGTGTCTACAGCGGGTCCTATTGTAGCCAATATTTTAGTCTTTGCAAAAACTCTACTCACTTTTTCCTTCCTTTGTTTGATTTTATTTTAGCTGCTTTTTTATTGCTTTTATTTTCTTTTGGTACTGGGCGAAGCCGTTTTCTCATCGCTTTCAGTTCTTTTTCAACTGCGCCAAAAACTGTGTTCGGTTCCCAATTTCCGTTTTTAAGTTTTATTCCGGCTTTGATTCCAGTTAGTAATTCTATTGCTTCTTCAACTTTTGCAACAGAATAAATATGAAACATATTATTTTTTACGGCGTTTATAACTTCATCTTTAAGCATTAAGTCTTTTACGTTTTGCTGTGGAATAATTACACCTTGCTTTCCTGTAAGCCCGTTTACAAAACAAGTGTCAAAAAATCCTTCAATTTTTTCATTCACACCGCCAATTGGCTGCGCTTCCCCTTTTTGATTTACGGAGCCTGTAATTGCAAAGGATTGTTTAATTGGAATTCCGGATAAAGCCGAAAGAAGCGCTGCAATTTCTGTAATAGAGGCACTGTCTCCGTCTATCATTCCATAGCCTTGTTCAAATACTAAACTTGCAGTAAAAGAAAGGGGAATGTTCTTTCCAAAATTTTCTCGGAAGTAACCGGAGATAATTAGAACACCTTTATTGTGTGTGCTGCCGCTCATTCCAGCTTCACGTTCAACATTAATTATGCTGCCGTTACCCAAGCCAACACTTGCCGTAATTCTTGTTGGCTTGCCAAAAGCAAACTCTCCGCTTTCATAAACAGCCAAACCATTTATAGTTCCAACTCGCTCACCATCGGTATCAATAAGAAAAGTTTTATCCTTTATCATTTCCGAAACTTTAGATTCATAAAGTCCGTGTCTTTCTTTTGCTGCTTCGTAGGCATCGTTAACATCTTCAGCAGTTACAACACCATTGCCATTTGCATCTGCCCAGAAAGAAGCTTGGCGTGCAAAATCTGCAATATAAGCGAAGCGGGTTGTTAATTTATTTTTCTCTCCTGCATACCGAGCGCCATATTCTGTAATTCTTGCTATGGCAGATTTATCAAACTCAAGCAGTTTTTCGTTAGCAATAAGCTTTTTTATAACTGCTGCGTATTCGTTTACAGCAACATCTGTGCGTTTCATTTCGTAATCAAAATCGGCTTTTATTTTGAAAATCTTATTGAAATCATCTTCGTAGTTTGAAAGAATAGAATAGATGTAGTTGCTTCCAATCAAAATAACTTTTGTGTTGATCTGAATTGGTTCAGGTTTAAGAACGCTGGGGGAAAATTGAAAAAGATTAGAAACATCTTGAATTTCGAGCTTCCCAAAAAGAAGAACGCGTTTCAATGCTTTCCAAACACCTGGTTCAAGAAAAGCATCTCTTGCGTTGATAATTATATAGCCTCCATTTGCACGCAAAAGAGAACCTGCTTTAACTTTTGTAAAATCTGCATACCAGCCGCCGCGCCCATCGCTGTACTTTTCTATTGTTCCAAACAAGTTGCTGTAAGTTGGAGATGTTTCTACTACTATTGGACATTTTTTCTGTTTGGAATTATCGTGGATGATGTTTACTTCATATTCTTTTAAGTAATCTATTATTACGCCGTCAGTTTCTTCTCTAATTGGTCTCTTGCCCTTGAAAACATCCAGGTCCTGAATGATGTTCTCTCCAACCTTTTGCATGTATTTGGAAACGCGCGCATTGTGATATTTCTTTTTTATTTCGTCTATACTTACGGCAATTAACCCGCTTACATAATCGCTTTCTAATTGAACAAGTCTTTCTTGAAACTCTTGTGTCTGCTTTAAGCTGTTTCTAAATACTAACTGCAGCTCATCTTGATAGCTTGCGTATTTGTTAATAATCTTTTCACGCATCTCGCCGGTCATTTGCTCTGCTTTTACAAGTTCGACAAGCTGATACATACTGACAGGCGTGTTGTTTACAACCGCAAAAATTTCCGGACGAATCATCTCGCCATCTTTTACTTGTCCCAATGTAAAATTGTCTCTCTTAAGTTTTTCTTCGAAGCCGTACATAATTGCCTGCTGCCTCAGCCCAAACTCTGTAATTATTTTTTTCTTTTGCGATACGAACGGTTCGGCTTCGAGCAGCTGCGGAATTTTTTCTTGTAAAAATTTAATAACTCTTGCAAGGTCTCGCTTAAACTTAAGCGCCTGTCCTGCCGCAAAGTGAAGCAGCATTGGTCTGTCTTCATCGCCAAAATTATTTACGTAGGCGTAGTCTCGTAAATTTTCACAGTCACTGGCAATTGATTCAAGCGTCATTTTTATTGTTGAAAATTTTCCGGTTCCGCTTAAGCCGGTAATAAAAATATTGTAGCCTGGGCTTTTCAAATCAACACCTACACGCAAAGCTTTTAGCGCGCGCTCCTGCCCAATAATTCCTTCCACTGGTTTTACATCTGTTGTAGTCTCAAAATCGAAAACCGCCGGGTCACATGTCCATTTCAAGTCATCTGATTTTAATCTTTTTAGTTGTCTTGCTTTAATAAGAGCCATAGTCTGTTCCACAATTCTGTTGTACTTAGATGCAAAATAAAGATAATCTATAAAAGATGCGGAGACTGTGTGTTCACTCAAATATTCTTTATTAACTTTACGCCGCAAAATCCTTCCGTCGTTTGGCGGGTGGGCTTTCTATATTTTAAACCAATTGAAAATGAAACAGCCATTCGAACAACTCATTGCTAAGATTGATTCTTTTAGGTTACTTGAAGAGAAAATAAAAACCCGTGCAAAGAAGATTTATGTTTCTCCATTTGCAGGCTCATCAAGAAGTTTACTCGTCAAAAAGATCGTTTCTTTTGAAAAACACATTTTGATCTTGCTTCCAAACGTTCAAACTGTAAACGAAGTAAAAGTAGAACTCTCTATTCTTGCCCTCGAAAAAGCTGTTATTTCTGCCGATGATCTTTCCACGGAAATGCTTCAAGAAAAACTGACCGATATAAACTCGCGCAAAAGTTTCATTTTGCTTTCAACTTATGAAATTCTAAAACTCAAACTTCCTTCCAGGCAGAATATTGAATCCAACACGACCAATATTGAAATAGGAGGAAATATTGGTTACGATGATTTAATTGAGTATTTCAACGAGATAAACTACAACCGCGATAAATATGTGGAACAGCCCGGCGATTTTGCTGTGCGCGGTTCTATTATAGACTTTTGGTCTTACAGTGAAAAACAACCAAGCAGATTAGAGTTTGATGGTGATTTCATTGAATCTATTCGTCATTTCGACCCTGAAACACAACGCTCTTCCGATAGACTTGAACGTGTTACACTTGCTGCTTCTTTGGCAGAGGCAGAAGAAAAACCCGGGGATATTTTTGACTATCTAAACGACCCGCTAATCTTTTCCAATGAATATGAGCTTGAAAATCTCTTTCAAAATAAATCTTCTGAAAAAATAATTTCGGTTCTAGATGATATTGATGAGGAGCTTAGAGAAGAGATTTATGATTTGCAAGAGCAAGAGGCGGAACAAGAACAAGAGCAAGAACAAGTGATAAATGATATTACTTTAGGCGACTTGTTAAATAAAAACGCGCGTTGGATTATCGAAGATGCTCTTGGAAAATATGAACGAATACAGCTTTACCTTTTTGAAGCGCCGGTTATTAACTCTAACTTTGAACTGCTCTCAAATATTCTTATTGATTATTCGAACAAAGCGTATCAAACAATTATTGCTGTTGAAAACGAGCTTCAAAGTAAACGATTGTATGATTTGCTCTGCGAATTTAAAACCGAAATTGCTGCAATTTTTGATTCGGGCGCACTTAAGCTGCAAGTCTTTCCAATTAAAAGCGGCTTCGTTGATAAGCAGTCAAAAATTTTTGTTCTTACAGATTATCAAATATTCAACAAGCCTTACAGAACAAAGCTCAGCTCAAAAGCTAAATACAAAAAATCGCGTGTAAAGGATTTCGCTGCAATCAAGCGTGGAGATTTTGTCGTACACGAAAGTTTTGGGATTGGTCAATATTCCGGACTCGAAAAAATTAGGATTGGCGATATTGAGCAAGAATCAATAAAAATTCTTTATGCAGAAGGCGGGGTTGTTTATGTTAATCTAAATTATCTCTCTCTTGTTAAAAAATTTTCTTCACAAGATAATGTTCAGCCCAAGCTTTCTGTGCTTGGCGGCAGCGAATGGAAAACCACAAAGAAGAAAGTTAAAGCTAAAATTAAAGAAGCTGCGCGCGAGTTAATTACACTATATGCAAAAAGAAAAGCATCAAAGGGATTTTCATTCAGCGCCGATTCCATTTGGCAGCGTGAACTTGAAGCTTCTTTTATGTACGAAGACACACCAGATCAAACAAAAGTTACCGAAGAAGTTAAAGCTGATATGGAAGGAGAAAATCCAATGGACCGTCTCGTATGCGGCGATGTTGGCTTTGGCAAAACGGAAATTGCTGTACGCGCGGCTTTCAAAGCTATGAACGATGGAAAGCAGGTTGCACTGCTTGCCCCAACAACAATTTTAACAGAACAGCATTACAATACTTTCAAGAACCGTCTGTCTCAATTTCCTGTAAGAGTAGAAGCTTTATCACGCTTTCAATCAACAATAAAACAAAAAGAAATTGTTGAAAAAACTGCAAAAGGAGAAGTTGATATTGTAGTTGGAACTCACCGGCTTCTTTCTAAAGATATTAAGTTCAAAGATTTGGGACTGCTGATAATTGATGAAGAGCACCGCTTTGGAGTAATGGCAAAAGAAAAGCTGCGTTCATACAAGACAAATGTAGATACACTTACTTTAACCGCCACTCCAATTCCGAGAACACTTAATTTATCTCTGCTAGGTGCAAGAGATTTATCACTAATGGCAACTGCACCGCCAAACAGACAGCCGATTTATACAAAGGTTTCCACATTCGATATTAGTAAAGTGCGCGAGTGGATATTAAATGAGATTAGAAGAAACGGGCAAGTTTACTTTGTTCATGACAGAATTCAATCAATAGAAAAAATTGCAGCTTATATAAAAAAACATGTTCCTGAAATAAGCATTTGCATTGCTCACGGAAAAATGAAGCCGTCCGAGTTAGAAAAACATATTTACGGATTTCTCAACAAGCAGTATCACTTGCTGATATCAACAAAAATAATTGAAAGCGGGCTTGATATACCAAACGTAAACACAATTATTGTAAATAGGGCAGATCGATTTGGTTTAGCAGAGCTTCATCAGCTACGCGGCAGAGTAGGAAGAAGCGACAGACAGGCTTATGCTTATTTTCTAGTTCCAGCGTTGAACGCAATAACAAAAAAAGCTGTTAAAAGATTACAAGCTATTGAAGAATATACAGATCTTGGCGAAGGATTTAGTTTAGCTATGCGCGATCTCGAAATACGCGGCGCTGGCAACCTGCTTGGCACTGAACAAAGCGGCAATATTGATACCGTTGGTCTTGATCTTTACATGAAAATGGTTGATGAAGCCGTTGAAGAATTGAAGCAAGACGAGTTCAAAGAAGTATTTAAAGATTTGCCGAGACAGCAGGAACGAAGCCAGCCAACTATTGATACTTACTTTGAACTTGGAATTCCGAATGATTATATGCCTGATCAATCCGATAGACTGAGTTTTTACACTACTTTGTTTACACTTGTTAAGATAGAAGAGCTAGATGAAATAAGAGACGAAATGAAAGATAAGTTTGGTAAACCCCCGCTTGTTGTAGAAAGATTAACTCAAGCTGCCGTGCTTCGTTTTCATGCTTCCTATGCTCTATTAGAAAGAATTGTAATTCAAAAACAAAAAATAATTGCTGTGCTTCCTAAAGGTGATAGAGAAAGTTTTTATCAAAATCTGTTTGTTCCGTTGTTGTCCTTTATCAATTCTAAATACTCTAAAGAAATTAAATTTGTACAGTCGAACGAAACACTAAAGCTGGAAATTAACAATAAGTATGATTCACCAGAAAAGGTTTTGGAATTTTTAATTTCATTCTGTAAGGAAATTACAGATGTGATTTATAAAGTATCAACTACACAATATTAAATATCAAAGGGAAAATAAATGAGAACTTCTAGGATAATAAAATGGGCTTTGTTGTTGGCTTTAGTTGGAAGTCAGTTCATAGAAGTGGAAAGAACAAACCCGCCTGTAACTAAAGAACTGCAAGCTTCCGCCGAAGTAAAAAATATTTTAAGGAATGCTTGCTACGATTGCCACTCCAACGAAACTGTGTGGCCTTGGTACAGTAATATTGCGCCGGTTAGTTTTTTGATTGCCAATCACGTTAACGACGGCAGGCGGCACTTAAACTTTTCTACTTGGGGAAATATGTTCACTCCAAAACAAAATGAGTACAAAAAAGAAATATGGGAAGAGATTGAAAGAGGCAAAATGCCAATCGGCAGTTATACTTGGCTACACCCAAAGGCAAAACTAACTCCAGAGCAGCGAAAAGTAATTAAAAGCTGGTCGATGGGAGAAAAATTTTAATCCCAGTTTTGTCAATAGAAAAGTTTCTAATGACTACCAAAAAAAACCGAGTTAAGTTGATTTATAATAATAATTCACCTTGCGTAAGAGAGCTTAACGTCTTAAAACAGATTCCTGCCGAACGTAACTTCAATAATTTTTGCGGCTTAGCGGCTCTGCGAGAAAGAAAGAGGTTTCTCGCTAAGACGCAAAGACGCAAGTAAAGTTGTTAACTATCCTCGCTGCAGCATCTTAAATTAACGCTGCGTAAAAATTAACCCGAAATTTTATGAATAAATGCTTAGCTCTCCGTCTTAGGGCACTGCTGGCACTTCGATTTACGTTTTTTTGTATGCAATTATTTGGGTGATTATAAAAAGATAAAGAGCAAGAGAAAAACCAAGAGAAAGAGAAAGATCAAGAACTTATTAACTTACGATACGTAAGAAAGGTTTTAACGTCATCAAAACTGGTTTCTGCGTAGTGCGAGATGATAAGATAATTTACTTTACTAATGGAAACAGAGCAACAAACAAGTGAGAAATACAGACTACGTAAACTAAAGCAGCGGTTTCAAAAATATCTCTTTACTGCCTAACTGAAATCTTAATGACAAAATTTGTGCTGATTATTTCAACTTTTTCTAATCTATAATTCCACCGAGAATATTTAAGATTTTTTACTAAATTTGTTTGGCAGCCATCACTAAATAAAAATCAAGGAGAAATCAAATGGAAGAAAGGCCAAACAATGATGCACCAAAGATGTCCTCCGTTGAAGAAGCACAAGAAGATCAAGAACTTTCTCACACCGATAAGCTTGTAGGAGTTTTTACAGAACCACAGCCAATGTTCAGCAGGACAGCCAAGTTTGCGGCTAAAACTTCGGATTGGCTCATTCCCGTTTTAGTAGTAATTGTTGTTGCAATTCTTTCTCAGTTTGTAATGTTAAGCAACCCGGAAATTAAACAGCAGCAGCAAGACAAAATGATGCAAAACTTTGAAAAGGGGCTTGATGATGCTGTAAAAGATGGAAAAATGACTCAAGAACAAGCCGATCAGGAGTTAGAAAAAGTGCAAGATAACATGGGCGCCGCCGGTATATTTCAAACAATAAGTTTAGTTGTAGGTATTCCTTTCGGAATGTTTGTAATTTTTTTCGCAACAACCGGGTTCTTCTTGCTTGTTTCTAAGTTCGGATTAAAAGGAGAAGGCTCTTACAAAGATGTTATGGTTGCATACGGGCTGCCTATGTATATCTCCGTTATCGAAATTATTCTTACTGTTATAGCAGCTTTAGCTATTGGAAAATTAGTAACAGGTTTTTCCGCCGCAGATTTAATGGCTATGGATAAAACAACAACAACCGGATTCTTGCTGAGTAAAGCTAATCCTCTTTCGATTTGGTTTTATGTGGTCTTTGGAATTGGTCTTGCCAAGATGAATAGATCCGATGATGTAAAGAAATATGTGATTGCTGTAGTAGTAATTTGGCTCTGCTTTAGTTTGTTGTTCTACTTCTTAACCAAAGCATTTCCATTCTTAGCTAACTTTGCAGGTTAGCAGTTTACTTTTTTGAAAAAAACTTTTGTGTAGAGACTCGCCCGTATAGACTCTGTAAAGACAAAGCTGACGGCGAGTCTTTACTTTTTAAAACACTAATTTCATTTTCCGAAAGCTCTATTACTTCTCCCACTTTCAAATTACCTAAAATCAAAGCTTTTATTCTTACTCTAACTAAACGCAAAGTTGGAAAGCCAACAGCGGCGGTCATCTTTCTAACCTGCCTGTTTCTTCCTTCAATTAACGTAAGCGAAATCCAGCTTATTGGAATATTTTTTCTTTCTCTTATAGGAGGAACTCGTGGAAGAAAGTTTGGATCATCAATTAACTTTGCTTTTGCCGGAAGCGTTTTTTTTCCTTCAATTACAACTCCGCTGCAAAGTTTTTGCAAAGATTCCTTTGTAACAATTCCTTCAACTTGAGCATAGTATTCTCGTTCGTGCTTGTTTTTAGGATTAAGCAGATAATCTGTTAAGAGCTTATCGTTTGTAATCAGCAGCAAACCTTCACTCTCCATATCAAGTCTGCCAACCGGGTAAACATCTTTCGGAAAATTGTTAAGAGAAGCAAGTGTAGGGCGGTTTTCTGAATCGGTAAATTGAGTTAGAATGCCGTAGGGTTTGTTGAGAATAAAATATCTTTTCTTATTCATCTCTTTTAGAACTTAATAGTATCCTGATAATATATTCTTAATGAACATGGATTTAACTGATGAAACAGATAAGTACTGATTATACACATGTTTTAATCAAATTTAATCTGTTCACTCTGCTTTCTATTCCTTTTATTGCTCTGCAGCGCCAAATTAAATAATTGACTGAGGATCGACATCAATAATTAGTTTAACATCTCTAAACCGTGATTTTTGATTGAACTCTATTAAAGTATTAAAAAGTGCAGCGCGTAAGAACTTGCCTGATGGATCAAACTTTTTGTGGCTCTTTATCAAAATCTGCCAGCGGTAAAATCCTTTTATCTTATAAATAATTGCTTCGGTGGGCGGAGTTATTTTCAATCCTTTCGATTCTTTTTTCAAAATCTCGAATAAGTCTTTTATAGCACCGCGTGATTTATCTTCTTTTTCATCCTTCACTTCAATAAGTGCTAATCTTGTAAAAGGAGGATACTCTCCTTGCTCTCTAAGAACAATTTCTTTTTGATAAAATGAGTGATAATCGTTAGCTAAAATTTTTTGCAGAACAAAATGCTTCTGGTTCTGCGTTTGAATAATTACTTCTCCTTTTTTTTCGCTTCTTCCGGCACGCCCGGCAACTTGAGTTAGTAATTGAAATGTTCTTTCATCAGCACGAAAATCTGGTATCCATAAAGAAGTTTCGGCTGCAACTACGCCAACAAGAGTTACATTGCCAAAATCCAATCCTTTAGAAACCATTTGCGTACCAACAAGTATTTGTATTTCCCCTTTGCGGAAACGGTTTAGAATTTCTCCCAAACTTCCCTTCTTGCTAATCGAGTCGGAATCAATTCTCTCAATAGAAACACTAGGGAAATAATAACTTAGTTCATCTTCAACTCTCTGTGTACCGGTTCCAAAAAATTTAAGTGATATAGAACCGCAGATAGAGCACGCTTTTGGCACCGGCTGAGTTATGTTGCAGTAATGACACTGCAATATATTCTTATTGATATGATGAACCATAGAAACGGAACAGTCGGGGCACATAACAACTTCGCCGCAATCGTTACAAAATACTTGTGTAGCAAAGCCTCTTCTGTTTTGAAGAACAATTACACTTTCTTTTTTCCTAATTCTTTCGCCAATAGCTTCCAGAAGGGATTGAGAAAAAACTCCTTCCATTTTCTTCTTCTTTTTTTCAACTGTTAAATCAACAATACGAATGCAGGGCATCGCTGCATTATCAACCCGCTCTGGTAACTCTAACAAGGTAAATTTTTTGCTGAGAGCATTGTACATACTTTCTACAGAAGGAGTTGCCGAACCCAATAAGACCGGGCAGCCGCTGTACATTGCTCGAATAATTGCAGAATCTCTTCCGTGATATTTTGGAACGAGATCATACTGCTTGTAACTTGGGTCGTGCTCTTCATCAACAACAATTAATCCAATATTTTTCAGTGGTGCAAACAAAGCGGAGCGTGGACCAATTACCAAGCTGTATTTCCCGGCAACAATTCCACGCCAGGAATCGTAACGCTCGCCGAGTGACATTCTGCTGTGCAGCACTGCTATCTTGTCTTTAAAATGATTATAAAACCGTGAAGTAATTTGAGGCGTTAGCGAAATTTCTGGTACAAGAATAATTACACTTTTGTCTTTTGCCAAAGCTTTCTTGGCAAGCTCAATATAAACTTGTGTTTTGCCGCTTCCGGTAACTCCGTGCAAAAGAAAAGCTTCAAACTTGCCGGCTTCTATCTTATTTCCAATTTGTTCTACAACTTTATTTTGCAATTCCGTCAGCTCAAAATCCTTAAACGTTTCGGTATAAACTTCCGAATAAATCCGCTCTATTTCTTTATCAATTATTTCTACAAATTTCTTTTTCTCCAAACTCTGAATAGCCGATTGGCTTATTCCAGTTCTGTTTAATAATTCGGATTGCTGCAGTGGTTCCTTTTTAGATATCAACTCAAGAAGAACTACAACTTGTTTGGGAGATTTTTTTTCCAGTTCTGGAATTGCAGCGTAAACCTCATCCAACGATTTTGTTAATTGAACAAACTTTGCGGTTTTAACGCGTACTTTTCCTTGTTCAACCAAATCGAGAATTGTTAATGCGCCAGCTTTTTCGAGTGTGCGAAGAGCCGAGTAAATGCTTTTTGTTTTTAACTGCTTCAGAAGGTGCGAAATATGATGGACTTCTTTTACGGCAAGAACGCTTAAAAGTTTTGCTCTCGGAGAATTTTTATTAGTTTCTTGGTTATAAAGCTGCGAGCAGAATTTCATATCCACAACAATTTTGCGTTTGGATTCAACTTCGCTTCCGTAAGGTACAGAGTTGCGCAAAGATTCACCAAGCGTACTTATATAATATTCCGAAATCCATTCATAAAATTTTTTTGATGTTTCATCAAAGATTGGCATCTCATCTAACACATCACGTATAGGCTTAATTTTTTCTTTTACATCGGTTGTTCCGGTTAATCCAATTACAAAACCGGTTAGCACTCTTTTTCCAAAAGGTGCAGCTACCCGAACGCCGACTTTTAGAGATTGGCGGAACTCATCGGGTATGGAATAAGTAAAAGAATTTCGAAAAGGTAAAGGAAAAACGACCTGGCAATACATTCCATTTTGCAGTTAGTTATTAGCAATTAGCCATTAGCTAAGAGCTAAAGGCGTTACTAATATAATCATTGAATATTCGGATTGCTTGGAAAGGTTACTTTAGCTTAAATTAACACTACAAAAACCAAACACAGGAGAAAAAATGAAAAAAGTATTTGTTTTGTTTCTAATTATGGCAGTTACTTTTGTTTATGCCGCCGAGCTAAAACTCGGAAAAGCTATCACACTAAAAGATAAATCGACCGTTTCAGAAATTTTACAAAACAGCGATAAGCTCGAAGGCAAAACTGTTTTGATTGAGGGAACGATTTTAAGTGTCTGCCCTAACAGCGGATGCTGGATAGAAGTTGCCGGAGAAAAAGCAGAAGAAAAAATTAGAGTAAAAGTGGAAGATGGAGTAATTATTTTTCCACAAGAGAGTAAAGGTAAATTAGTTGCAGTTGAAGGCGTGGTTGAAGAAGTAACTGCAAAAAGTTCTTGCGGAGATCATGAAAAAGAAGGCAAAAGCGAAAAAGCAGATGCTAAGGATAAAGAAAAAAGCGGCTGCGGCGGTTGTTCGGGTGATAAAGAAAAGGCTGAAGGTGGAAGCTGCGGCAGCGATAAAGGAACTTCATCGGCAAAAAAATATCAAATTAAAGGGCTTGGCGCAGTTATAAAATAATTGCGTTTTTAGTTTTGCTCTTTTACGACGAAGCTCTCTGTTAATTATTAAACCTCTCAACTTAAATGAGAGGTTTTTTTTTGCATCAGAAAATGTTCTTGCATTTTTAAACCCCGCGCCTATTTTGCAATTTTTTGTCTTCCTTTTCAAATGCTCGTTGATTAATTTCAGTACAAGAATAAATTGGTGCTAAAATGAAGCTAAAACTTCCTGATTCATCTAAAAACTGGCTTTCTCTAGTTGGAGCTACAATTGCAATAATCACTTTTTCAATGATTGTATTCCTATTTATTATATCTTCGGTAACTCATACAGGTAATACATATCTTGGCTTAATTATATACGTGCTGCTGCCTGGCATTCTGTTCATTGGGCTTATTCTTATTCCGTTAGGTATGTGGTTAAAAATAAGAAAGGAAAAGCGCACTTCTGGAGAAGTTACAAAAGGCTGGCCGGTAATAAATTTCAATGATGTAAAACAGCGGCATGCAGCAATGATCTTTGCTGCCGGGACATCAATATTCTTGCTTGCTTCTGCCGTTGGAAGCTACGAAGCCTTCCACTATACAGAATCTGTAGAGTTTTGCGGCAAAGTTTGCCACGAAGTAATGAAGCCGGAGTATGTTGCCTATAAAAACTCTCCGCACGCAAGAGTGCGCTGCGTTGATTGCCACGTTGGCTCCGGAGCTGATTGGTATATGCGTTCAAAACTTTCGGGCTTGTACCAGGTTTATGCTGTAACACTCGGAACATTTCCAAGACCAATTGAAACTCCTATTGCTAATTTGCGCCCTGCAAGAGAAACTTGCGAAGAGTGCCACTGGCCGGATAAATTCTATTCGAGAAAATTAAGGAAGACTAAGCACTATCTATCCGATGAAAAGAACTCTGAGTGGGATATTTCTTTAACTATGAAAATAGGTGCGCCGCTTAGTGCTTTGGGGCTTCAAGAGGGAATTCACTGGCATATAAATCCTGATGTAAAAATTGAATACAAAGCTGCCGATAAAAAGCGCGAGACTATTCCGTGGGTTAGATATACAAATCTGAAAACCGGAAAGGTTATAGTTTATGAAGACCCGAATCAGAAGGCAGATAATGAAAAACTCGAAACTTTAGAAACAAGGTTAGTAGATTGTATGGACTGCCACAACAGGCCTTCACATAATTATCAGCATCCGGTTTATTTCTTAAACAATGCACTTACTTCTGGCTCGATACCCAAAGAGCTTCCTAGAATTAAATTTATTGCACTGGATATTCTCGAAAATGATTTTGCAACAACAGATGAAGCAATGAAAGCAATTTCTAACGGTGTTATAGATTTCTACAAAGCAAACTATCCTGAAGTAATTAGAAACAAGAGAGCATTAATAGATAAAGCCGTTGCCGGCATTCAGGCAGAGTTTAATAAAAATATGTTTCCAGAAATGAAAGTAAAGTGGAATGTGTATCCAAACAACATCGGGCATCTTGAATTCAAAGGCTGTTTCAGATGTCATAACGATAATCATAAATCAGCAGATGGAAAAGTTATTAGGATGGACTGCAACTTATGCCATACAATTAATGCTCAAGGATATACAAACAAACTGGAAACAGCTTCGGTTTTTGGCGCATTAGATTTTAAGCATCCCGGCAGAGATGTAGGCGATAAATGGAAAAGCATGCTTTGTTCAGATTGCCACACAAAGCTTGTGCATTGATATAACTATTTTCTAAAATCCACGGTATACTCCGTGGATTTGTTTTAACGGCAAAGTCTTCAATCGAACCCGAATAAATTTTTATATATTTCACTCAACGAATCCTTTAATTACCTGATGATAGATATAGTTGATCTCCACAAAAAATTTGGTAAAAATTTAGTTCTTCGCGGAATAAATCTTACAATTCAAGAGGGAGAATCTCTTGCAATTATAGGTAAAAGCGGCTGCGGCAAAAGTGTTCTGCTAAAACTTATTGTTGCACTTCTTAAACCGGATAATGGTTATGTAAAATTTGAAGGTAAAATTATCCATGAGATGAACAAGAAAGAGCTTTACGAAACCCGTAAGAAGTTTGGCTTTCTTTTTCAGGGTGCGGCTTTGTTCGATTCTATGACTGTTGAAGAAAATGTTTCGCTTGCATTAACAGAAAACAATGTTGAATCTAAAGAAGTAATTGCAAAAATTGTAGCTGAGAAATTAGAGCTGGTTGGTTTGCCGAATACGCAAAAGTTAAAACCAGCCGAACTTTCGGGCGGAATGAAAAAGAGAGTTGGTTTGGCGCGTGCTTTAGTTACTAACCCGAGTTATATTCTTTATGATGAGCCAACAACCGGACTTGATCCGATAATGTCAGATTCCATTGATGATTTGATTAAAGACTTGAATCAAAAAATTACGGCTACTTCAATTATTGTTACTCACGATATGTTTAGCGTAAAAAATGTGGCTGATAAAATTGCGATGATGCATGAGGGAATAATTTATTTTACCGGTACACCTGATGAACTGCTAAACAGTACCGATTCTGTAATTCAAAAATTTATTCAAAGAACAGGATTTTAATTGGCACGAAATAAGATTAAATATGTCTGCTCTAACTGCGGATACGAATCGCTTAAATGGATTGGACGCTGCCCATCTTGCGAAAGCTGGAATACTTTTTCTGAAGAATTGATTGAAGAGAAAAAGACCGGGAAAAAAAATCTTGTTTCAGAGCATCAAATAACTAAGTTGAGCGGGCAAACAGTTGAATCTGAAAAGCGCGTAAAAACAAATATAGACGAGTTTGATCGTGTTCTTGGCGGCGGATTAATGCCCGGTTCGGTTGTGTTAATTGGCGGCGATCCCGGAATTGGCAAATCAACTCTCGTAATGCAGGCCGCAAGCAAAATTGATGACGATGTTTTATATGTAACAGGAGAAGAATCTGCAAACCAAATAAGCCTGCGGGCAAAAAGATTAAAAGCAGCAAGCGAAAAAATTTCGATAATGACAGAAACCGATTTGGATGTAATTATTGGCGGAATAAAAAAACTTGCGCCAAAAGTTGTTATTGTTGATTCGATTCAAACAACTTATAAACCGGATTTTGAAAATGCTCCTGGAACTGTTACCCAAATTCGTGAGTGCACTGTTGAGCTGATGCAGCTTGCCAAAAAAACACATTGCGCAATAATAATAGTTGGGCACGTTACAAAAGAGGGAATGATTGCCGGACCAAAAATTCTTGAGCATGTTGTAGATACGGTTCTTCAGTTTGAAGGGGAAAGAAGTTATTCTTACCGGGTTTTGCGCGCACAGAAAAATAGATTTGGCAGCACAAACGAGATTGGCATTTTTGAAATGCACGATGACGGCTTGCAAGAAGTTCTTAATCCGAGCGAAATATTTTTAAGTGAGCGCGATAAACAAACAACTGGCTCGGTTGTAACATCAAGCATTGTAGGAACTCGCCCGATTTTATTAGAAGTACAAGCACTTGTTACACCATCGTCTTACGGAAATCCTCAGCGTGTAGCAACCGGATTTGATTACCGCCGTCTTTCTATTCTGCTTGCTGTTTTGGAAAAGCGTGCAAATCTTCGTCTCTCGGTTCAAAATGTTTTTCTAAATATTGCGGGTGGAATTAGAATTGATGAACCCGCAGTTGACCTGGCAATTTGCTGCGCCATTGCTTCTAATTTTTCTGATAAATTTGCGCGCAGCGATACAGTTGTTATTGGAGAAGTTGGTCTCGGAGGCGAAGTGCGTAGCGTTAATCACATAGAAAAAAGAATTCATGAAGCAGCTAAGCTTGGTTTTAATAGAGTAATAATTCCTTTCAATAATATTAAAACAATCAAAGCCAAGGCTAATATCGAAATTGTTGGCGTTGAAAATCTTGCCTCAGCTTTAAACAAAGTTTTATAGAATACGCTGGAAAGCAGAAGTTGATGAAACCGCTCGATAAAATTGTTTTGACAAAGAATAAAGCAATTACCACAATGAACAATTACGGCTCACAAAAAATACCGTTTTTCTTTATTGTTGATTTCGAGATGGAGAATACATTTGTTCTATCCTGTGATGAGTTGAAAGAATATGGTATTAAATATTCAATAGGTTCAAACGAGAGCTGCGTGTCATCAAAGGAAATAGAATTCCAAATTGAGCCGATAGATTTTAAGCAGTACTCTGCTGCATTTGATTTTGTAGTAAAGCAAATCTCTCTCGGAAACAGTTATTTGACCAATCTGACGTTTCCAACTAAAATACAAACCAATCTAACTCTTGAAGATATTTTTTCTTTAAGCAACACTAAATACAAGCTGTTATTCCAAAATAAGTTCGTTGTGTTTTCGCCGGAATGTTTTGTAAGGATTGAAGAGGGCGCAATTTCATCTTATCCAATGAAAGGAACAATTGATGCAGCTATACCAAATGCCGAAGAAATAATTCTATCTGATGAAAAGGAAATGGCAGAACACATAACCATTGTAGATTTAATAAGAAACGATTTGAGCATTGCTGCAAAAAATGTACGAGTAGAAAAATTCCGTTACATTGATAGAATAGAAACAAACAACAAGAGTTTACTTCAAGTCAGTTCAAAAATAGCTGGCGAACTACAAGATGATTATAATGAAAAATTAGGCGGCATAATTTTTTCTATGCTTCCCGCCGGCTCAATTTCCGGCGCACCAAAGAAAAAAACGATTGAGATTATTCAACACGCAGAAAAAATAAAAAGAGGTTTCTATACCGGAGTTTTTGGATATTACGACGGAAAAAATCTTGACAGCGCCGTGATGATTCGTTTTATAGAACAAACGCCCGATGGTTTGTTTTACAGAAGCGGCGGCGGTATTACTTTTATGAGCGATGTAGAATCAGAATATCAGGAGCTAATAGATAAAGTTTATGTTCCGTTTACTTGAAACAATAAAGCTAAGCGGCAGGCGTCTTTGCAATCTTGAGTATCATCAGAAGCGTTTTAATAATGCGCGCAGAGATTTATTTGGCTTGAACGATGAGATAGATTTATCGAGCACAATTAAAATTCCAGCAAGTGTTTCAGAATCAGTATTCAAGGTTAGAGTATTGTATTCACAAATTATTCGTGATATTGAATTTCATCCATACTCAATTCGCAATATCAGCTCGCTTCAATTTGTAAACGGAGATGAAATAGAGTACAATTACAAATATGAGGATAGAAGCAGCCTTCAAAAACTTTTGTGCAAATGCACAGCAGATGAAATACTAATTATCAAAAATGGATTTTTAACGGATACAAGTTATTCAAATGTAGTGTTATCTAAAGATGGGAAGTTTTATACGCCATCAACTTATCTGCTTAACGGAACAAAAAGAGAAAAACTGCTAAATGACAAAATTCTTTTGGAAAAAGACATTACTCTGCAAGATATTCCTAAGTATGAAAAAATATTTCTAATCAATTCAATGATTGATATAAGCGATCAACCCGGAATATCTGTAACTCAAATTAAAGGAATGGAAGTTTTATGAACAGAAATAATTTGTCTTGGCTGCTTCGCATTATTCTTTCTTTCGTTTTTATATTTTCTGCATATTCTAAACTTATTGCACCCGGATTAATAGAAATTATTTTGGTTGAACAAGGATTTGCAGCTTCGCGCGAGCAAGTAACTATTTATGTAAGAATATTGATTGGGTTAGAGCTCGCACTTGGTTTGTTGTTTTTACAATCAAATTATCTGAAACAAATTGTAATTCCCGCTTCGGTTTTATTTCTTGCTCTCTTTACTGCTTATTTATTTTACACAGGTTTTGTTTTGGGCGAAAAGGATAACTGCGGCTGCTTTGGAGAATTGCTGAAACTATCGCCACTAGAATCTATAATCAAAAATATTTTGTTTTTAATTCCGGCTTTAGCTTTGTTTAGAATTACACAAGAGAAAAAGAGAAGTGTTTTAATACCTTTGTTAATTACAATAATTTCTATTGCTGCGGTTTTTGTTTTGAGTCCAGCCGGCTCCGCTAAAGATTTTAAGTTTGCTAAATATACTTCTTTTGAAGGAAGCGGAAGAGTTGATTTGTCCTCAGGCAATAAACTTCTTGCTGTTTTTAATACGGAGTGCGATCACTGCCAGCGCGCGGCTGAAGAATTGTATCGGCTTAGAGAAAACAAAAACTTTCCGGAAATGTATATACTCTTTTTTACGGAAGGAAATGTTTCGGTAGATTCTTTTAAGACTAAGAGCAGTTCAAACTTTCCTTACCGAATAATAGATGTGAATGAATTTTTTAATCTAATAGGACAAACACCGCCACGAATTTATTGGCTCCAAAATGGAGCTATAAAAGAAAAATGGGACACCGGTTTTTTAGCAAACATTAACAAAGCATTTTCTATTTATTGAATTGCTTCCTATTCCCGAGCGCACGCTATTTATTCGGCAGCAAAATTAAGTGCCTCTTGCATAACGTGAGTTATTTTAAGTAAAAAAATGATGGTAAAATAAATGCACACAGTTGAACTTGTAGGCTTTCTTGCCGGAATATTTGTCGCCTCTTCTTTGCTTCCTCAAGTAATAAAATCTTGGAAAACTAAATCCACAAAAGATATTTCCATTGCATGGAGTATAACCAATTTAATAGGGCAGGTTTTTTGGCTCGTTTACGGAGTTCTTATTGGCAGTGTTTCCCTTGTTGTTATGACGGCTCTAACTTTTTTAATGGTGCTGATTATTGTAATACTCAAACTAAAGTTTGGATAATAACAAATAGCACTTATAGCGTATAAAGAATTTCTAAGAGATGGTGCTAAATGTCTTAATTAATCAAAGTACTTGGTGAGTATTATTCTTAGTGTTCAAATAAAATAAATTATGCAACCAAACTGCTGATTCAATCACTGCAAATTCTAACGGATAATTCGTTCTATTTTTGCTTTCTTGAAGAAAAATACGGATAGGAGGAAAAGGATTTCGGCTTTTTTCTTGCATCGCAGAACTATTTTTTTACGATATCTCATAGAAGCCGCTTATTAAAAATGCCGCAATTTGTAGTAAGTGTCAGCCAATATATTCTATTGAGAACTTTAACTGGAAAATTGGAGAAACAAGATTTTCTATTTGATCAAGTAAGTTGCTTTTCCATTTAAAATCCCGTAGCGATAGACACAACTTTCGAGAAAAAATTTCTGCACTTAAGGGTGCCTCTAAAAACTCAATTATAACCTGCACGCCTATTTATTTGTTAAAGTATGGCAGGCGGGTCTATTTAACATACTTGCTGCAGGCAAGTATGCGTTTATCAGCGTGCTATTTTTAAAATAAGTAATATTTAGAAGTACCCTTAAGTTATGTCTATGCAATTCAACAGAGAGCCGAACTTCTTCCCTATATACGGAAAAGAGTTCGACGGAAGACTAAATTCTGGTTTTAAATGAACAAGTTTTATCACACATAATATTCTATTATTTAAATTCTGCTTGTGTAAAATCGTCCAATTTATCTGCAACAATATCAAATATAGAAGTATTAGTGTTTTCATTAATAAGAATAACACCATTTAATTGAGTAGCATTTTCTAGCATACTGCTATGTAAAGTTGAAAACCACTTAGAAGGGCTAAAATTAATTTGTGCAAGCGCGGTTGTTCCAGAAGCGAATGTATGCTCTTTTGCGTTAGCTTCAAACACTTCGCCGGAGTTAAACTCGAAACGTATAGGTATTTTCTTCCCGCTGTTATCCGTATAAACTCCTTTGGCAACGATTGATGGTTTGTTAGTTTCATCATGGATCTCTACACCAAGGTTCACATGTTTATACTTTCCGGAAGGTATCGTTACTTCAATATCGGGAGTAGCTTTGCCTGTTGCAATCGAAATGGTCGAAATTTGTTCATGTGTAATTGAGATGGAACCGCCTTCGGTTTTTTCGCCATCAAAAACGATTTCTCTTATTATTACATAACCACTATCTATCATTACAGTGTTTGGTGTGTTTATTTTAGAAAGAGAAGAAGTGGTAGTCTTGTTAACAAAAGAAACTTTGAACTTCGCTTTAACATTTTCTTCCCCTTCTGTAAGGTTTTCACAACCGGTAACAGCGAAAGTTAATAAAGCAACAACAAAAGTCACGAGTAATAAACTATTTCTGAATATCATAATATGCTCCAATCATTGTTTATAAAATATTAGTTATTGTCTCTTCGACTAATCGAAATATAGTATTTTTAGTTTTATCAAAAGTGCTTAACATCACCGGGTATTCATGTTAATGTAACTCGTTAAATTTTTTCTTTATGTTTTTAAGTTTATGTTTTAAGTGCAGAACTACTCGCTATCCTTTTTCAATTTTTCAGAGAAACCAGTACACTTTTCCAAGTTCATTTTTACTTGACTAAGGTCAACAAAGCATCAGAGAAGTATCAGCCCTTTTTTTAAAGCAACTTTTCGATTATAATTGCATCCGTTTAGAAAGATTAGTTCATATGCCATACTCTAATTCTTGGGCAAAACAATTGCTTAATTCCCAGTGTCTATAAAATAAGCTGCTTTGTAATCCAAATATTTCGTTTGCAGTTCGCTAAAAAGTTTTGCGTTTAGTTTTATTACACTGCTTCAATACATTTTTTACGTCTTCAACACTAAATCCAAATTTTTCTAACATGCCTGGAACGGGTGGGAAAATTGAGTTGATGCTTACGTTAAATAGACAGAAGTATTACTTTCTTAGGTGAAAGAGTTTTGCAGCATCCGTTAAAGCGGGCTTCTACTTGGCAGATTGTTTTGTATTTCGCAAAGTTTAAGAAGATGCTGAGAATAAAAATGAGATTGCAGATTTTTTGATAATGGCAGCTTATTTCTTTTTTGGCATATCTCTTACTACAGCAGTGGTTTTAATTTCACCAGAATTTTTGAAAACTAATATCAGTTCGCAGCTTTCACCAATCCTAATGTCTTTACTTAAACCGATAAGCATTATGTGTAAATCTCTTGGTTTGAAATCTACCCGTCCTTTTGACGGAAGAGCCACATACTTAACAGTTCGCATTCCCATCATATCATTATCTTTTTTAAAAGTTTCGTGCAGTTCAACAATTTCTGAGTATGCATATTTACACGAAATTAAAGTATCAGCTATATCGCCTTTGTTTTCGAGTTTGAAAAAGAAAGCCGAATTAGCACCCTTTGCTGCGGGTCGAACCCAAGGATCCGTAATGAGTAACTGTGTTTTTGCTGATTGGGCAAAGGCAAAACCGGCAATAAAAAAAACTAACAGAAATATTTTCATGTTCACTTCTTCGTTCTCTTTTTTGTTTTACGAGGAGATAAATAGTGTTTAATTAAGTAAGTAGTAATTTTATTAAAAGCATCTTCAACAGTGCTGGCAAAATCGAATAATTTCAAATCTTCTTTGCTAATCATACCATGTTCAATTAAAGCGTCAAAGTTTATAACTTCTTTCCAGTAGCTTTCACCGAACAGAACTACTTTAATCGGCTTAGTTACTTTTTTAGTTTGTGCTAAAGTTAATACTTCCATCATTTCGTCAAGTGTGCCAAACCCGCCTGGGAAAGCAACAAGAGATTTGGCTAAATACATAAACCAGAGTTTTCTCATAAAGAAGTAATGAAATTCAAAAGTCAAATTCGGGTCAACGTATTTATTAACGAACTGCTCAAAAGGAATGCTGATGTTTAAGCCAATAGAATGACCGTCTGCAAGATAGGCGCCTTTATTTGCTGCTTCCATAATGCCGGGTCCGCCGCCGCTGCAAATCATAAACCGTTTGCCGGCAGTTGGTAAAGACATACTCCACTGGGTAAGTCTCTTTCCAAGCTCTACAGAATCTTCGTAATACTGCGACATCTCTAAAGCCTTGAGAGCTTTTTCAAACTTAGCATTACCAGTTTTGCTTTTATCCTTTTTAGCATCGTTTAGCATTTTTAAAGCATCTTTTCTCGAAACAATTCTTGCTGAGCCAAAGAATACAATTGTATCAACAATCTTATTCTGATCGAACCGAGCTTTAGGATGAAGAAACTCAGCCAAAATTCTTAATGTTCTTGCATCTTTCGAATTCAAGAATTCCAAATCATTATACGCTTTAACAGCTTTTCCAGTTTTTTTCATTTTATACCATAATTGTTAGAAACAACAAAACCGCCTTAGCCAAAATAATTTATTAGTCGGTTTTATAGAGTAAGTAGTAGTTAGGTCCACTTACAATAATAAAAAAGCCCCTTATAAAGGGGCTCAAAGTAAATTACTTAGCTGGCGTTTGAGGCGCCCTTTGCTGCGGCAAAGCTGGAGCAGTTGGAACAGATTGCTGCCCTCCGCCCTGTATAATGCTTTCTTCTCCTTGGGCAGTTACACCAGGTAAGAAAAAAAGGTTGATGACTACAGCTAAAACTATTAAAGTACCGCCCAGCCACCAAGTCGATTTGCTTAAAAAATCTGCCGTTCTTCTTGTCCCAAATACAGTTCCAAATTGACCAACACCGCCAAAAGAACCGGCAAGCCCGCCGCCTTTACTTGATTGTAACAACACCACGATTACTAAAACAACCGCGATAATCACAGATAATGTCATTAATAAGGTGAACATCTATAACTCCTAAGTATTTGTAGCGAGGGAGGGACTTGAACCCCCGACACGTGGATTATGATTCCACTGCT
>CAZNTN010000014.1:0-87586 GCA_964575995.1 uncultured Melioribacter sp. | reverse complement strand
GGTTGATTCATAACTGTTTATTATAGCTACTAAGGTTTCTCAAATGAATAAGGTTCTATTCCTTCTATTGAATTAAAATATTCCGGCTAATCAAAAAATTTATTTTGTCTTTTTTACCTTAGCAACATACCTAACCGCAAGTTAATTAACCTTATTACCTTATTTGACAAAATAGCGTTATGATTTACCTCCTTCGGCAAAATTGTGTGCTAAAAGTCTGTACAGAAGTGTTAGCGACAAAACACTAGAGATGATTGGGAGAGAATGAAAAAGAACATGGCTTTTAATGAGTTACTAACCTCAGCAAGAAAATCTTATTGTCTTAAAAAAAGATTCCTACGGAACGCAACTTCAATAGTTTTTGCGGCTTAGCGGCTCTGCGAGAAATAAGAGGCTTCTCACCAAGACGCAAAGCAGCAAGTTAAAGTTGTTAACTATCCTCGTTATTGCTTCTTTAATTAACACTGCGTAAAAACCAACCAGAATTTTAATAAATAAATGCCCGGCTCTACGTTTAGGCACTGCTGCCATTTCGATTTGCGATCTTTTGTATGCAAATTCTGGCGGATATTTTCAAAAGATCAAGAGCAAGAACTTATTAACCCAAAAAATTCATTAGAAATGTCCCGCTAAATATAAGCGGGATTGCCGTAGGGCGTCCCGAAAATCGGGATATTTTTTTATTACAAGCAACGAAAATTTAGAATCATTGCTAAGGCAAGTAAACACATATAGTTACAGTTTGCGGCGCGGAGCGCAAATTATTCTATTGAATAATTTGGGATTAACTTACATTTTGTAAGAAATGTATAACGTCATCAAAACAGGTTACTGTGTAATGTGAGTGAGACAATAGAATTAATGGAAGACATGGTAGATATTAAAGCTGCCAAAGTCATTGAAGGAAAAGATATTCCTATAGAACAATACTTACAGAAAAGCGGCTTATAAATAATCTTTAATCCTTCTGCTCAGAAGAATTTGGATAAACTGCCGGATAAAGAAGTTATCTGTGTAACTTCAATTATTTCTTTCCTTACGCAAAACCCAGTAACCAGCGTCGCACAAAACTTACAGAGCAAGAGCTTACAGAATTCATAGGTAAAAAATGTGCCGCCTTTTTCATTTTCGTCAAGTTCCACTGCCTAAAATCTCCTGAAACTGCAAAAGATAAAATTCTGAATTGTGCCAAACGGTGTCTCGTGGTCAACTGTAATACACTTTACTTTATCAAAAAATTTTTTCAGTCGATCGGTCATTGTTGTTTCAGAATATTGTTTGATTTCAATTCCACTACAATTTTTTGGTCCTTGCTCCGAAAATGTACCGATAACCAAAACTCCTGTAGGCTTAATGCTCTTTTGAATGGTATCGATGTAGTTTGTTATTTCTTGTTCTTTTGTCAAGAAGTGAAATGCTGCTCGGTCGTGCCAGAAGTCGAATTGTTCGGTAGGTTCGAAAGTAGCGGCGTCTGCAACTATCCATTTTACTTTTTCTGCACGGCAGCCAAGTCGTTGCTTAGCTCTGCTAAGCGAAGTTGACGAAATATCAAGAACCGTGAGGTCCGTGTAACCCAAGTCGAGTAAATGGTCAACTAAAAAACTATCGCCACCGCCAACATCAATAATTTTTGCAGTTGTTGGAATGTTGAACTGTTTTAAAAAGTCCAGCGAAGCTGCCGGAATAGGTTGATACCAACTAAATTCTTTCAGTTCTTTGTTCTTATAGATGCTTTCCCAATGACTTTTTCTATCTAAAGGTTCCATATTTTCTGTCTGTTTATCTTAGTACATATTGTTGTCTATGGCTGCGCATAACTTTATGCTCAAAAATATAACACGCCTTGTAGCGGATTACACTGAATCCACTTTTTATAGAATTGTGATAAGTTATTGCTGCTTACTTTAATTAGCTTTGACATAACTTACTTCTACTATGTGAGCACTTATAAAAATGGAGCTGTTAATTCTCTATTTTTCAACTTCTATGTTCTACTCTATAGCTTCTTTAATTCTTTCCATTAATTCATCTAATGTGTTTGTATAAAACATCTTTTTAGAGCCGTTTCAGGCGAGGCACAAAATCATTTCAAATTTTTACTAAACATACGCAAGCACCTGTTTCTAATGATGTTGTGAACAATAAGTCATGTTCGCCATCTGGCATTCCCGCACTGCCGGTTTTTTTCAGTTACGTTTATTTACTTCCGCATCTGTGGAATCCAAAATAGCCGGATGTTGAAAAATTGACACATTCGAGAATGCCATTACGTCTCTCTTGCTTAAGGTGAACTACATAATTACTTCAAATACAATGGTCCATCTGGTCCAAGTGGAAGCCCTAAGAATATCCATAGAATCAGCAGCAGAGTCCAAAAGATTGTGAAGAATATTGTGTAAGGAATCATAGTTGAAATTATAGTTCCGAGCCCATATTTCTCATCGTATTTTTGAGCAAAAGTAACAATAAGTGCAAAGTAGCTCATCATAGGAGTAATCACATTAGTAACAGAGTCTCCAATTCTAAAAGCAGCTTGAGTTAAAGCGGGATGATAACCGAGCAGCATAAACATTGGAATAAATACTGGTGCCATAATTGCCCACTTTGCAGAGGCGCTTCCCATAAACATATTTATAAACGCAGAGAGCAGAACAAATAAAACTATAAGAGGAATTCCGGTTAGCCCTATTTCTTTTAAGAAATTTGCGCCTTGAATTGCGAAGATCAAACCAAGATTGCTATACCGGAAAAAGTAAACGAACTGAGCAGCAAAAAACACTAAAACAATGTATGTTGCCAAAGTTCCCATAGACTTGATAATATGCTTCATCATATCTTTATCGTTCTTAATGGTTTTAACCACGATACCATAAACAAGTCCGGGTACTAAAAAGAAAACCAGAATGCCGGTAATAATTCCATCGAAAAAAGGAGAGTGAAGAATTTCGCCTGTCTTAGGGTTTCTAAGTAATCCGTTTTCTGGGATAACTGTTAAAGCAAGCAGAGCTACAATAATCAATAGACTAATACCAGCCCATCGCAATCCTTTCTTTTCAAGAGGCTTCATTTCTTCTATAAGAATTTTTTCAGCATTTCCGCTGTAAGTATTTAATCTTGGTTCAACAATTTTCTCGGTTACCCAAGTACCAACAATAACAATCAAAAAAGAGGAAGCGAGCATAAAATAATAATTTACAGCAGCACTTAGCTTAATATCTTTGTCAATAATGGAAGCTGCACTTTGAGATAGGCCGGCAAGAATTGGATCGACCGAGCCAATTAAAAAATTTGCACCAAAACCGCCGCTTACACCGCAAAATGCTGCTGCCAATCCAGCCATCGGATGTCTTCCTAAAGTATGAAAGATTACTGCTCCTAATGGAATAAGAATTACGTAGCCTGCTTCCGATGCTAAGTGAGATATAATTCCTGTAAATACTATTGTGCCAGTTATAAGTTTTTTAGGTGCATTAAGAACCAACGAACGAATCATAGAATTAAACAATCCGGAACCTTCGGCTACTCCAATTCCAATCATTACTGCTAATACATAACCTAATGGAGGGAAATTTACAAAGTTGTATGTTATGTTTGTGTAAATCCACCTAATTCCATCATGGCTAACTAAACTGTTAACTATAATTTTAGAGCCATCGCCAGGATGGATAGTCTGCCAGCCAAGAAAATCTCCAAGCCACGAAATGAACACTACAATTAAAGCCAATATTCCGAATAAAGTAGCAGGATGAGGTAATTTATTTCCTACTATTTCGATGTAGTCTAAAGATTTGTTAAATGCTCTTGTCGCAAATGATTGTGAACTCAAAATAATTCTCCTTCATTTTTTATCTGTTGCACAAATTTATGATAAAAATTTCTTATTCAAGAAAATTTCGTTTACTCAATTCACTAAACAATTGAGGCTTAGTCTAACTCTCATTGTGCCTCATCATGTTTTCCGCTATCAGCGTGCTGCGAAAAGAAAACAAAAAAGAAGATTCGGAAATAGCGATAGTGGAAATGATGTTTTACTAGTGTTTTGTTACTAACACTTCTGTACTTACTTTTAGCTCACAATTCTGCCGAAGGAAGTAAATCATAATGCTATTTTGCCAAATAAGGTAATAAGGTTAATTAACTTGTGGTTAGGTTTGCTACTAAGGTAAAAAAGACAAAATAAATTTTTTGATTAGCCGGTATATTTTAATTCAATAGAAGGAAGAAAACCTTATTCATTTGAGAAACCTTAGTAACTATAATAAACAGTTATGAATCAACCTTATTACCTTATGTGAATGACAATGAAGCTCCCCGCCGCAAGCAGCGGGGAATTTAACCCTTAGTGATTAAATTTATCAGATACCTTCCAACATAATGTATAGTTATTAGGGTAACAGAACACTAGCAGCATCATTAAAGAAGTTCTTTGCTTATTTGAGTTCGGTAAATTTTTGTGAAAGTAAACTGTTACCTCTAACAAAGTTTTATTGCTTACGGAACATCATTAAAGTATATTTCAAAAGAAAAAGAACTAAACTATGAGCGCTATTCCTATAAAAAATAGAATTGATACTGCAAGAATTCTGTGATTAGATGCATCGGTAATTGTTGATAAGTATGAGGGAGATTTAATAAAAGCCAACAGCCGTTTATTTAGTTTAGTTAGAGATATTGATATTGGAATAGAGCCTGTGGATGGCTTATGATAAAAGCGGGTTTATTAACAACAATACAAACGAGGAAAGATTGATTTTTCTTCAGAAAAATATTTCATTCAATATTAGGGGTTTTCATGTTTTCAAAGGTTCTTTCAGGCGCAACTATTGGGATTGATGCATATCTAGTAGAAGTAGAAACACACAGCGAAAATAATCTTCCTTCAGTAACAATTGTTGGCTTACCGGATAACGCAGTAAAAGAAAGCCGCGAGCGTGTTTCGGCAGCAATAAAAAATTCCGCCTTAATAATACCACACAAAAAAATTACTGTTAATCTAGCTCCAGCAGATATAAAGAAAGAGGGAAGTTCTTTCGATCTTCCGATAGCGATAGGCATTCTTGAAGCGACAGGCATAATCACTTCCGAACTTCTTTCTGATACAATTTTTCTAGGCGAACTTTCGCTTGACGGAACATTAAGAAAAATTAAAGGCGGTTTACCTATTGCCGTTGAAGCAAAGAGAAAAGGCGTTAAGAGAATCATTCTTCCAGTTGAATCTGTAAGAGAAGCATCAATTGTTGAAGGCATTGATGTTTTTGGCTTAGAATCGCTAAACGACGTAATAAAATTCTTGAACAAAGACGGTCAGTTCAAACCTTTCGTTTCGAACAAAGATGAATTGTTCAGTCACATAAACGAATATGTTCTTGATTTTGCAGATGTAAAGGGACAAGAGAATGTTAAACGTGCTTTGGAAATTGCCGCTGCCGGCGGGCACAATATAATTATGATTGGTCCGCCAGGAAGCGGAAAGACAATGCTTGCTAAAAGATTTCCTACTATTCTTCCGCCGTTAACTTTTGAAGAAGCATTAGAGACAACAAAAATTCATTCTGTTGCTGGCATTCTAGCTAAAGAAAAAGCAATTATAACAGAGCGCCCGTTTCGCAGCCCGCACCACACGGTTAGCGATGCAGCACTAATTGGCGGTGGTTCGTTTCCTCGCCCCGGCGAAGTTTCTTTTGCTCATCATGGGGTGTTGTTTTTAGATGAACTTCCGGAGTTCAAAAAAAATGTCTTGGAAGTTATGCGTCAGCCGCTCGAAGATTACAAAGTAACTGTAAGCCGTTCTAAAATGTCTATCGAATTTCCGGCAAACTTTATGCTCGCAGCGGCTATGAATCCTTGTCCTTGCGGATATTTTACAGACCCAAACCACGAATGCACTTGCAACACTCCGCAAATTCAAAAATATATGGCTAGAATTTCTGGTCCCCTGCTTGACCGAATTGATATTCACATCGAAGTGCCCGCTGTTAAGTTTTCTGATTTGGCTTCAAAAACCGTCGGAGAAAAATCACTTGATGTAAGAAGAAGAGTTGTTGCAGCAAGAGTAATTCAGCAGAAACGTTTTCTAGGGATTAAGCATGTATTTAAGAATGCAGATATGACTTCCAAAGAAATTAAAATTTTCTGCCAGCTTGATAATGCAAGCGAAGACTTACTTAAAATGGCAATGAACCGATTGGGACTATCGGCAAGAGCTTACGATAGAATTCTAAAAGTAAGCAGAACAATTGCAGATTTAGAAAATGCAGATATGATTATGACTAACCACATCTCGGAAGCGATTCAATACAGAAGCTTGGATAGAGAATTGTGGGGACATTGATTTAGTTGTTAAAATGATTTAGTTTTTTAACGGCTGTGTTCAATAGGATATAAAGAAAAAATGAAAAGGGCTTATTTGTTAAAAAGTTTTGCAATTCTAACTTCATTCTGTTTTTTACTAACTATCAACACTCAGAATGCGCAGCAACAGTCAAGTCAAGATTCACTCCAGTTCAAATCATTAAGAATTTTAGAACTAGGGAAAACAGTTAATAATGGCTGTGGTGATTTTGGCACTAATCAATATCAACCAAATATTGCTCACGACAGCAAAGGAAATTACTTAATCACCTGGGTTGATAACAGAGCTGGGAAGCTGGACATTCGCGCACAATTGTTTGATAAAAGCGATGCAAAAGCTGGTGCAGAAATTCAGATCAATAATGAAATTTCATATTTCGATGGTGTGCCGGACATTACTTTTAGTGAAACCAAAAATGAATATCTAATCACATGGATTCATCTATCAAAAAGTGTTATGCTGGCAAGAGTTTCACAAGAGGGAAAAAAGTTAAAAGAAGAATTGATTGTTCACAAAAGTGAAAATTTCAACTTAATAAAATCATCTGTTGAAGTATTTAGTAATGGAAATATTTTGGTTACTTGGTACACTAACGGGTACGATTACAATCCTTATGTACTTTACTATGCTGTGTTGAATTCTAATGGAGAAATAATAAAGAAACCCGGTTTGATAAATCCGGATGAACAAATTTCATCTGGTGTAACTTGTTGGGATAAAGGAATTGCAGTTGATTCACTTGGGAATGCTGTCGTAACTTGGAAGCAAAGATATCGCAGAAGGGAAAGCCAAATTTATATTCAAACGATAAATTCTAATGGCAGCTTGATTGGTAGCCCAATTCCTATGCTAAATACATCTTCTGAAAATATTGGCTTTTATCCTTCTATTGAATCTTTAAAAAATGGGACATATTTAGTTTGTTGGTCAGTCAGCGATTCGTTATATGGAAGAATATTTCAAAGTTTAGACAGAAAAACATCTGCTCCTTTCTTAATTGCTAAAACTCCAAGTTCTCGTATTACTCTATCAACAGATATGAATGAAAATTTCTTCGTGTTTTATACTTCAGATAAATCATATAGCAACATTCTAAACAAGAAAGGGGAAAAAGTTTCGGAACAAAAAGTATATCCATTAAGATTATTACCGGCACCATTTACTGTAATTTCGGAAGGCAGCCTAATTGTTTGCAACCTTTCATTTTCAAAGGAGCAAAACATAAAACTAGTATATGTTGCTAAAAATGCAAATGACTACGATGTAATGAAATTAAAGTTTGATACTAAACTCAATATTGTTGGCGAGCCCATAAAGATTTCTGATGACAAATGCAGCGCTTGGCAGATTTCACCAATTGTAAAGTATAACAAGAAAGGTGAATCAATTGTTCTTTGGACTGATTTGCGAAATGGAAGAAGAGATTTTTATTTTCAAGTATATGATATAAACAATAATCCAGTCGGTGAAAACACAATGCTTAATGATCCAACTGCAACTTACTATGATCTTTCAAATATAGTTGTTGATACTGAAGATAACTTTGTTTTGGCTTATAGAATTAACGATGCAAACTATAATTATTGTGCTCAAAAGATTTCTGGCAAAGGAATGAAAATTGGAACAAGCTACAAGTTTGCAACTTCAACTATGGTTTTTGCCCGTTATTCATTTCATTCTTTAGAAAATGGAGAATATCTTTTCGTAACAATGCCTCAGTCACAAACTCTTCGCGAAATTCAAGTTACCAAGCTAAACTCAAACTTTAACACAGTAACTAAAATTGATGGTTTCTTTAAGGAGAATGTTAAATCTAGTTTTAATGAATTGAGTTATTCAATTAACAGCAAAAAAGATATTCTTTTTACATGGATCGAAAACTTGAGGATGAGAAACACTGTATTAAAAGGCATAATTCTTAACGAAAATGGAAATATTGTTAGAGATACTTTTGTTGTTTCAAATCTAGACCGAAACTCATACTATGCAAAAATTAGTAATAGCTTTGATAAGGATTATAACATTGCAATTACTTGGAATCAGATGGAGTATAACAACAGCTCTGGTAACTTTTATATTCACGCATGGCGTAGTTATCCAAAATTCGGGACTAAATTTAATTCATATCCATTACCAATTAATTTTCATTCATCAACTATCTACAAATTTTTCAACAAGAAACTGTTCTTCACTTCTTCCCACAAGTATGAAATCAAGGGCTTTTACATAGATGATAAGGACTCAACACTTTCTGCTTATTCTTTGCATAATTTTTCAGAGAGTGATTTAGGATTAAAATATGGTTACAATAGCAGCAGCTTTGGAATTGATTTGTTTAATAACAGACTTAAACTGTGTTATGAATCGGTAAAAGAGCCGAATAAAGGATTTGAAGTTTACCAAGATTTATTCGCCTTAGATGAATTTGACTTTACTTCTGTAAGTCCAGAGCAAACTAACAATAACTCCAAAGTTGCAACAATGATAGTTTCGAACCCAATCCGCTCAACCGGATTGATTAGGTACACTATTAACCAAGAATCGAATGTAAATATTGTGCTATATAACATTCTAGGCCAGCGCATAAAGGATGTCGAAAATAAAAAGCAGCTACCGGGAGAGTACCAAGTCAAAATTGATGTAAATGATTTAGCTTCAGGTGTGTATCTAATTCATTTTAATGGGATAAAATCTTTCACCAAAAAACTAATGATAATTAGATAGTCGTATATCATTTTGTGAATGCATAATTATGCATAAAAATGTAAAAATATTTAGCAAACGCCTTGACATCTAAATTTTCATCGGCTATATTCGCATCAAAATTATAACCTATGAAAGACGCAAATAGAAATATGGCACAACCAATAGCTATTCCACTGGAGGCAACCCGCAGCCGCGTGTCTTTCAATAACCTTTCTTCAGAAATCATTCTTATAGGGATCCTAAGCATTCTAGCACTACTAGGAATTATTATTCTTAACTAGAATATTGGTCAATCCCAAAATCTAAAACTAATTATTAAAGTCGGATCAAGGGGTTGACCGAAGCCCAAGAGTCATATCTGAAGAATCAGAATGTGTGAGATTTAGGAAAATTCTTTAATTGTTTTTGAATTTTGAATCAAGAGGTGATTGAAAAACTGTTTCACTCACTCTCTAAATAGTGGAGAAATATGAGATCGGATTTAATTAAAAAAGGTTTTGATAAAGCTCCTCACAGAAGTTTACTTAAAGCAACCGGCGTGATTAAGAGCGACGAAGATTTCAAGAAACCATTTATCGGAATATGCAACTCTTACATAGATTTAATTCCTGGGCATGTGCATTTACAAGAATTCGGAAAGTTGATTAAAGACGCAGTGCGTGAAGCAGGCGGTGTTCCATTTGAATTCAACACTATTGGTGTTGATGATGGAATTGCTATGGGGCATTTGGGAATGCGTTATTCTTTAGCAAGCAGAGAACTGATTGCCGATAGTGTTGAAACAGTTGTTGAAGCTCACCGCTTGGATGGTATGATTTGTATTCCAAACTGCGATAAAATTGTACCTGGTATGATGATGGCAGCAGCTCGTATTGATATTCCTACGATTTTTATTTCCGGCGGTCCAATGAAATCCGGCAGACTGCCAAACGGAGAAAAAGCCGATTTAATTTCTGTGTTTGAAGGTGTTGGGCAATATAGTTCCGGTATGATAAATGAAGAACGCTTAAAGCAGTTGGAAGACTTTGCCTGTCCAACCTGTGGTTCTTGTTCTGGTATGTTTACAGCTAACTCAATGAACTGCTTGTGTGAAGCATTAGGTTTAGCCCTACCTGGAAACGGAACAATACTCGCGATAGATCCTAAAAGAAAAGAACTCGCAATATCTGCCGCAAAACAAATTTTGCAATTAGTAAATGATGATTTAAAGCCAAGTAAAATTCTATCACTCAATTCTTTTAAAAATGCTTTTACGCTAGATTTAGCTATGGGCGGAAGCACTAACACAATTCTTCACACGCTTGCCGTTGCAGAGGAAGCTGGAATAGTATTAGACTTGAACTTGTTGAATGAACTTTCTTCCATTACACCTTACATCTGCAAAGTTAGTCCGGCAACAAAAAATGTTCACATAGAAGATGTTGATAGAGCAGGCGGAATTTCTGCAATTCTAAAAGAGTTAACAAAATTAAACTTACTCCATGAAAGCGCTCTAACAGTAACCGGAAAAACTTTGGGAGAAAATATTTCTGCCGCGGAGATTAAAGATGAACAAATAATTCGTTCGGTTGAAAATCCATATTCTATAACCGGCGGACTTGCAGTACTGTTTGGTAACTTATCTCCAGACGGTGCTATTGTTAAAACCGCTGCAGTTGATGAAAAGATGATGGTGTTTTCCGGTCCTGCGAAAATTTATGAATCGCAAGAAGAAGCAGTTGAAAAAATTCTTAAAGGTGATGTTAATGCAGGTGATTGTGTAATCATCCGTTACGAAGGACCAAAGGGCGGACCCGGAATGCCGGAAATGCTAACTCCTACAAGCGCAATAATGGGAATGGGCTTAGGGGATAAAGTTGCATTGATAACTGACGGCAGATTTAGCGGCGGAACTAGAGGCGCTTGTATAGGACACGTTTCTCCAGAAGCTGCCGAGCGAGGTCCAATTGCAGCAGTTCAGAGCGGTGATGTAATTACTATTGACATTCCTAACAGAAAATTGAATGTAGAGTTAAGCGATAGAGAAATATCTATGCGTCTTTCTTCACTTCCGCTCTTCGAACCGAAAATTAAAAAAGGTTATTTAGCTCGTTATGCAAGAATGGTTACAAGCGCCAACAAAGGTGCAGTTTTAAAAACAAATTTCTGAAAGGTATCTATGAAAAACAGTGGACAGTTATTAAGCGGTGCAGACATATTTTTCGAGTGTCTCAAACATGAAAAAGTTGAATATATTTTCGGCTATCCAGGCGGTGCCGTTTTAAAAATTTATGAGCATCTTTATGATATAGATTTTCTAAAACACATTCTTGTACGGCACGAACAGGGCGCCGTACACGCTGCCGAAGGTTACGCAAAAGCATCTGGCAAAGTTGGTGTTGTACTTGTTACTTCCGGACCCGGTGCAACTAATACTGTAACTGGAATTGCTGATGCTTACATGGATTCTGTACCTATTGTTGTATTTACCGGGCAGGTTTCATCCCACTTAATTGGCAATGATGCTTTTCAGGAAGCTGATATAGTTGGAATTACACGACCAATTACTAAACATAATTTTCTTGTTCGTGATGTTAAAGAGTTGGCGCCTACAATAAGAAAAGCTTTTTACATAGCATCAAGCGGAAGACCTGGCCCGGTTGTTGTTGATTTGCCTAAAGATGTAATTGCTTCAAAATGTCATTTCGAATATCCTGAAGAAGTTGATTTGCGAGGTTACAAGCCAACTTATAAAGGGCACTCAAATCAAATTAAAAAAGCCGCCGAAATTATTGCCAAAGCAAAAAGACCTTTGCTTTATGTTGGCGGCGGTGTTATAATGTCAGGCAGTTCAGAAGAATTGAAAATTTTTGCACGCGAAAATAAATTGCCGGTTACAATGACCTTACAAGGTTTAGGCGCTTTCCCCGGCACTGATGAACTATCACTTGGTATGTTGGGAATGCACGGAACATACTGGGCAAACAGAGCTGTTGATGCCTGCGATGTTTTAGTTTCGCTGGGCGCTCGCTTTGATGACCGCGTTACAGGAAAAGTTGATACGTTCTGTACTAAGGCTTACAAAATTCATGTTGATATTGACCCTACTGCTATCGACAAAAATGTTGTTGTTGATTTGCCAATTGTTGGAGATGTAAAACATGTTATTGCAGAATTAGCCGCTGAAATGACAACTAAGCCCGATACTACTGCCTGGTTTGAGCAAATAAATGAATGGCGCGATGAATGTCCGCTTAGCTATGATGATAAAGATGGCAGATTGAGAACTGAGTATGTTATTGAAAGAATTTGTGAAAAGACAAATGGTGATGCAGTAGTTGTAACAGATGTTGGTCAGCATCAAATGTGGACAGCTCAATACTATAAATACAATAATCCTCGTTCAAACTTAACAAGCGGCGGCTTGGGTACAATGGGCTTTTCTCTTCCGGCATCTATTGGCGCTGCATTTGCAGTACCAGATAGAACTATAATTTCAATCAGCGGAGATGGCGGCTTCCAAATGAATATTCAAGAATTAACTACTGCTGTTGCTAACAAACTCCCAATTAAAATTTTTATCATCAATAATTCTTTCCTTGGAATGGTAAGGCAGTGGCAGGAGTTATTTCACCAAGAAAAATTCAGCTTCACAGACTTAAGCGCAAGCAATCCGGATTTTGTTAAAGTTGGCGAAGCATTTGGAATTGAATCTTACTCTACAACTGATCCTAAAGAAGTTGATGGACTTTTAGAAAAAGCACTTACAGTTAAAGATAGACCTGTTTTGATAGAATTTAGAGTTGTTAAAGCCGATATGGTTTTCCCGATGATTCCATCGGGCGCTTCAATTAGCGATATGATGGTAAAAAGATTAAATCCAAAGAGGATGTTATAAATGAAACACACAATTTCTGTTTTGGTAGAAAATCATTTCGGTTCATTCGACCGTGTAGCAACAATGTTCAGCGGCAAAGGTTTCAATATTAGAAGCATTTCTATAGGTGAAACCGAGATCGAAGAAATTTCGCGTATGACAATTGTTACAGAAGGCGATGATCAAATAATTGATCAAGTTGTAAAGCAATTGAACAGATTGATTGACACGATTAAGGTAGTTGATTTAACCGGCTCGCCAAGAGTTGAACGCGAGCTTGCCTTAATTAAAGTTACTGTTCCAAAAGGTACAATGGAGGAAATAAAAAATATTAACGATATCTTCCGCGGTAACATTGTAGATATCACTAATAAATCCATGACTTTAGAAGTTACAGGCCCGCCCGATAAAATTGACGCCGCGATAAATCTGCTCTCTGCATTTGGTATAAAAGAAATTGCAAGAAGCGGCGTAGTAGCATTAAAACGAGGCGAGCAGGTAAGAATCCTTAAAGAAAAAAATTTAACAACATAAAAGGGTTACAAAATGAAAGTTTACTATGAAGCAGATGCAAATCTTGATCTTCTGAAAAAGAAAAAAATTGCCGTGCTTGGCTTTGGAAGCCAAGGGCATGCACACGCACTTAACTTAAAAGACAGCGGAATGAATGTTTGTGTTGGTCTTAGGGATGATTCTCCTTCTGTAGAAAAAGCCAATGCAGGCGGAATCGAAGTGAAATCTGTTGCCGATGCAGTCAAATCTTCAGATGTAATTATGATTCTTCTCCCGGATCAAAATCAAAAAGCAGTTTATGATTTTGATATTGCTCCAAACTTAAAAACTGGTGATACAATTGCATTTGGACATGGCTTCAATATTCACTACAAGCAAATTGTACCGCCGGCAGAAGTAAACGTAATGATGATTGCACCAAAAGGACCTGGACATTTAGTTCGCAGAACTTACGAACAGGGAAGCGGCGTTCCATGTTTAATTGCTATTCATCAAGACCCAAGCGGAAATACAAAAGATATAGCCCTTGCTTGGGCTAAAGGAATTGGAGGTACGCGCGCAGGTGTTATAGAAACAAACTTTAAGAATGAAACTGAAACTGATTTATTTGGTGAGCAGGCTGTTCTTTGCGGCGGCTCGGCTCAACTTATTAAAACTGGTTTTGAAACTTTAGTAGAAGCAGGTTATCCGCCAGAACTCGCGTATTTTGAATGTATGCACGAAATGAAATTAATTGTTGATCTTTATTACGAAGGCGGTTTATCCAGAATGAATTTTTCCGTAAGCGATACTGCTGAGTATGGTGGAATGACGCGCGGGCAAAGAATAATTAATGATGAAACAAAAAAAGAAATGAAAAAAATTCTTGAAGAAGTGCAGAGCGGTAAGTTTGCGAAAGAATTTATTGATGAATACAATTCCGGCGCCGCAAAATTTAACCAGCTTAGAAAAGATAACAGAGAACATGGTATTGAAGTTGTAGGCGCAAAATTACGAAGTATGATGAGCTGGCTGGTTAAAAAATAATCGAGAATTGAGAATGCAGAATTGAAAATTCTTTTGTATCTGTTTTTATCATTAAATCAGTTTAATCTGCGTCCTATTTATTTGGAGTATTCATGTTTAAAATTGCTTTGCTTCCTGGAGATGGAATTGGTGTTGAAGTTACTAAGTCCGCTGTTCAAGTAATTAATACGGCTGCTGAACATTTCAAAGTAGATGTTGAGTTTAAGGAGTGTTTAATTGGCGGCTCTTCTTACGATGTACACGGAACACCTTTGACTGATGAAACAATTCAAACCTGCTATGATTCTGACGCAGTTTTCCTAGGTGCAGTTGGCGGATACAAATGGGAATCGCTTCCACACAATTTGAAACCCGAAGCGGCTTTGCTCAAACTCCGCAAATCACTTGCACTCTACGCCAACATTCGTCCGGCTAAAATTTTTCAGCCTCTTGTTGATTCTTCTTCATTGAAAAAAGAAGTTCTTGACGGTGTTGATTTTGTAGTGTTTAGAGAATTGACCGGCGGTATTTATTTTGGCGAGCCGCGCGGCTTTGATGCAGCACACGGTTTCAACACTATGGTTTACTCTAAAGAAGAAGTAGAACGAATTGCACGTATGGCTTTCAAATATGCCCGCGAAAGAAAAAGCAAAGTAACTTCTGTAGATAAAGCAAACGTTCTCGAAGTTTCTCAGTTCTGGCGAAACGTTGTTCACGAAGTTCACAAAGAATATTCAGACGTTCTGCTCAACGACATGTATGTTGATAACTGCGCTATGCAAATCGTCCGTAACCCAAAGCAATTTGATGTTATTCTAACTTCTAACTTGTTTGGCGATATTCTAAGCGATATAGCTGGAATGATTACAGGTAGTTTGGGAATGCTGCCATCGGCAAGTCTGGGAAACAAATATGCTTTGTACGAACCTGTCCACGGAAGCGCACCTGATATTGCCGGACAGAATAAAGCTAATCCGCTTGCAGCCATTTCTTCTGCTGCTATGATGTTTAATTATTCATTCAATATGAAACATGCTTGCAGTGTTATTGAAGAAGCTGTTCACTTAACTCTAACTCAAGGTTACAGAACAGTAGATATAATGGGCAAAGACTGCAAACCCGTTTCAACAACTGAAATGACAAAGCAAGTGATAGAAAATTTTAAAGAGATTTTTCAAAAGCTGTGTTAATATTATTAACACAAAAATTTCACCGAGCGGAGATAATAACCATTCTTCTACTTGAGCAGCATGAAAATAGTTTTAAGGAAAAATGAGGAAGCAATGAGCGAAAAAATTATAATATTCGATACAACATTGAGAGACGGGGAACAATCACCTGGCGCATCTTTAAATGTTTTTGAAAAACTTGAAATAGCCCGCCAGCTTGCTAAACTGAAAGTAGATGTTATTGAAGCAGGTTTCCCTGTTTCTTCCCCTGCTCAGTTTGAAGCAGTAAAAAGAATTGCCGATGAATCTGAAGTTATTATTGCAGCACTTGCGCGCGCAAAAGAAATTGATATTAAAACAGCATTCGATGCCTTAAAAAATGCAAAGCGTCCGCGCATTCATACTTTCAGCAGTACTTCAGATTACCACATACTTGGAAAATTTGGTGATGCTAAGTATGGCGCAACACTTGAAGAGAAACGAAAAACAGTTTTACAAATGTCTTACGACGCAGTTGCTTACGCAAAAACCTTTTGCGCCGATGTAGAATTTTCTGCCGAAGATGCAGGAAGAACAGACATTGGTTACTTAGCAGAGGTAATAGAAGTAGCAATTGATGCTGGAGCTGCAACCGTTAACATTCCGGATACGGTTGGTTACACTTTTCCATCAGAATATGCTGCTAAAATTCAAGAATTAAAAAGAAGAGTAAATAATATTGATAAAGCAGTAATCTCTGTTCATTGCCATAACGATTTGGGTTTAGCTGTTGCAAACTCTATTACTGCGCTTCAATTCGGCGCTCGGCAAGTTGAATGCACAATTAACGGAATTGGTGAACGAGCAGGAAATGCCTCCTTGGAAGAAATTGTTATGGCACTTAAAGTAAGAAAAGACCTCAACGATTTTTACACAGATATAAATCATTCAGAAATTATAAGCACAAGCAGAATGGTTTCCGGGTTCACTGGCGTTGTTGTTCAGCCAAACAAAGCAATTGTTGGCGAAAACGCTTTTGCTCACGAAAGCGGCATTCATCAAGATGGTATGCTTAAGAACCGAGAGACTTATGAGATTATGACCCCCGAATCTGTTGGTGTTAATAAAACTAAAATTATTTTAGGAAGACACAGCGGACGCCATGGACTAAAATCAAGATTAAACGAAATTGGTTACCATCCATCTGATGCAGAACTAACTAAAGCTTACAACGCTTTCGTAGAAATTGCAGATAAAAAGAAAGAAGTATTTGATGACGACTTGCGCGTTTTAATGGGCGATGAAATCTACAAAGAAGATGAGTTATATACCTTAAAATATATGCACGTAAACGCCGGAACCAAAACAATACCAACGGCTACTGTACAAATCTCTTCAGAAAATATTGTTGTTCAAGAATCATCACCTGGAGATGGACCCGTTGATGCTGTTTTTAATGCAATAGAACGTGCGCTTGGCATTAAACCTACTGTAGAGTCATACAACGTCCGCTCTGTTACTTCCGGCAGGCAGGCTCTCGGTGAAGCTATTGTTAGAATTCGACACGGCGAAAAATCTTTTAACGGTAGAGGCTCTTCTACAGATATTATTGAAGCAAGCGCCAAAGCTTACCTGCAAGCTATTAATCATTATTTAGTTGTTAGTGGAATGAAACTTACTGTTTTTGATTCAACTGCCTCTGGTAAATAGTAAAGGAATATTTATGGCAATGACTATAACTGAAAAAATCATGGCTAAAGCTGCAAATCGTTCTTTTGTAACTCCAGGTGAAACCGTTTGGCTTGATGTTGATGTACTTATGACACACGATGTTTGCGGACCGCCAACAATTTCAATCTGGAAAAAAGAATTTGGCGAACAAGCTAAAGTTTGGGATAAACAAAAACTTGTAATATTCCCGGATCATTATATCTTTACAAAAAATGTTCATGCAAACCGCAACGTAGATATTCTTCGCCAGTTTGCTGCCGAGCATTCACTTCCCAATTATTATGATGTAGGGACAGAAAGATACAAAGGTGTTTGTCACATTGCCCTTGCAGAAGAAGGTTACAACAAACCTGGAACCGTTCTGTTTGGTACAGATTCTCATACTTGCACTAGCGGCGCATTTGGCTTGTTTTCAACCGGTGTTGGAAATACCGATGCTGCTTTCATTTTGGGAACTGGAAAAATTTGGGAAAAAATTCCAGAATCTATGAAGTTTACTTTTAACGGAAAAATGCCGGAGTATCTTACTGCTAAAGATTTAATTCTGCACATACTTGGAGATATTTCTACAGATGGCGCAACTTACCGCGCTATGGAGTTTGGAGGCGATGCTATTAAAGGAATGAATATGTTTGAAAGAATGACGCTGACTAACATGGCTATTGAAGCAGGAGGTATGAACGGAATTATTGAAGTTGACGATGTTACTCGTTCTTATCTCAAAGAAATTGCTGTAACTCATTACGAAGAATTTACTAGCGATACTGATGCTGCCTATCACTCAAAATATTTCTACGATGTAACTAAACTTGAACCTACTGTAGCAAAGCCTCACAGTCCGGATAACCGCGATACTATAACAAATGTTGAAGGCACAATAATTACCAAAGCTTACGTTGGCTCTTGCACAGGCGGAAAGATTACAGATTTTCTCTACGCCGCTAAATTATTACTCGGTCAAAAAGTGAAAGTAACTACTTTCATAGTTCCGGCTAGTACACAAGTTGCTAAACAGTTGGAAGAAGAAACAATAAGCGGAATTTCACTCAAAGATATTTTTCTTAATGCAGGCTGCACTATTGCAGAATCTTCCTGCGCTGCATGCTTAGGCGGACCATCAGATACAATTGGCAGAAGCGCTGATGGTGATGTTGTTGTGTCAACAACAAACAGAAACTTCCCGGGAAGGATGGGAAGTAAATCATCGCATGTTTATTTAGCTTCTCCGCTTACTGTTGCTGCAAGTGCAATAACCGGTAAATTAACTGATCCAAGAAAATTTTTATAAATGCATCCTTCTAAATCCTCATTCAAACAAAGAAGAATTTTCAGGAACGATAAATGAAAAACATTATAGTTGGCAAAGCCTACGTACTTGGTGATAATATTGATACAGACCAAATTATACCGGCCGAGCATTTGGTTTACAGCACAAGCGAACCGGAAGAATTAAAAAAGTATGGACACTTTGCACTCTCAAGTGTTCCAATTGAAAAAGCCGGTTTGCCAGATGGGGGCAAAACATTCATTAACGGAGATAATTATTTATCCGACTATTCAATTGTAATTGGCGGCTCAAATTTTGGATGCGGTTCTTCTCGCGAGCACGCTCCGCTCGCCTTACAAGTTGCCGGGGTTAAAGCAATTATTGCAGAATCTTATGCCAGAATCTTTTACCGCAATTCTGTTGATGGTGGCTTCTTAATCCCGCTTGAAGGAACCGAAAAGCTGAATGATAAAATCAAAACCGGTGATGAAGTTGAAATTGATTTCGAAAGCGCCACTATCAAAAATAAAACCAATTGTAAAACTTTTAAACTTCATCCTCTTGGAAGTGTTTTTGATATTGTAAAATGCGGTGGTCTCTTTAACTACGCCCGCAAAAACAAAATGATCTAAGAAAGTATTTAATGTGAAAAGGATTATCTAATGGAAACAAAACTAATAGAACTTTTTGATACTACACTTCGAGATGGTACACAAGGCGAATCTGTAAGCCTGACAGTACGAGACAAAATAATTATTGCTCAAAAACTTGATGATTTCGGAATTGATATTATTGAAGGCGGCTGGCCTGGAAGCAATCCACGCGATGTAGATTTTTTTCGAGAAATCAGAAAAGTAAAGCTAAAGCACTCGCAGTTATGTGCCTTTGGTTCAACTGCACGAGATATAGATAAAATAGAATCCGATGCTAACCTTCTCGCTTTGTTATTAGCAGAAACACCTTATGTTTCTATTTTTGGTAAAACTTGGAAATTCCATTCTCAAAAAAGTTTAGGTTTAACAGAAGCACAGAACGAAGAATTGATTTATAAATCTGTAAAGTTTTTGAAAGACAATGGCAGAAAAGTAATCTTCGATGCTGAACATTTCTTTGATGGATACAAAGATGATCCTCGTTTCGCAATTCAAATGCTTGTCTCTGCCCAAGATGGAGGCGCCGATATAATTACTCTTTGTGATACAAATGGAGGAGCTTTACCAGACCAAATTAAATCTGCAATTGAAAAAGTAAAAAATTCTATCGCCAAACCGATTGGTATTCATGTTCATAATGATGGTGACCTTGCCGTTGCAAATTCTTTAACTGCTATTCAATGTGGCGCCTCTCATGTCCAAGGAACCATAAACGGATTTGGGGAACGTTGCGGAAACGCAAACCTGGTCAGTATCATCCCAAATCTTTTGCTTAAGATGAATTGCACAACAAAAAAAGAAATCTCGCTCGAACAATTAACTTCGCTTTCTAATTCAGTCTTTGAAATTATGAATTTAACACCTAACTCAAGGGCTGCGTTCGTTGGCAAATCTGCTTTCGCACATAAAGGTGGAATACACGTTAGCGCAGTTCTTAAAGACAGCAGAATGTATGAACATATCAACCCTGCTATTGTTGGCAACTCTCAAAGAGTTCTAGTTTCAGATTTATCAGGGCAAAGCAACATAAAGTACAAAGCAAAAGAGTTTGGTATTGATGTTGACGAGACAAGCGAATTCAACCGAAAATTGGTAAAGCATATTAAAGAATTAGAATATGAAGGTTATCAATACGATGGTGCCGAGGCTTCGTTTGAACTGATTTTGAGAAATGAAACACGTGAGTTCACTCCATTTTTCAAAGCCATAGATTCTCGTATCTATACGTTTTTTGATAACGATAGGCATAACAAAGCCGAAGCTGTTCTCAAAATTGAAGTTAATGGTGAAGTGGAACACACAGCAGCCGAAGGTGACGGACCCGTAAACGCACTTGATAATGCATTGCGCAAAGCTTTGATTCGCTTTTATCCAGATATTTCCAACGTTAAACTTGTGGACTATAAAGTCCGCGTCCTTGATGAGAAAGAAGCTACTGCTGCTAAAGTGCGTGTTTTAATTGTAACCAGCGATGGTGAATCTACATGGTCAACAGTTGGTGTGTCAACAAACATCATTGAAGCTAGCTGGCAGGCACTTTGTGATGGATTAAATTATAAGCTATTTAAGAATTCTATGAAGGTAAAAGCTGCCGTAAATGCTTAAATCCTTTAACACATATTTCCCGCATGCCTGCTGTAGGCTTATCGATAAAATATGTCCTTCACCCGGTAAGCTTTGAGTCATTTACTATAAATAGTTTACAGAGTGACTTTATTTCTGCTATTATTAAAATATTTCAGCGCTTTTCTGGTTTAACCCCAATAAATTGTGGCATTCCTAATTAATCTTTTTGGTTGTCTAAATTTTTACGAGAAAATCTTGCTTTTTTAAATATCGGCTTCTATATTTGTTGCTCGCTTTTTGACTTAGTGGGTGAAAAGTGTCTGGGCGGACGCCGGAGTTGGAGAGCCGGGGCGGACTGTAAATCCGTTGGCTAATGCCTTTGGGGGTTCGAATCCCTCGCCGCCCACTAGTTCATTTTATATTGTAAGTTATTGACGCTTCACAGCAAGATGCGGGAGTAACTCAGTTGGTAGAGTCACAGCCTTCCAAGCTGTTGGTCGCGGGTTCGAGTCCCGTCTCCCGCTCTCAATCATACTGATGAAGCTCAATTTTATAGCTCACCGATTATCGGTAGAAAAGATTGAGCTGGTTATTCAGTTGATCATGCTGATGTAGCTCAGTTGGTAGAGCACTTCCTTGGTAAGGAAGAGGTCACCGGTTCAATCCCGGTCATCAGCTCAACAAAAAAATTAAAATTGACATATTGGAAGCCAGCAATTTATTGAAATGGAATAGTTGGTAGAGCAGAGGTCATCACGTTCATGCGGGTACTCAGCTCAAAAAAATAGAGGTATAATTATGGCAAAATCAAAAAACATAAGACAAATAATTATTTTAGAAAGCTCTGCTGGCACCGGATTCCGCTACTCAACCACTAAGAACAAGAGAAATCATCCTAATAGAGTAGAATACAAAAAATACGATCCCGTTGTTCGCAAACACGTTACTTTTAAAGAAACTAAATAATACGTCAGTAGCTCAATTGGCAGAGCAGCGGTCTCCAAAACCGCAGGCTGGGGGTTCGACTCCCTCCTGACGTGCAAGGATAAAATCTGCTGAGTTATGAAAGAAAAAATAATCAATTTCGTTAATGATGTAACCAAGGAAATGAAAAAGGTTACTTGGCCATCTAAAGAAGAACTGCAAGAATCTACTACTATTGTAATTGTTGTATGTCTAATTCTTGCTGCCTTCACTTATATAATAGATATGTCCTTGACTTGGATATTAAAAGGAATATTCTAATAATTGGAAAATTCTAAAGCTAAATGGTATGTAGTAAGAACTTTTTCCGGACACGAGAATAAAGTTAAAACTCTGATTGAATCTGAATTACGTGACAGCGATGAGCTACGTGCCCGAATTTTTGAAATTCTTGTTCCAACAGAAAAGGTTTTTGAAGTAAAAGATGGTAAAAAGAAAACCAAGAAGAAAAATTTCTTTCCTGGTTATATTCTTGTTTGTGCAGATTTAGATATTAAGGCTAAAGATTTCATTTCAAACACACCTTCTGTAATGGGATTTTTAGGTGCTCAAAGCAATCCGGCTCCTTTACAAGCAGAAGAAGTTAAGCGTATTGTTGGTAGGATTTCGCAAAGTGAAGAAACTGAAAGGACAGATACCATTTATAGAATTGGTGATTTTGTTAAGATTATAGATGGTCCGTTCAACAATTTTTCCGGTTTGGTTCAAGAAGTAAATGAAGAAAAAATGAAGATCAAAGTTATGGTTTCAATTTTCGGAAGAAAGACACCGGTTGAAATTGACTTTGCTCAAGGTGAATTAGAGAAATAAAATTATTATAGGTTAAAAATGGCAAAGAAAGTAGACAGCTTTATTAAGCTACAAATTTCCGCCGGGGCTGCAAATCCATCTCCTCCAGTTGGTCCTGCATTGGGTCAAAAAGGTGTTAATATTATGGAATTTTGCAAACAGTTTAATGCAAGAACATCGAGCCAGCAAGGGTTAATTATTCCGGTAGTGATTACTGTTTTTTCAGATAAATCATTCACTTTTGTTACAAAAACACCGCCAGCGGCTGTGTTGCTTAAAAAAGCTGCAAAGCACGAAAAGGGTTCTGCTGAACCTAACAAAACTAAAGTTGCTAAAGTTACTAAAGCTCAGGTAAGAGAAATTGCTCAAGCAAAGATGCCTGATCTCAATGCTCACGATATTGAGCATGCAGCAAGTATGATTGCAGGTACTGCAAGAAGTATGGGTTTTACAGTAGAAGATTAATTATAAATTTTGACTGGTAAGAGAAAATGAAAGTATCGAAAAGAGTTAAAGCGTTAAATAAAAGTGTTGATAGTAACAAGGAATACTCTGTAGCTGATGCTATAAAAGTATTGAAGGACAATTCTAAAGTTAAATTTACCGAAACGTTGGATTGTGCAATTCGTCTTGGCGTAGACCCTCGCCATGCTGATCAAATGGTTCGAGGTACGGTTTCTTTGCCGCACGGAACTGGTAAACAAGTTTCTGTTTTAGTTGTAGCCAAGGGCGCACAAGCAGAAGCCGCTTTGCAAGCTGGTGCAGAATATGCCGGCTTTGAAGAGTATCTTGAAAAAATTAAAGCGGGCTGGGCTGATGTTGATGTAATTATTGCTACTCCAGATGTTATGGGCGAATTAGGTAAGTTAGGTAGAGTGCTGGGACCTAAAGGGTTAATGCCTAACCCAAAAAGCGGTACTGTTACTCCAGATGTAGCTAAGGCTGTTAAAGAAGTTAAAGCAGGTAAAATTGAATTTCGCGTTGAAAAAGCTGGTATTGTACACACATCTTTAGGCAAGCTTAATTTTACTGTTGAACAGTTAGCTGAAAACACTAAGGCTTTCCTTCAAACTATTATTAAAATGAAACCTTCTTCTGCTAAGGGTGTTTATGTTAAGAGTCTTTTCTTATCATCTACTATGGGACCTGGTTTGAAGATTAACAAAGACGAAACAGTTTTTACTACTAAATAAAATATTACGCACTGATCCTGTTTGTGAGCGGGATTAACAATGCTTCTATAAATAAGTAACGATGTTCTAACTAATTGTTTTAGGAGAACGATGAACAAAGATGAAAAAAGAGAGGTAATTGAACAAATAAAAGAGCTTATACAAAACTCTTCGGCTATGTTTCTGGTAGATTACCGTGGTGTTAATGTAGCAGACATTAACAAACTGCGTTCTAGCTTTCGTAAAGATGGAGTAACGTATAAGGTCTTAAAAAATACTCTCTTCAAAAAAGCACTACAACAAGTAGGTGGTTATGAAAAATTTGACAGTTTGCTTGTTGGAATGATTGGCGTTGCTTTTGCCGGCGAAAATTTTGTTGCCCCGGCAAAAATCATAAAGAAATACAGCGACGAAACACAAAAATTATCATTTAAAGGTTGCTACTTAGATACAGCATTTTATGGTGCTGAACAGTTAAATACAATAGCTTCTATGCCGACAAAAGAAGAAATAATTGCCGGTATTATAGGCAGTGTTTCTGCTCCGGCTTCTGGAATTGTTGGTGCAATCAATGCAGTTATTCGCGATCTCGTTAGTGTTATTGACGAAGTTGCTAAGAAAAAAGCCGCATAAGAAATTGAATAGTAAATAAAATTAAGTAATAGGAGTAAATAAAATGTCAGAGAAAGTTCAAGAATTAGTAGAGAAGATTAAAGCGCTTACGTTGGTAGAAGCTGCTGAATTAAAGAAAACATTAGAAGATGAATTTGGTGTAACTGCGTCTGCTCCAATGATGATGGCTGCTGCTCCAGCTGCTGTTGCAGCTCCTGTAGAAGAACAAACTGAATTCGATGTAATTCTTCAAAGTGCAGGTGCTACAAAAATTAACGTAATTAAAGTTGTACGTGCTCATACAGGATTAGGACTGAAAGAAGCTAAAGATTTAGTTGATAGCGCTCCGAAACCAGTTAAAGAGGCAGTCTCCAAGGATGAAGCTGAAAAGGTTAAGAAAGAATTAGAAGAAGCAGGCGCTACAGTAACTGTTAAATAATATCTCTTTTTCTCGTCTAGATTTGAAATATAACTTAAGTGGCAGGGCGGTAAAGTACGCCCTGCCACTTTCTTTCATTATTTAATGGAAGAACATACAAACCGAACTGGAGGTTAGGGTTGGAAAAATCAAAAATTAACAAGAGTACCGGAAGAATTTCTTTCTCTTCTATTACATCTGCTATTAAGATGCCGGATTTATTAAATATTCAGGTGGATTCTTTTGAAGATTTTCTTCAATTGAAAACTCCGGCCTCGCAGAGAGATAATAAAGGTCTGCAAAACGTATTTAACGCCAACTTCCCAATTCACGATAACAAAGAATTTTACAGATTAGATTTTGTTGAATATTACGTTGAAAAACCTCGCTTCTCTATAGCAGAGTGTGAAGAAAGAGGATTATCTTATTCTGCCCCATTAAAGGCAAAATTACGGCTTTCAACTAAAGATGACGAAACAGGCGAGTATGTAAATTCTGTTGAACAGGAAGTGTACCTTGGCAATCTACCCTTTATGACAGTACGAGGAACCTTTATAATAAATGGTGCCGAACGTGTAGTTGTAACTCAGTTGCATCGTTCGCCAGGCGTTGCTTTTGCTCAAACCTTTCATCCTAACGGAACACCGATTTATTCTGCTAGAATTATTCCTTTTAGAGGTTCTTGGGTAGAATTTGCCACAGACATAAACAATGTAATGTATGTTTATATAGATCGTAGAAAGAAATTTCCTTCTACAACTTTATTGCGCGCATTAGGTTACGAGACTGATGATTCGATCTTAAGATTATTTGGATTGATTGAAGAAATTTCGGTAAAGCAGCTTGCAGCAGATAAGCACGTAGGAAGAATTGCCGCCGCCGATATAATTGATACTGAAACAGGAGAAATTTACGCAGCTAAAGATGCCGAAATTACCGAAGAGGTTTTTGAAAGCATTAAAGAATCGCATATCCAAAAAGTACAATTGATAAGCGTTGAAACTTCTGTAGACCAAGATTTGATTCTTAACACTCTCAAAAAAGATACATCTACAACAAAAGAAGAAGCACTTTATGCAATTTACAGGCAGCTTCGTTCCGGCGAAGCACCAGATATTGATACCGCAGTTGGCTTGATTGATAAAATGTTTTTCAATGATAAGCGTTATGATCTAGGCGAAGTTGGCCGTTTTAGAATGAATGATAAGTTAAGCCTTAGTGTTGATGATAGCGTTCGGGTTTTAACACCAGAAGATATTATTGCTATTATGAAAAACATCATTATGCTTAAAAACGGCAATATGGCTGTTGATGATATAGACCACCTTGGTAATAGAAGAGTAAGAACAGTTGGTGAGCAGCTGCAGTCTCAATATAATGTTGGTTTAGCAAGAATGGCGCGCACTATTAAAGAAAGAATGAATATGCGCGACAACGAAAACATGCAGCCGCAGGATTTGGTTAACGCCCGCACAATAAGCAGTGTTATCAATGCATTTTTCGGTACTAACCAGCTTTCTCAGTTTATGGACCAAACTAACCCTCTTTCGGAATTGACTCACAAAAGGAGAATTTCGGCATTAGGACCAGGCGGTTTAACAAGAGAACGTGCCGGATTTGAAGTTCGTGACGTTCATCATTCCCATTATGGCAGGCTTTGCCCAATCGAAACCCCAGAAGGTCCAAACATTGGTCTTATTTCTTCTTTAACAATTTATACAAGAGTTAATAATTACGGTTTTTTAGAAACACCTTACAGAAAAGTTAAAGATGGGCGTGTAACAAACAGTGTAGATTATTTAAGTGCAGATCAAGAAGATGAATATATTATTGCTCAGTCAAACGCCCCTTTCGATGAGCAGGGGCACTATGTTGAAGAGAGAGTAAAATGCCGTGAACGTGGTGAGTTTCCGGTAGTTCACCCGGAGAATGTTCATTATATGGATGTTGCACCGGCTCAAATAGTATCTGCTGCTGCGGCATTAATTCCATTCCTCGAGCATGACGATGCTAACCGCGCACTTATGGGCTCAAATATGCAGCGTCAGGCTGTTCCCCTTATGGTTCCTGAAAATCCTATTGTTGGAACAGGTATGGAAGCAAAAATTGCCCGCGATTCACGTGCAATTATTATTGCCGAAGACACAGGCGTAGTTGAATACGCTGATGCTAAGAGAATCATTGTAAAGTATGATGTTGATTCAGACGATCCTGAAACATTAGTCAGTTTTAATGATGAAAGAAGAGTTGAGTACACGCTTACAAAGTTTGCTGGAACAAACCAAGAAACATGCTTCACTCAAAAACCAATTGTTGTAACTGGGCAGCGTCTCAAAAAGAGAGATGTTCTTGCAGATGGCTCTGCAATAGAAAAAGGCGAGCTCGGGCTTGGCAGAAACGTTTCTGTTGCATTTATGCCATGGCGAGGTTACAATTTTGAAGACGCTATCGTTCTAAGCGAGAGATTAGTTGCCGACGATGTGTTTACATCTTTACATATAGAAGAATTTGAATTGCAAGTCCGCGAAACTAAACGTGGTGAAGAAGAATTAACCCGCGATATCCCAAATGTTAGCGAAGAAGCCACTAAAGATTTAGATGAAAGCGGCATCGTTCGCGAAGGTGCAGATGTTAAAGAAGGAGATATTTTAATAGGTAAGATTACTCCAAAAGGTGAAACAGACCCTACTCCAGAAGAAAAACTTCTTAAAGCAATTTTTGGTGATAAAGCCGGCGATGTTAAAGATGCTTCATTGAAAGCACCTCCAGGACTCAAAGGCGTTGTTATAAAAACAAGATTGTTCAGCCGCAAGAAAAAAGACGCCGAATCAAAAAAATATGAAAAGAAATTGATGGACAATCTTGACTCTACTTTCAAAACAAGAAAAGAAAACCATTATTCTAAACTCGTTACTAAACTTGCAAGAATTAGTGAAGGAAAAACTTCTTCTGGCGTTCGCGATTTGGATGGCTCCGTAGTATTGAGAAGCGGTACATTAATTAAAGACGATACTTTTGCAAATATTGAAGATATTACTAAACTTGATTACACACGCGATTGGTTCGAGAAGAAAGCTATAAACGAAATGATTAAAAAACTTTTCTCTAATTACTTTAATCTTCTTTCGGAAATTGAAGAAGATTACAAAAGAGAAAAACTTAAAATCCAGTCCGGTGATGAACTTCCACCTGGTATTACTCAACTTGCTAAAGTTTATGTTGCTAAAAAACGTAAAATTCAAGTTGGTGATAAGATGGCAGGACGCCACGGTAACAAAGGTGTAGTTGCTAAAGTTGTCCCGATAGAAGATATGCCTTACCACGAAGATGGTACTCCAGTCGATATAGTTCTTAATCCACTTGGTGTTCCTTCCCGTATGAACCTCGGACAGTTGTACGAAACCGTACTTGGATGGGTAGGAAAGAAGTTAGGCGTAAAATTTGAAACTCCAATTTTCGACGGTGCCAAAGTTGAAGATGTGGAAGCTTATTTAAAACAAGCCGGTTTACCCGATGGTGGAAAAACATTTCTATATGATGGCAGAAGCGGCGAAAGATTTCACCAGAAAGTTACGTGCGGCTACATTTACATGATGAAACTCGGTCACATGGTTGATGATAAGATTCACGCTCGCTCGATTGGACCATACTCTCTAATTACACAACAGCCTCTCGGCGGTAAAGCTCAGTTTGGCGGGCAAAGATTTGGAGAAATGGAAGTTTGGGCGCTCGAAGGCTACGGTGCAGCTCACGTGCTTCAAGAAATTTTAACTGTAAAGAGTGATGACGTTACTGGTCGTGCCAAAACTTACGAAGCGATCGTAAAAGGTGAAAACATTCCGGAACCTAACATACCGGAAGCTTTCAACGTTATGATCAAGGAATTACAAGGTCTTGGCCTCGATATTAAAGTTAACTAAGTCCACCAAGTTTGAGTAAAGGAGAATTACTATGCGTGCAAAACCGCAAGAAAATAAAACAAAGATGATTGAAAAGCTGACCATTGGTTTAGCCAGCCCCGATGATATTTTGAGCAGATCCCATGGCGAAGTTACAAAGCCCGAAACAATTAATTACCGCTCGTTCAGACCCGAAAAAGACGGTTTGTTCTGCGAGAAAATTTTTGGCCCGGTTAAAGATTGGGAATGCGCATGCGGAAAGTATAAAGGCATTCGTTACAAAGGAATTGTATGCGACCGTTGCGGCGTTGAAGTTACACTCAAAGCAGTTCGCCGAGAAAGAATGGGGCATCTTGGGCTTGCTGTTCCTATTGTTCATATCTGGTTCTTCAAAGCTTTGCCTTCTAAAATTGGCAACATTCTTGGAATGACAACTAAAGAATTAGAAAGGATTGTTTACTACGAATCTTATGTTGTGCTTAATCCTGGTCCTACCGGATTACAACGATTAGACTTAATAAGTGAAGATCAGTATTACGAAATCCTGAATTCGCTCCCTCATGATAATGATGCTTTAGACGAAAAAGACCCTAAAAAATTTGTTGCAAGAATTGGCGGCGATGCGGTTAAAGAGTTATTGAAAGAAACCGAAATTGAACGTGTCTTCGGCGAACTAAAATCTCAATTAGGACCAGATACTTCGCAGCAAAAAAGAACAGATATTCTAAAGAGATTAAGAGTACTCGAAGCTTTTCGTGAAAAAGAGGGAAAGATTCCTAACAAACCCCAGTGGATGGTAATGAATGTTATTCCGGTTATTCCGCCAGAACTTCGTCCTCTCGTACCTCTAGAAGGTGGGCGCTTTGCTACATCCGACTTAAACGATCTTTACCGAAGAGTAATTATTCGTAACAACCGCCTTAAAAGATTGATTGATATTAAAGCACCAGAGGTTATTCTCCGTAACGAAAAAAGAATGCTGCAAGAATCCGTAGATGCTCTTTTTGATAACTCTCGCCGTTCTAGCGCAGTTCGCAGCGATGGCAACAGACCATTAAAATCTTTAAGCGATATGCTCAAAGGTAAACAGGGTCGTTTCAGACAGAACTTACTTGGTAAACGAGTTGATTATTCCGGTCGTTCTGTAATTGTTGTAGGACCTGAACTGAAATTACACCAATGCGGCCTTCCAAAAGATATGGCAGTAGAACTTTTTAAACCTTTTGTTATAAGAAAACTAATTGAGCGCGGGCACTACAAAACTGTAAAAAGTGCACGTAAAGCAGTGGATAGAAAGGACGCATTAATTTGGGAAATCTTAGAAAAGTTGATAGACGGACATCCGATAATGCTTAACCGTGCGCCTACTCTGCACAGGCTGGGCATTCAAGCTTTCCAGCCACTATTGGTCGATGGTAAAGCTATTCAGTTGCATCCTCTTGTATGTACTGCTTTCAATGCAGATTTCGACGGCGACCAAATGGCAGTACACGTTCCACTTTCTTACGAGGCTCAACTTGAAGCTGCAATTTTGATGCTATCTTCACACAATATTCTTTCGCCGCAAAACGGATTGCCAATTGTTCTGCCTACACAAGATATGGTACTTGGCTTATACTACCTAACAAAAGCTCGCGCAGGAGCCAAAGGCGAGGGCAAACTATTTGGTGATATTGATGAAGTTTTAATTGCTTATGATAATAAAGTTGTAGAACTACATTCCAAGGTAAAGGTAAAAATTAACGGACAACTAATCGAAACTACAGTTGGACGCGTCATATTCAATCAGATCGTTCCAAAAGAATTGGGTTTTATTAACGAATTACTGATGAAGAAGAGTTTTTCCGGATTCATCTATAGAATGTTTATTAAACTTGGTAACGTAATTACTGCTAAATTCCTAGACGATTTAAAAGACCTTGGATTCCGGTATGCAACCGCAGCTGGCATTTCAATCAGCTTTGTTGATATGATTATACCTGAAGAAAAAGATAAGTTAATTGATGAATCTAATAAAAAAGTAAATGGTATACTAAACGAACATGAACAAGGTCTTATTACAGATGCCGAAAGGTACAATAAAATAATAGACGTTTGGACACACACAACAAACAACGTTGCTAAACACTTGATGGACAAAATTAAAGTTGATCAAGGCGGGTTTAACTCTCTACACATGATGGTAGACTCCGGTGCACGTGGCTCTCAAGACCAGGTAAAGCAGCTTGCTGGTATGCGCGGACTTATGATGAAACCGCAAAAATCACTTAGCGGACAAGCCGGCGAAATTATTGAAAACCCAATTGTAGCCAACTTTAAAGAAGGACTTTCTGTACTTGAGTACTTTATTTCTACACACGGAGCGCGTAAAGGTCTTGCAGATACTGCTTTGAAAACAGCCGATGCAGGGTACTTAACACGAAGATTATGCGATGTTGCTCAAGACGTAATTATCTCTGAAATAGATTGCGGCACTATACGTGGTATTTACGTTACTGCCCTTAAAGATGCTGAACAAGAAAGAGAACCTCTTGCCGAAAGAATTATTGGACGTGTTGCTCAAGAAGATGTTTACGATCCGAGAACCGATGATACTTTAGTTGAAGCCGGTGAATTGATTAGTGAAGAAACCGCCGAAAAAATTGATGAGGCTAATATTGACCAAGTATTTATTCGTACTGTATTAACTTGCGAATCTAAGAGAGGTGTCTGTGCCAAGTGTTATGGACGTAACTTAACAACTGGCGCCTTGGTTGAAATTGGAGAAGCTGTTGGTATTATTGCTGCTCAATCTATTGGAGAACCTGGTACTCAGCTTACTCTTCGTACTTTCCACTTAGGCGGTACCTCTTCCCGTATCGCTTCGCAGTCTCAAGTTGAAGCTAACGTTGCCGGTACAGTTAGATTTGATAAAATTTCGCTAGTTGAAAAAACAGATTTTATGGGTAAGGTTAAAGTTGTTATTGGGCGCCGTGGTTCCTTAGGAATATTTGATGATGATAACCGCCAAATCAAGAAATTCGATATTCCTTATGGAGCAGAACTGGTTGTTAATGATGGGCAGCTCATTAAAAAGGGACAGCCTCTTTATAATCACGATCCTTATAACGCTGTAATAGTTGCAGATTTTGGCGGAGCTGTTACTTTTGTTGATTTGATCGATAATTTAACACTGCAACAAGTTGCCGATGAACAAACAGGCCACGTACAAAAAGTTGTAATTGAATCAAAAGATAAAAATCTTACTCCGAGCATTCTTATTAAGGCTGCTAATGGGCAAGAAAAAGTCTTTAACATTCCTACCAGAGCATATTTATCGGTAGAAGAAGGCGAAACAATTCAACAGGGAACTATCCTTGCTAAAATTTCAAAGCAAGCTTCCAAAACAAGAGATATCACAGGAGGTCTGCCAAGAGTTACAGAACTTTTTGAAGCTCGCAGCCCGCACGATCCTGCAGTAGTTTCAGAAATTGAAGGACGTGTCAAATTTGGCGCTCGAAAAAAGGGTTCAAGAGAAATTATAATCGAATCACTCGATGGTACTATCCAAAAAATTTATCCCGTTCCTTATGGTAAACACATTCTTGTTCAAGAAGGTGATGAAATTCCTGCTGGTGAAAAAATTACAGATGGACCAGTTGATCCTCACGATATCTTAAAAATCAAAGGCACAAATGCCGTACAAGAGTACCTTGTAAATGAGATTCAAGATGTTTACAGATTGCAAGGAGTGAAAATTAATGATAAACATATCGAAGTGGTTGTAAGACAGATGTTGCAGAAACTTCAGATTATCTCTGCCGGCAATACAAATTTCATTGAAGAGGATTTGGTAGATCGTAACAAGTTAAATGACGAAAATGAACGTGTTAAGCAACTGGTAGTTATTGAGGAACCTGGACAATCTAAGTATAAAGCTGGTCAGTCTATTACTAAAACTAAATTCCGCGAAGTAAATGCAGATTTAACTCGAAAAACCAAAAAAACAATTAAAGCCAATGATGCCGAGCCTGCTACTTTCGATAATATTCTACTTGGAATAACACACGCTGCACTATCAACAGAAAGTTTCATATCTGCAGCTTCATTCCAAGAAACTACTAAAGTATTAACTAATGCTGCTACTGAAGCCAGAGTTGATAACCTTATTGGTTTAAAAGAAAATGTTGTTATGGGACATTTAATACCCGCAGGTACAGGTTTGAAGAAGTATAGAAATATTATTCTTTCGTCTGAAGAGGTTGAAAGTCCAGTACAAGTGGAAGAAACTACGGATTTAGAGAAAGAATCTGTATAAAACGTAAATATTTTACACGAATTTCTTGACAAAATAGCAGATATTCGATAAATTCGAATTCTGAAATTTATAAATATGTAAAATTGGAGGTTAGTACGTGCCAACGATTAACCAGTTGGTTAGAAAAGGAAGAACAGTTGTAATTACAAAGAGTAAAGCTCCTGCTCTTGATAGTTGCCCTCAAAAAAGAGGTGTTTGCACAAGAGTATATACAACAACTCCTAAAAAACCTAATTCAGCATTAAGAAAAGTAGCTCGTGTCCGTTTAACTAATCATATCGAAGTTACGGCATATATTCCTGGCGAAGGTCATAATTTGCAAGAGCACTCGATTGTTATGATACGCGGCGGTAGGGTTAAAGATTTACCGGGTGTTCGGTACCACATTATTAGAGGTACTTTAGATACAGCCGGTGTAGAAGATCGTAAAAAAGCTAGATCTAAATACGGTGCCAAGAAACCAAAAGCGAAATAATTACTATGAGAAAGAAAAGAGCAGAAAAAAAGTTTATTAAGCCAGACCCTAAGTACAATGATTTTTTAGTTGCAAAACTGATTAATTATTTGACTTGGCATGGCAAAAAATCCACAGCTCGAAATATAGTTTACGATAGCTTTGAGTTGATGGAATCCAAAGCAAAAAAACCTGCATTAGAAGTTTATAAAAAGGCTCTTCAAAACGTGCAGCCTTTGGTTGAGGTTAGAAGCCGGCGTGTTGGTGGTGCCACTTATCAAGTGCCAATGGAAGTTAGACCTGAAAGAAGAATTGCTTTAGCTTTGAGATGGATTAGAACATATTCTAGAGACAGAAAAGATAAATCTATGGCTGGTAAATTAGCCGCCGAATTATTGGCAGCTTCTAATAACGAAGGTTCAGCAGTAAAGAAAAAAGAAGATACACATAGAATGGCAGAGGCAAACAAAGCTTTTGCACACTTTAAGTGGTAAGCAGAAGGGATTTTAGACCAGATGTCGAACAAAAAAATTGAAATAGGCAAAGTTAGGAACATTGGTATTATGGCTCACATCGATGCCGGAAAGACTACGACTACAGAGCGTATTCTTTACTATACAGGTAAATTGCATCGTATGGGAGAAGTACACGATGGCGCTGCCACTATGGACTGGATGGAGCAGGAAAAAGAGCGCGGTATTACAATTACAAGTGCTGCTACTACAACTCAATGGCGAGAGCATCAGATAAATATTATAGATACTCCTGGCCACGTGGATTTTACTGTTGAAGTTGAGAGATCTTTAAGAGTACTGGATGGTGCAATTGCACTATTTTGTGCTGTAGGCGGTGTTGAACCGCAATCCGAGACTGTATGGAGACAGGCTGATAAGTATGGCGTTCCTCGTATTTCTTTTGTAAACAAAATGGATAGAGTAGGGTCTGATTTCTTTCATGCAGTTCAAATGATGCGCGAAAAATTAGGTGCTAATGCTATTCCAATCACCATTCCGGTAGGCGAAGGTGATTTGTTTAGAGGTATTATTGACTTGATTACTATGCGTGCTATTATGTTTAATGAGGAGACACTTGGTTCAACATTTGAGGAAGTTGATATTCCATCTGATTTAATGCCTCTTGCTCAGAAGTACAGAACTCAAATGCTTGAGGCTGTTTCTGATGTAGATGACAGTTTATTGGAAAAATATCTAGAAGGACAAGATATTTCTGAATCTGAAGTTAGAAGAGTATTACGTGAGGCAACTGTTAAGTTGGTTATTATTCCTGTTCTTTGCGGTTCTTCATTTAAGAATAAAGGCGTTCAACAATTGTTAGACGCTGTTGTTGATTTTCTTCCATCTCCACTTGATAGCGGAAATTTAGTTGCACACCACATTCATAAAAATGACCACATTGAAAGAAAGATTGACAAGAAGGAAAAGTTTACTGCATTGGCTTTCAAAATTATGACTGACCCTTATGTAGGCAAGCTTACTTTTATTAGAGTTTATACTGGTTCGTTAGAAGCGGGCTCATATATTTTCAATTCAGTTAGTGATAAAAAAGAAAGAGTTGGAAGAATTCTTCAGATGCACGCAAACCATCGTGAGGATTTGAGTGAAATTAGTGCAGGTGATATTGCAGCAGTTGTAGGGCTAAAACATACAAGAACTGGCGATACTCTGTGCACTGAAGATGATGCAATTATTTTAGAAAGAATGGCATTCCCTGAGCCTGTTATTCAGATTGCGATAGAGCCTAAAACTAAAGCAGACCAAGACAGGCTTTCTGATGCGCTCGGTAAACTGAGTGATGAAGACCCAACTTTCAAGGTTAAAGTTGATAGTGAAACGGGACAAACTTTAATAAGCGGTATGGGTGAACTACATTTAGAGATTCTTGTAGACAGAATGAAACGCGAATTTAAGGTAGAAGCAAATGTTGGTAAACCGCAAGTTGCTTATAGAGAAACTATTACTAAGAAAGTTGAAGCTGAAGGAAAATTTGTTAAACAATCTGGCGGACGTGGTAAGTATGGACATGTTTGGATAGAATTTGAGCCAAACGAGCCTGGCAAAGGGTTTGAGTTTGAGAATGCTATAGTTGGCGGCTCAGTTCCTAAAGAATACATTAATCCTGTTATCAACGGTTTGCAAGACGCATTAAGAAATGGTGTGTTGGCAGGTTTTCCTGTGGTAGATGTTAAGGCAAAATTGTTTGATGGTTCTTACCACGATGTAGATTCAGATGAAATTTCGTTTAAGGTTGCAGCATCCATTGCATTCAAACAGGGTGCTTTGAAAGCTGGTCCGATACTACTTGAGCCAAAGATGAGCGTCGAAGTTACTACTCCAGAAGAGTATTTAGGAGATGTAATGGGCGATATAAACTCAAGGAGAGGAAAAATTGAAGGTTTTACTTCAAGAAAAGATGCGCAAGTAATTAGAGCAATGGTACCGCTTGCTCAAATGTTTGGTTACGCAACTACTTTGCGTTCCATGACTCAAGGTCGTGCTATTTATTCAATGCAATTCTCGCACTACTCTGAAGTACCTAAATCCGTCTCTGAAGAAATTACTGAGAAAGCGCAAGTTAAAAAGTCGGTTGAGGCCGCTTAATTTAGAATTACTTATACAAAAAATAATAATAACAAGGAGAGTACTTAGATGGCAAAAGAAAAATTTGACCGCAGTAAACCGCACGTCAATATTGGTACTATTGGACACGTTGACCATGGTAAAACTACTCTTACAGCAGCCATCACCATGGCGCTAGCTAAAAAAGGTTTATCAGCAGTTAGAACTTTCGATAGTATTGACAATGCACCAGAAGAAAGAGAACGTGGTATCACTATTGCTACGGCTCACGTAGAATATTCTACAGCTAATAGACACTATGCTCACGTTGACTGTCCAGGTCACGCTGACTATGTAAAGAACATGATTACTGGCGCTGCTCAGATGGATGGCGCTATATTAGTTGTAGCTGCAACTGATGGTCCTATGCCTCAGACACGCGAACATATTCTTTTAGCACGACAGGTAGGTGTGCCAAAAATGGTTGTGTTCTTAAATAAAGTTGACGCAATGGATGACCCGGAATTAGTTGATTTAGTTGAAATGGAACTAAGAGAATTGTTAACTAAATATGAATTCCCAGGTGACGAGATACCGATTGTGCGCGGTTCTGCTCTTCACGCTTTGGATGCAGGTGCAGCTGGTGCTGATCCTTCAGATGAAAGATATACTTGCATTTGGAATTTAATGGATGCAGTTGATACTTATATCCCGATTCCTGAAAGAAATGCTGATAAGCCTTTCTTAATGCCGGTGGAAGACGTGTTCTCGATAACAGGACGCGGCACAGTTGCTACCGGACGTGTTGAAAGAGGTACATTGAAATTAAATGAAGAAGTTGAGTTAATCGGTTTAGGCGTACACAAGAAAACTGTTGTTACTGGCATCGAAATGTTTCGCAAGGAACTTGATTTAGCGCTTGCTGGTGATAATGCAGGATTATTATTACGTGGTGTTGATAAAACTGAAATTGAAAGAGGAATGGTTCTTGTAAAAACTGGGTCTATAACACCTCACACAATATTTGAAGGAAAGGTTTACATTCTTTCAAAAGAAGAAGGCGGCCGACATACACCATTTTTTAATGGTTACAGACCACAGTTCTATTTCAGAACTACGGACGTAACGGGTGTGGCAACACTTCCAGAAGGGACAGAAATGGTTATGCCTGGAGACAGCGTTCAGCTTAAAATTGATTTGATTGCAGAAATAGCTATGGAAGAAGGATTAAAATTTGCTATTCGTGAAGGCGGTAGAACAGTAGGTGCAGGTTTCGTAACTAAGATTATCAAATAAATATTGATGATATAATGAAGGCGTTTGCAGTGCGGGCGCCTTCAATGTGTATAACAAGGAGATTATTAAAAGTGCCCGGTCAGAAAATAAGAATCAAGCTAAAGTCATACGATCATATTTTGATTGATAAATCAACCGAGAAAATTATTAAAACTGTTAAAAGTACTGGTGCTGTAGTTAGCGGTCCAATTCCACTTCCTACTCGTAGAACTGTATTTACAGTTTTAAGATCTCCTCACGTTGATAAAAAGTCCAGAGAACAATTTGAAATTAGGGCTCACAAAAGAATCATTGATATTCACAATTCAAACAACAAAACTGTTGATGCGCTTAGCAAGTTAGATATTCCTGCTGGCGTTGATATCGAGATTAAGTTATAGGAAGAATGAAATGCCTGGCTTGTTAGCTAAAAAATTAGGAATGACAAATATATTTGCTGAGGACGGACAAGTAATTCCGGTAACGGTTTTAGAAGCTGGTCCGTGCAAAGTTTATTCTGTCAAGACCAAAGAAAGAGACGGATATGAATCGCTTCAAATTGGTTTTGGTTTGAGGAAGGAAAAAAATGTAAACAAACCATTAAAAGGATTTTATTCTAAAGCTGGTTTGAATGCTCCTCAACTGCTGAAAGAGTTTAAGAACTTTGATACTTCTGTTTTCAAAGTTGGCGATGAAATTAGCACCGATATATTTCAAGTAGGTGATAAAGTAAAAGTATCCGGAAGAAATAAAGGTAAGGGTTTTCAGGGTGTAGTTAGAAGGCACGGTTTTGCCGGTGTTGGTTCTGCTACACACGGTCAAAGTGATAGACAAAGGGCACCAGGTTCTATTGGCGCTTCATCCTATCCTTCACGTGTATTCAAGGGTCAAAGAATGGCCGGAAGAATGGGCTTCGAAAACACTACAATCAGAAATCTAAAGGTTGTAAAGATCATTGCAGATAAGAATATAATCATGGTTAAAGGTGCTGTTCCTGGATCCATTAATTCAATTGTTGCCATCAATAAATAAGTTTGATAGAGATGAAATTAGAGGTTTATAAAAAAGACGGTACAAAATCTGGCGAGAGTGTAGAGCTCTCAAAGGAAATTTTTGAAATCGAGCCTAATGATCACGTACTTTATTTAGCTGTAAAGGCATACTTGTCCAATCAAAGACAGGGTACGCACAAAACTAAAGAAAGAAGTGAAGTACGAGGAGGCGGAAAGAAACCTTGGAAGCAGAAGGGACGCGGCGGCGCACGTGCCGGTACTTCACGCTCTCCAATTTGGGTTGGAGGCGGAAGAATTTTTGGACCAAAACCGCACGGGTATAGACAAAAACTCAATAAAAAGGTTTTGTCTTTGGCTAGAAAATCCGCTCTCTCTTACAAGGCAAAGTCTACTCAAATTGTTGTTGTAGAGGATTTCGATTTTGAAGCACCAAGAACTAAGGAATTTACCACAATTCTTGCAGCTCTTAATTTGAAAGGTAAAAAGACATTATTCTTAACTGGCGGATACAAGAAAAATGTTTATTTGAGTGGAAGAAATATTGAAAGAGTAAATGTTCTTGAAGCAAATAAAGCATCTGCATACGATTTAGTGAATAACCAAATCTTACTATTGCAGAAGAGCGCAGTTAATCTTTTAGAAAGTACAATTAACTAATCTGGTTTGAAAATGAAAAGTGTTTTAATACGACCTTTGATAACTGAAAAGATGACAAAAATTAGCGAAGCGCAGCCAAACAAATTGGGTTTTATTGTCGCTGTAGATGCTAATAAGATCGAAATAGCAAAGGCAGTAAAGGAAAAATTTGGTGTTGATGTAATTGCTGTCAATACTGTTCGTCATCCTGGTAAAACTAGAACCCAGTTTACTAAAAAAGGGCGCTTCGAAGGTAGAACAGCAAAGTTTAAAAAAGCAGTCGTTACCTTGAAAGCAGGTCAAACTATAGATATATTCGGTAAAGCATAGGCTGGAGCTGATTAATGGCAATTAGAAAATTAAAACCCAATACACCTGGAACAAGGTTTATGTCTATCTCTTCTTTTGAAGAGATCACTAAAACAACTCCGGAAAAATCTTTAACCACGGCTATTAAAAAGTCTGGCGGAAGAAATAATCTCGGTCGTGTAACTTCTAGACATAGAGGAGGCGGGCACAAGAGAAGATATAGAATAATAGATTTTAAAAGAGATAAAAAGAACATAGCAGCAAAAGTGTTTTCAATAGAGTATGATCCGAACCGTACTTCAAGAATAGCTTTACTACATTATGTTGATGGAGAGAAGAGATATATTATAGCTCCAAACGGTCTTAAGGTAGGCGATGTGGTGATGAGCGGCAGCGGTGTTGATATTAAGGTTGGTAACGCTCTTCCGCTAAAGGAAATGCCTTTAGCTTCTTTCATTCATAATGTTGAATTAAAGCCGGGCAAGGGCGGGCAGTTAGGAAGAACTGCAGGCGCTTCAATACAGCTTCTTGCTAAAGAGGGAAATATGGCTTTGTTGAAGATGCCATCTAGCGAGGTGAGAAAAGTATCTATAGATTGTATGGCAACTTATGGAACTGTTGGCAATTCTGATAATGAAAACATTAGCTTAGGTAAAGCAGGAAGAAGCCGATGGTTAGGAATACGTCCTCATGTACGTGGTGTAGCAATGAACCCAGTAGATCACCCGATGGGTGGTGGAGAAGGTAAAACTTCAGGTGGCGGTCATCCTGTATCACCTTGGGGTCAGAAATCTAAAGGTCTCAAAACTCGTAAGAGAAAGAATCCAACTAATAAATTTATTGTTAAGAGAAGAACTAAGTAAGAGTATAATATGCCAAGATCAGTAAAAAAAGGTCCTTTCATTGATGTAAAACTTCTCAAGAAGGTACGGACACTCAATGATAAAAATCAGAAGAAAATTATTAAGACTTGGTCGAGATCGAGTACAATTACACCTGAGTTCGTTGGCCACACAATAGCAGTTCACAACGGTAACAAAATGATTCCGGTTTATATTTCTGAAAATATGGTTGGTCATAAATTAGGCGAGTTTTCTCCAACTAGAATTTTTAGAGGTCATCCTGGTACGAAAGCAGAAAAAGCAACCAAAGTAAAGTGATTAAGCAGTAGGTTTATAAAATTGAGGTAATAGAGAATGGAAGCAAAAGCTACTCACAAATATATTGGGTCTTCACCACGAAAGATGAGATTGGTTATAGATTTGATCAGAGGTAAATCTGTAGATCAAGCCATAGAGATTTTACACTTCTCTCCTAAGCATTCATCAAATCCGGCAGAGAAAATTTTAAGATCTGCTGTATCGAACTTGATGAATAAAGATGAAAATACTAAGCATGAGACTTCGGATTTGTATGTTAAGGAAGCATTCGTAAATCAGGGTCCAACTATCAAAAGAATTTCGCCGGCGCCAATGGGCCGTGCTTATAGAATAAGAAAAAGATCTAATCACGTTACAATTGTTGTAGCAACAAAAAAGTAATCGGAGGAAGTTTTGGGTCAGAAGACTAATCCAACAGGTTTAAGAGTCGGAGTTATAAAAGGATGGGATTCCAATTGGTACGAAAACAAAAGTTACGCGCCAAAGTTAGTTGAAGATAAGAAGCTGAGAACCTATATCCGTAAAAGATTACAGAACGCAGGTATTTCTTCTATCAAAATTGATAGAACTTCTAAGAACGTTATCTTAACAATTCATACTTCTAGACCGGGTGTTGTAATTGGTAAGAGCGGAAAAGAAATAGCTCAAATAGAAGAAGAATTAAAGAAGATTACTGATAAGGAAGTTAAGATTCAGATAACAGAAGTTAAGAGGCCGGAGCTGGATGCTTACTTAGTTGCAGAGAACATTGCAAAACAGATTGAAGGGAGAGTTTCTTTCCGCCGGGCGATGAAGCAGGCAATTACATCTGCAATGAGAATGGGTGCTGAAGGAATTAGAATTATGTGTGCGGGCCGTTTAGGCGGAGCAGAAATGGCAAGAACAGAGCAATACAAAGAGGGCAGAATTCCGCTTCATACTTTGAGAGCAGATATTGATTACGCACATGGCAGAGCAGAAACAATCTATGGTTCAATCGGAATAAAAGTATGGGTCTGCCGCGGTGAAATTTTAGGTAAACGTTCAACCGACTAAAGAATAGAAAAGAGTTTGAGGAGTTTTTTCAATGTTAATGCCGAAAAGAGTAAAATTTAGAAAAGCGCAAAGAGGAAGAAGAAAAGGTAAAGCAACGCGCGGTCACTTAATAAGTTTTGGTGATTATGGTTTAAAAGCTTTAGAGCCGGCTTGGATAACAAGCCGCCAAATAGAGGCTTGCAGAGTTGCTATTTCGCGTCAAATGAAAAGAGACGGAAAAGTATGGATCAGAATATTCCCGGATAAGCCTGTTTCTAAAAAGCCGCTTGAAACAAGAATGGGTAAAGGAAAGGGCGCTCCTGAGTTTTGGGTTGCCGTTATACTACCCGGAAGAATTCTGTTTGAAATTGGCGGAGTAGATAAAACCGTAGCGCACGAGGCTTTAAAACTTGCAGCACATAAATTACCAATCAAAACAAAGATTGTACAAAGACCGGATTTAGAATCATAACAGGGTTTGACTTAAAATGAAGATCTATCAAATTAGAGAAATGTCGACAGACGAACTCAGGAAGAGAATTCTTGAAGAGCAAAAAAATATGATCGACTTAAGATTTCAACTTGAACTTAAGAATCTAACAAACACAGCAAAAATATATAACACCAGAAAAGATATTGCCAAGATGAAGACAATTCTTAAGGAAAGAGAAATGCAGGAATCAAAAATCTCGAAGGAAGTTAAATAAGGAGAATATGGGTTTAAATGGAAACTAGAAGTTTAAGAAAAACTAAGATTGGTACGGTTGTAAGCAATAAAATGGAGAAGAGCATAATTGTTGCAATCGAAAGACGAGTTGCCCACCCAATCTATAGAAAGTATTTCAAAAAAACTACTAAGCTTATGGCTCATGATGAAAAAAATGAGTGCGGATTAGGCGACGTTGTCAAGATTATGGAAACTCGTCCTTTGAGCAAAAGTAAAAAATGGCGTTTAGTAGAAATAGTTGAAAAAGCCAAGTAATAACGGTTGCCTGCTGAATGCAGGATCGATGAGGAGCAGTTTTTTATGATACAAGAAGAAACCAATTTAGTTGTAGCGGATAATTCCGGAGCGAAAAGGGTTCGCTGCATAAGAGTATTAGGTGGTAGTAACCGCCGGTATGCATCTGTAGGTGATATAATTGTTGTTAGTGTTAAAACCGCAATTCCCGGTGGCGGTGTTAAGAAAGGCGAAGTTTCGCGTGCGGTAATTGTAAGAACAAAAAAGGAAGTTAGAAGAAACGATGGTTCTTACATCCGCTTCGATGAAAACGCTGCTGTACTTCTGAACGCTCAGGGCGAGCCAAGAGGAACTCGTATCTTTGGCCCGGTTGCAAGAGAATTGCGCGATAAAAAATTTATGAAGATAATTTCTCTGGCTCCAGAGGTATTATAAGGAATAAGAGAAAATGAAAATTAGAAAGAACGATAGCGTAGTAGTAGTATCCGGAAACTATAAAGGCAAAACCGGAAAAATTTTGAAAGTTTTTGTTGATAAAAACAGAGTGATAGTTGAAGGTGTTAACATTCGTAAGCGTCACACAAAACCTTCTCAGAAAAACCCGCAAGGCGGAATTACCGAAAAGGAAGCACCTATTAATGTTTCTAATGTTATGATTTTGGATCCGAAAAGCGGAAAAGGAACAAGAATTGGTGCAAAACTTATAATTGATGAAAAAACCGGTAAAAAGAAAAGTGTTAGAGTAAGCAAATCAAGCGGCGAAATGCTTGGCTAATAAATAGGGATTTACGATGGCAAAAGAACAAAAAGTTAAAAAAGAGCAGAAACCTAAAAAAGATGCAGCGGTAAAAGAAGCACCGCCGGCTGTTAAGGTTGTTGAAGAAAAAATTCCTGCTCGGTTAAAAGAAAAATATAATAAAGAGATTGTTCCTAAATTAAAAGAACAGCTTGGCTATAAAACTTTGATGCAGGTTCCAAAACTGAGCAAGATTGTTCTAAATATGGGTGTTGGTCAGGCTACTCAAGATCAAAAAATTATTGAAGAGGCTGTTAAAGATCTCGAAACCATCACTGGTCAAAAAGTGTCGGTTCGTACAGCAAAGCAGGCTATCTCCAATTTCAAACTTAGAGAAGGGATGAAGATTGGGGCAAAAGTAACCTTGAGACGCGAAAGGATGTATGAGTTTGTAGATAGGTTTGTTACCATAGCACTTCCACGTATGCGCGATTTTAAAGGTGTACCTGATAAATCTTTTGACGGGCGCGGTAATTATACCATAGGATTGAAAGAACAAATTATTTTTCCGGAAATTAACACAGATAAGGTTACACGCGTTCTTGGAATGGATATAACTTTTGTAACTACTGCTAAGACAGATAAAGAAGCATACGAGCTCCTTGCAGCATTTGGTATGCCGTTCAGAAAGAAAGAATAATCTAAAGGGAAATCATGGCAAGAAAAAGTTTATTAGCACGCGAAGTTAAAAAACGTAAATTGCACGCTAAATACGCCGAAAAGAGAAAAGAGTTAAAAGAAAAAGGTGATTATGAGGCTCTTCAACTTCTTCCAAGAAATTCATCTGCTACAAGATTGAAAAACAGATGTCAAATGACCGGAAGGCCAAGAGCTTACTACAGAAAGTTTGGTGTATCACGTTTAGTGTTGCGCGAAATGGCTTTGCGCGGTGAAATTCCTGGACTTAAAAAATCAAGTTGGTAATTGAAGGAGAGAATGTAAATGCCAGCAACAGATCCGATTGCAGATTTCTTAACACGTGTTAGAAATGCAGTTAAAGCAAGAAAAAAATATGTTCAAATTCCATCTTCTCAAATGAAAATAGGACTTGCTGAAATATTAAAGACACAGAAGTTTATCAAAGATTACAATGTAATTGAAGATAATAAACAGAATGTTTTGAGAGTACATCTTCAGTATGTAAACGGAGTTCCATCTATAACAGGATTAAAAAGAATAAGCACTCCCGGTTTAAGAACTTACGTTGGCTACGATGAAATTCCGAGAGTACTTGGTGGATTGGGAATTTCGATACTTTCAACACCCAAAGGCTTGTTAACAGATAAGCAAGCAAAGAGAGAATCGGTTGGCGGCGAATTAGTCTGCCAAGTTTGGTAAAAAATTTATACGAGGAAAACTAAAGTGTCACGTATTGGTAAAAAACCAGTTAAAATTGTTAAAGACGTTACAGTTAATAGAACTGAAGACGTTATAAATATTAAGGGCAAATTGGGTGAAATGGCAATTAAAATCCATCCAAGCATGAAAGTTGAACAGCAGGGCGATGAATTAATAGTTATAAGACCTGACGATTCAAAGGAAAATAAGTCATTACATGGTTTAACACGGTCGCTTATTCAAAATATTGTAAAAGGTGTTAGCGAAGGTTTTACTAAGCAGCTCGATATAGTTGGCGTTGGTTACAAAGCTGAGGCAAAGGGTGAAGCAGTTTTATTCAACTTAGGGTATTCCCACCCAATTTATTTTTTTCCGCCAGATGGTATTAAATTAGAGGTTGTTACTCCTACTCAAGTTAGAGTTAGTGGTTATGATAAAGAATTAGTTGGAATGGTTGCTGCAAAAATCAGATCTTTTAAGAAACCTGAGCCTTACAAAGGTAAGGGCGTTAAGTATTCAACCGAAAAGATTATTCGCAAAGCTGGAAAGACAGCTGGTAAGTAATAGGAGAGTTTGAAATGTTTTTACGAGATAATAAAGCAAAAGCTAGAAAGCACTTTAGGGTACGCAAAAAAGTTGATGGAACTGGAGAGAGACCCAGACTTTGTGTTTACCGCAGCTTAAATAATATATATGCACAGATTATTGATGATACTAAAGGTGTAACTCTAACAGAAGCTTCTTCTTTTTCTAAAGAGTTAGTCGAAGAAATCAAAACCGCTAAAGGTAAAGTATCTAAGAGCAAACTTGTAGGTGCTCTGCTAGCAAAAAAAGCTAAAGAAAAGGGAATTACAGCAGTTGTATTTGATCGCGGCGGTTTGAAATATCATGGAAGAATTAAAGCAGTTGCTGATGGCGCCCGCGAAGGTGGCTTAAAAGTTTAGTTCGCTTTACCGGCAAGCTTATAGCCGGGTCGTCTAATGGCAGGACAACGCCCTTTGGAGGCGTCTGTGTAGGTTCGAATCCTGCCCCGGCTGCAAAGATAGTGGACTGATAAATTGGAGCAAAGTAAAACAAAGTTCGTAAACAGGAGAGACAAAATTGAATTTGAAGTACAAAAAAGTATCGGGTCTTGAAAATCTTAAAGAGAAAATCGTTCATATCAACCGTGTTGCAAAAGTTGTAAAGGGTGGGCGCCGCTTTAGTTTTAATGCAATTGTAGTTGTTGGCGATGGCAATGGACACGTTGGTGTTGGTCTAGGAAAAGCAAACGAAGTTACAGACGCTATTTCTAAAGGAATTGACGATGCTAAGAAAAACGTTTATAGAGTTCCTCTTCTGAAAGGCACAGTACCACATTCTATTCAAGGAAAGTTTGGTGCAGGTAAAGTATTGTTAAAACCTGCTACACCAGGCACCGGCTTAATTGCCGGCGGCGGAGTTCGTGCAGTTCTCGAGGCAGCGGGCGTTTCCGATATACTTACTAAATCGCTTGGCTCTAGCAATCCTCATAACCAAGTTAAAGCCACTTTAATTGCTTTATTAAATTTGATGGATGCTCGTACTATGGCTGCTAAACGTAAAATGTCTGTTTCAGAGTTATTTAATTCGTAATTGAGGAAATGATGGCAAAAAAGATTAAAATTACTCAGACCGGAAGTGTAATTGATAGACCGGTACCACAAAAAAGAACTATTGAAGCTTTAGGTCTTGCCAGACCGCATCACTTTGTAGTGAAAAACGATACTCCTCAAATAAGAGGTATGATAAGAAAAGTATCGCATCTAGTTAAAGTAGAAGAAATTGAAGCGTAAGAGGAATAAATGGATATCTTAAGTAATCTTAGACCTGCAAAGGGTTCGCACAAAAAAGTTAAGAGAATTGGACGCGGAGAAGGAAGTGGACATGGTGGAACTGCTACACGTGGAGAAAATGGTCAGCGTTCACGCTCCGGTGCAAAATTTCGTGCCTGGTTTGAAGGCGGTCAGATGCCATTACAAAGACGCGTTCCTAAACGTGGTTTTCACTCACCATTTAGAATAGAGTATCAAGTTGTTAATCTAAGCACTCTGCAAAAATTGGTTGATGATAATAAAATTAGTGACGGTGTAGTTAATGCTGTAAGCCTTTACAAGGGTGGCGCAATTTCTAAAGCTGCTGCTCCTTTTAAGATATTAGGTAATGGCGAACTAAAGGCAATTCTAAGCGTAGAGGCTCATAAAATTTCTGCTTCTGCAAAAGAAAAAATTGAATCAATTGGCGGAACAACTAAAGAGATTAATGGTTAATGGCAAAGCTACAAGAAACCTTCCGTAATATTTTTAAGATTCACGAGCTAAGACAGCGTATTTTATATACGGTTACCTTACTCATTATTGTGAGAATTGGTTCTCATATTACCTTACCGGGTATTGATACTGTTGCATTGAACGCTTCTACTGCAAACTCATCAGCAAACAGTTTGTTTGGTTTTTATGATTTTTTTGTAGGCGGCGCTTTTAAGAATGCAGCCATTTTTGCATTAGGCATAATGCCTTACATTTCGGCTTCTATTGTTTTGCAAATTGGTGGAGCTGTAGTTCCTTATTTGCAGAAATTACAAAAAGAGGGTGAAGATGGAAGAAAGAAAATCAATCAACTTACCCGTTACCTTACAGTTTTGATTAGCACACTTCAAGCATGGGGAACAACCTCTTTAATTCATTACAGCTTGAATGCTGTTCCTGAATCGGTTTATGGATTTACTTGGGTTGTTTCTACTATTATAATTCTAACTGCAGGAACTATGTTCTTGATGTGGATAGGCGAGCAGATTACTGAAAAGGGTTTGGGTAATGGTATTTCGCTTATCATCTTCATCGGTATTATAGTTGGGTTTCCATTTGCTCTGCTTGATGAGTATCAGTTGATTGCTTCCGGGCAGCGTAACATTATTATAGAAATTGTTATGCTTGCTTTAATGGTTCTAATTATTGCTGCTGTAATTTTTGTAACTCAAGGCACAAGAAGAATTCCTGTTCAGTATGCAAAACGTGTTGTTGGAAGAAAAGTTTATGGAGGAGTTACACAGTATATTCCTCTAAGAGTTAATACTGCTGGTGTTATGCCTATTATTTTTGCACAGTCAATAGTATTTATTCCTTCTACTTTGCTTGGCTTTTTCCCCAACAACGAATTTCTTTCGAGCATAGCGAGGTATGTAGCATACGGTTCTGTTTTTTATACGGCTACCGAAGCTCTTTTGATTATTTTCTTTACTTATTTTTATACTGCAATTGCTTTTAATCCGCAGGATGTTTCAGATAATATGAAGAAGCAAGGCGGCTTCATACCTGGTATTCGTCCAGGCAAGCAGACGGCAGACTTCATTGATAACATTCTGACGAAAATTACACTACCAGGATCAGTATTCTTGGCAATTGTTGCAATACTGCCTGTATTTGTTCATAATTTAGGTGTATCGCAAAGCTTCTCTGCATTTTTTGGCGGCACAAGTTTGCTAATTATTGTTGGTGTTGCCTTAGATACGCTGCAGCAAATTGAATCTCATTTATTGATGAGACATTACGATGGATTCATGAAATCCGGAAAAATAAAAGGCAGAAGAGCGTAGTTTTACCGTGATTTTAATTAAGAGCAGAAGCGAAATTGACCAAATTCGCGAAAGCTGTAAAATAGCAGCAGAAACATTACAATTAATGAAGCGTTACACCAGACCTGGGATAACCACACTTGAGCTGGATAAGATTGCTGAAGATTATATTCTAAGCAATAATGCCCGCCCAGCTTTCAAGGGTTACTCACAATCAGGTTCTTTTGATTTTCCGGGCACAATTTGTTCTTCAGTTGATGACGAGGTTGTTCACGGGATCCCCGGCAGCAGAGCTCTTAGAGAAGGTGAAATTATTTCTATTGATGTTGGTGTTGAGAAGAATAGATATTTTGGAGATGCAGCATTAACAATTGCTGTAGGTAATATTTCTGGTGACAAGCAAAATTTAATGGACGTTACTGAAAAATCTCTTTACTTAGGTATTGAGCAAGCAGTAGAAAAAAATAGATTAGGAGATATTTCTTTTGCAATCCAAAACTATGTAGAATCATTTGGATTTGGTATTGTAAGAGATTTATGCGGGCACGGCTGCGGAAGATTTTTACACGAGGAGCCGCAGATTCCAAATTACGGTAAGAAAAATTCCGGCCCGGTTTTGAAAAACGGAATGACTTTGGCAATTGAACCTATGATTAATGCCGGAACTTACAAAGTTTATGTAGCCGAAGATGGATGGACAGTTTATACAGCAGATGGAGCGCCTTCTGCTCATTTTGAACATACAATAGCAATTTTAGATGGTAAACCGGAGATTTTAACAGTAAGCTGATGGCAAAACAAGGACCAATTAAAGTAGATGGAGTAATAAGTGAAACGTTGCCTAATGCAACTTTCAAAGTCCGTTTAGATAACGGTCACGAAATATTAGCTCATATTTCCGGGAAAATGCGAATGCACTTTATAAAAATTTTGGTTGGTGATAAGGTTGCTATAGAACTTTCACCTTACGATTTGAACAAAGGTAGAATTACTTACAGATACAAATAACGGAGTTTTAGAATGAAGGTTAGAGCTTCAGTCAAAAAGATGTGCGAACATTGCAAGATTATTAGAAGAAAAGGCGTTGTACGCGTAATCTGCAAGAATCCAAAACATAAACAAAGACAAGGTTAAAATTAGGAGGTTATAGATTTGGCTCGTTTAGCTGGTATCGATTTACCGAAGAATAAAAAAGCTTATATCGGATTGACCTACATATTCGGTATTGGTGAAAAATCATCAACGGATATTTTAGCAAAAGCTAATGTTAATCCTAATAAAAAAATATCCGAGCTTTCTGAAGAAGAATTAGCAAAGATTCGTTCTATAATGACTAATGAATATAAAGTTGAAGGCGCTTTAAGAAGCGAAGTTCAGCAGAATATTAAGAGGCTAATGGATATTGGTACGTACAGAGGAATTAGACACAGAAGAGGATTGCCTGCACGCGGACAGAGAACAAGAACGAACTCTAGAACCAGAAAAGGTAAACGTAAAACTGTAGCCGGCAAGAAAAAAACGCCGGCTAAGAAGTAATAATTAATTTTTATTGTGAGGAGTAAAATTGGCTAAAGTTGTTAAAAAGACGAGAAAAAAAGTTCACGTTGATGCCGTTGGAGTTGCACATATCAAAGCTTCATTCAACAACGTGATTGTTACGATTACTGACATTTACGGCAATACAATTTCGTGGTCTTCTGCCGGTAAAAATGGTTTTAAGGGTTCCCGCAAGAATACACCTTTTGCTTCGCAAGTTACAGCCGAATCCGCTGCTAAAGAAGCTCACGATCTCGGTTTAAGAAAAGTTGATGTGCTTGTTAAGGGACCGGGTTCAGGGCGTGAAGCAGCTATAAGGGCTTTGAATACTGCCGGATTGGAAATTTTATCTATCAAAGATCAAACTCCAATACCTCATAACGGATGCAGACCACCAAAACGTAGAAGAGTTTAATAGGAGAATTTTTAGATGGCAAGATACACAGGCTCTAGTTGCAAGTTGTGCAGAAGAGAAAAGACAAAACTTTTTCTTAAAGGCAGTAAGTGCCTTTCTGAAAAATGTCCGCTTGAAAAAAGAAATTATGCGCCGGGACAGCATGGGCTTTCCAGACGCACAAAGTTTTCGGAATATGGTGTTCAGTTAAGAGAAAAACAGAAAGTAAAAAGAATTTACGGATTGTTAGAAACTCAGTTCCGCAATTATTTTGAAAAAGCTAACCGCCAGAAGGGTGTTACAGGTGCAAACCTTGTAAAACTTTTGGAAAGAAGATTAGACAACGTTGTTTTCCGTCTTGGTTTTGCTCCTTCGAGAAAAGCTGCGCGACAGCTTGTTTTGCACGGGCATTTCACAATTAACAACCAAGTAGTTGATATTCCTTCGTATCTACTTGCCTCTGGAGATGTTGTGGCTGTACGTGAGAAAAGCAAAAAGTTAGATACAATCCACAATTCATTAAGAAGAACAAAAGAAAACGTTTATGCTTGGCTTTCTGTGGATAAAGCTTCTTTAAGCGGCACATTTATGAATGTTCCGGAAAGAGAAGATATACCATTGACTGCAAATGAACAACTCATAGTTGAGTTGTATTCTAAGTAAAAAATTATAAAGAGGATACTATAAATGAGTAATCCATTCATTAAAATGCCGGAAGGAGTTGTTGTAGATGACGCTTCCAGCAGTGAGAAGTTCGGAAGATTTTTTGTACAACCACTAGAAAGAGGTTTTGCAGTTACTTTAGGTAACGCTATGAGAAGAGTGATGCTTTCTTCTCTAACCGGTGCTGCTTTTACGGCAGTTAAGATTGAAGGTGTTTTACATGAGTTTTCTACGATTCCAGGAGTGGTTGAAGATGTAACTGAAATCGTTCTAAATTTGAAAAAAGTTAGAATGAGACTTAATAATAAGAAAACTACCAGCTGCGAAATTTCTTTAAGCGGTACAAAAGTATTTACTGCTGCTGATATCCAAAAATCTTGCCCGGATATTGAAATTCTTAATCCTAATCAACACATAGCACGTCTTAACGCAGAAGCTAAATTGAATATTGAATTACGCATTGGCTTAGGCAAAGGTTATGTGCCTAGTAATGAACAAAAAATTGCCGAATCAACAATTGGTACAATACCTATAGATTCTATCTTTACTCCAATCGTTAATGTGCGTTACGATATCGAAAACGTTCGTATTGGAGAAAGAAACGATTTTGAAAAATTGACACTTGAAGTTTCAACTGACGGTTCAATTACTCCTTCAGAGGCTTTGTCTAATTCTGCTAAGATTTTGAAAGACCACGTTGCATTGTTTATCAATTTCGAGACTGAACCTGAAGAAGAAAAAGTTGAAAATGAGAAAGATTTAGAGGCTGAAAGACTTCGTAAAATCTTATTAACAAGTGTTGATGATTTAGAATTAAGCGTTCGTTCTCATAACTGCTTAAAAGCTGCTAACATTAAGTACTTGGCAGACCTTGTACGCAAAGATGAAAGCGAAATGCTCAAGTTCAGAAATTTTGGACGCAAGTCTTTAGCTGAATTGCTTGAAATTGTTGATAACTACGGACTTGAATTTGGTATGGACGTAGATAAGTATATTAAAGATAAACCAGAAAACAACTAGTATTTCCAGAAGGTTGAAGAATGAGACACAGTGTTAAAGGAAGAAAACTCGGTAGAACTGCGAGTCATAGAGCAGCAACTTTAAGATTATTGGCTACCGCTTTATTTAAACATAAAAAAATCAAAACTACTTTGGCTAAAGCAAAGGAACTCAAAAAGTTTGCCGAGCCGATGATTACAAGAGCTAAGAATGATTCAGTTCACGCAAGAAGAATTATTGCTGCTGATATTAATGATAAAGCACTTGTTAAAGAATTGTTTACCGAGATAGTTACTAAGATTGGTGACCGCCCAGGCGGTTACACTCGTGTTGTTCGTTTAGGGCAAAGAAAAGGTGATGGCGCTGAAATGGCTGTTATTGAATTGGTCGATTTCAGCGGAATAGCGAAGGCTAAGGCTCCTAAGAAAGCGAAAGAAGAAGGTAAGTCGGTTGATAGTAAGGCTGAAACTTCTAAAGAGAAAAAAACTGATAAGACAAAGGCTGAAAAAGAAGAAAAATCCGTTTAAAGGTTTATAATGATAAGAAAATGATGCTGGCAAGTAATCTATTTTAATGCACTCTAATTCTTATAAAGAAATATCAAAAGGTCCTGCTTTATGCAGGACCTTTTGATTTTAAACAGCGTTTATTCTAAGTCCATAGCTTTTTAACCACTTTGAATATAGTATAAGTGCTCAAAATGAAAATGGCAAATAGAAGAAAAGCAAGGTCGAATCTTCCGTACAGAAAATTGCCAACTGTAAATAAAGCAGACCAAATCATTATACAACCCGAAACCCAGCCAAGTAAACCTAATGGAATGTTGTCCTTGGAACCAGCTAACTCGTTTTCGTTGATATTTGCATCAAGCCTAATTTTGTTCCAACCGGGTCCAAAAGGGCGAACTTTCTTGTAAAACTCAGCAAGTACTTTATTATCGGTTTGCTTGCTTACAAAAGAAGCAGTTACCCAGCAAATGGTTGTAAAAATTATTGTAGTTATTAGAGAAAAATGAACGGAAAGTTCTACTCCATTTTTGTTTAGAATAAGAAGAACAATAGAAATAATAAAAGAGCTGACCATTGCTGTAACTTCTGCCCAAGCATTAATGCGCCACCAGAACCATCTTAATAAATACAATAATCCTGTACCTGCGCCAATTTGCAAGATTATTTGAAAAGCTTCCAATGCAGAATCTAAGAGAAAAACAAGAGCAGAAGAAACAAAAAATAGAAATACTGTAGCAGCTCTACCTGCAAAAACATAGTGCTTTTCGGTTGCATCGGTTTTTACAAACCTTCTGTAAAAATCGTGTACTAAATAGGAAGCACCCCAATTAAGGTGTGTAAGAATTGTTGATGAGTTTGCAGCAATCAACCCGCCAACCATTAAGCCTATAAATCCAACAGGTATAAATTTTAACATTGCTGGATAAGCAATATCATGCCCTAAAAGGTTAGGATCAAGGTTAGGAAAAGCAGCATGAATGTCTTTCAACTCTGGATAAACAATAATGGAAGCAAGTGCCACAATAATCCAAGGCCAAGGACGAAGAACATAATGAGCAACATTAAAGAACAAAACAGCTCCGAGTGCATCCTTTTCGGATTTGGAAGCGAGCATTCTTTGAGCGATGTAACTACCGCCGCCCGGTTCTGCTCCAGGATACCAGACAGCCCACCACTGAACAGCGATTGGCATAATAAAGACCGCAACGGCAATATCCCAATTGTTTGAAAAATCTGGAAGTATATTTAGGTAATTAATTCCACTTGGTCCGGAAACATTAGAAAGTTTATCAACCAAGCCGCTTAAACCACCAACTTGCGGAAGCTGCAAAGCAAAATAAGCAGCGGCAATAACAGCCGTCATCTTTATAAAGAATTGAATCATATCAATTACTAAAACGCCCCATAAACCGGAGTGGGCTGCAAAAACAACGTTCAAAACACCTACAATTACAAGTGTTTCCCATCGTTCTAACCCAAAAAGAATAGCTGCAATTTTACATGCTGCTAAGTTTACAGCAGCCATAATTATTGCATTAAAAAATAAGCCGAGATAAATTGAGCGAAAACCACGCACAAAACTAGCTGCTTTTCCTGAGTAGCGTAATTCGTAAAACTCTAAATCTGTCATAACACCAGAGCGGCGCCACAACCTTGAATAAAAGAAAACAGTAGATACGCCAGTTAAAACAAACGCCCACCATACCCAATTGCCTGCAACACCATTTGTTCTTACAATATCTGTAACAAGGTTAGGAGTATCGCTGCTGAATGTGGTAGCAACCATCGAAAGCCCGGCAAGCCACCAAGGAACAGAACGCCCTGAAGCAAAGAATTCGGAAGTGTTTTTTCCAGCCCGCTTTCCGTAAAAAAGTGCCGGTACAAAACAGATTAGCAGTGTTGCAAGTACAATTAGCCAGTCGATGAGCTCAAGTTTCATAGTGTTTCCAAATGTTATAGAAATATGAACTTGTAATTCCGATATTTTTGTATATCTACTTATAAATTTATAAAAAAAACTATAATCGGAATATATTTAATGTCCAACCTTAAGCGGAAAACAGTGTTAAATGAGCTGGCAACGGATAGTTCTGATTGGAATCTGGTATTCCCCTCGATTTAACTTTGGCTCCTTGTTTTTGGCTGAGCGCGAATCGAGCCTTTACTCAACATTGGATAACCGATAAGAGTATTGGAGAGTGACATAAATTCTTTCTTGCGAACATGGGTTAACAAATGTAACTCTCTTTTTATTTGAATACTTTTGCATCAACAAAGTTTGTTGTTAGATGAAAAAAATTGAATTCGTTAAAGCAGTATATAAACTAAACGAACTACCAAAAGAAATTTTACCCGAGATTGTACTTTGCGGAAGATCGAATGTTGGAAAATCTTCTTTCATTAATTCCGTATTAAATTCTAAGGTGGCAAAGACAAGCTCAACTCCTGGTAAAACAAGGTCAATCAATTACTATAAAATTGATAGCAAATTTTATTTTGTTGATTTGCCCGGCTTTGGTTACGCTAAAGTTTCAAAACGAGAGCGTGATGAATGGAAAAAACTGCTTCGTAATTACTTTGCTCTAAAAAGGACTACTCAAGTAGTCTTTCATATTATTGACAGCCGCCACGAACCAATGCAATCTGACTTTGAATTAAACGAGTTTATACATTCATTGGATTTGCCATACTTTGTTTTTCTTAACAAAGTTGATAAGCTGAACCAGAAGGAAGCAGCCGATAGCAAACGTTTAGCAGTAAAATACTTCCCAGAACTTATTTTCGGAGAAAATTTATTCTATTTTTCTGCTGTTAGGGGGAACGGCAGAAAAGAAACAATTGGGTTAATCAATCGGCTATTACTCTTATGAAATATTCTCCGAACTTTATTATTATTGATTATAAAAATAAAACTTTTGTAGCATCACTAAAATATTGGTATTGAATGGGTTTCGACGATAAAAGTAAACGGCGTTTATTAACATTTTCTGTGATACCAATCTTACTAGCTATTCCTTTTTTTACCGAAGATGTAATTTACCGTTCAATAGCAGCCCTGCTTCTTGTAATCTATGCAGGCTTTATTATTTTTCTCCGCGATTCGAGCAAACAAGAAGAATTACCTCATATAGTTGATAACCGGCTTGATGAACCAACAATTTACCGCACTCATACTTATGAAACTGATAAAGGTGAAGGTTTTCAGATAGTATCTAAGAATAAGACTATAGAAATAATTACATCAGATAATTTTCATACTAACATTCCCAAAAGCGAAGGCGGCGATGTTTTTAAGCCGGCAGACTTTAAAAAGAATTTTGAAAGCATTGTTCACGAGGAACTGCCTAAAGATATAAACCAAGATGAGCAGTTTGGTTTTGTATTAGAAAAAATTTTAAGTGTTATTAAAGACGCATACATGACTCATACTGCTGCATTTTTTTGGTATAATGCAAAACGTAAAAGACTTACTTTGGAAAGATACATTTCTGCTTCAACTCATATTACGAAACAGAAATTTGAATTAGAAGACGATATACTTGGAAAGATTGTTCAGAATGAGGAACCGGAAATTCTTACAGACATAACTTCAAACGCAGAAACAGATAATCTTCGTTATTATAACCAGCCTCAAGGAATAAAAAGTTTTGTAGGCGTTCCTCTTTTTTACGGCAGGGCGCTAACCGGCATTCTTGTTTTAGATTCTAAGACGAATGATGCTTTTGGAATAGAACAAGTTTATTCACTCGGCAAAATTGTACGTGTAATATCTGTTATTATAAACTTGTTCGAAGAGAAGTTTGCAGAATCGCAGGCAGAGAAGCGTTTGAAAACTCTTGTTGATATTTTTTCTTACGATCGAAAATTTGAATCCGAATCTGAATTGTTTCAAGCAATTGAAACAGCTGTACACGGACTGATAGACTGGGATGTTTTTACTTTGGTTACCTACGAGCCTGCTGAACACAAATTTAAAACGGCAAAGATTATAAACAAAACTTCTCTAAAGTATATTGGACACGGATTAGTAATTGACCTTACAGGCACTTTAGTAGGAAGGGCAATTTTGAGTACCACACCGGTAAAGATTGATGATACATCCAGCGTAGATATTCCACCTCGTTTTGCAAAAAGCGACGGCTTTAATTTTGACGGTTCTTTCCTGGCAGTTCCTTTAGTCTATGATGATCAAAATTACGGCGTGCTTTGTTTCGAGAGTTTAAAGAAAAATGTGTATTCAAATAGTGAAGTTGCCTTCATAAAAAATGCAACAAAGATTTTTGCTTTTATACTCCATTCATATTCTTCATTAACAATTCTGCGCTCATTTTTATCGCACGATATTGAGACCAAAGCACTCAACTATGATTCTTTTCTGGAAAGATTTACAGTTGATTTAGTTAAAAGTAAAGAGCTTACATTGCAGGGCGCGGTTGCATTAATAAAAGTTGATGAACTGCTTGAGCAGCAATCTTTATTTGAAAGCGATCCTTTCCCAAAAGTTTTTCGTGCCATTGCCAAAATGATACGTGAAGAAATGACTCCTTTAAATTTGTTTGGGCGTATTAATGAAAAAGTTTTTGCTGTTTACTTCTTTAACACAACTCCAAAAGATGTTTTCTTGTGGGCAGAAAAGCTCAGAATTAAAATAGCCCGCAAGCCAGTTGCAGTGGTTTCCAAACAATCTACTTTTACAGTTTCAATTGGTGTTGCTTCAACAATTGGAAGGATTGACCCGCAAGAAATTCTTTACAACGCCGATCTCGCTTTGAAAAAGGCTGTTGAGAAGGGGGGCAATTCGGTTAAAAGTACCAACTAAAGGAATTTATGTGAATAATTTTATTGTAATTGTACTCGATAGCCTCGGTATTGGTGAACTGCCAGATGCCGATAAATATGGCGACAAAGGAAGCGATACTTTAGGGAACATGGCAAAAAAACTTGGCGGATTAAATCTTCCTAATCTTCAAAAATTTGGGCTCGGAAATATCAATGCAATCCTTGGCGTTGACCCCGCAGAATGCCCATCGGCTTCTTTTGGTAAACTTGCCGAGCAGTCTTTTGGAAAAGATTCTACTACCGGTCATTGGGAGCTTGGCGGAGTAATTACAAAGAAAGAATTTCCTGTTTATCCAAATGGTTTTCCAAAAGAGGTTGTTAATAAGTTTCTTTCCGAAACTGGATTGATGGAAATTCTTGGCAATTGCACTGCTTCCGGCACAGAAATTATAGAAAGGCTTGGTGAAGAACACTGCAAAACCGGCTTCCCAATTGTTTATACTTCTGCTGATAGTGTATTTCAGATAGCAGCGCATGAAGATATTATACCGATTGAACGACAATATGAAATATGCAAAATTGCACGAGAGCGTGTTATGATTAACGAGCATGAAGTAGGCAGGATTATTGCACGCCCGTTTATAACTAAAGATGGAAAGTTTACGCGTACTACAAACCGGAAAGACTTTTCTATTGATCCTTCTTCCCCCACGATCTTAAATTATCTTTCGGAAAGCGGAATAGATACTTACGGCATTGGTAAGATTAACGACTTGTTCAATTACAGCGGAATTAAACACCAGATAAAAACCAAATCTAATAACGAAGGAATTGACAAAATAATTGCAGCTGCCAAAACAGCTAAAAACAGTTACTTAATGGTAAACCTTGTTGATTTTGATGTTTACTATGGGCACAGAAATGACCCGGAAGGTTATTATAAAGCGCTGCAAGAGTTTGATGTAAGATTACCTGAAATAATTGAAACTTTGGATGAGACTGATCATTTAATTCTTACTGCAGATCATGGTAATGACACAACTGATATTTCTACAGACCACACAAGAGAATATGTGCCGCTCCTTTATTATAGAAAAAATATTAATGGGAAAAATCTTGGTACAAGAAATACTTTTGCAGATATTGCCCAAACGGCTGCACACTTCTTTAAAGTTAGCAATGGATTAGAAGGAAAGAGTTTTTTGAATGAATGAAAAATTAGAACAAAGAAATATTGTAAAAACACCTTATAAAGAGATTAGCTTTATCCGAATTAAGGAACTACAAAAACTGCCGGATGAAGTTGTTTCTGCTTTCTTAAATTCAAAAGGGAAACTTTCGCGAACCGATTTTGCCCGCCGAATCAAAGTATGATAGATAAGCAAGAGTTCTTAGTTGAAACTGATATTATTATTGACCACTTAATGCAAAGTGATTTAGCAGCGCCTTCTGCTTTAGAAGCTGCTATGGTTAATGGAGTCTGCTTCACTTCAGTAATCACAGCATCGGAATTGTACTTTAATTGCAGAGAAGTAGAAGAAAAAAATGCTGTTGATTCTGTTCTTCGGGCGCTAAATGTTCTTGGAATTCATTCAAGATATAGTTTGAACATTTCTGATTTTTTTGATAAAGTTGCGACCGTGCGTGACGCCCTTATGTGTTCACTTGCAAAAAATAATAAGCTGCCAATATTGACAAACAATTTTGAACGATTTCGCAGAAGCGGAATAGAAATTATCTCACCCAACCAATTGAGAGGATAATTTGTTATTAGGAAAAGTAATCGGTACTGTTTGGTCAACCAGAAAAGATGAAGCATTGGTTGGCGCAAAATTTTTAATTGTACGCCAGTTGGATTTGGACTACAAGCCAAAAGATTCTACAGTTATTGCTGTAGACAGCGTTGGAGCCGGCGTTGGCGAAATTGTTATTGTTGCTCAAGGAAGCTCTGCAAGGCAAACAACAATTACCAAGAATAAACCGGTTGATGCAGTTATTATGGCTATTGTTGATAAACTCGATATTTCGATTAAAGACAACAATAAAAAAACAGTGGATACATAATGTACTTGGGGCAAGTTATTGGCACAATATGGGCAACCAAAAAGTATGATGCTGTAACCGGCTACAAGATGCAGTTTGTTCAGCCTATAAACTCTTCTCTCGAAAAAACAGGAGAGCCTTTAATTGCATTAGATACTGTAGGCGCTGGTGCCGGCGAAATAATTTTTTACGTTACTGCAAGCGAAGCTGTTATTCCTCTTGATGTTGATATGGCTCCGGTTGATGCAACAATTGTGGGGATTGTAGATTCCATTAATGTTGAGCGCAAGTAGGAGGCTGTTTGAAAATCTCTAAACAATTCACAAACAGAGAAAGTCAATCACTAGATAAATATCTTCAAGAAATTGGCAAAGTTGATCTTCTTACTCCTGATGAAGAGATTCAACTTGCTATTCAAATCAAAAATAATGACAGATTAGCTTTAGAGAAGTTAGTAAAAGCAAATTTACGTTTTGTAGTTTCAGTTGCTAAGCAGTACCAAAACCAAGGATTATCTTTGGGCGATTTAATAAACGAAGGCAACCTTGGTTTAATTAAAGCAGCTCACAGATATGATGTTACAAGAGGGTTCAAGTTTATTTCTTACGCTGTATGGTGGATCCGCCAATCAATTCTTCAAGCGCTTGCAGAGCAATCTAGAATAGTTAGACTTCCTCTTAACAGAGTTGGCGCACTTAACAAGATAGGTAAAGCTTACAGCAGCCTTGAGCAGGAATATGAACGCGAGCCAAGTGCACAAGAAATTGCGCAAGAGCTTCAGATGGATATTAATGAAGTCTCCGATACTCTTAAAATTGCCGGACGCGCAGTATCTATGGATGCTCCTTTAGCCCAAGGTGAAGAAAATAGATTGCTCGATATTCTTGAAAGCGACGAACAGCCCTCTCCGGACCACTCGCTGATGTCTGAATCTCTAAAAAAGGAAATTGAACGCGCTCTTTCTACTTTATCTGATAGAGAAGCAGAAGTAGTTAAACTTTACTTTGGATTAAGCAAAGAACACTCGCTTACTTTAGAAGAAATTGGGGAGAAATTTCATTTAACGAGAGAAAGAGTTAGACAGATTAAAGAAAAAGCAATCCGCAGATTGCGCCACGCCTCACGAAGTAAAAATTTAAGAGCCTATTTAGGATAGTGCAAATGGTTTATCTTTTTAAGAAAGTAATACTTGGGTTATTTTGCTTTATTTTTCTTTCTGCTTGTTCGCCATCTTCAAGTGCACAACGCTACGGCGCACAACAGAACAGCGCATCTCAAGCCAATAATAAAACCTCTATTAAGAAACCAGTTACAAAGGCAGCAACACGTAATGTTGAACAAGTTATACCTGATTCTACCGAAGCAGAATTTGATGAAGCTCCACCGCAAGAAAGCACTATCGATAGAAAACAATTTATTGCCAATTATAAAAATTATATAAATCCGGATGTTCCGCTTGGCTTCAGAGAAGAAATTCTTTTGCAAGTAATTAGATATCTCGAAACTCCTTACAAATTTGGCGGAAACACAGAATCTGGAATTGACTGTTCCGGCTTTACTCTGCAAGTTTTTGAAAAATCTACCGGCACTAAATTGCCTCGTACGGCAAAAGAGCAATTTGCTGTTGGAGAAAAAGTTGAAATGGAAGATTTAGCTTTTGGCGATTTAGTGTTCTTCAATACTCGCAGAAGAACTAACCCCGGGCACGTAGGAATTTATATTGGCGATGATCAGTTTATTCATTCCAGTACTTCATTAGGTGTTACAATTTCATCACTCGATGAGCCGTACTACAAAAAACGTTATGTAGGTGCAAGAAGAATTGAAGCTGATGAAATACTAGAATAGAAATTTCTTTGGAGAGTTTATGTACTACATTCTTTTCTATAAAACAGTTGAAAATTATGTTGAGCGCCGCACCCAATTCCGCGCAAAACATCTTGCTTATGCAAATAAATACTTTGAAGAAGGGAAACTTATTTTAGCCGGCGCGCTGGCAAACCCGGTTGATGAAGCAATTCTTGTATTCAAAGGGGAAAGCCAAGCCATTGCTGAAGACTTTGCAAAGAATGATCCTTATGTTCTAAATGGATTAATAACCGAGTGGAGTGTTCGTACTTGGACCGTAGTAATAGGGGAACTGTAATCTACTCGAAAATTCAGGAGCAATTAGCGTAAAAATGAGTAACTAGTGTTTTGTTACTAACACTTCTGTACATACTTTTAGCTCACAATTCTGCCGAAGGATGTATATCATAATGCTATTTTGCCAAATAAGGTAATAAGGTTAATTAACTTGTGGTTAGGTTTGCTACTAAGGTAAAAAAGACAAAATAAATTTTTTGATTAGCCGGTATATTTTAATTCAATAGAAGGAAGAAAACCTTATTCATTTGAGAAACCTTAGTAACTATAATAAACAGTTATGAATCAACCTTATTACCTTATGTGAATGCAATGAAGCTCCCCGCAGCAAGCAGCGAGTAATTTAACCCTTAGTGAGTAAATTTATCAGATACCTTACAACATAATGTATAGTTATTAGGGAGACAGAACACTAGAAAGTTAGCAGCCCGCAAAAAAATAGCGGGCTGCCTATTATTAGAAATTCCATTCCAAGCCATAGTGAATTAACTGCGGATTGCCAGGCAGCATACCACGAGATAAATCAACAACATAAACTTTATCGAATAAATTCTTGACAGTCAGCACCATAGTTAAATTCAACGGTTTTATAGTATAATTACCAGAAAAATTCCAGATAGTATGAGAAGGAATTTTGCCTTGTCTGCCATTAGGAGTAATTGTAATAGTGTTTAAATCATCGCTAAACTGCTCGCTAACAAAAACTGCCTCTAACCTAACAAATAAATTTGTGCTCATATCAAAAGCGGCAGAAGCAGTTAAGATATGTTCAGGAGCATACATTAATCTGTTGCCTGTAACTTTAATTTTTCTATCAATTGCGCTAAAACGCTCTCCGCTAAATTTGGCAGTTGGAAGATATGTGTAAGCGAGGTCGAAGATAATCTGTTTCTGAGCTTCTGAATCTAATGGGAAAAATGTTTCTGAACGAAATTCAACACCTTGATGAATAGTTTTTCCGGCATTTGTAAGAGCAGTATTTAAACCGCCAGCAAGCGAAGCTGGAATAATTTGATTTTCAAAATTCATTTGAAAGATAGTGGCGTTAATATTTAATTTGTTAAATATTTTTGTACGAATTCCCAATTCCAAATTCCAGCTTTTTTCCGGATCAAGTTCTATACTAGCACCATCAACATTAGAAATAGCATCTTCAACTCTTGGCGGTGCAAATCCTCTGTGAACACCTGTATAAAGTGTAACATTTGACAGCGGATTATATGTAATCCCTATGCCCGGAATTACTTCGGTTAAAGAAGATTTGCCCGTTGCTTTATTCAAATTATTTGTGCGGGAATAATGAACATTTTCTATACGAACACCACTGGATAGAACCAATTGATTACTTAAAAACACTCTATCTTGTAAGAATAAAGAATACGCTTCTGCATTACGGATATTATCTTCTCTAAAAATACCGGTTCTAGCTGTTGCGCTGTTCCCTTCAATCTGTTTACGATCTTGAATTTCAAAATGAGCTCTCATTCCAAAATCTAATTCGTGCAATACGCCAAACAAAGAATGATTAGCACGAAACTTTGGCTCGACGCCCCATACTTTGTAGAGTCTGTTTCGTCCATCATTACGGGTTGGATTTAGAGTTGTGCGAACACCGCTTGTATTACCAGGATTAGTAGAATTTGTACCGCCATTGTTTCCTTGTCTCCACCAATCTCTTTTGTATTGATAACCATAAACATTTACAGCTAAAGCAGCGCCTTTTGTACCTAAATACCTATCATAAATTGCATGAGCACCAAATCTATCTACATAAAACCAATCGTCCTTAAATTTATTTTGATATGGATTTTCATCAAATTCAACTTTGGTTAGCCCAGCATAGGTTACATTGGATGTCTCTTTATAATAACTTGTTTTTAAACTTACTTTTGATTGTTCATCAAGTTTGAAAACAAACTTTCCAGTAACATCATTAATATTTGTGGAAGTATTTTCCCTTGCAAGCTGTCCCTTTTTATGAGTGTAATCTAACTTAAAACCAACAGGTCCTATTGTAGAACCAAAATCGAACTGCCCATATAAGTAATTTCTATTCCCACTCATAACCTTTGCAGTGCCAGTAGTCTTTTCAGGCGCAGGAGGTGTTAAATAATTAATAACCCCGCCAATGGTTTGCGGACCAAAAAGTATTTGACCGCTTCCTCTTAATACCTCAATCCTATCAAAACGAGTTACTGGCGGATGATAATATGCCGCTGGATCTCCATAAGGAGCTTGTGTAAATGGTATGCCGTCTTCTAATAAAAGAACTTTACTGCTTCTTGTCGGAAAAAGACCACGTATTCCTATGTTGGGACGCATTCCAAAACCTTCTTCTTCACGGACATAAATTCCAACTTTTCTTAATACCTCATTAAAGCCTACTGGATGTGAGGACATAATAGTTTTGGAGGATATTATTTCTGCGGAGCCTGGTATTTTCATAAAAACTGAAGGGCTGGAACCAGTTATTTCAACAACTGGTAAATCAACTGGCTTTGGCTCTAACTCAATGTTTAATGAAATAGATTCGCCATCCTTTATAATCAAAGTATAGCTGGCATCTTCATAGCCAAGCATACTTACTTGCACAGAATATTGCTTTACGGGAAGGCTTGATATTAAAAATTCTCCATTTTCATTTGTAGAAGCGCCTAAACCTGTTCCCAATATCAAAACATTTGCTCCTATTAAAGGTTTATTGTCCTCTTTAGAGATTACAATTCCTTTAAGATTTCCTTCCCCAGTATTTTTATTTGAATCCATAAGCTTTTTATCTGCTGATTCAATATAGACTGTATTTCCATTAACAAGTGATTCTGAAGTTTTGTCAAAACTTCCAAACTCGATTAATGTATTAATCTTTTCTTGAGCGCTTATAAAGCCGCTAAAAAGCATTAAAAAAAACAGTATTAGAAAGGATTTCATATTTTCTCCAAGTTATTTTTCACACCTAAATAAGTTATTTGATTAAAATATTTGACTTCTCTTTTTCGAATCACATTTTCTTCGTTTATTTATAAACTCTCACAAAAGTTCGAGTAGCGCATTACTAACTAATCTATCAGAGCTAAGTTTGGTTATTAAGCGCTCGTAAATTTAATTTTAGGATGAGTGGACATCAATCACCATTTATAGTGATTTATTTGGATTAGTTCGCTTTTTAAAGGGATAGTAGATGATTTTATCTACAAAATGGAGAGAATTAGCAATTAATTACACAGTTAAGCGTTGAGCATAAACAACAATTATTTATGCTATGTTTGCGATATCAAAGATTTTGGACCCTGCTAAATTCTGGATTATTAAAGCGGAACCTGGCTAAATAAATTACTCCACTAAACATTTTTATGATTTGTCTGTTCAATCATCCAAATTTTTCTAAAGGGCATCACTAAAAACCAAAAATGTTTGTCATTCTGAAGAGCGGAGCTTTTTCTTTCAAATAGAGAAAAGCTGAGATTCCGACCCCGCTTTGTAGAGAGCGGAATGACAATTATTAGAGATGCTATCAAGAACTTAAATGAGATTTGAACCTTTTTAGAGGGAACGCATAGATGAATAACTCATAGAAAAAAAAGTAAAAAACGAAAATGTATTCTTCCAAACATGATGAGCTTTACTCTTTTTGTTAGTGTTTATTTAAAAAATTAAGTGAATCACCATGTGAAAAAAGCGCAACTTTCTGACCGGTTATTTCAACACGCTTAACAACACATTCATAGCAATCATCTGCTAAATCATTAACGCATGGTTTATTTTCATACAATAAATAATCGCTTCGGTATTTAGGAAGTGAAATATTGGGCATTATAATATTGGCGCCTGCATTAATTCCTTTTTCACGACCCAAAGGATCCAAAGCTTGCATAGCCGTTGTTGCGGCAATGTTTATCTGCGGCAAAAAGATACGAGTAGCGGCAATCATTTTGAGTGATAATGCAAACAATTCCGCGGGTGATTTAACAATATCGATTATCTTTCCAAATAAAGGTGTTTGAGAGTGTTCAATAAAGGGTCCCATGCCAATCATATCAATATCCATTTCTTTAAAGAAGAGTATGTCATTTACTAAATCATCAATTGTTTGATAGGGAAGTCCAATCATTACGCCGGTGCCAAGTTGAAACCCGACTTCTCTTAATACAAAAAGACAATCAACACGTTTTTTGAAACAATGATCTATTGGATGAATTTTATTATATAAAGATTCGTTAGAAGTTTCGATGCGAAGTAAATAACGATGTGCCCCGGCATTGAACCAGCGTTTGTAAGTTCCATTTGTTTGTTCACCAAGTGAAAGCGTAATCCTTAATTGCCGAGATGTTAAATAGTTTATTTCTTCTATGATATTTTCAATGAAAGAAATAAAGTTCTCATCGTCTCTTTCGCCGGATTGAAGAACGATTGAGCCAAAGCCTTTTTCGAATGCAAACATAGCCGAAGCAATAATTTCATTCTTTGTCATTAAGTATCTATTAATTGAGCGGTTGGATTTTCTGATGCCGCAGTAAAAACAATCTTTAGTGCAGATATTACTTAACTCGATTAAGCCGCGCAGATAAACATCGTGACCAAGAGTAGATTGTTTAACAGCTTTAGCTTCTTTATAAAGTCTGCCCAATTCTGAAGAATTTGATTCCAGCAGCATTTCTCTAACTATCATTTTATTACTAAACCTTTGTTGAAAAGATTATTCTATTAGTGAGCGATTACACCGCCCAAGAAAGCAGCGGTAAGAATTAATATAAATGCGATAAGTCCAGCAAGCCACGCATATTTTTTTAGTTTGTCAACAAACATGAAGATAATCCAGATGAAAAAGTTAATGATAAGCGCAAGACCAATGTTCTGATGAAATTCGACAATCCATTCTTTAGAAGATCCGATAAACGGAGGTGCTTGATTTTTACCAGTGACTAATGCCGCTAATGAAAAAAGCAGGGCAATAAGAATGGATATTAAAATTGCCGGATCGAATTTCTTCCATTTGAAGTTTATTAATGATAGAAAAAAAGCAAACACACCAAGAGCGATAGGAAAGTGAACAATTTTATTGTGCATGTGCTCAAATATTTGCTCTGACGGATTTAATTTTACCGGTTCTTCCTTGTTTAACTCCAGTGTGATATCCTTCTTAAATAAATTCCTTGAGATACCGTTAGTTACGATTGTATCTTTGCCGACAATTGTTAAGGTATCTTGTTTAACGGCTTTTTTATGTTCTTCATCACCGTGTGGAAGTATTATTACAGAACTAAATAAAAAAAAGAAAAGTGATTTATAAAAGTCTTTCATAATTACTTCTTTTCAATACTTTAAAAGTTGTGACCGCAAAAAATTATCTAACAACAGAAATCTTGCCTAAAACATTATTTCGGAATTGTCCATCATCAGACTCTACTATTAATTTGTAAAGATAGGTACCATTTGCAATTTGATTCCAGTCTTCATCCCGTCCATCCCAATCAATTTTTACAAATTTATCCATCAAGTATTTTTCTTCTAATGTTTTAATTAATCTTCCGGCGATAGTGTAAATTTTTACTTTAGCATTGAGCAAAGAATTGTAGTTATGCTGAAAAGTAAAAGTAGTAGAAGAGGTCATAGGATTTGGGTAATTGACAACATCACGAATAACGATGCCATTTTCTGCCGATACTACCGAAAACGCAGCGTTTTGAATTGAAAAGTTATTAAATACATCCCATGCCTTAACTTTTAACGAGTAATCGCCAGGCTGCATAGAAGTGAAATTATATTTTGCGATACCGGATTTACCGCCGGAATCAAGGTCGCCGACAAAACTGTTTGTCAAATCGTACGTTTTTGAAAGTTCATCATTTAATACGGCTTCGAGTTTATGACCAATACCGATGCCGGACGTATTTAAACCAGTTTGGTCTTTGAGTTTGATAATTAGAGTGAAATCCGGATTTACCAAATAGGAATTCTCAAATTTTTCATCATCAAAATAAATTTCGATTTCAGGACCTTTATCATCGTTTGGTGTTGTAAAGCTAGTACCACCAACAACAATATTGCTAGAGTAGCCGATTCCGTCGGCAGAAGAGCTCGAAAAGTAAGCGATTATCTTCCCATTCTTGTTTTCGTAAGAAATATCTTTTGGCACAACAAATTGTGTTTGAAATAAGCCGTTATTAACAGAGGCTCTTCCTTTAAAAAGCAAGCCGCCTTGCTGCTTAACAGTAAAATCCATCTCTTGGTAATAAACACTCCGTTCGGAATCATAAACGTTGATAACTGCCTCGCCGTTGATGAGGTTAGTTTTCCCATCTTGTCTTCGGACACTGCCCTTTATTTTTACATCGCTTAAAGCCCCTACATTAACAATAGTTTTTGTTTCTTTTCCATTTACAGAATCTATAGTAACTGGAAGTGCAGGCAAATTAAGTCTTATAGTTGGATCGCCAAACAAATGATATTTCTCATCGTTTTCCCGATCAACTATAAATTGTTTTGTTAGAAAAAATGCCTTGCCTACTCTGATGGGTAAATTGTTAGCATCTCTTGCTCTAAATAGATTTGTATAAAAAGAATCGTTTAACGCAGCGTTGTATTGAGAATAAACAATGCGGGCTGCGGTAAAACCTAAGATAGAACCGGCATCAGTTAAATTCATCAATGTTTCCATAGAACTCTGGGTTGTCGGATCATCATACTTGCCAAAGTCGCAAGTAGCGGCAGTTACAAAGAAATAATTTTTATTTTTCATTTGGGGAATGGAAGTACTCTTTTCGAAAACATTTTCATGAGCCCAAAGTTCGGGGCTGCCGTGACCGACCCAATTAATAATAAGTGTGCCTTCATTAATTGAGTTTAAAATTGCTTTATTTACATCCGGTTTTCTTCTACCCATCCCAACGTAAAAGGTTGGATATGCAACCAGATAGATTTTATTCCGGTAAATGAAATTGGGTAGAACTTCATTAGCTAATGTTTCCGATTGGTAAGTATGCAGGCTGCCATCGTCCACACCGGGGGCTGCTGGTCCATCATCTGCAACCAAAGTAACAGTATTTCTCCATTCGCCTTTACTTTGAACGGTTTCGTAGTTAATAATTTTATCAATGACAATATCGGCTTCTTTCTGTGTTTGGAAATTTAAGCGGCCTATGCTTAGATCTGGCTTTAAATCTGCACCGGATACTCTAACGTAATAATCATCGGAAGTGTAAGAAAATATTTCGTCTAATGAGTATTGTGTTTGATAAGTGGGGACTAAATTAATATTGTTCTTTACAGTATTTAAGTAATCGAAAGTGCCATCTCCAAAGAGCAAAACATAAAACGGCTTGATCTGCCAGTAATCATAAGCAAATTTAATAAAGTCACGAATAGCCATAGGGTCCAGTACACCGCCGGAAAATTCATTAAGAATTTCGTTAACGTAAAATACTTGTGCAGTCATTTTATTGGGTGAGTCTGTAGTCCGGTATTTAATGTAGCGTTCAGCTTGAGTTTTGAATTCCTTAGAAGCAATAACAATTAACTCGCTGCCGTTAAGTGCTCCCCGAATATTTGAATTTACAATTTTAGCCGGGTTAACAGGAGTCTTGTAAGCATTTGAATTTAAAGCCAGATACTTTCTTACAGCCCCTTTAGTTTCAGAAACTTGAAAGCGAAGTTGTCCGCCACTAATAGCAGTATTGGAAATCATCAATACATTTGAAAAATCCGTTACATCAAAGACTTGAATTCCACTATTTGGAAAGTTGCTTAAAGTATAGTCCAAGACTGCGGATGTGTCTTTAGAAAAAAAGAGTAGGTTATCATTAAAGGCACGCAGGTATTTAGAGAAATAAATTTCGATGTAATCAAGAAAGAGTTTTGTGCTGGCTGAGGCTGAACTAACCGACAGCCTCAGAGTACTTCTATCATCAGTTAAATTGCCGCGGTAAACAGCTTGTGCAAAATCTTCCATACCAAAATCATAGTTAGTGATACCCCAAATTGTAGATGCATAAATTTGAGTTCCGGATTCATCAATACGGAACTGAACGGAATTAGGAGAAGCATTAGCAACTCTTACAGTATATTTGATAGGACTTCCGGGAACTAAGCCATTAAGTGAATTAACAAAAGTGCGGCTGCTTTTAGCGGCATCAATCTGCTCTCCAAAATACTCTCTCCCGGATTTACCAATATTTATGCTGTCTTTTTCGTATGTCTTAAAGGCAGAAGTGAAAAATTGAGGTGAAGCATTGCCTACGCTTAATGAGTTTTTGTCAACCATGCGTTTGCCTAACGTTCCTCCAAAGGTCAGCCAATAATAATTTTTCTTGGAGTAGTAGTTTTTGGTTCGGAGAATTGCTTTATAGTCTTTATTGTATTCCCAAAAATCAGTTGATCTGCCATAAAATAAAACGTAATCGGATGGGTCAAATTTCCCGTCTTCTTCTCCAAAGACCTTAATTGCGTTTTCGATCAATCCTTGATTACTGCTTTTACGCAAATCTTCGGGAAGAGGAGCGCCCCCATAACCATAAATTTTAATTGTTTTAGGGTCGAGCGTGTTAATATCAACTCCCAAATTCTGAAGGAAGGTTCTATCAATTTTATAGAACCCTTCCTCATTAGTTTCGAAGCGAAGCCAGGTTCCATCCGCTAAAATAGAATTAGAAATTTTAGGCAGCCGGTTTTGCTGCAACAATCCCCAATTTTTAGCAACATTCCAATTTAAAATTAAACTGCTGAGTGTTTCATCATTAATTGTTGCTCTTAGAATTGTTGAAGAAGCAAAATTGACTTTGAAAACAATTTTGTTGTAAACCCTAATTTGATTTAACGGCGCATTGAATTGAACCGGATATATTTTGATTGTCTGCACTGGTAAATTTCTAATCAGACCAAATTCACCAAATGAAACCAAATCAGTTTCAACTGCATTGTAATAATCTGGTATTATATTATAAACAAACTGAATGCCAGAAGTGTCTTTTAGGATTGTTGGATTTGGAATGTAACGACCAGAAATAATTGTATAGCTTGAAGAAATTACGTGTATAGTATTTCCGGTTTCTGAAAGGACACCGATATTTATTTCTTTTACTAAAGACTGTGATAATCCGGATTTTGAAAATGATTCATTTCGTGTACCGGAAATTTCAAGACGGATGAAAGATAAACCATTCTGATTTATCCTTAGAGTGTCTTTTATAATTGGTCGGTATTCAAAAATGATTGAGCCGGCATCGGAAGACAAAATTTTTAAGTCTTGAGCTGTAACAGAAAAACAAAAAATAATAATGAGCAGGGGAACAGCAGCTTTTATCTTCATTAGCCAATCCTATTTATTGTTACATTTATTGGTTACAGTTTAACACGCACTCCGCCGGAAAGAGTAAAATCCGGGGAAGTATTTCCAATGCCGGCGGATCCGATTGCAGATAAAATTATTGTATCACTGAGGCGGTAGTTAGCGCCAAGTGAAATTTGTTTAGGAGAATCGAAACCATCAATTACAGTAGTGTAACCGGTGTAATAAAAAAGGAGGGAATATTCACCGTAGTTGAAGAATTTACCTAAACCGATTCCATAAGTGAGAGGATCTTTATATACTACACTTGCGGGATCGCCGATAATTAAATAACCCAAATCAATTATGCCTACAAAGCTATCCAGCGATTTTCTTAGAGTTAGGGAAGCCCCTACATCAAACTTACCGGTTCCAAAACTCATATTAGCAGAAGCTGTTGGAATTTTTATTTGCGCGTTGGCATAAACATCAATTCCGGTTTCATAATCGAAAATAATTTTATAATCGAGATAGGTATATAAATCACCAATTCCCCAACTCATTCCTTGCAAAGAATTTGAAGTAGAGCCGGAATTCCCGGTAGTAAGCATCATTCCGCTTGCTTGGCTAAAGTTGGAATTGTTAGAAACAAGTGGAACTGATGCAGTAATGCCCAAAAAATCGTTTTGATAACGCAAACCGCCATTTACAGAAAATACACGGTTATAAGAATCAAAAACATAGCTGCCGCCGCTAAACTGAACGCTTGAGGTGAAATACCAGCCCTCTTGTGCAGAAAGTTTTATTGAGTTAAACAGTAGCGAGGTAAGGAAGCCGGCAAATGCCAGCTTCCGAAAATTTATTCCAATGAGAGTTATCATTTACCTTTACCTTTTTGTTGGATGCTTTCCATATTGTTGAGCATGCCTTTGTATTCCTTCATCATTGTTTTCATATTATCGAGCATAGCATTCATGTGATCTTTCATGCCTTCACCATTCATCATGTTTTTATCGCCCATCATTTTATTCATTTGATCGAGTACGCCTTGCATATCTTTGCCCATCTGGTTCATACCTTGCATCATGTTCAGCATTCCATTGTTCATATTCATTTTACCCATATCGTGATTTTGCATCCTGTTATTCATCATGTTCATCATTTGATTGCTTTTGTCCATCATTTGACCCATTTGAATCATCATGCCTTGCATATTTTGCATCATAGAGCCCATTTGGTTCTGCTGATTTTGTCCTGTATTTCCGCCGCCGTGATGCTGATCGTGCTGAGCAGATATTATGCCGGTAAATATTATTAACATTGCCACGCTTAATAAAAAGCGCATTCGACTTGATTTTACAGCTTTCATTGTGTTGCTCCTATATTTTGTTAATTTGAGTTAATTGTTCACCATTCTAGAAATAGTAAGTAGTAAAAATGCTCAACCATTTGCTCCGTTAAAATTTGGAATAACTTTTTAATCCTCCATACTTTGCATTTATTGTTTTTACAATTTCCTCTTCTTTAGTTTTCTTAGTTACCAAATCTCGAATCATTTTTCTTCTGGTAACAGCATGCTTGCACTTGCAAATTGTTAGCGTCTTACCTCTGCAATCTCCGCATGTACAAATGAATTTAGAGGATATTCTTATTACATCGCTTTCTATTTCCGGTGTTGATTTTGCTTCAATTGCCCCTTGAACAGACGAATCATGATTATGGGGAATGAATACTTCTGCTATTCCAACAAACAATATCAATCCAAATAACAATGAAAGAGCAATCCAAAATGTTTTCATTTGAAAAATCATCCAGATTGGACTTTTCCCTCTACGGGAATCATTGTTTTTATTTATACCCAAAATCTTTTTCATAACTCGCTCGTAACTAATTATCTCGAGAATTGATATTTACCTTTTCTTAATTGTAACAGTTTTCTCTTTCACTTTTAAACCGGCATCTTTCAAATTTTGTTTTGCTCTATCAAGTGTTCCCTCGCTCAAAGGCATTTTGCATAATGGGCAGTTGCCGGCTTTATCAGAAATTACATTCCAATCCATTTGATCTTGAAAAACTTTGCCATCTTTATTCTTGTCAATTTTTTTTAAGTCAATAATTCCTTTGCGGATTATGCTCGAATCAATTACTGCAATTTCAACCTCTTTTATATTTTGCTTATGCTCTACCTGAATAGCTGGTTTGGTTGTTTGTGCAAAAGAGAAGTTTCCATTTATCAAGACACATGAAACTACAAGCAGAAACGAAAACTTTAGATTCATAAAGGTATTTTTCATTTTGAACTCCATGTATTTTGTTTTATAAAAAGCGTTGAGCAGTTGATTACATTTTCATTTCTTCTATACCGTCAGAAGATTTCTTCTTTTGTTTGGGAGTTGAACTGCCATGTTGATGCCCGGTAGGCATACCAGTTTTAAGCTGGCTTTCAGAATCAATTAAGAAACCGCCGGTTGCAGCTATTTCATCGCCTTCAATTAATCCAGAAACTATATGGTATTTATCTCCATAGCGATTACCGATGGTTACGCTGCGAGCTTCAAACATGCCATCGCCGGCTTTTGCCCAAACTACTGCTCTTTTACCAGCTATAATAACAGCCTCGGCAGGAACGAGTAAACCTTGACCCGCAGCGCTATTAAAAATTGTTTCCCCATACATCTGTGGTTTTAACTTTCCTCCAAGACTTGCAAATTCACTTCTCACTTTTACAGTTCTTGTTTGAGCATTTATAACCGGATAAATGAAAGTAACTCTGCCGTTAAATTCTTCTCCTGGATATGCGCGTAAGTGCAGTTTAACCGGACTACCAACTTTTGCATTCGATAAATTATTCTCATACACTTCGGCAATATTCCAGAGAGTTGAAAGTTCAGCTACTTCATAGATTGCGGTTCCTTCGTTTACATAACTTCCTTCTTGAACTTTCTTTTCAATTACCGTTCCGCTTGTTTGGGAATAGTATGTTAGCGTTAGATTTATTTCACTTGCTTTTTCAAGAGATTGGATTTGTTCAGGCGTAATGCCAAATATTTCTAATTTTTTCTTAGCTGCTTTTTGTAATGAAACATTTTGTGAATTAGTTAGGGCTATCAAGTATTCATTCTGTGCTTGAACCAAATCCGGACTGTAGATTTCAAACAATGGCTGACCTTTACGAACATAATCTCCGGTTTTATCTACAAACAGCTTATCGATTCTTCCATTGAATCGTGCAGAAATTGTTTTGCGGTTGTTCTCAGCAAAATCAAGGTAACTGTATGCAGTAACTTGTTCTTGAAGATTTTCTTTTTTCACAACAACAGTTGATACATTTGCGAGAACTTGTTTTTTCCCACTAAGTGTAACCATATTCGTCATGTCCGCTTCGGAAGATATTTCCGGCTTTTCTTCGTCGGTTTTTTTGATTAGGTCCATATTGCAGATTGGGCAGACACCAGGTCTATCCAATCTAACTTGCGGGTGCATTGTGCACGTCCAATAATCATTTTGTTTAACAACTTCATGTTCATGGTTTCCAGCTTCTTCGGATTTTGAGCATCCGGAAACTAAAAGCGCAATTGCAATAAGCGGAATTAATAGATATCTAACAATTTTCATTTTGGTTCCTCTATATATTCTAAAGTTTTTCATTTTGACACCTCAGAACTTTCGATTGATTTACCAATCATCATTTCAATTTCGGCAAGGTACATCTGAATATCTGCTTTAGCCATATAAAAATTCATTTGCTGCATTAAAAGCATTCTAAAAGAATCAATAACAGTAGTAACTCCAGTCCGGTTGTTTTGAAAAGAAGAAACTTGAGACTCAGCCGCGCTTTGATACATTGGGATTACCTTGTTTTTGTATAGACTTGTTAGGTCAACTGCAGTGTTATATTTGGCCAATGCGGCTTTCAATTGAGCAGTCATTTCTCTCTGCATATTATTTTTTTCGTATTCAATACTCTTAATACCGGCGAATAATTCTTCTTCTTTTGCTTTGAATTTATTTACCGACCAGGGTGCAAAGGGAAGATTAATAGAAAACATAAGTGAATACATGGTCTCAGTTTTAGGGTCGAGCATTGAAAGATCACTTTTCGAAGTTAAGATCATACCTCGCGGCATACGCATAAACATTGCTTGAACCATTAAATCTGGAATAAGCTCACGGTTGTTAGCCTCAATCATAGCTTTGTTCATTTCTACCATATCACTCATTTTGATTAAAGAGGGATTTGAATAAGCAAGTATTTCTTCCAGCTTAGCTTGCGATGAATTTAGGCGGTCTTCAGTAAAATCTTCAACCGCAAAAACACTTTTTGAGTCCAAATTGCGACCGAGTAATGAATTGAGTTTATAAATTAGCGCATCTTTACGGTTGGCAAGTATTAAAAGTTGCGTTTCATTGGAAGCAATTTCGCTCTGCAAAGTAAGTACATCTGCTTGACTTACTGTATTTGTATAGTAGTTTAATTCGATAGACTTTACAACTTCGCTCAACAAAGAAATATTCTTTGTTTGAATTTCAATGCTTTTGTCAATTAACCAAAGAGAGTAATAATTCATTTTCACTTGAGCAATAAGATTGACCTTTGCCGCATCGTAATTACTGCCTTCAACTAAAGTATTCTTCCTTTCTACTTCAGCCATTGCATTTAGCTTTCCACCAAGAGGAAACATTTGTGAAAGTGCAATGTTGTTAGAGCTAGATTGGTTGAAAATATTTAGAGAAGAAGCAGGCACTTGAGAAAATTCGACGGAAAAATTGGGTGCTGGTAAAGTGTTAATTGATTCGGTTCTTTTTTCCGATGCAGTAATTTTATATTTGAATGATATCAACTGTGGATTATTTTTTAGCGCTTCTGCAACCAAAGAATCAATCTGTTGTGCGTTTAGTTGATTCAAAGAAAGGAAGAAAATACTAACCGCAAAGAACGCAAAGTAAACCGCAGAATTACGCAAAGACTTTCTTATTTTATAATTCTCAATTCTCAATTCTAAATTCTCCATTATTTTTCCCCTTCCTTCATCCAATCAGCCATTTTAGATATTTCTAGTTTTCCTTTTTTAAGAGCGCGTTCTTTCATCATTGCAAAGAGAATTGGAGTTACTACGAGCACATGAATAGCAGAAGTGAATAAACCGCCAATCATAGGAGCTATTAAAGGTTTCATAACATCGGAACCAGTGCCGCTTGCCCACATAACCGGAATTAAACCAACCATAGAGGTTCCAACTGTCATAAGCTTAGGGCGTAATCGAAGAACAGAACCTTCAACAGTTGCGTCATAAATATCTTCTTCGGTTATGTGCCCTCTATCGCCTTTGTAGAAAGCGCGTAGTCTTTTATCAAGAGCTTCGTGAAGGTAAACAACCATAACCACACCAGTTTCAACGGCTACACCATAAAGAGCAATGAAGCCGACCCAAACAGCGACTGAAAAATTATATCCAAGCGCGTAAACCATATACATGCCACCGATAAGCGCAAATGGAACCGAAAGCATTACAACACCAGCTTCTAAGTAATCTTTAAGAGTGAAATAGAGTAAGACGAAAATCAAAAGAAAAACAACAGGCATAATTATTTTTATAGACTGTTGAGCACGAATTTTACTTTCATATTGGCCGCTCCAGTTATAAGAATATCCGGGAGGAAGGTTTAATTTATCAGCAATTACTTGCTTAGCTTCCTCCATAACACTGCCCATGTCTCTTCCACGAGTGTTCATAAAAACGATTGAGCGAAGCATTCCGTTTTCGCTGCTAATCATAGGAGAACCAGTTACTAAATTTATATCTGCTAATTCAGCAAGTGGTAAATAGGTTACGGCGTTTTGATTTGTGCTGGTAAGCGAAAAATAAGATTGCAAATTAGATGTTTGTGGAATAATGCCGGTTTGATTAGTGTTTACCATTGATGATAGCATTCCACCGGAATTGCTTTTTCCCATTCCGCCACCGCTCATTCCACTATATGAGGATTGAGAAGCCATAGGATTGGATAAGGATACAGGTACTATAAGACTTTTCAATTCCTCTATATTATCACGATAATCTTTTTGATAACGCATTCTAATAGGAAAGCGCATCCTTCCTTCGAGTACGATTCCAAGATTTTGTCCGCCTATAGCAGTTTCTATAATGTCCTGAAGGTCGCGTATGTTTACACCGTAACGGGCTGCAATTCCACGTTTAATATTTATATCAAGATAGTAGCCGTTCTGCACTCGTTCTGCCACAACGTCAGCGGCGCCGTTAACAGTATTAAGTAATTTTTCTGCCTTAATTGCATATGTTTCGAGAGTATCGAGATTTGGACCAAATACTTTAAAACCAATATCTGTTCTTACTCCGGTTGCAAGCATATTTATTCTATTAATGATAGGCTGAGTCCAACCATTACGTACACCAGGAAATTGCAATTTGGAATCAAGTTCGGCAACAATAGCTTGTTTAGTTATGCCGGGGCGCCACTCACTTTTTGGCTTTAATAATATTATCGTTTCTATCATGCTAAGTGGAGCGTTATCGGTGGCGGTTTCTGCTCTACCGGTTTTACCCAGAACATGATAAACTTCCGGGACCGACTTTATGATTTTATTTTGTTCTTGTAGAATTCTATTTACTTCAGTGATAGAAGCGCCAGGCAATGTTACAGGCATATAAAGAATTGAACCTTCATCGAGCGGGGGCATAAATTCGCTTCCGGTATTTAGAATCATTGGAACGGTTATAATAAGTGCAAAAACATTAATTGCAACTGTGGTTTTTCTGTGTTTAAGCACCCAGTTAATTATCGGCGCATATAGTCTAATGAAGAATTTTGTAGTAGGGTTTTTTTCTTCGGGTCTAAATCTGCCACGCATAAGCATAGTCATTAAAACAGGTATAAGAGAGATAACAACAATAGCGGATCCAATCATTGTGAAAGATTTGGTAAAGGCGAGAGGTTTAAACATTTTACCTTCTTGCCCGGTTAAAAGAAATACCGGCAGAAATGATACAATGATTATAAGTATTGAAAAGAAAATAGCTCTACCTACTTGTTTAGCCGAATCAATCGAAATCTTTTTGTATTCGTCATTCGAGAGATGCCCTTTTTCTTCGATAGCTTTAGCTATGTTCCGGTAGCCATTCTCAACAAGAACAATGGAAGAGTCAACTATTACTCCTATAGCTATAATAATTCCGCCTAAGCTCATAATGTTTGATGTAATATCAAACATGTACATTAGAATGAAAGAAATGAGAACGGCGATAGGAATTTCGATTAGAATTCTTACTATGCTTCGCCAATGCAGCAAAAAGATTGCAACCATGATTGATACTGTTATTGCTGCTTCGATTAATGCTCTATCTAGTGTTCCGATAGCCTCTTTAATTAAAGTGCTTCTATCATAAGAAGTAACCACTTCAACTCCAGGCGGCAGACCGGGAGAAATCTCTTTTATTTTTTCTTTGACTCTATCAATAACTCTTTGAGCATTTTCGCCATTACGCATAACAACAATTCCACCAACAGCTTGACCTTCACCATTTTTTTCTAAAGCACCTCGTCTTATATCGCCACCAATAGTAACGCTAGCAATATTTGCGATGAGAATTGGAATTCCGTTAGCAGAAGTCTTTATAACAGTGTTTTCAACATCTTGCTTTGATTGAATGTAGCCTTGACCGCGAACAAAATATTCAGCGTCGCTTACTTCCAATATTTTTCCACCAACTTCGTTATTGCTTCGTTGGACTGCGTTTACAACATCCGAAACTGTTAGATTGTATGCACGAAGATCAGTTGGATTAACATCAACTTGATACTGTTTTACGAATCCGCCAATACTTGCAACTTCTGCAACACCATCAACAGAAGAAAGTTTGTATCGTAAATACCAATCTTGCAACGCGCGCAAGGTTCCTAAATCATATCCTTTGCCTTCAACAGTGTACCAGTAAACGTGCCCTACACCTGTTCCATCTGGACCGAGTGAAGGAACAACGCCGGAAGGCAGTTGAGCTTGAACCGAATTCATTCTTTCGAGGACGCGTGTGCGCGCAAAGTAAGTATCAACATCATCTTCGAAGACAACAAATACGAAAGACATGCCGAACATTGAAGTTGCACGTACAGCTTTAACCTGAGGCAAACCTTGCAGACCGGAAACAATTGGATAGGTAACTTGGTCTTCGATAATTTGAGGAGAACGACCCATCCATTCAGTAAATACTATAACTTGATTTTCAGAGACATCGGGAATGGCATCAACCGGCAAATTAACAACGCTGTAAATGCCAAAGCCGATGACAAGCTGATAAATCAGTATTACAATGAATCTGTTGTTTGCAGACCAATCAATAATTTTTTCTATCATTTACTTTCTCCGTAAAGTGTAATTAGGATTAGAATGATTACCTGTTTTGACAAAAATCTGCAGAACGATAAACCCAATCATAAGTAAGTAAACGACACTCCAAATCAATTTTTCCATATCTCAAAATTTCTTTTGGAAGTTAAAACCAATAACCGTGCCTAATTAAACGGTAGAATTTTAGGAAAATTGAGGTACACAAAAGTATAACCATAAGGAAAGTTTAGAGTGATTTAAAATTCTTTATGGTTTAATTCTAGGGCGGTTCTAAAATCAGTTTTTTTTAAAAATTCAATCGCGCTATATGTGGATAAGCGGGAGAAAGAAACCGCCCGCAAAGAACACGTGACAAAGGATATTGTGTCATAGCCATCACTTTGCGAATATTTTCAGAACTGCCCTCTATTCTTTCTTAACGAGTTTATAGGATTCAATTTTAGAATAAAGTGTTGGAAGGGAGATACCAAGAATTTCTGATGATTTTGATTTATTCCAATTAGAAGAATTCAAAACTGCTTCTATATGCCGCTTTTCGACTTCTGAAAGTGGTAAGTTTAGATGGTAGCGGCTGGAATCAGCAAAATGGTTTTTGAGCATAATATGTTCGGGCAGCAAAATATCACCAGTGTTAATTACAACAGCTTGCATTAAAGCATTTTCTAATTCTCTAACATTTCCACTCCATTCATAATCGGATAGTATTTTAAGCGCTTCATTAGAAATTTTTAAAACATTTTTGTGTAGTTCGTTATTAATTTTTTGCAAAAGGAAATTTACAAGAAGAGGGATATCGTCTTTCCGGTGGCGAAGTGGCGGTAGTTCCAGTTTTACAACGTTAAGCCGGTAAAATAAATCTTCTCTAAATCTATTTTCCTTTATGAGCTGCTCTAAATTTTTATTAGTGGCAGTTATTATTCTGGCTTTCATTGGAATGGTGTTTTCTCCACCAACTCTATCGAACTCTTTTTCTTGTAATACACGAAGGAGTTTTACTTGTAAATGTTGAGACATTTCTGAAATCTCATCGAGAAATATTGTTCCGCTACCGGCAAGTTCAAATTTTCCTTTTTTAGTTCTATCGGCGCCGGTAAAGGCGCCTTTCTCGTGACCGAACAATTCGCTTTCGAGTAAAGATTCTGTAATGGCTGTGCAATTTACCGCAATAAATGGTTCCGACTTTGTAATTCCGCTGTAATGAATTGATTTAGCGACAAGCTCTTTTCCGGTTCCGCTTTCACCTTGCAGTAAAACGGTAACGCGGTTAGAAGAAACCCGCCCAATTATTTTATAAACATCTTTCATTGATTTAGATTTACCAATGATTCTTTTTTCCGGCTGAAATTCCTCAACATTATCTTCAACTAAAGATTCGATTCTTTCACTTAATTTTTTCGATTCAAGTGCACGAGAGATAGTAACTTTTAATCGTTCAATATCGAGAGGCTTTTCGAGATAATCATAAGCGCCATATTGCATTGCATCAATAGTTGTTTGTACATCATCGTGAGCGGTGATTAGAATGATTTTACTTTGCGGATTAGATTCCTTTACTTTCTTAAGCAAATCAAGTCCACTTAGATTTGGCATTCGAATGTCGGAGATAATGAGATCAGGCTGTTCATTACTAATTGCAGTTAAGCCTTCTTTGCCATCTCCAGCAGAGGCTGCCAAATAGCCGAGTCTTTTAATGAAGTTAGAAAGAGTAAGACGAATGGATTCGTCATCATCAATTACTAAGATTTTTTCCATTATCATTCAAAGGTAATTTAATTTCAAAAATTGTTTCGCCGGGACAGGAGGAAACGAGATATAAAATCCCGCCATGGTGTTCAATAATTTTCTTGGATATTGATAAACCTAGTCCAGTGCCAGAAGCTTTAGTAGTAAAGAAGGGATCAAAGATATTTTGCTTATCGTTAATTCCGCAGCCGTTATCAGAAAAACAAACCGTAAGAGTTTTATCATCATAAAAGGAGAGAATTTTGATAGAGCCGCTTTGTGAGATTGCCTCAATAGAGTTTTGTAGTATATTTAAAAATACCTGCTTAAGTTTATCCGAATCGGCATTAAAAACTATATCCGTTGTTAAATTGCTGAAACTTATATCTTTAAGATTAGTATCAAATTCAAGCTGGTGTAAGACGTCATCAACAAAATCATTTAGAACAAGTCTTGAATAGTTCAAAGGAGCTGTTCGGGAAACTTGCAACACTTCTTTTACAAGTTCTGTCAGGCGGTTTATTTCTTTACTAATTATTTGAAAAGATTCTTTGTCTTCCAGTTTTAGGTTTAGAGTTTGGTTAAGAATATCAACGTTCAACTTAATTGATGTGAGGGGAGTTTTAATTTCGTGAGCAAGGGCGGCAGACATTTTACCGAGAGCGGAAAACTTTTCTGATTGGATAATCTCCGCTTCAAGTTGTTTCCTTTCTTTTATGTTTTTGTCTAAAGAAGATGCCATGCCGTTAACTGCTTGCGCCAGTTCACCAATTTCATCATTTGAATCATATTCTACGTTTACTAAAAAATTTCCTTTGCCAATTTCGGCAACCTTTTCTTTTAGCAGCATTATGGGTTGTGCTATAATTCTAGAAACTATGAACGACATGCCAATGCTGACTATTACACCAATAAAGAGACTAATGATAAAAAAGCGAATCATCTCTTGTGTTGAATTTATGTTAAATAGAATTCTACCGAGCGGTATCTGAACTAACAATATGATGATTGGAACAACAACCAGAGCAGAGAATATTATTTTTTTATTGAGACTAAAGCTGTTCACTTTTTGGATTGCATGTGGAAACATATTGTACTTATCAATGGCAATTGCGGTAAAAAAGATGAACCCAAGTAAAAAAGCCAAAGGACTTATTTCTGTTAAGTAATAAAATCCGAGAACCCAAGGGAGAAAGAGACCAAAAATAAATGTGGAAATGTTGGTAATAATAATTCCGAATAAATAAAAAAGCAGCTGTTTCCTTAAATTGTTTTCCGAAGAGTAGTTAAGTTTTTTAAGAATCCAGACTACGTTTAACGCAATAAGAAGCAGATACCACAAAAGAAACAGGGGATATATTTCAGAATATTCCGCCGTAAAAATATCCAAATGTGCTTTTGACTGGTGTATAATATTTCCGTTCCATAAAAGCACCAACAAAAAAGTAGAAGGGATAATTATTAGAAGACCACGAAGCAATCCGATTTCTTTAGGAAGCGGATAATTCCATGAAAAGAATGTAATAGAAACTAAAATCATAAGCAGAAGCGAATGGCACGAAATATCAAGCACAGTAACATAATTTGAAGGCATAAGAACAAAATGAACAGTATGCGAAACAAGATAAGCAATTACTAAAAACAAAGTAAGAATGAATAATCTAGAAGCAACTGAAGAAGTTGTTCTTGAATAAATTATAAATATCAGTCCGATTGCCGCTATGAATGATGAAAGTAAAAACAATATTTGGGTGAAGTCAAAATGCAAACGCATAGTTCTTTGTTAAATATATGTTAAGGGCATCTCTAAAAACCAAAAATGCTTGTCATTCAGAAGAGCGGAGCGTTTTCTTTCAAATAGACAAAGTTGAGTTTCCTACCCCGACTTTATCGGGAGCGGGATGACAATTATTAAAGATGTCCTTAATATAAGTATAAAAATGAGCTTTGTGCATTAGATTCTGATTTCCAATATGAATTCGTAATTATTGATAGGAGGTTAAATGAATGAGCCATTATTCATCAACTACAGATAACAATCAGAACGTTGGTTGTAGTCAACGGCATTTAAACAGTACCAAGCGGAACCTGGCTAAATAAATTACTCCACTAAACATTTTTATGATTTGTCTGTTCAATCATCCAAATTTTTCTAAAGGGCATCACTAAAAACCAAAAATGTTTGTCATTCTGAAGAGCGGAGCTTTTTCTTTCAAATAGAGAAAAGCTGAGATTCCGACCCCGCTTTGTAGAGAGCGGAATGACAATTATTAGAGATGCTATAAACTAAAATCGGGTTAAATTTTGTTCCAAAACCATCTACAGTAGAATGACTGATTATTACAACCTAAAAATTTTCACTACTAACCGACAAAAAAGTAGAACGCTGATAACACTGATTATTATGATTTGTTAAGATTTGATTATCAGCGAAAATCATAATTATCATAAAAATTCTGCGCGTGCCCGCCATCTTGTTTGGCGTGGTTCCATTTTTTGATTTTGTTAAGCTACCTCATCCATCTATTCGAATGATAAAATGATAGTATCAACATGTTATTTATCATATTGAAAAGAATTAGTCTGTTATTAGTGTAAAAAATTATAGAACCTTAACACATAAAGAATCTGAGTTTTTTTATAATTTGCGTTAAGAATAATTTAAGGAGAAACTATGTGCGGCATAGTTGGTTACATTGGTTCTAAAAACTGTATACCTATTTTGATAGAAGGATTAAAACGTTTAGAATACCGCGGTTATGATTCAGCAGGAGTAGGCATCATCAACTCAACACATTGTAAAGTGGTTAAGAACAAAGGCAAAGTAGTTGAACTTGAAAAATTAGTTCATAGAGAAAAACTTCAATCAAGTTTGGGAATTGGGCACACGCGCTGGGCTACACACGGTGAACCAAGTGTTACAAATGCACATCCTCATGTAAATAAAGATAACACACTCTTTCTAATTCATAATGGAATTATCGAAAATTATCTTTCTCTTAAAAAAGGACTTGAAGAAGAAGGTTACGAATTCATTAGCGAAACAGATACAGAAGTACTTGCTCACCTAATAGATCATTATCTCAAGTTAAAGAATTCTTTATTTCAGGCAGTAAGATATGCGCTAAATGAAGTAGAAGGTACTTACGGAATAGCAGTTATCTACAACGGCGAAAAAGATAAAATAGTTGTTGCCAAAAAAGGTTCTCCGCTTGTAATAGGAATAGGTGAAAATGAAAATTTTGTAGCATCCGATGTGAATGCACTGATAGCTCATACAAAACAAGTTGTTTATTTAGAAGATGGAGAAATAGCAGAGATAACAGCAAATTCTTTCAAGACCAAGACAATAGAAGATGAAGACATAATTAAAGAGATCAACCAGGTTGAAGTTGGAATTGATGAAATAACAAAAGGCGGATATCCTCATTTTATGTTAAAAGAAATTATGGATCAGCCGGGTTCCATTTTCAACTCGATGCGCGGCAGATTAGTTTTTGATGAAGGCATTTCGAAACTTGGCGGCTTGCAAGGTTTTGAAGAGAGAATTCTAAACTCCAGAAGAATAATTATTTCTGCTTGCGGTACTTCTTGGCACGCAGGCTTAGTTGGCGAGTATATGCTCGAACAATATACCGGCATTCCTACAGAAGTTGACTATGCTTCCGAGTTCCGTTATAGAAATCCTATCATTACAAAAGATGATACTGTAATATTTATCTCTCAAAGCGGCGAAACTGCCGATACTTTAGCTGCTCTTAAAGAAGCAAAAAAGAAAGGCGCGCTCTGTCTTGGTGTTTGCAACGTTGTAGGCAGTTCTATTGCCCGCGAAAGCCACGCCGGAGTTTACATTCACGCCGGACCAGAAATTGGTGTTGCATCAACTAAAGCTTTTACCGCACAATTAGTTGTGCTATCTTTAATTACTCTTCTTATTGCTCGCTCTAAATATTTGAGTCTTCAAAAAGGACAAGAGATAATTACAGAGATGCAAAATTTAAATAGTAAGATTGAAGATATACTGAAACAGAATAGTATGATTGAGAAACTTGCCGGACAATATGTGGACTCAAAAAACTTTTTGTACTTAGGTCGTGGTTACAATTTTCCAGTAGCCTTAGAAGGTGCTCTCAAACTAAAGGAAATATCTTACATTCATGCAGAAGGATATCCAGCTGCAGAAATGAAGCATGGACCTATTGCTTTAATAGATGATAATATGCCGGTTGTTTTTATTGCTACAAAAGATTATGTCTATGATAAAGTTGTGAGCAATATCCAGGAAGTACGCGCAAGAAAGGGAAGAATTCTTGCAATCATAAGCGAAGATGATAATCAAATTGAAAGAATGGTAGATCATGTAATTAGAATTCCACAGACGCACAGTATGTTGATGCCGATTCTTACAGTTATACCGTTACAATTGCTCGCTTATCATATTGCCGTTAAGAAAGGTCTAAATGTTGACCAGCCAAGAAACTTAGCAAAGAGTGTAACTGTTGAATAAATCGAAATTAGTAGAAATAGTTCTCTGAAATTTTATCAGCAGTCAAGTTTCGGTTCAATTTATCGGAATGAATTCTCCCGCTATCGGATTAATATGATTCTTCCCGCTAGAAATGTTGGAGAAGCATAACACAAAATTATAGTTCATAAGTCTACGTTAAACAGTTTTTCCAAAAGTAAAAATACTTTAATTTTGTGCGCTCTCATTTGGCAGCGAATATTTTATTAGTTAGGAAATTAATGAGTAAGTACATTCTCGGTATATCAGCTTATTATCATGATTCAGCCGCATGCTTGTTGAAAGATGGAGAAATACTTGCAGCAGCTCAGGAAGAACGTTTTACCCGAATCAAGCATGATCACAGCTTCCCAAAGTACGCTGTTGAGTTTTGTCTTTCTTATGCCGGAATAAAAGTAGAGCAGCTCGATGCTGCCGCTTTTTACGATAAACCAATTCTCAAATTCAATAGGCTTCTTGAAACATATCTGAGTTATCCGGGCAAAGGAATAAAATCATTTATAATGGCAATGCCTCTATGGCTTAAAGAAAAAATATGGATGCAGGATTGCATTGCTAAAGAATTGAACTACGAAGGAAGAATTCTTTTCCCGGAGCATCATGAATCGCATGCTGCTTCAGCTTTTTTTCCATCTCCATACGAACAAGCTGCATTTATAACAATTGATGGAGTTGGTGAATGGGCTACATCTTCGTTTGGTATAGGCAAAGAGAACAAAGTAGAATTACTTTCGGAATTACACTACCCGCATTCGCTTGGTTTGTTTTACTCTGCACTTACTTACTTCACCGGTTTCAAAGTTAATTCTGGCGAATATAAAGTGATGGGCTTAGCTCCGTACGGTGAGCCAAAATATGTTCAAACAATTTATGATAACTTAATTGATTTGAAAGAAGATGGTTCGTTCAGAATGAATATGGAGTATTTTAATTACAACACCGGCTTAACAATGACCAGCTCAAAAATTGATTCTTTGTTTGATGGACCAGCGCGAAAGCCGGAATCGCTGCTTACTCAAAGAGAAATGGATATTGCACGTTCGCTTCAAGATGTAACCGAAGAAACTATGATTCGCATGGCAAAGCATGTTAAAAAAGTTACTCAAGAAAAATATTTATGTCTTGCAGGCGGCGTTGCTCTAAATTGTGTTGGCAATGGTAAACTTCTTCGTGAAAATATTTTTGAAGATATATGGATACAGCCTGCAGCCGGTGATGCAGGAGGCGCTTTAGGCGCTGCTCTTGCTGTGTTTCATCACTATTTCAATGAACCTATGATTAAAAAAAGTGGAAGAGACCTACAAAAGGGTTCTTACTTTGGAACTGAATATTCTGATGAAGAAATAAAAGAGTTCTTAAAGATTTATAAAATTCCAGCTCACAATGTTACAGAAGATGAATTAGTAACCCAGATTGCCAATCTATTAGATGATGGAAAAATTATCGGTTGGTTTGAAGGAAGAATGGAATTTGGTCCGCGAGCGCTCGGCTCAAGATCAATTATTGGCGATGCACGTTCTCCGGAAATGCAGAAGAAAATGAATCTTAAAATTAAATTCAGAGAGAGCTTCCGTCCTTTTGCGCCAACAGTGTTAGCCGAAAAAGTTTCAGATTGGTTCGAGCTGGATAGAGAAAGCCCTTATATGCTTATTGTTGCCGATGTGAAGAAAGAAAGGCAGCGATTGATGACTGAAGAGGAAAAACGGCTTTGGGGAATTGATAAACTAAACATCGTGCGTTCCGAAATTCCGGCAGTAACTCATGTTGATTACTCAGCCCGTGTGCAGACAGTTCACAAGAATGATAATCCGCTCTATCATAAATTGATTAGCAAATTTTACGAAAAAACCGACTGCCCAGTAGTTGTTAATACTTCTTTTAATGTAAGAGGAGAGCCTATTGTAGAATCTCCTCTTGATGCTTACAAATGCTTTATGCGTACAGAAATAGATGTGCTTACACTTGGCAATTATATTCTTTACAAAGAAGAGCAGCCGGAGTTTCATGATTCAATAGATTGGAAACAGAAGTATGAGCTTGATTAAAGACGTTGTAAACGAATTAAAGGTTTTGGATTTTTCGCAAAAGTCCATTAAGAAATTTGGCTTTACTGTTGGAACTGTTTTCGTTTTACTTTCTGCATTGATGTTTTGGTTAGATTTCTGGCAAAGCGTAAGATTTCTTTTTTTACTCGGCGGAATGCTATTAATACTTGGCGCAATTCTTAAATCTAAAAGCCAAGAGATGAAAATTGTTTACCGTTTTTGGATGGGAATCGCTTTCTTTCTCGGCTGGATAATGTCGAGAGTTATCTTATCATTTTTGTTTTTTGTCATTCTTACTCCAATTGGTTTTATAGCCAAAATCTTTGGCAAGAAATTTCTGGATTTAAAATTCAAGAGCTATTCAGAAAGCTACTGGATTCCCAAAGAAAACAAGCAAACTGATTATGAGAAAATGTTTTAGTGGTATAAACAATTAATAATAACAGGGAAGTGCAATATGGCATTAAACATGCGAGGAAAAAGCGTAATTGAAATCCATCATCTAAGTTT